>NZ_JBSOQY010000002.1:0-110000 GCF_053819205.1 Tsuneonella sp. HG249
TGATCATCAGCCAGATGAGCACCGCGACGGGCAGGTTGACCCGCGCGATCTCCGCAGCGGCTATCGCCGCGAAGGCGCCCGGAACGGCCGCCCCGAGAGCGATGCCGACCCCGATGCAGAGCAGCACCCATACCGAAAGATGCCGCTCGAACATCGACATTGCGGGCCGCGCCGCCAATCCAGCATCAGCCATTGGCGGGCACAACCTCCCCGTCTTCCTTCACGAAAACCGCGTCGAGTGTCCGATCGAGGACCGAGAGAACCTCTTCGGACGGCCGACAGAGCTTTGCGCCATTCGGGCCCACCACGATCGGACGGTTGATCAGGACTGGGTGCTCTATCATCGCATCGATGAGTTGATCGTCCGTGAGCGACGGCTCCGCAAGCCCAAGCTCCACGTAGGGCGTGCCTCTTTCGCGAAGGAGATCGCGCGGGCCGATGCCCATGCGCCGAATAAGCGAAACCAGTTCCTCCCGGCTTGGCGGGGTCTCCAGATAGTGGATCACTTGAGGCTCGGTCCCCGTCGCGCGGATCAGCGCCAACGTGTTGCGCGACGTCCCGCAAGCCGGGTTGTGGTAGAAGGTGACGCTCATCCGCAGCAGCTCGCCGTTTGAGCGGGCACGGTGGGAGCGCAGCATGCGCCATCGGCGGCATTGGTGGAAAGAGCCGCCAGTGCGGGGCTATCGCCGTAGATTGTGGCGTCGCCATTGGTGAGAAAGGCTTCCCAGACGATGCCGTCCGGATCGGCAATCCAGCTCTTTTCCGACTTGGCGTAGCAACAGGTGGTCGCGCCTTCCTCCAGTACAGGACGATCGGCTGCCTTGAGCCGATCATAAACCTCGGTCAGTTCCTCGCCGTTTTCGACCTGGATGCCGAGATGCTCGATGCCTTTGGCAGCGTGGTTGCCCGAGGAGATCGCGAAATTGACGCGGGGGTCCTCCAGCATCCACTTGGCATAATCATCCTTCGTCACGGTCGGCTCCGCCCCAAACAGGGTCGAGTAGAACCCGATGGACGTGCTCAGATCGGTGACGCCGACGTGGACATGCAGACGCTTCATGCGGAAATCCTTTCCTGAGGCTGCGCGGCATCCTCGCCGCATTGTGCCGCCGGCGCGCAGGCCGCACCGCCGCAGCAATTCTCCATGAGGTAGGCGACCAGCGCGCTCATCGCCGCATAGTCGGCCGTGTAGATGAGCGAGCGTCCCTGCCGCCGCTGCTGGATCAGCTCTGCGCGCGTGAGGTGCGCCAGATGGAACGACAGGGACGAATTGGGGACACCGAGTGTCTCGGCAATGGCGCCCGCGGGCATACCGTCATCGCCGGCCTGAACCAGCAAGCGAAACAATGCCAGGCGATGCTCCTGCGCAAGGGCGCCAAGCGCCTCGACGGCAGCGGATGAACTCATTTCCATGAGGATCGAAATATTGCCGGTAATCGCAGCGGTCAAGTTATATTTCGACCAATCTCGAAACGAGTGTGCGTTTACCCACTTGATGGGATAGGGCACGCTGCCCGCTAAGGGCGCAAAGCGAGTTTTATCGATCGCCGGCAGAGGGGGCCAAAATTGGGTGCCGAGTCCCTAAAAAGGCATCGAACCAATACGTTACTGGCTTTCTGCGGGCCTTTTCCGGGCTTTTTCGGAAAGCCACATTCCCGAAGTGTCTGTTAAAAAAACAGAATTCCCCCAGAATCTGATGCCTCTTCTGTTCATCGCACCAAGGGTGTGGGGAGTACTGTGGGGACCGCTCAAAAGCGGCTTTGGAAAAGTAAGCGCAGACAATGACATAGGCAAATCTCGGAGCAGACACCCTCTCCGCCAGAAACTACGCAGAACTGGGCTCGCCCGGCGCCTTTCCTCATGAAGTTGAGTGGGCTGGATGCGCCTGAACGGGCCTGGATGTGCCTGCATCCGCGTTATGGCTTGGGGTCAGTCTTAGGGTCGGTTTGTGATGACATCGCGCGATTTCCAGAATTTCCGGACTTCAATCGCGCCAAATTTGCTAACTTGGCACCCGCCGGCATCCGGGACACAATTTTTACCGTGGTACACCTACCGTTGATGGCACATCGCCCCGAACCCGGCACTGATCAGCAATTCAAATCTTGAGCGAGCTGGCTGCCAGCGAAATGGCGCGGCCTTTAGACCTCAAGCAGCTTTGCGGCCGCGACCCCGAGTGCGGCGCTGATCCGGGCTATGTCGTTGACCGAGATGATGACCTCGCCTCGCTCGGCTACGCCTGGGTAGGTGGACACACGCACGCTCGGCGATCTCTTCCTGGCTGAAGCCGAGCTCTGTGTGGCGGCTGCTAATCTGATCTTCGATGACCTTGCGCAACTAGTCGAGGCGAATATCCAAGCAGGCTGACTACGTGCTGACCACCTTCTCACCGCCATGTTTGGTGAGGCCGCGACAGCCGACATCAAGATAATCCCGACGGAGGAAGCCACCGCGCTTGTCGGCGACTGCACGAAAGGTCCTCGCGACCTGTGCGAGCCACGACCGGCTTGCCCAATCAGCTGCCCGGCGCGGACAGCGAGAGGGCGCGGTATGCCATGTTCAAGTCCGGCGCCACCGCGATCCACACATGATTGACTGCGAATGCAGATGCTATACGGTTGCCCGCGGAGGTGTGGCGCGATGCAGTGGACCAAAGACGATTTCCAGGCAGAGAAGGTCGTGGTGCGGGCGTTTCACGACGCCCTTGATCGCTCTACCCCGGAAACGATCGACAAGGCCCTCATGGGTTTCGTGTCTGCAGACTGGCACTGGCGGGGCATGCACCCCTTCCACGAGCAGCACGGAGTTGAAGCGGTCACCGGGTCTTTCTGGACCCCGTTACGCGGCGCGCTGAAACACCTTCAGCGTCGCCCTGACATCTTTATCGCCGGACTGAACGAGATTGACGGTTTCCAGGGCACCTGGGTCGTGGAGATGGGCCATTTGATGGGCCTGTTCGACGAACCCTGGCTCGGTATCCGTCCAACCCATCGCATCGGCATGCTGCGCTATTGCGAGTTCAATCGCGTCGAGGATGGGAAGATCGTCGAAACGGCCATGTTCTGCGACATCCTCCACCTGATGATGCAAGCCGGGCAGAACCCGCTCCCACCGCAGACCGGGGCCATGCTTGTTCAGCCCGGCCCGCGAACGCACGACGGGTTGTGCTACGAAAGGCAGGATCCGGCCCGAAGCGCAAACGCCCTCGCGGTGATCAACGGCATGCTAAACGGCATGAAGGTGCGGACCCGGGAAGAAGACCCGGCGTGGCGTCTGGCCCAAGATTGGCACGACGACATGATCTGGTGGGGTCCGGCGGGAATTGGCGCCACCTACACCATCGAGCGGTATCTCCGGCAGCACAGCTTTCCGTTCCGGGATGCTCTGGTCGATTACAAGTTCAACGGTCACATTGCCAAGGTCGCGGAGCGCGACTTTGGCGGGTTCTTCGGCTGGGCGAATCTGACCTTGCGCAATGCCGGTGGATACCTCGGAATGACGGCGGGCCCCGGCGTGGCCGACATGCGGGTCATCGATATGTACCGCGTTGAAGATGGCAAGCTGGCCGAAAACTGGATTTTCATCGACATCCTGCACTTCCTAAACCTGCAGGGGCTCGATGTGCTCAGGCGAATGGAAGCGGTCCACTCCGGCGGGGGCTGATCAGGCCAGCACCACCGTCCGGTTGCCGTCGAGGAACACACGCTGCTCGGCGTGCCATTGAACGGCGCGGGCCAGCACCGACGCTTCGACCTCGCGCCCGGCGGCCACCATCGCCTCGGGGCTCGAGGCGTGGGTCACCCGCCGGACGTCCTGCTCGATGATCGGTCCTTCGTCGAGATCGGCGGTCACATAGTGCGCGGTCGCCCCGATGATCTTCACCCCCCGCTCGTGCGCTTGGTGATACGGCTTTGCTCCAGCGAAGCTCGGCAGGAAGCTGTGGTGGATGTTGATGCACCTTCCGCGCAGCTCGTCGGCAAGATCGGCGGACAGTACTTGCATGTAACGCGCCAAAACCAGCAGTTCCGCCCCGCTTCCTTGCATGACCTCGCGGATGCGATCTTCCTGCGCTGGCTTGTCCGCGCCGCTGGGTAGGCGATGAAACGGCAAGCCATGCCATTCGACTTGGTCGCGCATGATCTCATGGTTCGACACCACGCCGGTGATCACGATCGGCAGCATCCCGATATCGGTTCTGTGGATCAGATCAGTCAGGCAGTGCCCGAAGCGGGAAACCGCGATGACCGTGGGCACCTTGCGGCCCCGCGACTCGAGCCGCCATTCCAGCTGGAGCGAGCGGGCGACCGGACCTAGCGCTGCAGCCACTTCGTCCCGGTCGACCGGCGTGACGAGAACCAGGCGCACGAAGAACAGGCCGCTGGCGGCATCCCCGTGCACTTGGGCATCGCGGATGTCGCAGCCCAACGCCGCCACGCACGATGAGACGCGCGCGACGATGCCCGGCTGGTCCGGGGCGCTGAAGCTGAGCACCAGACATGCCCCGCCGTCGGCGCCCTCGTTTAGCGACGACACGGGCGCCGACCGCTCGGCCAAGACGCTAGGACCCTGCCTTCAACGCCGCGGCTCTTTCGTCGAGCGCGGCGCGCGTTACATCGTAGGTCTCCCGCGTGACCCGCAGCATCCCGTAGAAGATGCCCGCGATTAGACCCGGAATGGCCGACAAGGCGAAGGCCGCGGCCAGCGCCATTAGGACCTCGTTCGAAACCTCGCCGGGCTTGGCGTTGGTCGGAAAGGCGATCGTATTCAGCACCCATCCGGCAAGCGCGGTGCCAAGCGCCTGATCGACCCTCTGGAAGAACGTTCGCGTGGCGTAGAGTACTCCCTCCTGGCGCACGCCGTACCTGAGTTCGTTCTCGTCGGCGATGTCTGCCAGCGCGGATGTTACCGTAGTCTGCATCAGGCTGTAGGGCGCGTGCTGGAGCACAGAGAAGGCAATCAGGATCCACAGGATGCCCTCGGTCTCGGCGCTCAGGACCCCAAAATAGCCGAGGGCCAGCGGGATCGCCGGACCCGCACTATACAAGGCCAGCGCCAGCGCGCCGGTCCAGCGTTTGTCGAGCTTGGCGTGCAGACGCTTCACCACGAAAGCCGCGAACAGATAGCCGCTGAAGCTGCCGATCACGAAGAAGCTGATCTGGTTGTTGTCGAGCTCCCAGAAATAAGTCGCGGTGTACAGCCACAGGCCGATCCGCACCCCGGTCATCATCGACAGGAAGAACAGGCCAATCAACAGGACGACGTAGTTTCGGTTGCTCAGCGCCTGGCGGATGTCGCGCCACAGCTCGCGCGGTCCAAAGCTTTTCTGCTCAGCGCGCGGCTGGGGCAGATAGGGGATGCGGTTCATTGTCGACCAGCTCGAATAGCCCAGGATCAGCACGATCAGTACCGCGATGGTGATCGAGAACATTGGGTAGCGCGTGGGATCGAGCGCCCCGTTGGGGAACTCGTCGCTCGCCGCGAAGATCACCCGGAACGCCAGCAACCAGCCAATCGTGTCCCCGAGCCACAGGCAGAACGTGTTGTAGGCCATCACGCTCGTTCGGCCGAGGTAGTCGGTCGACATTTCGCCCCCCAGCGCGAGGTGCGGGGTGTGGTAGACCGTCATCACCTGGAGCAGCAGAGTGTTGGTGATGCCAAGCCAGATGAGCTGCCAGGTAGGCGAGAGATCTGGCGGATTGTAGAGGGCGTAGAACAGCACCGCCGCGGGCAGGATCGCGCCGAACATAAAGGGGTGCCGCCGCCCCCACTTGCTGCGCGTTCGGTCCGACCACGACCCCACCATCGGATCGACGAAGGCGTTGACGAGCAGGCCGACGGCCAGCGCGGTGCCGACTAGGCCGGCGTCGAGCCCACGCACCTGGTTGTAGAACAACAGCGTGAAGCTGGACGTCGCGGTGAACACCAGCGCTTCGGCGGTGCTGCCGAGGCCGTAGGCGACTTTGTCCTGGACCCGCAGCGGGGGCGCATCGCCCTCGGCGGCGACGTGTCGGTTCTGGCTCGCCAAGTTCTCTCTCCCGTCCGTTTTTCTTACTGGGTCGCTGGCTTGCGCCGCGAAACCGTTTCCGGAAGCGCGAACCACACCAGTGCGCCGAGGCCGAAACCAACGATGCCGAGCGACATCGCCGTCTTGAGGCCGAAGTTCGCCGCGATCTCACCCGTCAAGAGCGGGGCGGTCATCGATATGATCCGGCCCCAGTTGAAGATCGACATCGCCGAAGATCGCACTCGCATCGGATACAACTCCGACATCCACGGCGCCCACGCAACCGATGCGGTGATGGCGAAGCCCCAGCAGAAGCCGGCGATCGCAAACGCGGTCGGCGTTTGCGCGATGGTCACGTAAGCGAGCACCGACAGAGCGCCGAGCGCAAAGCCGATGCCGGTAGGCCGACGGCCGAAGCGGTCGCTGAACCAGCCCCAGAAGAACCCGCCGATCAACGCACCGGTGAATTGGGTCGAGATGATCCAGCCGATCGTTTCGGACGAGAGGCCCTGTTCGTCCTTAAGGAAGGTGGTCGTCCACCCGGCGAAGGCCTGGTAGGCAAAGAAGTTGAGCGCCACGAGCGCGAACAGCAGCCACGTCGTGCGCCGTAGCGCCGGCGAGAACAGCTCGAACAGCGGCATCCGTTCGTTCTTGGGCTCGTTCGGATCGGCGCCGAACGCGGTCATCTTGCGGTCGTCGGGGATCAGCCAGAAGATCAGCGGAGCGAGGATCATTGAGGGCACGGAGCCGATCAGCAGGAGCAGCTGCCAGTCACTGCGTTCGGCAAACATGCCATACGCCGCCCCCAGGGCGATCACCGATACGTTGTACGTACCCTGTCCGATGCTGGCGAGCTTCCCCCGCACCCGGCTCGAGAACAGGCCCATGTAGGTTCCGATCAGAACCGGAAAATTCCCGCCGAGGAACAGCCCTAGGATGAACCGCTGGCCGAGCAGCATTTCGTACGAGGCAACATAAGCACCCGCGGCGGCCGCTACCGACGTGCCGATGATGATCGCGATCAGCATCGGACGGCGTCCGTAACGATCGGCCAGCACCCCGAAGGTCACCGATCCGATCAGCGCGCCGAGGCTTTGGGCGGTGTAGGCCGATCCGGCCTGGGTCAGCGTGAGTCCGAGCTCTTCGCGGATTTGGGGCCGCAGCACGTCGACCGTGTTCCACGACCAGCCGTAGAAGAATTCGAACACCATCAGCAGCACGAAGGCGATCGTGCGCCGGTTGAGAGAGATATCTTCCGCCCGCAGGCGGGGAGTTGCATCACGCATGGGAAGCTACCCCTTCCAGAATCTCATGTTGCGAAAGTGCGTTCGCTACCAGCCCCAGCCCGGCGAGCAGCAATTCCATGACGACGAGATCTTCGGCAGCGTGGCCGACCGATTTGAACACGGTCACCTCGCGGCATGGGGCCGGGACCCGGCCGGCGAGGATGTCCTTCAGGAGGACAATCTGATCGCGGGTGATCACCCCAGCCGCGAGCGGTTGGACCAGATCGCCCGCCTCCGTGAGCGCGGCGGCAGTATCGGCGACGATCGAGGCTCGACACATCAATGTATCATCCACTTCGCGCATGTCGGGCCGAAAGCCGCCGACCAGATCGACGTGGGTGCGCGGGCCGATCATGTCGCCCGTCACTAGTGGGTTCGTCGACGGTGTAGCGCAGGCGACGATGTCGGCGTTGGCCGCGGCCTCGGCGGGGGATGATTCGACCCGCACCGCGGCGACGTGATCCGCGGCAAACGCAGCAAGTTCGCGTGCGGCGTCGTTGCGCCGAGCCCAGATCGCGATCTTCTCGATCGGAAAGGCCGCGGCGTAGGCTTCGACGTGCGCACGCGCCTGCCGTCCCGCTCCTAGCACCGCAAGCGAGCGCGCGCCGCCCACCCGGAGCGTCCGTGCCGCGAGCACCGAAGCAGCGGCGGTGCGCAGCGCGGTCAGCCGGTGTGCCTCGACAACGGCGAGCAATGTGCCGCAGGTGTCGAATGCAAGGAGATGGCTGTTCAGCCCGCCGCAAGCGGAATGGACGACCTTGACGATCGCAATCCCTCCCGGCCGTAGCGCGGGCATGGCCAGCAAGGTGCGCGCGACGCCATCGCCACGGCACGAGGCTATGGCGCGCGGCGGCGCTATCGGCGGATCGACAAATGCGCCGGCGATGACCTCGAGTACGTCCGCAGGCGACACCATCCGGTCGACCACTGCGTCGGTAACAATGGCGGGCTCAAAACCGACGGCCAGTCTCCTAGCTCCGTTCTGTGAGGAACGTTGACTTTGAATGCATAGCCGGTAGGCTGGAAGGTGCAAGGATTCTTGCAAGGATCGCAGTCCGTGACGTTTTATCCCTCTGATAAAGTTCGCCCGTTAGCTCTAGCTGTTTCGCTGACTGCGCTGTCCGCGTGCGCGGCATCCGCCCCCGTCGGCCAAGGCGCCATTCCCCCTTTCGAGCAGGTTCCCAAGGGGGACCCAAGCTTCTTCGTCACGAGTCGCGGCCTCGAGGGCGGCAATCTCGGAGGCCTGGGGGGAGCCGATGCGCATTGCGCGCAACTGGCTGCGGAAGCTGCGCTGCCCGGCCGCCAGTGGCGGGCTTACCTCAGCACCCAGGCCACCCCAAGCGCGCGCGCCATCCACGCCCGCGAGCGGATCGGGAAAGGCCCATGGTTCAACTTGGAGCGCATTCGCATCGCCCGCGACCTCGCGCACCTTCACGGCGACAACGCCGAACTTGCGCGCGCCGGCAATCTCGTCAGCCAGGGCTCCGCGTTGACCGAGCGAGGCGAACGCATCGGCGGCAAGGGCGACCCCGTCCTCCGGCATGACATCCTGACCGGGTCGACAGATGACGGGCGGGCTTACCCGGACAACCGCTTCGATCGGACCTGCCGCAACTGGACGTATTCCGGGGCTGAGGGCAGCGCGCAGATCGGCCATTCGGACCGCGACACGATCGGCCTCAGCATCTCGTGGAACTCGGCCCACCAGACCACCGGCTGCAGCCTGACCGATCTAAAGAAGACCGGGGGCGACGGGCTATTCTACTGCTTCGCCGCGGATCCGGTCCCCAATGCCGCGGAGCTGCGCAAGTGATCGGACGGAACCGCAGCGGTCCGCTGACAGGTTCGCGCGTGACCCGGCGTGACTTCTGCAATGGCGCGCTCGTTGGCGCCGGCGCTGCTCTGCTGCACGGGTGCGGGTCCTCGGTCGACAACGCTGCCGGGCCGCCCCCGTCCGGACTGGGGGCGGAATGGAACGGACCCAGTGGGCTGGGCGAATACAGCGGCTCAAACGGCAACACCTGGCGCACGATGGAAGCCGGCCACCGCATCCGCGACGCGGCCTTCTCGGACACGGCCGCCCTGGTGGACACCGGCGAACGCTACGACCTGATTGTCGTGGGAGGCGGCTTTGCCGGCCTCGGCGCGCTGCACGCGTTCCGCAAGGATCATCCTCAGGGCACCTGCCTGCTGCTCGACAACCAGGAGATATTTGGCGGCTACGCCAAGGCCAACGAGTTCGAGATCGACGGATATCGCCTCGCCAGCTCGCAGGCTTCCCTCAACTTCGTGCTGCCCAAATCGCCGGAGGACCGCGGCGCCGAAATCTGGGCCGATCTCGGCCTGCCGCGAGAGTTCGAATTCGCAGAGCGCGAAGACGGCAACCGGGCGGTCGCCTTTGCTGCGTCGACTTCATCGCCGCTCTACTACGGCGAGCAAAGCGCCAACGTCGGCTACTTCTTCGGCGAGGGGGGGTGGGCGAAAGACATCTGGCAGGACGAGCTGCGCCGCGCCCCCTTCTCCGAGGCGACGAAGCGGTCGCTGTTCGCGATGCGGGTGCGCAAGCGAGCAGGGACGGTGAGCCGAGCGGAGGGGGCGCGGCTCGATGCGATGAGCTTTTCGGACTTCGCCACGCGCGAGCTCAAGGCGACGCCGGAGGCGCTCGCTTACATCACCCAAGGCATGTGCATCACCGGGCCGCAGATCTCGGCATATGGGGCGCGGTCGTTTCCGGGCCTGGAGCGCTATGCGCCCGGCAGCACCGAGGCAGCCAATGCAGAGCGGTTCATCAGCTTCCCTTCGGGCAACACAGTGCTGGCGCGGGCGCTGGTGCGGGCGGCGGTGCCAGATGCGTTCTCGCGAAAAGGATCCCCCAGCGAGACCTTCGGGCGCATCGCGCCCGCCGCGCTCGACCGGCCGGGGGCGGCATGCCGCGTTCGCCAGCGGGCGACGGTGATCCGGGTCGCCAACCTTCCCGGTGGGCGAGTCGAGGTCATCTACGAACGCGACGGCAAGCTGCACAAGGCGACCGCCGGAGCGGCCGTCCTGGGGATCGGGGCCTGGGTCGCCAAGCGCATAATCCAGGACCTCCCCGAAGCTCACCGCGCGGCGTTCGACTGCTACCTTTATTCGCCGATGCTGATGGTGAACGTGGCGCTGCGCAACTGGCGATTCCTCGACAAGCTCGGCATCTCGGCCGCGCGGTGGTTCGAGGGGACCGGGTTCTACTGCAACATTCGCAAGCCGATGGTGTGGGGCGGGGGCTCGCCAGCACCGTTCCATCCCGACAAGCCGATCGTGATGACGATGTACGTGGCGTTCCCGCGGGCCAACCTGCCACTCGAGGCGCAAGGCCCTGACGCGCGAATGGAGCTCTATTCGACATCCTATGCCGAATACGAGAAGCGCATCGTGCGCCAGCTGGAGACAATGTTCGCAGTGGGGGGGTTCGATGCCGGTCGGGACATCGCCGGGATGGTGCTCAACCGCTGGGGCCACGCGTTCGTCACCCCTCCCCCGGGGTTCTACTTCGCGGCGCCGGGGCAGATCGCCGCGGCGGACCTGGCAAAGCATCCCGTTGGCCGAATTGCCTGGGCGCCGGGCGCCGATTGGGCCGGCTCGGCAATGGCAGGACGCGCGGCCGTCGAGCAAATTCTCGGCCAGCCTGCGTGAGGAGATACGCGGTTGACTGCGGATGCATCCGCGCTACACCGAGGCGATGGAAGGGGACGGTTCACTCATTCGCCCGGTAAGCGCCGACGACCTCGACGCGGTCCTCGAGCTGACGCGCCGCGGCGGGACCGGACTGACCAATCTGCCACCCGATCGGGACGCGCTGGAACGGCGGATCGCCTCGGCCGAACAGGCGCTGTCGGACCAGCAGGCGCGGGCCGATGGCGCGGCGATCATGCTGGTGGCCGAGCTCGCCGGGCGGATCGCCGCAACCGGCATGATCTTCGCGCGAGTGGGCGCTGAGTGGCCGTTCTACAGCTACCGCATCACGCGGCAGGCGTCGCTGTCGCGCGCGGTCGGTCGGTCGAAGTCGCAACGCTTGCTCAATCTGGTCAATGATTTCGACGGCGAGACCGAGGTCGGCGGACTGTTCGTCGATCCCGCGATGCGCGGCCAGGCGCTCGGGCAGCTGATGGCGCGCGCGCGGTACATGTTCATCGCGGCACACCGTGGCTGGTTCGGCGAGCGCGTCATCGCCGAGCTGCGCGGCTATCAGGACGAGAGCGGCGGCTCCCCAGTGTGGGAGGCGATCGGTCGGCACTTCTACGACATGGAGTTCGAAGAGGCCGACCGCACGGGGGCCATCCACGGGAACCAGTTCATCGCCGATCTCGGCCCGCGGTACCCGATCTATATCTCGATGCTGCCGGCGGAAGCGCAGGCGGCGCTGGGACGGCCACACAACGACGGCCGGCCGGCGCACGCGATGCTGCTCGCCGAAGGCTTCCGTGACGAGGGCTACGTCGATATTTTCGACGGCGGGCCGACGCTGGTGGCGCCGATCGACTCGGTGCGCACCGTCGCGCATTCGTGCGAAGCAGCGTTCTTCGAGGAGGGCGAAGGCGGCTCGCGCGCCCTGATTGCGACCGGGTTTGGCAGCGAGTTCCGCCTCGCGCGCGGCACGGCACAGGCAAGAGGCGAGCGCGTCACGCTTGATCCGGCGACGGCGCGGTTGCTCTCGGTGTCGGAGGGCGACACGCTGCGCATTGCTCTGCTGGAGACCGCCTGATGACCGACCAGACACTTCCGTTCGTGTTGCCGCAGCGACCCGCGGTCACCCTCCTGCGCCAGCAGGACGCACGCGCCTTGCGCCAGCCGCCCGGCGAACGCACCCAGCCGATGCGAGGCTTCGAGGATCGCTTCCCCGACATCGTCGACTATGTCGTGCGGATCACCGACGAGATCTGGATGGATCGTGCGGTGGGCTACATCTACGATACCTACGACGCGAGCTGCACGGTCTATTCCTCGTACGGTATCGTCCGCTCGGTCGAGGAGGTGATCGCCTCCACCGTCACTACGCTCAATGCCTACCCGGATGGCGAGATTCATCATCTGGCGGTCGCCTGGAGCGGCGACGAGGACCAGGGGTTTTACACATCGCACCTCGGCCACAGCCGCTCGACCAACGTCGGCCGGACCGCGTGGGGGCCCGGGACTAACCGGCGCACCTCCATCCGCTTCGTCGCCGACTGCATCAGCAAGGACAACCGCATCCACACAGAATGGCTGGTGCGCGACAACGGAGCCGCGGTCAGGCAACTGGGCTACGACCCCCACGTCATTGCGCGCAAGGCTGCCGAAGCCGGCATGGCGGAGACATTCGTCGTCTCTCCCGGCACCCGGCTCGACGGACAGGCTCCGCGCACACGGCTGGAGCTGGATGAGACCACGCTCGCAGACTGGGCGCACGCGCTGTTCCACGACGTGTGGAACTTGCGGCGGCTCGACTGGCTGCCACGCGCCTACGCCGACGATGTAATCGCGCACGCCGGCGGCGGACGAACCGCACAAGGGCTGCGTAATTACCAGTCGCTAGTGCTGCATGTGCTCGCCGCAATTCCCGACGGCGTCATGCGGGTCGAGCATGTCTGCTGGACCGAGGAGGCCGACGGCGTGATCGTGGCAGTGCGCTGGGTGCTGGAGGGGCGCAGCGCGCCGGGGGGCGTGCTGGGCGAATGCCCGGCGGGTAAACCGGTTTTCATGATGGGAATGAGCCACCTGCGCATAGCGGGGGGCAAGGTCGTGGAGGAATGGATGCTGTTCGACGAAATCGGTGTTTTGGCGCAGGCGTACTGCTGATGCCCTGGGATCAGGATCCGCAGGTGCTGTCCCCTGTCGGGCGGCCGATGCGCGAGCAGCTCGAGGAGGGTCCGGCGCGCCAGAAGCTCGACGGCTTCGAGCCCGTTTACCGCGATTTCGTCGATTACATCGTGCGCTGCACCCACCGCATCTGGGAAGAGAAGAACGTCGGCCTGTGCCGCTCCCACTACAGCGATGATTGCGTCATGCACACGCTCGCCGGCCCCTCGGTTGGGGCTGAGGTGGTGACGCAGAATACGGTGACCTCGCTGGCCAGCTACGCAGACCGGGTAGTCCTGGCTGAAGATGTCGTGTGGAGCGAGGACGCGCCCGGGGTATTCTACAGCTCACACAAGATCGCGAGTCGCTCGACTCACTTCGGCGATGAGCCGCTGGTCGGTAAAGCGACCATGCGCGGCACCGGCGTTTCGACGATCGCGGACTGCAAGTGCGTCGCCAACCGTATCGTCGAGGAATGGCTGGTGCGCGACAACGCGGTGGCCATGTGGCAGGTCGGTGCCGATCCGCGCGCGATGGCCGAGGCCGCGGCCGAATTGGATCGCGAGGGCGACCAATCGCGCCACAGATGGCGCGCCGAAGCGATCGCCGCCACCCGCAACGAACCCGATGTAGAAATTGAGGAAGGGCACCCGGCGGCACCGCTGGCCGCGATGCTGCGGGCGGCATTCGCCGAGGACCTGTGGGGCGACGCCGCGCAGATGTTCTCGCCTGCCGCCGAGATCCGGTGGCCCTCGCGCCGACACGGTTTCGGCCGCGGATATTGGATCGGCTGCGTCAATCAGCTGTGCAACGGGATGCACCAGCGCGCTTTCCGCTGCGAGCATGTCGCGGCGCGCCCGCTGCCGCATGGAGATACGGCGGTCGCGATCCGCTGGTCGCTCACTGGCGCCCACAAGGCGACCGGGGTGTGGGGGGAGGCCTCCGGGCGCGAACTCTATCTTCTGGCCGTGTCGCATTACCGGCTTCGCGCTGGCAAGATCGTGGAGGATCTGACGGTGTTCGACGAAGTGGCGGTGTTGCGGCAGATCGCCGGAGGGCTGGGAGCATGAGCACCCTCGATCATCTGCGGGCCGTGGGGCGTGGCGACACTCCGGCGGACGACGGCCTGTTGGGCAACGCCCGCTGCGGCTGGGGTCGCGGGGAGTTGATCGGCCTCGAATCGATCCTCGCGGCGTTCTGCGTAAAGCCGTTTGCCGGCGACGATGCGCTGGCAGTCGAGACCTCGCAGGGGGCTGCGCTGATCGGCGAGCACGACGCAATGATAGCCGATGTCTACGGTGGCCGCGCCGGGCGGATGTGGCGTGTGGGTCGCGGGATCGACTTCCCCGGAGAGCTGGCGATCGACATCGCGTTCGATCCGGACATGCGCCAGCAGCGCGGGGATGTATTCTTCTGGGCTGAAGACCATCCCGATCTCGACGTGGCAGGCGCCGAGCGCCTTCTGGCGGCGGCCAGGGGCCACATCGACGAGGTTCGCAGGGCCGGTGGTTTGAGGGTCCGCGCTTTTGTGGTGCGCGCGTTCGGAAACGCCCAAAGTAGCGCGGCGCTCTTGGCAATCTTTACTATGGGCAACGAGACGAGCCGCTCTGCCTCATTCGGCTACGCGATCATCGGCCTCGGTGCGGACGGAAAGGCGCGTGTGGTCGGCGAGCAAAGCCCGCCGCGCGAATGGAGCCCCCGCTTTTAGGCATGGTGATCCCTCCCGTCCTGCTGATCCCGGGCAACATGTGCGACGCCCGGCTGTGGCGACCCGTTGTGAAGCGGCTGGAGGAAGCCGGGCACACCGTTTGTCACGCGCCGCGCCTCGATCAGGACTCGATCGCGGAAATGGCCGAGTTGGTCGGCCGCACGATCGACGGACCGGCTGCGGTGGTCGGGTTTTCGATGGGCGCGATCGTGGCCGCCGAGCTCGCGCGGCGCGCCCCGGAGCGCGTGGCGGCTCTCGGGCTGCTCGCCTTCAACGCCACGGCGGACCTTCCGGAGCGTGCGGCCGTGCGACCTCGCCAGCAGGAGGCGGTGCGTGGCGGCCAGCTGGAAACGCTCGTCGCCGACGAACTCAAGCCGCACTACCTTGCGGAGGAAAACCGGGGCGACCGGGCCCTGCTCGATACGGTTATGGAAATGGCGCGCGCGCTGGGGCCCGATGCGTTTATCGCGCAAAGCGAAGCGCTGCGGTTGCGCGGTGATCTGCGGCCGGTGCTACCCGACTTCACGATGCCCGTGCTGCTCGCTTGTGGAAGCGAGGATCGCTTGTGCCCGCCCGAATGGCACCGGCGGTGGGCAGACATGATCGGGCCAAACGCACGTTTAACTGAAGTACCGGGCGCGGGGCACCTGCTGCCACTCGAAAAATCAGATGCCATTGCCGATACGCTGATCAGCTGGCTTGCCGAGGACACTCAATGCCAAACCGTATACTGACCACTCATGTCGGCTCGCTCCCGCGCGGGACCGAGCTCACCGAGCTGCTGTTCGCTGCGGAACGCGAGGAACCTGTGGACACGGCGCGCTTCGAAAAAGTGGTGGCAGAAGCGGTGCACGAGACCGTGCGCCGGCAGGTCGAGGCGGAGATCGACATCGTGTCGGACGGCGAGATGAGCAAGATCAGCTACGCGACCTACATCAAGGACCGGGTCAGTGGCTTTGCGGGCGACAGCCCCCGCCGTGCCCCGGCAGACCTGGAAGCGTTCCCCAGCTTCCTCGAGCGGCAGTCGAAGGGAGGGGGCACTCCAAGCTACCGCCGGCCGCGCTGCGTGAGTGAAGTGGCGCCCGTCACGTTGGCGCCACTAGAGGACGATATCCGCCATTTCGCCGCCGCGCGCGCGGCGCACGGCGATCCCCAAGGCTTCATGAACGCAGCGTCGCCGGGAGTCATCGCGCTCTTCCAGCCGAACGACTTCTATACGAATGACGATGCCTATCTCGAGGCGCTCGCTGAGGCGATGCGTCCGGAATATGAAGCGATCGTCGCGGCCGGGCTGATCCTCCAGCTCGACAGTCCGGACTTGGGCCTCGGCCGGCATATGATGTTCAAGGACCGATCGGACGAGGACTACCTCATCGCGATCGGCCGCCATGTCGACGTGCTCAACCACGCTTTGCGCAACGTGCCGGGCGAGCGGTGCCGGATGCACGTCTGCTGGGGCAACTACGAGGGTCCCCACCATTGCGATGTCGAGATGGGCGTGATCCTGCCGACTCTGCTTCAGACAAAGCCCGCCGGCCTGCTGTTCGAGACGTCCAACCCCCGCCACCAGCACGATTGGGAGGCGTTCGAGGCCAATCTGGCCCGGCTGCCGGCGGACAAGATCCTGATCCCGGGCGTGATCGATTCGACCACCAACTTCATCGAGCACCCGCGAGTGGTTGCCGAGCGTGTCGAGCGATACGCACGAATGGTCGGGCCGGAGAGGGTCATCGCCGGCACGGACTGCGGTTTTTCGACCTTCGCCGGGTTCGGCGCGGTCGATCCGGAAATCGTCTGGGCCAAGCTCGCTACGCTGGCCGAAGGTGCGGCCATCGCAAGTAACCGCATCCCCGCCTGGGCGTAGCCCGCTTCGAATTCAGTCGGTGCCCCGGACCACAACGAGCTCGGCGCCCGTGCCGAGCGCGTGGTAGGAGCGTTCAAGCCGCGACGGCACGGTCATTGTGTCGCCCGTGCCCAGGTTCACGGTCCCATCCGGGGTGCGCACCAAGGCCGAACCGCTTTGCACGAAGACGACTTCGGGCTTCACCGGCGCGGACGATGGGTTGGCTTCGTTGGCAGCCAGTATGAGGCGCGACACGGTGAACCCATCGGCCGCCGGTAGCTGCCCTCCCTGGCCGATGACCAGGCTCTCGCCAGGCGTGGCGTGGTCCGGGGCGCGGGCGATTATCTCGTCCTCGTCCTCTGGTCTCATCTTGCGCAGGCTGGCGATCGCCGCGCGGCTGGTAACCGGCATGGGCGCGACGCCGGGCGGCGGGGTCTGCCCCTGTGTCGTATCGACCAGCGCGCCGTTCTCGAGCAGGACCAGGCCGTACTCGGCGGCCATTTCGAAGACCTGCGGCGCCCACAGCACGCGCCCGGGGTCGTCGCCCCCGAGGACGGACCACAGGAATGCCGTGTCGTCGCCGATGTTCTCGAAACCGCGAAAAGCGTGGATGGGGAACGAGACGATGTCGCCGGGGCCGGCCTCGACCTGTGCGTCCTCGCCATGCTCCCCGAAGGTAAACCGCCAAAGGCCGGTGTGAACCACGAACACTTCCGCGGTATCGTGGCTGTGCTGTGAATTGATGCAATTGGGCGGCTGGCGCGCGCCGCCAATGTTGAACCCGTGGGCTTCGGTGATGTGGACGTGCTGCTCTGGGTTCTCGGCGACGCCAGGCCCGATGATTGTGAAGTTCTCTTTCTTGTCGGAGCCAGGCGTGCGGGTGTCGATAAACGCATTCGTGCAGGGGATGAGATCGCGATAGCGTACGATCCGGGACTCCAGCGCCTCGGCGCTCCAGTTACGGACGCGCTCGCGTCCGTCCACCCCCATGTTCATCCCACACCACTCCTGAACTGCACAACGGTGTTGCAAGTTTCTGCATTCGCAGTCAATACGCTTTTGCACTTTTGGAGGGATTCGACATGGCCACCTGGTTGAAGCGCGGAGTGACCGCGGAAGCACGCGCGGACCTCGACCGCAAGGTGCGCGACACCGTCGAGGCGACGCTGGCCGACATCGGACGGCGCGGAGATGCCGCGGTGCGCGAGCTGTCGGTCAAGTTCGACGGCTGGGACCGCGACGATTACCGGCTTTCGCCGCAGGAAATACAGGATTGCATCGACCAACTGACCAGGCAGGATCTCAAGGACATCGAGTTCGCGCAGACTCAGGTTCGCAACTTCGCGCAGATCCAGAAGGACAGCATGCTCGAAGTCGAGGTCGAGACGCTCCCGGGCGTGGTTCTGGGCCATAAGCACGTGCCGGTGAACGGCGCTGGCTGCTATGTGCCCGGCGGCAAGTACCCGCTGCTCGCTTCTGCGCACATGAGCGTGATCACCGCGCGGGTTGCCGGTGTGCCGCGGGTGATCACCTGCGCGCCGCCGTTCGAAGGCAAACCCGCCGCGGCAGTGGTGGCGGCGCAGGCGATGGCCGGCGCGGACGAGATCTATGCACTCGGCGGCATTCAGGCGATCGGCGCGATGGCGATCGGCACCGAATCAATCGGTGCGGTGGACATGCTGGTGGGCCCCGGCAACGCCTTCGTGGCCGAAGCGAAGCGTCAGCTTTACGGACGGGTGGGGATCGACCTGTTCGCCGGCCCGACCGAGACAATGGTGATCGCCGACGAGACCGTCGATGCCGAGATGTGCGCCACCGACTTGCTCGGACAGGCGGAGCATGGGCCGGAAAGCCCCGCGATCCTGATCACGACCTCCGAGAAGCTCGCCCGCGAGACGATGCGCGAGGTCGAGCGCCTGCTCGAAATCCTGCCTACCGCGCCGATCGCGCGCCAGGCGTGGGACAACTACGGCGAGGTCGTGGTCTGTGAAGACGAAGCCGAGATGGTCCGCGTCGCCGACGACTACGCCAACGAGCACGTCCAGGTGATGACCCGCGATCCCGACTACTTCCTCGAGCACCTGAGGAACTACGGCGCGCTGTTCCTGGGCCCCCGCACCAACGTCGCCTATGGCGACAAGGTGATCGGCACCAACCACACGCTGCCGACCAAGAAGGCCGCGCGCTACACTGGCGGGCTGTGGGTGGGCAAGTTCCTCAAGACGTGCACCTTCCAGCGGGTGACGACCGATGCGGCCTCGGCGATGATCGGCGAGTACTGCAGCCGGCTGTGCGCGCTCGAAGGGTTCGCCGGCCATGGGGAGCAGGCCAACGTCCGCGTGCGCCGCTACGGCGGCCGCAACGTGCCCTATGCCGGCATCGCCGAGGCGCTCGAGACCGCGTGAGCGGCGGGTGACGCTGCCAAGGACACCGTCGTTTCGCCTCGACGGGCGGCGCGCGCTCGTGACCGGGGCTGGCGGCGGGATCGGCCTCGCAGCCGCCGCCGCTCTGGCGGAAGCCGGAGCCGCCGTGACGCTGGTCGCGCGTACGGCTGAGACAGTGGAAGCCGGTGCACGCGCCATCCGCGAGGTGGGCGGGCTGGCCGATGCCGCCGTCCTGGACGTGACGGATTTGCCGCGGCTGGCGGCCTTCTTCGGTGAGCGGCCGGCGTTCCATGTCCTTGTGAACAACGCCGGCACCAACCGGCCGATGGCGATGACCGAAGTCGCTGAGGCCGATTACGACGCGGTCCTCGATCTCAACGTAAAGGCCGCGTTCTTCGTCGCGCAAGGGTTCGCCAAAGCGCTTTCCAGCGCCGCAGAGCCCGGCAGCATGATCCACATCGGCAGCCAGATGGGGCATGTTGGTGGACCCAACCGCAGCCTCTACTGCGCGTCCAAATGGGCGCTGGAGGGGATGAGCAAGGCCTTCGCGTTGGATCTGGCCACGCATCGCATCCGCTCCAACACGATTGCGCCGACCTTCATCGAGACCCCGCTCACCCAGCCGTTCTTCGAGGACTCGGCCTTTAAGGCAAGCGTGCTCCAGAAGATCAAGTTGGGTCGCCTGGGTCAAGTCGAGGATCTGATGGGAGCGATCGTCTATCTCGCATCCGACGCTTCCGCCTTGGTCACCGGCACTAGTATCGTCGTCGATGGGGGCTGGACGGCGGAGTAGTAGGCTGCGCCCCTTGCTCCATGCCACTTGCTCCCGGCAATCCGTAAGCTAGGGTCCGCGCCCATGAAACGCGACCCTTCCAATACCGACGACCGCCGGCGGCCGACATCGTACGATGTCGCGCGGCTTGCGGGCGTCTCCCAGTCAGCCGTATCGCGCTGTTTCCGGCCCGGAAACAGTCTCTCGGACGAGAAGCGCAAGGTCATTCTCAAGGCCGCTGCCAAGCTCGGCTACGAACCTAACGTTTTTGCTTCCAGCCTGATCACCAAGCGTTCGAACCTGGTGGCGGTGCTTATCTCCAACCTCACCAACCTGTATTACCCTCAGGTTCTTGCAGAGCTCACTCAGCGGCTCGACGAGCAGGGCATCCGGGTGCTGCTGTTCGCGCTGCAGAACGAGGGCGATGCCGGCGAGGTGCTGTCGCAGATCTGGCGCTACCGGGTCGATGGTGCGATCGCGGCGGCGCGGCTGACGCCCGAGCACCTCGCGCTGTTCGAACGGCATCATGTGCCGGTGGTGCTGTACAATCGCTACGCCGAGAACGACGCCGTCCCGAGCGTGTTTTGCGATTCCGTCGGCGGTGAGCGGCTGCTGGTCGATCGCCTCGTCGAAGCGGGGCACAAGCGGTTCGCGATTCTCTCTGGCCCCGCCGACAGCTACGTCGGCAATCAGCGCGTCGACGGTGCGCTGACCCGTCTCGCGCATCATGGCTTGGAGGCCAAAGTGTTCCCCGGCCGGTTCGACCACGAGAGCGGGGCGGACGGTCTGCGCGCGGCGATGGCGATGAAGCAGCGGCCCGACGCGCTGATCTGCGCCAACGACCTCATGGCGATCGGCGCGATAGATGCGGCGCGCGACGAGTTTGGCCTCTCGATCCCGGACGACTTGTCGATCGTAGGGTTCGACGGGGTCGGGCCGGCGGCGTGGCCGAGCTATCGCCTCACCACAATCCGTCAGCCGGTGCGCCGGATGACCGAGGCAGCTGTGACGATGCTCCTCGAACGGATCGCCAACCCGGAGCTCCCACCCGAGGTGCGCAACTTCAGCGGGGCCCTCGTCGAGGGGCGTTCGGCGCGGCTATTGAGCTGAACTAGCTGCCGGGCAGGGACGCGAGGGGCGCCACGCGATCGGCCACCACGCTGGCGACAGGATATGCGCAGTAATCCGCCGCGTAGTACGCGCTGGGCCGGTGATTGCCCGATTCCCCTAGCCCGCCGAAAGGCATCGCGCCCGAGGCCCCGGTGGTCGGCCGGTTGCGGTTGATGACGCCGGCGCGCGCTTCCGTTCTGAATTGCTGCCACAGTTCGTCGTCGTTGCTGATCAGCCCCGCCGCGAGACCGAAGCGTGTGCGGTTCGCCAGTTCGATCGCCTCGTTAAAGTTCGCCGCGCGATAGACGGTCATCAACGGCGCAAAGATCTCTTCGTCCGGTAGATCCACTCCGGTTGCGTCGAGCACGCCGGGCGAAACAAACGCGGGCGACCGTGGCAGCCGCTCCATTGGCCGGAGCCGCGCCGCCCCGAGCTCGATGAGGCGTGCTTGGGCCGCCAGCGCCGCATCGGCGGCGCCGTCGCCGATCAGTGGGCCCATGAACGGCTCTTCCTCATCGTTCCAGGCGCCGATCCGCAGGCTCTCGCTGCGCGCGAGGACCGATCCGACGATTCGGTCTCCCGTATGACCGGCCGGAACGATCAGCCGCCGAGCGCACGAGCAGCGCTGGCCGGTCGTGATGAAGGCCGATTGCACCACGATCTCGCTGATCGCGCCGACCTCGCCGCCCCACGCGATCAGCGGATTGTTGCCGCCGAGCTCGAGCGCAAGGATCACCGCCGGTCGGTCGACGAACGCTCGGCGGATTGCCTTGCCGCCGGCCGCTGACCCGGTGAACAGCACGCCATCGACATCGCACGCTAACAAGGCGGCGCCGGTGTCCCGTCCGCCCTGGACGATCTCGACGACACCATTCGGCACGCCCGCCTCGCGCAGCAGGCCGACCAGTCGTTCGCCTACAGCGGGGGTGTGCTCGGATGGCTTGAACACCACGCAGTTGCCCGCGAGCAAAGCCGGTACGATGTGTCCATTAGGGAGGTGGCCGGGGAAGTTGTACGGCCCGAGCACGGCCATCACGCCGTGGGGGCGATGGCGCAGCTCCGCCTGGCCGAACGCGGTATCGTCGGATCGGTCCCCGGCGCGTTCGCCTTGCGCTTGGATGGACAGCGCCACTTTGCCGGCCATCGAGGCAACTTCGGTGCGGCTCTCCCACAAGGGCTTGCCCGTTTCGCGCGCGATCAGCTCGGCCAGTTCGGCCTCGTTTCGCTTCAACACGATGGCGTAGCGCTCCAGGATTTCGCTACGCTTGCCAAGTGGCGTGCGGCGCCAGGCGGGGAACGCCTGGCGCGTGCGGGCCACCGCCGCGGCGCACTCGTGCGCCCCAGCCGCGGCACCTTCCCAGACGAGCTCGCCCGACGCAGGGTCGACCGACCGAAGGCTCAAGATGCTTCCGCAAGCGCCATAGACGCGCAAGTTTCTTCGAATCGGCTCAGGATCTCGTCCACCTCGCGGCGCGAGATATTGAGCGGCGGGAGCAGCCGCACGATGTTGTCGCCTCCGCCCGCGACCAGCAGTCGCTGGTCGCGGGCGGCGGCCATGAACGCGCGGTTGTTGGGATGGACCCCTATGCCCACCAGCATGCCCTTGCCGCGCACATCGCGGATCACCGCAGGATGCCGTGCTGCAAGGACCTCGAGCCCTTCGCGCAGCGCGCCCGCCGTGGCCTCGACAGTGTCGAGAAAGTCCGGGTCGGCAATGATGTCGAAGGCCGCCTCGGCGACCGCCATCGCCAGCGGGTTGCCGCCGAAGGTCGAGCCGTGGCAGCCGGGGACCATGCCGGCCGCGGCTTCCTCATTGGCGAGACACGCCCCGACCGGAAAACCCCCACCCAGCGCCTTGGCGACCGCCATCACGTCGGGCTCGCACCCACGATGCCACTGGTGCGCGAAGAGGCGGCCCGTCCGGCCCATGCCCGACTGCACCTCGTCGTAGATCAGCAGGATCCCGCGCCGCGTGCATTCGCGCCGCAGCCAGCGCAGCATATCTCCGGGCAATTCGCGCGCGCCGCCTTCGCCCTGCACCGGCTCGAGGATCAGGGCGGCGGTGTCGTCGGCGGCCAGCGCGCGCTCAACTATTATCCGGTCGTCAATCGACAGCGAGGCGTAGCCGGGCAAGCTGGGGCCGAAGCCGTCCAGATACGCGGGGTTGGCCGTTGCGTTGATCGTGGCGTAGGTCCGCCCATGGAACGCGCCCTTCAGCGAATAGATCATCGTGCGCTGCGGATCGCCGCGGGCGTGATGGTAGCGCCGCGCCAGCTTGAGCGCGCATTCGACCGCTTCGGCCCCGGAGTTGGTGAAGAACATGCGGTCGGCAAAGGTGTGCGCCGCGAGTTTGGCGGCCAGCCGCTCCTGCCCTTCGACGCGGAACATGTTCGAGACGTGCCACAGCTTGCCGGCCTGGCGCTCGAGGGCGGCGCGCAAGACGGGGTGGGCGTGGCCGAGCGCGTTGGTCGCGATGCCTGAAACACAATCCAGCCAAGCATCGCCGCTATCGGTGAACAGCCACGGACCCTCACCGCGCACAAACAGGGGATCGGCGCGGTTGTAGACGTCCAGCAAATGCGATGCGGGCATGGATCGGCCTCCTTGGCTATCCGCCCGAAGTGGCACGCTTGTGACGGATGCAAAAGCGACTAGAGTTCGCTCAATCCTTCCAAACAGGAATGATGGATGGCTTCGCGTCCTACGTATCCAGCGCCAAGTATGATGTCTCTCCGGTGCTTTGCCGCCGCCGCGCGCACGGGCAATTTTACCCGCGCGGCTGCCGAGCTCAATCTCACTCAAAGCGCGGTAAGCCGGCAGATCGCCAAGCTCGAAGCAGGGCTAGGCGTGCGCCTGTTCGTGCGGGCAGGCCCCTACCTGCAGTTGACCGAGCGCGGCCGCGCCTATGCCGATGCCATCGGCGGACCGCTGACCGCAATCGTCGCGGCGAGCGCCCGCTTTCGCTCCGAGCTGGATGACGGGGCGATCACCCTTGCAACACTTCCGAGCTTCGGCATGCGGTGGCTGGCGCCGCGCCTGACGCGCCTCGCCCGCGCGTACCCCGAGCTGGTGGTGAACCTGTTCGCGCGCAGCGACGAGTTTGCGTTCGCAGCCGAGACGTTCGACGCGGCAATCCATTTCGGCCAGCCGGATTGGCAGGGCGCGCGGTGCGAGCGACTGTTCGGCGAACGGTGCGTTCCGGTGGTGTCGCCGGCGGTGGCCGGTAAAAGCGGGAACCATCCGTCGCCAGAGCTTGTCTCGCAGGTCCCGTTGCTGACGCTCGCCAACCGCCCAGACGCGTGGGACCAGTGGGCCGCCCAGACGGGCGTCACCCTGGCTCGGCGCAAGCCCGCCGCGCGTTACGAACATTTCGCGATGCTGGCGCAGGCCGCATCGTCGGGCGCGGGCGCCGCGCTCATTCCAGAGTATCTCATCGAGGAAGAGGTGCGCGACGGGCGCTTGATTGCCCTGTCGGCTTCCGCCCTCGAAAGCGACGGCGCCTATTATCTCGTTTACCCCGCCGAAAAGCTCGAGAAGAGCGCGTTTCGCAAGTTCCGCGCGTGGCTGCTGGCCGAAGCGTGCGGGGCGAGCAGCGCCGGCTAAGCGTCGAACTCGCTCCCGTTCTTGCGGCGCTTTTTGCCATCGGCAAAGTGGTGAATATCGATATCCGGGAAATGGACCGGCCAGGGCACCTGGGGGCCGACGACGATAAAGCTGCAGTCGGTATCGCTGCGGTTTATCAGGCAATGGCCGTTGCCATCGTTCTTCGGAAAGGCGGCGCTGTCGCCGGCGGTCATCGGATGCTCGCCGTGATCGTCGACCAGCATGGCCTCGCCAGCAATCATGACGACGAATTCATCGGCTTCTGGATGCCAATGCCGCTGCGAGGACCAAGCCCCTGGCTCGAGGCGCACGTGGGTCACCCCGAAATCGATCAGCCCGCCTGCTTTCGCAAGGCGGCGATACCAGCGACCCTGCAGCACATCGGTGTACTGAGCCGGAAAGCCCGACTGATTGGTGGCCGGAATCGCGTCGAGCGACAGTTTGGGCATCGCAAATTCCTCGGCCTGATCTACGGACGGCTGAGGGTTCATACGGATTAGACGGAGGCGTCAATGCTATTCTGGTCGCAGGAGCAACGCCGCCGGGGGCTGCGATCTATCGACCGCATCTACAGCGTCCGCGAGGTCCCGTCCGGACCGCATCCCTGGCCGCTCGAGCCGGGCCCGCCGCTCGAGTTCGATTTCGACATCGATCGGCACATGTGCCGGCAGTGCAACGCCGGCCTGATCATCCTCCACGAGGGCCGCGTGCGGTTTGAGCGTTACGCTGACGAATACGATGAAACAGGGCACTGGACCAGTTTCTCGCTTGCGAAGTCAATCACTTCGACGCTGATCGGCGCGGCCATCAAGGACGGTGCAATCCGCGATATGGACGACCGGATTGCCACCTACCTGCCGGGTTTGGCGGGCAGCGCCTACGATGACGTGACGATCCGCCAGCTGCTAACGATGACATCGGGCGTTCGCTGGGACGAGACGTATGACGATCCCCAAGCCGACGTCGTACGCTTCTGGGCACAAACTCCCGAGCCCGACATCGACACAATGACCGCCTACATGCGCAGGCTGGAAAAGGCGGCGCCCGCCGGCAGCGAGTGGCTCTACAACACCGGCGAAACCAACCTGTTGGGTTCCGCTCTCGCCGCGGCAACCGGAAGGAACCTATCAGCCTATCTCGCCGAGAAGATCTGGCAGCCCCTGTCGATGGAACGCGATGCCGCGTGGATCCTCGCCGCCGATGGACGCGAGGTCGGCGGGTGTTGCCTGTCGGTGTCCTTGCGCGACTTTGCGCGCTTCGGTCAATTCATCCTGGATGGCGCGGTCATCGAAGGCTCCTCCATCGTTCCGGAGGGGTGGCTAGGCGAGGCGACCACGAAGCAGGCCGACATCGGCAAGCCCGGGCACGGCTACGGCTACTGCTGGTGGACCAACGACGACGGCAGCTTCGACGCGCGCGGAATATTCGGCCAGGGCATCTTCATCGATCCCGCGACGCGACTGGTGATCGCCAGCAGCGGCAACTGGCCGAAAGCGGTCGATGACGAGGGATTGGGGCCCGAGCGCCAGGATTTCTACCGCCGGGTGCGGGGTCTCATCCGCTCCTGACGAGTCCTCCCGCAGCCCGTTGCATTCGTTTGCAAAGGGTGTCAGCTTCCGGTGTTGAACAACTGCGTCGAGAGCCGGGATGGACACGGTCGGAAGCATTCCCTCAGTCCCCGCGAGCGCAGCGCCGCCGCTGACGGTCGGCTACAAGATATCCTACGGTCTCGGCGCGACTGCGGAGGCAATAACCTTCCAGGGCACCAGCCTGTTTCTGCTGATCTACTACAACCAGGTGCTGGGCGTTTCACCGGGTCTGGTCGGCCTGGCGATGTCCGCAGGGTTGATGGTCAACGCGGTGTTCGAACCCATAGTCGGTTCGTGGTCGGACCGGGTGCGAACAAGGCTCGGCCGGCGCCATCCCTTCATGTTCGCGGCGGCGGCGCCGGTCGCGCTGTGTTTCTACGCGCTCTACAGCCCGCCAGCGGGCCTGAGCAGCACCGGCCTGCTGATCTGGCTGACGGTGTTCTACATCCTGCTCCAGCAGACCGCGTCGGCGTACGAAGCCCCCCACCTCGCGCTCGGCGGAGAATTGTCCGACGATTATATCGAGCGCTCGAGCGTGATGGCCTACAACACCTTCTTCGCCTGGGTGGGCGACGCGGTCACGGCGTTGATCGCGCTGAAGCTGTTCTTCAAGGCTAGCGAAGGGTTCCCCAATGGCGCCCTTGATCCCTCAAATTATCCAGCGTTCGCGCTGTGGACCGCCGCGACGCTGCTTGTGCTGCGGTTCTATTCCGCCTTCGCGACCGTCTCGCGCATCCCCTATCTGACGCAGACGGGGCTCGACACGCCCAAGTTCAGCCTGGTCGAATTCTGGCGCGACATCCTGCGCGCTCTGAAGAACCGCAACTACGTGATCATGCTGTTCGGCCTGCTGTTTTTCGCTCTGATGACCGGAGTGCGGAACGGCCTCTACCTCTACACGATGACCTACTTCTGGCAGCTCACCAACGACGAGATCGCATGGTTCTTCGTCGGCAGCCTGACCGGGTATGTGTTTGCGGGCTTCATCGTCAAACGCCTGCACAACCGGTTCGACAAGAATTGGACCGCCGGCGCCGCGTGTCTCATGTACGCGGTCGGGCCGGCCATTCCGATCGCGCTCGCGTATTTCGGCGTGATTTCACACGAAACCCCATACCTGCTGGCAATCCTGATCGCGTTCTCGCTGTTCCAGCATGTTGGATATAGCCTCCTGACGACCACGAGCCGATCGGCGCTGGCCGACATCGCGGACGAAAACGAACTGCGAACCGGATTGCGGCAGGAGGGCATCCTCTTTGCCGCGCGGACCTTCTTCCAGCGGGTGGACACCGCGCTTGGTACGCTGCTCGCGGGTTGGACCCTTGTTTTAATCAGCTTCCCGGCCAAGGCAGTACCGGGTCAGGTTGAACAGACGGCGCTCGATGGGATCGGCCTTGCCTTCCTCCTGACTATCATTCCTGGCACCATCGCGGCCGCGCTTTACTGCATGACGCGGGTCACCCGGAAGAGTTACGAATCCACGCGCTCAGCGCTGGAGGTGGCCCGCGCCGAGCGGGCTGCCGTTCCGCCAACAGAGTCCGCGCTTGCATAATTCCGCGGGCCTAGAGCCCGGCGTCGCTCCGCAGGCCGCGTGCACCCGAGCGCAAAAAGCTGGCGTCTGAGGACAACAGGAACAAGCTTGCTCCCTTGTTGCGCCAATGACCCACATCCCCAGCGCGCGAGAGAAACATGCCCGACGCGCGGCCTGCGCTCTTGCACGCCGAGACGATCCGATCGACTGCCGCCACCACCCGCTCGTCGTCGGCTGAGGTGCAGCCGAGCGAGATAGTGAGATCGATCCGCCCCACGAACAGCGCGTCGATGCCTTCGACCGCGGCAATGGCGTCGATCTCTTCAAGCGCCTCGGCGTCCTCGATCTGCGCGATCACAGCGGTGCGCGCCGCGGTCGCGGCGAGATGGCCGGGGATCGAGCTCAAGCCGTAGCCCGCCGCACGGGTAGAGCCGGCAAAACCGCGGCCTCCCGGCCCATAATGCGCAATTCGCGCCAGCGTGGCGGCTTCCTCGGCGGAGCGGATATGGGGGACGACTACCCCGTCGGCGCCGCAGTCGAGCGCATTGAGCAGCTCGTGCGGCGTGGCACTGGCCGGGCGGACCATGGCCGGAAGACCGCCGGCACGGGCAGCCATTATGCACAAGTCGATCGCCCCGCGGTCGAACGGCGCGTGCTCGGCATCGATGCAAATGCAGTCGAGGCCACCGGTCGCGAGCACCTCCACTACGTGGGGATGAGGTATCTTCTGGAAGATGCCCAGCAAGGGCTCGCCGGCGGCCAGCCGTTGCTTGAACGTGTTCGCCTGCGCGTCGCTGGAACTCACTCAGACAATCCCTTCATGATGCGCTCGAACCCGAAGACAACGCCCCGTCCAAGACCACTGTCTCTTTCGCTGGCGGTCGCGGCAGAAACAGGAACAGCGCCGCGCCGGCCGCGGTGGTCACCGCGAGAAATGCCAGGAACGGGCCGAAGCCTCCGCCGCCGTCGAGGACGATCCCGGAGGTAACCGAGCCGATGAACCCGGCGAGGCTGGTGGCCGCGGTGACGAGCCCGAACGTGGTGCTGAAGAGACCGGGCCCAAGGTACTGCGCGCCGACGTAGCCGGCGATGTCCCCTTCCGCCCCCTGCGATATTCCCAGCAAGGCTACTCCCGCCAGCATAGCCGATGTCGCCGCGTCCGATCCGGCAATCAGCGCGAAGCCGAGCGCGGGCAGGCCCATGCCGACGGCCGCGACGTAGCGCGTGGGGAACCGGTCGAGCGACAATCCGATTGCGAAGCGGCCGACGATCACCGCGATGGCGTATGCGCTCAGGTAGCCGCCGACGCGTGCGGGATGGGTCCCGCGCTCGAGCAGCATCGGCGCGAATTGCAGCCCGGTTATGATCGTGCCGAGATTGCACAACAGCATCGCGGCCGCGAGGATCTGGAACGCGCGCGAGCGAAAAATCGCCCGCAAGGCATCGCGATCGGGCCTCCGGTCGGTCGGCGCAGCGTGCGCGCCGGTCTGCGAGGGCAGAAGCGCGGCCGAGATCAGGCCGGCCGCCAGCGACACTGCGGCCAGCACCCGGTAGCCTTGGCGCCAGCCTTCGCTGTCCATCAATTCGCTGAGCAGCGGCGCGGCAATGGCTCCGGTCGCGGCTGGCGCGCTGAGCAACAGCGCGATCCCAAAACCGCGCGCAAGGGTCAGCCGTCCGGCAGCGATCCGGCCGAGCACGGTGGCACTCCACAACACCGCGAACAGCGACCACAGCGCCTGGATGGTATAAAATTGCCACAACGCCCCGCTCTGCAGGCTGTAGAGCAGATAGCACCCCGGAATGGCGATGACCCCACCCAGCATCACCCGCTGGCTTCCGAACCGGTCGGCCAGCCGCCCGGCGAGTGGGAAGGTAAGCAGGCCAATCAGCCCGAACGTGCCGGCAACCGAGATGTTCGCCCCGGTCCATCCGAATTCCGCCTGCATCGCTGGCACGAATACGCTGGCGATGAACATGTTAAGCGAGATGCTGAAACCGGTTCCCAGCGCCGCCGCGCTGAGCGGTCGCCGCTCGCGCCACAGTTCCTGCCAGTAGGCCGCTTCGCGCAAAATGGACATCGTCGGCGGGGCCGTCAGCTACTGCGCCAAGCGTTGGCGGGGCTTGGCGCGGTCGACGAAGTGTTCGAGATCGTGGAAGATATCCATGCCCATCTGGTGCACGATGTGCGGGATATCCATCATCACCCAGTTGTCATAAATCTTGCCGTCGTTGTCGAGCCTGTACCAATCGGCCACCCTCAGCTCGATCTTGCGCCCCGTGGGAGGCAAACCGAGCCATTCCGGACCGGTGTGCGTGCCGCGCAGCGACGGGTAACCCGCAGTCACGGCATAGCGTCCATCCCCCACGCGAATGTAGTGGCCTGGCGCGTCCTGGGGGCCGCCCTCCTCGCGGGGGAACCCGCCACGGTCGGGAAACGCTTGCAGGAACAGCGACCCGTGGAAGTTGCCGTAGCTGCGCCTCCCCCGCATCGAGCCGATGCCGGCTGGGCCGTACCAGTTCATGTTCTCATGCCAGTGAGGGCTATGGCGGCTGACTTGCGCCTTGATCTCGTCGGGCTTGAGCAGTCCAGTCTGCATCTCGCGAATGATCCGCAAGGATTCCGCGCCGAGTTCCGCGTCGTGGCTGAGCGCGGTCGCTCCAGTGTCGGCAGGCGGGAACGGCCAGCGCTCCATGGTCCCGGGGGAGTCGCGGAACGGATAATATCCGGCCTGTCGCATCACATCGACGATATCGAGCAGGATGTAGACTTTGCTCATTTTGCCGTCACGGACGATGGCGTTGAGGCCGAACGATAGGAAGGCCAGGCTATTGGTCGGCGGAATACCAAGCCACGGGGCGTCGAAGGTGCCGTGAACGTGCCCCCAAGTACTGACCATCTCGCGGCCTTCGTATTCGCCGCCCAAGTAGAAGGCTTGCCGGTACTCGAGGTTGGGGAAGGAGGCGCGGAGTGGGGCAAAGAACTTCTCGGCAACAGCGTCCAGCCCGTCGATGGTGTTGAACGGGTGAAAAATCTCAAACCGGCAATCGGCGTGGCAGTGCTTGTCCAGATCCCGGCGGATGTCGCCCGACCCCATCCCGGCGAGGAAATCCGCTAGCAGGCGCTTGTTTCGGGCGTGGGCCGACATTGTGGGTTCCTTTCTGAGGGAGGGCAGGCTTGCAGCGACCGGTATCGCAAGCGTAATCAATCCAGCCGCTCCGCCGGCGTTGAATGTCCGGCGGGACAGGGGACTAAGCAGGCTCATCTCTCGTGAGCCAGCCGCAGACCGGGGCGCGACCAGGGGCGACTGACGAGCCGGCCCGTTCCGCCGAGTGTGACATAGGCGGTTCCCATGTCAGGGCCGCCGAAGGCGATGTTGGTCGTGAACGGGTCGTCCGTCGGAACGTGCTCGACCAGCCTCCCGTCGGGCGAGACCACGGTGATGCCCGCGTAACCGATCGTAGCGACGCAGATGTTGCCGCCTTCTTCCACCGCAAGGCTATCGTAGGCGGCGATGCCAGTGGTCGAGTAGATGAGGCGCCCGCTCATTCCCCGCAGGCCCGGGGTGAGCGCGACCTCGCCCGGTGCGACGATCTCGTAGGCCCACAGGCGCGCGGGTGGGGTCTCGCTGACATAGAGAGTGCGGCCGTCGGGCGAGATGCCGACGCCGTTCGGGCCGTCGAGCGGGAAAATGACTTCGCGGCAGCTGCTGCCGTCGGTGGCTGCGTAGAACACACCGGTCACGCTCTTCTGGCGCGCGGTCCCCTTCCCATTGTCGGTGAACCAGAACCCACCCTGCTCGTCGAACACGATGTCGTTGGGACCCTTTAAAGGAACGTCTCCGGCGTGGGTGTAGAGCGTTTCCACCCGGCCGGACGCAAGATCGACCCGCTGGATCGAGCCGCCCTGGTAGATGTCTGGCGTGCCGTGCGGCAGGCGCATGCCATTCCACTCGCGCCACAGGCAGCCGCCGTTGTTGCAGAGGTACAGCATCCCGTCAGGACCAACGGCCATGCCATTGGGGCCACCGCCGGTTTGCACCACCCGCTTCACCGTGCCGTCGGCGGAGACGCGAGTTATCGCGCCCGCCTCGATCTCCACCACCAGGACGCTGCCATCCTCGCAGGCGATCGGTCCTTCGGGGAAGCCGAGACCACTCGCCATCAATGTCCACTCGCTCATGCCGATGCTTCCGCTGACTCGGTGCCCTGTTCGAATCCTTGCAAGAAGCTGGCGACGTTGGCTCCAAGCTCCTCGGTGGCGTAGCCGCCCTCGAGGAGGATGATGGCTGGAATGCCGCAGCGCGCGATGTCGGCGGCGACTGCGACGTAGTCCTGCGTGGCGAGCTCGAAGCTGCAGATCGGATCGCCCGCGAACGTATCGGCACCAAAACTGACGACGATGAGCGCGGGCGCGAAGTTCTCTATGGCCCGCAGCGCCGCGGCGAGGGCGTTTCGGTAATCATACACCCCGGTTCCCCAAGGCAGGGGAAGGTTGAGCGTTGCCCCCGCGCCTTCGCCCTCGCCGCGCTCGTCCGCATGGCCCCAGTAGAAGGGGTAATCGGTCGCGGGGTCGGCATGAAGCGAGGCATAAAGGACGTCGCCGCGATCCCAGAAGATATCTTGTGTGCCGTTGCCGTGGTGGTAATCGATGTCGAGAATGGCGACCCGGTCCCGGCCAGAATCGCGGGCCGCTTGGGCGGCGATGGCGGCGCCGTTGAGATAGCAATAGCCCCCCATGTAGTCGGCGCCGGCATGATGGCCGGGCGGACGGCACAGGGCGAAGGACGCGTTTGCGCCGTCCAGCACGGCGTGCGTCGCCCCCAAGGCGGCTTGGGCTCCGGCATAGGCAGACGACCAGGTATCGGCCGTCACCGGCGTGGTCGCATCGAAACTGAAGCGACCGAGCCGCGCATCGATCCGCTCGAGCCGCAGGTCGCGGCGCCGGCGTACGGGCCAAACGTACGGCAGTGCGTCGCCGGTCCGCCCCGCCGCTAGCCACTCCGCATGGGCGGACTGCAGAAATTCCAGGTATGGAGGGGTGTGAACCGCCGTCAGGGGAGCGAGTCCAAAGTCGGGCGGCGACTCGGTTTGGCCGATCGAGGCGAGCACGCTGTGGACCCGCCCAGGATGTTCGCGGTAATCGGCGAAGCCGCCGTTATGCAACTCGGCAAGCGGAGCGTGCATCAATTCCTGCGGATCGAAAAACAGGCGCATGGCGCGGTCCGCGGGCCCTTTCGCTACTCGGCAAAATCAAGCCGCCTCCGCCGGCGCGCGGCCGGCGGAGGGTAGCCTGTGGTCAGTGGCGGTAGCTCAGGCGCAGGCCCCAGGTCCGCGGCGGCTGATAGGTGCCGCTGAAGGCACCGCCGCTGCCCGTGGTGACGCGGCCGATCACCGCCTCGTTCTCGAGGTTTTGGACAAAGGCCTGGAGCGACAGATCTTCCTCCTCGCTCCGCCAGGTCAGGTAGAGATCGGTCTTGGTGTAGGATTCCTGCTCGAAGTTCACCAGCAGTGGCGAGAGCAGATAACCGTCGTTGTAGTAGGTTTGCACCTCGGGGGTGAGGGTGCCCATCCCGCCAAGGTCGATGTCGTAGGCAATCCCCGCACGCAGCGTGAAATCGGACTGGTTCTGGACGCGATCGCGCTTCCCTGTGCCAAGCGTCTCGAACTGCGGGATGCCGTTTACGAACAGTTGCTGACCGTTGGCCCCAAGCACCGGCACGAACAATTCGGGATTGCTCACGGGGTTGGGCGTAATCCCGCCGCCAAAGCCATAGCGGACTTCGGGGCGAGTAGTGCACGTGCCGCCCGGCGCGACAATGTCGCAGATGCCGTTGCTGAACGTAGGAGCGGGGAATGGATCAACCCGGGCGCGCAGGTAGTTCGCCGCGACATTCAAGCGCAGTCGCTCGAAGGGCTGGGCGGTGAGTTCGAGGTCAATGCCCGGTGCGTCGCCGGTTCCGCCGTTGCCGCCGACGGTAATCACGCTGTTGGCTTGGGCCGGATTGGGGAAGCTGCGCTGGACCTGTAGGTTGCTATACTTGTTGTAGAATGCTGCGAGGTTCACCTGCACCCGCCGGTCGAACAGCGAGGCCTTCAGGCCCGCTTCCCAGGCCTCGACCCCTTCGGTGTCCACGAATGGTAGCGAGTTGTCGGCCGTTCCGGGAATGACGCTGTAGGAGAAGCCACCCGAACGCCTGCCGGTAGAGTAGCTGGCGTAAAGGAGCATGTCGTCATTCGGCTTGTAGTCGACTGCCGCGCGATAGGTGAAGAACTTGAAGGTCTTCTGCCCGCAACGGGTGACCAGTGCGTTCGAAACGACACCGCCAGTGGTGGTGTTCGCGGGTGTGAAGCCATTGCATTCGCGGTTGAAGGATAAATCCGGCTCATAGGCGAGGAAAGATCCTGCCGGAGCGCCCGCATTGCCGAGCGCCGAATAGAAGTTCTTGTCGTCAACAGTGTAACGCAGCCCACCGGTAACGGTCAGCTTTTCGGCGAACGTGTAGGAAACTTGGCCGTAGCCCGCATAGGACTTGGTGTCCAAGTACGACAGTGGGTTCCACGCATCGCTACCGGGGCCGAAGAAGGCGTTGGAAAACGGCGCTGTGCTGGGAAGCAACGTGAAGTTGCTGCCGAAATAGAGTGGCGTCAGACCATTCGCCAGGGCGAAGGCCGTTCCGTACTGGCGATTGGGGCGCGCCGACAGGAACCCGTCCGGCACCCGGTCGTGCAGATAGTACGCGCCGAACGTGTATTGCAGGGGGCTGGCCTTGTCGTTTGACAGCAGCTGGAGTTCCTGGCTGAATGCCTTGTTCTCGGTGATAAAGTAGGCAACGCCGAACGGGGCCGGGGTGCCATCGTTGTCGCCGCCGCGAACAGCTTTAAAATCGACGTAGCCGGTGATCGAGCGGAAGGCCAACCAGTCGGACAGGTCCACATTGACGGTTGCGGAGAACTGCTTGGAATTGACTCGATTGAAGTTGGGCTCGTCGTTCAGCGCGAGGTACGGCCCAGGGATCATGATCCCAATGTCGGCACCGTTGATATCCGGGATGCCGTCGCGGAAAGCGTTGTAGGGGAAGAACTGACCGGTCGCGAATGAGCGGCCATTGAACCCTTGGGGAAGAGTGAAGGTCCCCCCACCGATGTTGAGCGTTCCGCCCGGCTGCGTGATCAGCGACGGATCAACCAGCACGCCGATCGCTTTCGAGTTGAAGGTATTCGCGCCGGCATCGTCCTGATGCCAGTAGGAGCCGCGCAGGATGATCTCGAGGCCGTTGTCCATCCCGGGAGGCGCCCAGCGCAAGGCACCGCGAATGTACTGCTGGTTCAAATCGTCATAGCTGGCGGCAGGATTGGTGACACTGATGATATACGGGTCGCGGCGCTCGATCGCGCCCGCGAAACGGGCCGCCAGCCCATCTGCGATCGGCAGGTTGACGAAGGCGCTGGCAAGTAAGCGATCATAATCGCCATAGAGTAGGTCAACACCCCCTTCGACGCGGTCGTCATCCGGCACGTTGGTGATCAGAGCGATGTTGCCACCGAAGCTGTTGCGGCCATACAGCGTGCCCTGCGGGCCCTTCTGGACCTCGACGCGGGCGAGATCGACAAACGGTACGCTCAGCTGTGAGGTGCGCGACTGATAGATTTCATCGATATAGAACCCAACCCGAGGATCGGAGTTGCCCTGGATCTGCTCGGTGTAGGTACCGCGAATCGCCGGGCGGACGTCAGTGCCGGAACGGCCGAGTTGCAGCCCGGGCGCGACCTGCTCGAGTCGCGAGGCATCGGTGACGTTCCGGTTGGTCAGTTCCTCGTTGCCGATGGCTACGATCGAAATTGGCACATCGGAAAGCGATTCCTCGCGGCGCTGGGCGGTGACGACGATCTCGCCCGGCAGGAGAGCTTCCCGGGCGGCGTCCGTAGGCGCTTCTTGCGCATACGCCGGGCTATAGGCGCCGAGCCCGGCCGCCGCGACCAACATCGGCGCGATGACCGGCGTCGCGCGCCACACCGCGTTCAAACGACTTCTGCTCATGATGGCCCCTTCCCTGGTTTCCTCTGTCATCGGAATGCCATCATCTTGCAGCCGAAGTCAAGAGTGCGTGAGCAGTACAATGCCTGACCCGGAGCTAGCGCGACAGGATTGTGCTGCTCCCGGGCGAATTACAGGACATAAATTACTCTCTCTCCGCGGCAGGAACTCGCTTCTATTCGCGTGGTTGCGTACCCGCTTGACTGCGCACTCATCTCTCATACGGTGAATGGCGAGAGCAGTTTGGCTTGAGGAGAGGGCGTTGGATGTCGCGGTTATCGGTGCGGGCGCCTTCGGGTCGTGGACCGCTTTGCACCTCGCCGAAGCGGGATTGCGCGTCACACTCGTCGACATGCTCGGCGCCGGCAACGATCACTCGTCGAGCGGCGGAGAGTCGCGCAACATTCGCGCGGCCTATGCCGGCAACGCGTTCTACACCCGCTGGGCGCGGCAAGCATGGGTCCGCTGGCATGAGCGAGAGGCGGAATTCGGTGAGCGCCTCGTCTATCCGTCCGGCAGCATTCGCGCCGGGACGACTGAGGAACTGGCAGACCAGGCGAGACTGTTCGCCGAGGTCGGCGCGCCTTTCGAGCAGCTGGGGCCGGACGAAGTGGTGCAACGCTGGCCTCAGATCAGCCCGGCCGACCAATACGTGTTTTACGAACCGGAGTCCGGAGTGCTGGCCGCGGCCAACGGGCTCCAGACGGTGCAGCGCGCTTTCCTCTCCCGCGGGGGATTGGTTGTCCACGGACAGGCCCGATTGACCGGGGAGGGGGTTCGCACGAGCATCGAGGTCGACGGACAGGAGCTGCACTGCGGGACGATTGTGCTTGCCTGCGGACCTTGGCTCGGCACCCTGCTGCCCGGCCTGCTCGGACCGCTAATCCGCACGCCCCGGCGGGAACTGGTGTTCGTCGCGCCTCCGCCAGGGGACATGCGCTATGGGTGGGAGCGGTGCCCCAACCTGGTCGACGCGCTCGGCTGGACTTCGGCCGACCTGGGCAACGGGGTCAAGATCGCCCCACCGATGAGGGGAATCGATATGGACCCAGACGAGACCGAGCGTGTGCCGTCTCGTCTCGCGCTGGAGGGCGCTGAGGCTTACGTGTGCGCGCGGCTGCCGGGGCTGGTGGGGCAGCCGGTGGTGTCGACCTACGTCAGCCAGCTCGAGAACACTGCAAGCGAGGATTTCATCATCGACCGCCACCCGGAAGCAGACAGGATTCTTATCGCCGGGGGAGGATCGGGCCACGCGTTCAAGTTCGGGCCCGTGCTGGGCGAGTATGTCGCCAAGGCGGTGCTGAGCGGTTCAGCGGGCGAGCACGTCGACCGCTTCGGGTTGGCGGCTCACTGCCCGTTGCGCCCGGGGGAGGGGGCCTGAGCCGCGGAGTTCGCCGCCTCGACCACCAGCGGAAGGCCACTTGCGAGTGCATCCGGCCCGACGCACAGCGCGATGCGCACGCTGCCGGAACCGGCCGGGCCGAAGGCGCTGCCTGGCGCGACGGCAACCCCATGTGTCGTCAACAGATCGTGGGCGAACGCGGTATCGTCCTGCACCGCGTCGGACAGGTCGACCATCGCGTAGAAAGCGCCTTTGGGGGAAGCGATCGGCCGGCCCAAGGCGGCGAGCAGCCCCACCGCCTGGTCTCGCCGGGCGCGATAGAACGCGCGCATCACGGCCACGCAGTCCTGGGGGCCAGTCAACGCGGCTTCGGCCGCCTTCTGCGCCACCGCGCAGACGCTCGCTTGCGTGGCTTGCTGCACCTTCGCAATTGCCGGAATCAGTCGCTCCGGCGCGGCGACGCAGCCCATCCGCCATCCCGTCATGGCGTACGTCTTCGAACAGCTGACGATGGTGATCGTGCGCTCGGCTGATGCGACCGCCGCGGTGCTGAGGTGCTCGCCGTCGAAGACGATGGCGTCGTAGCATTCGTCGGAGATCAGCCACAGGTCGTGCCGTTCGGCGAAGGCAGCGACGGCTTCGAGCGCCGCGAGGCCAAGCACCGCGCCGGTGGGATTGCCGGGGGAGTTCACCAGGATCGCGCGGGTCCGCGGCGTGACCAGCGCTTGGAGTTGATCCAAGTCCGGCTGCCAGCCGCGACTTGCGAGACAAGGATAGCCGACCGTTCGCGCGCCAATCAGTGCGGCGATCATGCCCCAGTTGGGCCAGCCCGGATCGGGGATCAGGATCTCATCGCCTGGCGCGAGGACCGCGGCGAAGGCCGCGTGGAGCCCGGCGACCGCACCTGCGGTCACGATGGTGCGATCGGGCGACGTCACGCAGCCGTTCACCCGCGCGAGACGCTCGCACCAAGCCTCGCGAAGCGGGAGAAGCCCTTGGGTGTGGGTGTAGCGCGTGAACCCGTCGCGCGCGGCGCGGTGCGCGGCCTCGACGATGTGCGACGGGGTCGCGAAGTTGGGCTCGCCGATCTCGAGCCGGATGGCATCGGGCATTGCCAGCGCCAGGTTGGTGATGGTGCGGATGCCGCTGGCGGGCATCGCGGCGACGGCTGCGGCAGGGTGCGGCAAGGCGGCTCTCCCGATGGCTGGGTTTGCGCGACATAGCCAAGTGCATCCGAATGCACTAGCCTAGGCATTGGTTTGACGAAGGGGTGAGCGGGTGAAGGATTCGAACGAAACCGACGTCGCGGTAATCGGCGCGGGGATCGTGGGATTGGCGACCGCGCTCAATTTGCAGGCTCGTGGACGCGGCGTGACGCTGTTCGATCCGCTGGGCATCGGGCTCGGCTGCTCATGGGGCAGCGGTGGCCTGATCAATCCCGATGCGCATCTCCCCGTCGCGATGCCGGGAATGATCCGCAAGGTGCCTCGCTGGCTGCTCGATCCGCTTGCGCCGCTCGCGGTCCGGCCGGCCGATGCGTTCGCCTCGCTGCCGTTCCTGGCCCAGTGGCTGGTTGCGAGTCGCCCGCCCGCTGTGCGACGCGGGGTGGATGCCTTGCGCGGGCTGCATCGCAACACCTTGCGCGAATACGCCGCCTTGCTCGGCGAAGCCTATCCGCGACATATCCACGAGCGGGGCGGGATCACCATCCTCCAGGGCGAAGAGCCGACCGTAGCAGAGCGGCTCGGTGCTGAGCTGCGCGCGGAACTCGGGATTGTGTGCGAGGAGCTTGGCCGGGCGGAGATCGAGGAGCGGGTGCCCGGCATTGCCGCGCATGCGCGCCGCGCCGTGTTCTTTCCGGGCAATGCGCATACGCCCGATCCCGGCGCGCTGTGCGCTGCGCTGGGCGAGCGCGTACTGGGGCAGGGCGGCCGGCTGATCCAGCGTAAGGTCGATCGCCTCGTGCCTCACGAAGACGGCTGCACCGTCTGGTGCGACGATGGTCACCGGCACGAGATGGGCCAGGTGGTCGTAGCTGCGGGGGCCCGCAGCCCTGAACTCGTGCGGCCGCTGGGGCTCAAAATCCCGCTGGTGGCCGAACGAGGCTACCACCTTCAGCTCGTCAATGCCTCGTACGATCTCAAGATACCGATGATCTACCGCGAGGGCGGTTTCGCGATCACCCCGATGGAGCGGGGTCTGCGGCTAGGCGGGACGGTGGAAATTGCCGATGCCGACGCCCCTCCGAATTACGCCCGTGCAGAAGCACTGTGGGTGCGCGCCGAGCGGCTGTTCCCCGGGCTGAGGGTCACCGATAAACAGTCGTGGATGGGAAGCCGCCCGGCCTTGCCCGATAGCGTGCCCGCGATCGGGCTGCTGCCCGGCGCGCCGCGCGTCGCGATAGTCGCGGGCCACGGTCATGACGGCATGATCGGAGGCCCGGCGAGCGGGCGCCTGGCGGCCGAGCTGCTGTGCGGCGAGACCCCGCACATCGATCCGCGGCCTTATCGGGCCCACCGGTTCGGCTGGGGCACCGTGCTGCGCCAGGCGCTCTGATGGGTCTCGGGCAATGCCCGCCAGATGAGGCCCGAGGTGACGAACGCCGCGGCCGCCAGCCCCATCACCGCTGACAGCCCGATCGCCTCGGCCAGCACGCCCGTGGTGGGCGGGGCGGCTAGGCTGAGCGCCCGGCCCCACTGAAAGATCGAAGTCGCGGGCTCGCGCAACGCAGGCGGATAGAGCTCGGCCAGCCAAGGCCCAAGTGTGGCTACCGCGCCAAACCCGAAGCCGAACCCGAACACCGCCGCCTGCTTGATGAACAGCGGATCGGGCGCCAGCACAAAAAGGGTCGTGAATACCCCGGCAGCGATCAGACCGATGGCGCCCGCCCGCCGGCCCGCCTTGTCGATCACGATCCCCCAGGCGAAGCAGCCGATCACGCTTCCGCTGTATTGCGCGGTTAGCGTCGCCGCGACGCCTTCGCTCGACACCCCGTTCACCTCGACCAGGTAAACTGTCAGCCAGCCGACGAAGGCCTGGTGACCGCAGGCATTGGCCGATACCAGCGCAGTGAGCGCCAGCGTCCGCCGGCGGAGCCCGGGCGCGAACAGGTCTCGGGCACGCGGGGCCCGATCCGGGCGGTCGTCTGCGTGATCGGAAAGGGGCAGCCGAAGCGCGCCAAGCCCGATGAGGATCATGAGCCCGCCCGCCGGCCAGAATAGCAGCCGCCAGTCGATCTCGATCCACAGTGCGGTGGCCCACCCCAGCACGATGACGGCCGAGAAGTAGGTTGCGTCGACAAAGCTGGCCAGGCGTCCCCGCTGGCCTGGGGGAAACAGGTCGACAAGGATGCCGATGGTCACAGGGAACACCGCGCCCATGAACAATCCGAGTGCCAGCCGCTGGGCGATCAAGCCAGCGAGGTCGGTCACTAGTCCACCGGCGGCAAGGGTGATGCCGCAACCGCAGCCGATCAATGCGAGGGTGGGGCGGCGTCCGAACCGGTGGCGGACCTGACCAATGAGGACCGCGCCGACGAACGCGCCGGCAACCTGGGCGGAGTACGCCGCACCCGCTTCGCCCAGCGACAGACCGTACAGGCGCCGGAACAGCGGCCGCAGCACATCGCTGCTGCTCCATGCCCAGGCGTAGAAGAACTGCAGTGCCAGCAGATACGCGATCGCCGCGCCGCGGACGTCAATGAAGCGCTTCATTGGAACCCCGGAGAACCCGCTTCAGGCGCGATAGATTTGCACCAGGGTCCCGACCTCATCGAAGATCGTCCATTCCTCGACGATCATCCCATCGCGGAAGCGGAAGTGGGTCGATCCCATGATCGAGGCAGGCCGCCCGGGCGGCACATCGCCGAGCATGCCGCCCTGGCGGGTCCAGCCTTCGAGCGTCCAGCGCACCGCCACGATTACCCCATCGGTCTCCTCCGACCAGCTGACGTGCTCGGCCCGGATCGTGCTGGTCGGCATGCTGGCAAGGAGGTGCAGTATCAATGCGGTGACGTTGCGCAGCCCTTGCGCCGTCCGGCCTCCGCACCAGTGGGCGATCACCCCCGGGGCGTAGTGCATCGCCAAGTGATCGAAGCGGCGCATGTTCCACAAGTCGAAGTGGTGCTCGACCCAGCCGTGCACGGTGTCGGTAGGCCCCATGTAAGGTTCCGGCGCCGCCTGCCCGTTGAGCCGCCCCGGCACAGAGAGCGTCGGCTGCTCCATTGCGGGCGCGTCGGCCATCCGCCGCGCCACCTCGTGCAGGTCGAAGCCCATCTGGCGCACTGCCGCGCCGTTGTCGCGCATCAGCCACTCGGTGTGGATGCGGTTGTCCCTGGTGATGCAATCGGCCACGAAAAAGCGCCCCGTGCGTCGCCCTGTCGCGGGACCGAACGCGGTGGCCCCGGTATTAGTCGAATAGGCAAAGCCCAGGTGCGAGGTGTAGAAACCTTCTTCCTCGTCGCCGCTCCACGCAACGTTGAGATGGTGCGATTCCCCGTCGCCAGTGCCCGCGATGCTGTGCAGCGTATTGGCGACGACGTCCTCGACGGAGCGGATGGTCCCGAGCGCGGAATAGACCACGCAGTTGGCGTCGTAGGTGTCGTAAATCCGCCCAACGCCTCGATCGACCCAGATCTGATGGGTGATGCGGATGATGTAATCGACGATATCGACGAAATCGTCCTCGAAGCCGCTTAGCGACTGGGTGCGCGGACCGCTCGGCCGCAACAGGTCCGCGGTGCGAACCTGGCGGATCCGGGTGACTGGTGGGCGTTCCGGGAGAGCGAAAGGTGTGCTTGAATCGCGCATTGCGTCCCTCGTGAAGGCGTGGATCGAGGCCATCACTGTTGAGGGTTTATGCATCCGCAGTCAATAGGCTGACAACGGTCGATGGTCTGGGCAAGCGCTGCCCCGTGCACATGTCGAGATCGAGCACGCAATCAGGATGCTAGCGTGACCGCAGGCAACTTTTGGCTCCTGCAGTGGTTCAGCTCGCGGGAGTTTCGAGAAATCGGATGACCGATTTGGCGTACTGCTCGGGCGCGGTCGTCATGCCTTCGTGGGCCTGGCCTTGGAGCACGTCCAAGCTGCACGCCGGCAGATGCCGGGCCAGAGCGTTCGTCAACCACAGGTGCGGCGGGCTTTCCGAGCCGGACTGAAGCAGCACGGGCATGGTCAATTCGGCGCAGCTCGCAAGATCGAAGCTGTGGCGCGGCAACGCCGTCAGATCTTCCAGCGTAGCCGGCGCATCCGCCAGCACGCCGGCCCAGTCGTCGCTAGCCCGGTAGGATGCGAGATCTGCAAGCGGTACCTCGAGCACTTCGCTGAAGAATGTCCACGCGAGCGCGTCCCACTCCTCGCGAGCGCCGAGCTCGGCCAGCGCGGCGCGGTGTTTCGGCTCCATGAGTCCGAGCCGGGGAGGCTCATAGAGCACGAGCCTGGCCACCGAGCGCGGCGTCGCCGTCGCCACGCCCAGAGCGACGTGGGCACCGTAGGAATGTCCGAGGAGGTACACCGGAGGGCCGATCTCCCGGATCAGAGCCATGACGTCCACTACCTCATCGGCCAACGCATGGCCGTGAGTGGCGTCTGTCCGTCCCCGGCCCCGACGGGCGATGGCGAACACGGTAAAGCGCTCTGCCAACATCGGCTTTACGTGCATCCAATTGGTGCGGTGATCGCTGAGCGCGCCGTGGACCAGCACCAGCGGGGGCCCTGAGCCGTAGGTTTCGTATTCGAGCTGTACCCCCGCAGGCGTGACCAGCGTGCGGCTGGCGGTCGAGATTGAATCCAGCATGGGACTTCTCCTGAAAATGGCTGGCCTTAGGCGGCGGCCTGAGTGGCGCTGCCGCCGATCGAGCGGGCGATGCACTCCACGTGGCGCAGGTCGCCGCCGCAACACGCGCCGAATACGTTGAGCCATGGCAGGCGGCGGCGTAGTTCGGCGTAAAGCGTACCCAGCTCGTCCGGGTCGCCGGCGTCGAGGTCGGCCGCCTCGTCGAGCTCGGCGTGGCTCCGCCGCGATGCGTTGGCCCTTATCCCGCGTACGCGCCGCGCCCATCCGCCCGCGAGAGCGCCAGCGAAATGATCGGGGTGTGCGCAGTTGACCATGAAGTAGGCGGCCGTCTTGCTCGTCTCGTCGTCGACCGATTGGATGGCTTCGCCGAGAGGCTGACCGTCGGGCAGTCTGCCGTCCGTTTCCACGGTAAACGAGATCACTACGGGAAGGCCGGCAGAGCCCGCGGCGCGGACCAACCCGGTGGCTTCGCTCGCCTGACTGAATGTGAGCCCTGTGACCATGTCGATCGGCGTCTCAGCGAGCCAGCCTAGCTGCTCGGCATAATACCGTTCGGCCTGGTCCGCCGAAATCCGTTGCGCCGGGCGATAGGCATCGCCGCAAGGGCCGATCACGGCGTTGAGGACGAGCGGCTTGGTATTGCCAGCAACGTCGCGCAGCCTCGCGGCCAGTGCCACCGACGCCTCGTTGGCGGCCTTGAGCTGCTGCGGGGTCTCGCCGAGATCGCGCTCCCAGTGGCGGTGCGCTTTCCACGTGACGGTATCGAGGATGTAACCGGTGTCGATCTGCCGCGCGAGCGCGAGGAAGGCCTCGAAGTACCGCTCTACGGCCGCCCGGCCACGCGGGTCGGGGAGCAGCGTATGAGCGGCAAACTCGCGGATCTCGATGCCGTGGTTGAATATGAGGTCGGTCTCGAGCCCGGCGTCGGTCAGGTACAGGTCGCCGTCGAGTTGAGGCAGGGCATTGCGATATTGGCTCATTGCACTTGGTTCTGGAGGAAGTGGCAAGAAGAAGCGTGCGACGCCGGCCGGGCAGGGGGGACTGAGTCGACCGGCGCCGCACACGACGCAAACAATTCAGACGAGCGTGCCGCACATCTGGATGGGTTGCGCCATATTGAAGTAGTTGGGCGAGGTGGCCTGAACCGCGGCGTGGATTTCCTCGAACTGCTCACGAGTGCCATCGCCCTCGATGAACACGCGGTAAGTGATGCGGCGGTATCCGGGCGGAATGGTTTCATCGAGGCCGAGAAAGCCGCGCAGGTCGAGCTCGCCCTGCGTCTCGATACGGCAGGATTCGAGCTTGATGCCGCGCACCGAGGCTTGCGCCACATAGCCGACCATCATGCACGCATTGACCGCGCTCATTAGCAGCTCCTGGGGATTGGGCGCGCTATTGCTGCCGAGCAACTCGCAAGGCTCGTCCGCGATGATTTTGAAGCGGCGGTCAACGCGTTCGCCGCCGATCGTATAGCCCTCGACGGTTGTTTCCGAACGGGTCTGTCCGGTCCACTCGGTCTTGACCGCGAACTCGACGCGGCCACAGCCTGGATCCTGCTCGATGGCGGCTACGGTTTCATCGAGAGCTTCGAGATCAAAGTCGTTAACGGCGGGGCGGGTGGTCTTGTCCAACATGATTGATACTCCTTGAAAATCTGGCGTTGCTTCAGAGAAATCACGCCGCGTCAGCAGAAAAGTGGGGCGACGTCGGCGATCCGGCGCGCGGCCACGGGCGAGATCGCCTCGAGGCTGGCGACGAATTTGGGATGCGTCATGCCGGAGCCGAGATAGGTCCAGCGCAGCGCCTGGTGCTGTTGCTCGGTCAGGGCGGCCCGTTCGTCCTCGGTCAGGTGACGCCCCGTGGCACGCTCGAAAGCGTCGAGGTTGAAGCCGGTTTGAGCCTTCAGCCCATCGTCGAGGAACCCGCCGATCTCGAGGTACTCGTCGATTGCCCTCTGGATACCCTCCTCGTCGCGCCCTTCGGCGAGTGCCTCGACCATCAGCTGGTCGAGCCGGGCATGCTGCGCCTCCTCCATCCAGTGATGCTTGAGCAGGCTTTTAAATAGCGGATCGAGATCGCCATCGTCGCGGACGCTGTCGACGTAGTGCCGCTGCGTCATCCATTCGACGTGGAGGATGATCATCGCCACTGCGAGCGGATCGTGCCGCAGCACCTCTGCCGCAATCGCTTCCGGCGGACCGATCACCTCACAAGGCGTGCCGAAGGCCTCGGTGAAGCGAGCATGGAACAGCTTGAAGAGGTGGATGTGCTTGGCTTCCTCGCCGGCGAAGTTGAGCAGGGCGCGAACCCGCTCGTCATCGCCGCTGAGCTGCGGACGCGCATGATCAAGCACGAAGGGGAGGATGAACTCCTCGACCAGCCCGAATATGGTCAGGTATTCATGCCCGCGGATCTGGTTGAGGATGCGTTGCTCGCGCTCGTCGAGGATTTCCAGCCCACCGGTGCGAGCAAGGTTTTCCGGGAGGAAGCGGCGCTTGAAGTCCAGCGCCGCCTCGGCGGGGAGCACATCCTCGATCTGCCAGGCCGCACGGGCCGACGATGCGAGGATGTGTCCGAAGTCGAATTTCTGGTACATTCTTTTTCCCTCCTGAGTGATTGGCCAGGGCCGGTCAGACGATGAGCGCGCCCTGCAGTTCGAAGATCGCGATGCCGCCGCTGATCACGACGCTGCTGCAGAAAGCGGCGATCGCAAGCAGCGCGAAACCACGAAAGCGGACCGTGTTGCTGTCGTTCATTTGAGGTCTCCATTCTTGCTGCCGCTCGATTGCGGCGATGGAGGCCTTTTCGACCTGGCATGTATCCGCCGTATTTCGCGCAGCGTGCTAAAGTGTTTCAATTGTCACAGCGCGTGGCCGAGCTAGTATGCGCCTGGCGTTTCGGGTCGCACCGGAGCGGGGAAAATGGGGAAGAGCGAGTCCGTGTCGGTCGAAGCGGCGGTCATCCGCTCATCGCTCGATTGCATCATCGTCATAGACGAGAGTGGGACGATCGAGGAGTTCAACCCCGCTTCCGAGCGACTCCTGGGCTACTCGCGCGAGCAGGCGATCGGAGCGCAGATTGCCGACCTCATAGTGCCGGAAGCCCTGCGCGACAGGCATCGCACCGGGCTGGCCCGTTACGTTGCCGGCGGTGACCCGGTCTATGTGGGTGGCAGGGTCGAAACCGACGCGCTCAAATCGGATGGATCGCTGCTTCCGGTCGAGGTGACCATCACGGAGCTTGAAGGAGAGCGCCGGCTCTTCGGCGCCCACCTGCGACCTTTGCACGACTTCAGCCAGCGCCAACAGCTGGAGGATACGCGCCGTCAACTGGAATTCGCCGTGCGTGCCGCCAAGCTCGGGACGTGGACGTTCGACGCCGGTTCGGGTGAACTGCGTTACTCGGAATTTGCCAAGCAGTTGTACGGGCTACCCGCCGGCTCGGAGGTGGATTTCCGGCGCGTGCGCGAGCGTATCCACCCCGAGGATTGGCCGCGCCTCTCCGCACCCTACTTCGAGGGCTTCCCCGACCGGCAGGTGGAAACCGAGTACCGGATTATCATGCCGGATGGTGAAGTTCGCTGGCTGCTCGCTCTGGGCGCCGGCGTCGATCAGCCCGACGGCAGACGAACCGCCCACGGCATCCTCCTCGACATAACCGAGCGCAAGCGGGCCGAGGCAGAGCTGGAGCACGCGCGAGATCGGCTGGAACTGGCCCTGGAAGGGGGCAAGCTCGGTACCTGGACCTACGACACCGAAACCCTTGAGATCTGGTTCTCATCGCGCGCTCGCAAGTGCTTCGGTTATGGCCTGGATGACCCCATCGACTATCATTCGCTCAAGAAGCGCCTTCATCCCGACGACTGGCTTACTTTTTCCACCCCGTATCGTACCGGCTTTCCTGAAGAGAGGATTGAGCACGAATACCGCCTCGTTGACGAAGGCGGCGGCATCCGCTGGTTCTACGCTCTCGGTGCTGAGGCAATCGCTCCGGATGGACACCGGATGGTCCACGGGGTCATGCTCGAGATCACCGAACGCAAGAGAGCGCAGGAAGATCTCGCCACTTCGCGAGATGCCCTTCACCAGTCGGAGAAGCTGGCGGCGCTAGGCTCGCTGCTGGCTGGCGTCAGTCACGAGCTCAACAACCCCCTCGCGGCGGTGATCGGTCAGACCGAGATGCTGGAGGAAGACGCAGCCGGAACACAGTTCGCCGAGCGGGCGCGCAAGATCGCGACGGCCGCCGAGCGTTGCGCCAAGATCGTGCAGAGCTTTCTCGCAATGGCGCGCCAGCAGGCACCCCAGTTGGGCGTGGTCGATATCAACGAACTGATATCCTCCGCTCTCGAACTTACCGACTACTCGTTACGCACGGCGGGCATCTCGGTCCGCATAACCCTCGCCAGCAATCTGCCGGCGGTCGAGGGCGACCGAGACCAGCTCCACCAGGTCTTCGCTAACCTGATCGTCAACGCGCAACAGGCGATGGTCAGGGGAGAACGGTTCGAAAAGATCCTGCGTATCCAGACCGCGGTGACTCAGAGCGGATCGGTACTGATCGATTTGCTGGACACGGGACCCGGTGTTCCGGCCGACCTGCGCTCGAGGATTTTCGATCCCTTCTTCACCACCAAGCCAGAAGGGGCCGGAACCGGTATCGGCCTCGCCTTTTCACGCGGCATAGTCGAAGCGCACGGAGGGCGCCTGACCCTGCAGCCGACGGGCCATGGCGCGCACTTCCGCATCGAGCTGCCGGCGGGGCCGATGCGCTTTCCCATGCCCGAATCCCGCCACGCATCTTCGGCCGCTCCGCGTGAGGGCCGCGGCCGTGTGCTCGTTGTCGACGACGAGGCGGACGTTTCGGAAACGCTCGCCGAGTTGCTCGAACGCGAGGGGTTCGAAGTGACAACCGTTTGCGACGGAGCGGCCGCGTTGACGAAAATCGACACGACCGATTTCGACATGATCGTTTCCGATCTCCGCATGCCGGGCATGAGCGGTCCGGAGATGTACACGCGCCTCCGCGAGAGGCGGCCGCAGCTGCTCAAGCGGCTCGGGTTCGTCACCGGAGACACGCTTGGCAGCGACATGGCCGATTTTCTGCGCACGAGCGAGAGGCCGGTGCTGGAGAAGCCCTTCACCCGCACTGGCATCCACTATCTGATTGCCGCTCTCATGCCGCGTGAGGACGCCTGATGGCGGAGACCGCGCATATCGCGGTGGTGGATGACGACCGGGAGGTGCGCTCCACGGTCGCCGAATACCTTGTTCGCAACGGGTTCTCGGTATCCGAGGCCGGCAGCGCGGACGAAATGCGCGAGCTGATGGCCACGCGCGCAGTGGACCTGGCGCTGCTCGACATCACGATGCCAGGCGACGACGGGCTCACTCTCGCGAGGGAAATCCGCGCGCAAGGCAATGCCGGGATCATCATGTTGACCGCCCGCAGCGACGATGTCGACCGGGTGGTCGGTCTCGAGATCGGGGCCGACGATTATGTCACCAAGCCGTTTAACCTGCGCGAGCTGCTCGCGCGGGTCCGCGCGGTCATGCGGCGGGCGAGCCAGGGAGGGGAGGCCCCGGCCACCTTGGGCCGCGAGGTGCAGATGGGCCGCTGCCGCCTGAACCTTGCGTCGGGCAAGCTGTTCGAGCCTGACGGGAGCGAGGTGCCGTTGACCTCGATGGAGTTCGAGCTGCTGAAGACCTTCGCCGAGCGTCCCAACCGTGTTCTCAGCCGCGACCAGCTGCTCGAACTGGCGCATGCGAAGGACATGGAGCCGTTCGACCGCTCGATTGACATCCGCATCGCCCGGATCCGGCGCAAGATCGAGCCCATCCCGGAAAAGCCCGACTGCATCCGCACCGTCCGCGGTCTGGGTTATCTCTATAACCCGGACTGCCGCCGGACCTGACGGATCGAACGGATGCGAATGAAGGGCTTCAAATCGACGCGAAAACGTTCGGTCGAGCGATTATCATCCGGAAATGCTTGGTGCGAAGGGAGGCAGTAGCACGCGGCGCTTGGCACTTCCGCGAAACGGCGGCCCATCGGCGGCCATCGCTTCAGTTGCGGGACGCCGCGCGGGAATCAGCGCATCGCGGTGCGGGTAGCCCCGCCGATGGTGCCGTTATCGAGCGAGGCAAGCGCCCGGAGGGCGAGCAAGCGCGAATTGGTCCACGCACCACTGGCGGTCTCGAGCGAGTAGATTTCCTCGGCGTTGGCCGCCTTGTGGAACAGCGCACGAGCGCGCTCCACGTCTCCCCTGCGAGCATGGGCAATGCCGAGGTTGATCAACTGGGCCGGATGCAAGGCAGCGCCCTCACCCTCGAGGCGGGCGATCGCATCGGCATCGCGGTGTGAGGCGACCTCTTCGTAAGCGGCGTCGACGGCCTGAATCGGCGGAGTGGGGGCGGCGGTTACCAGCAGCCCTGCGACGGCGAGAATGGCGGACATGAAAACTCTCCCACGACTTTGTTGGAGAGGAAACTGCCGTTCGGCCTGCTCGACTGCAACAAAAATGAAATAGTGTCATTCAATTGTAACATTGAAGCCGTGCCCGATGTCACATTCGTCGCACTTTCGTATTGTTTAAGTCACGTATTTTTCGCGGCAATTTTGCAAACAAACTGTCACGGGAGACCCCTACTCCGCGAGTCGCGGCGGCCGATGTGCCGCATGATCGCAGGCTCATGAGGGGTATAGATCGTGAAACAGTTCCAGGCTCTGGTTCTTGCCGGATGCAGCGCGCTCGCACTCGGCGCGTGCGGTGCCGACGACGTCGTGGCACCGGGTGGGCCGATTATCGTCAACCCCGCGCCGACCCCAACCCCGACCCCGACCGGCACCCCCGGCGGATCCGTCACCGCCGCCGCCACCTGCACGCCGGGCACCACCGACGGCGGCACCGTGGCGCTGCAAAACAACCGCGGCACGATCCGCAACTGCGTCGTTCCCAACGCCATCGCCGGCACGGTCACGTTGAGCGGCCGGCGCGCCGACGGGATCATGTACTCCCTCAATGGCCGCACCGATGTGGGTCGCGACATCGACCTCGCTGGCGGTGCCGCCGCCACGCTGAACATCCTCCCCGGCGTCACCGTATTCGCGGCCACCCGCGAATCGAATCTGATCGTCAATCGGGGCTCGCGGCTCAATGCCGACGGGACAGCCGCGCAGCCGATCATCTTTACCGCCCTCGCCAACCTGACCGGGTCCGGGATAACCGAACGAACCGACAACTTGTGGGGCGGCCTCATCATCAACGGTCGCGCGCCGGTCTCCGACTGCGACCCTTCGGTTTCCCCCTCGACGGTCGGTGGTTCGGCCGGGTGCTGGCGCAAGGCCGAGGGCGTCTCGGTCGACACGCTGTTTGGCGGCAACATCGCCAACGATAACTCGGGCATACTGCGCTACGTCCAGGTCAACTTCACGGGCGTCGGCTCCGGCGGCAGCGAGATCCAGGGGATCACCACCGGCGGCGTCGGATCGGGAACGACGATGTCGTACCTGCAGATCCACAACAGCCTCGACGACGGCATCGAGTCGTTCGGCGGCACCCAGAACATGGATCACCTGATCCTGACCGGCATTGCCGACGATTCACTCGATACCGACAACGGCTACATCGGCTCGGTTCAGTTCGTGTTCGCCGCGCGCCGCGCCGGCGGCACGGTGGGCGACGCCGCGGGCGCCCAGACGATGCTCGAGATCGACAGCTCAGCGGCCAATGACGCCGCGCCGCGCCAATATCTCAAGCTGGCCAACTTCACGCTGCTGCAGAACTCACCGAATGAGCCGGCTATCCGCCTGCGCGGCGGTGCCGACGTCGACTTCGTCAACGGCATTATCGTCGCCCGCTCGGCCGGCACCAACGGCTGTCTCGACGTCGATAACGCCGAGACGGTCCAGGCGGCCGGTGCTTACAACGGGACCCCCGATCGCGGCCCCCCGCGGTTCCTTTCGGTGGTGTTCGATTGCGACGTGCTGATCGACCCGGATTCGGACACGTTCGAGGAGACGGCGCTCAGCAATGCGGCGAACTCGAACGTCAACCGGGCCTTCACGAACACGCTGCAGTTCCTCACCGGCTCCACCGTCGGCCGCGTCGCTAACGGCGCGAACGAGACCGCCGTGGTGGCGGCCACAAGCCTGGGGTCGATCGCCAGCTTCCTGCAGCAGGTGAATTACATCGGCGCCTTCAGCGGACCGGCCGACGTGTGGACCCGCGACTGGACATGCAACTCGGACGTGGCGGACCTTCGCGGCGGCCTCGCCTGCATCGACGTCCGCGTCTTCTGATCGACTTGCGACAACCTGGGTGATGGCGCTTGGACGCCATCGCCCCGCACATTCAATCCGGGGGACACCCAATGCGCCGCTCGCGCCTAATCGCTGCCCTTCTCCTCGCGGGAACGGGCCTTGCCGCTACACCGGCGCTGGCTCAGGTGGAACCGCAGCCCATGCCGCCGGCGGGTCCGGACGTGGCTGAACCACCCGTCGACGAGGCGCAGACTCCGGCCGATCAGGCCGAGGATATCGAAGAGGAAGTCGAAGTCTCGGCCCCCGGGTCCGAAGGCGCGGAAATCGTGGTTACCGGGCGCTTCATTCCCGAACCTGTGCGGAACACGGCGCAAGTCGTCAGCGTCCTGTCCTCGGCGGAAATAGCGCGCACGGGCGATGGGGACATCTCCGGCGCGCTGCAGCGGGTGACCGGCCTGTCCGTCAATACCGCCGGCTTCGTTTACGTTCGCGGTCTCGGCGACCGCTATTCGCTGGCGCTTTTGAACGGCCTTGCGCTTCCCTCGCCCGAGCCGCTTCGCCGAGTGGTACCGCTCGACATCTTCCCGACCAGCATCGTTTCCAGCGCTGTCGTCCAGAAGAGCTACTCGGTAAACTACCCCGGCGAATACGGCGGCGGCGTGATCAACCTCACCACCGCCGCCTTGCCGGACGAGAACTACCTCACCGCGGGCGTCGGCATCAGCGGAGACAGCGAAACCACCGCCAAACTCGGCTACACCTACTACGGCAGCAAGCGCGACGTGTTCGGCTTCGACGACGGCACGAGGGACTTGCCGCCGGCGCTGCGCGACAACGAGGGCGCGCTGGTCGATGCCGGCGTGCTCGAGAACGAGGACACACTCATCCTCCAGCGCAATCGCGACATTCCAGCCAACTTCAGCGCTTCGATGTCCGCCGGCTACGGAACCGATTTCGGAGACACCCGGTTCGGCGCGCTGGCATCGCTGAGCTTCTCCAACGGCTGGCGCACGCGCGGCGCGACCCAGGAAACCGCGACCGCGGGCTCGCTGATCAACAGCAGCTACGGTGTCCGTACCGAAAACAAGATCCAAGGCAGTGCCTTGCTCTCGCTCGGGCTCGACCTGCCGCAGGGCCACAAGCTGCGGCTCACCAACGTTTACATCAACGATACCTCGAAAGTCGCCCGGGTGCGGGGATCGTTCGAGCAGGTCCAGACCCCGTTCGAGGATCTCGACGAGGACCGGCTCACCGGGCCTTACGATTCACTCAACTACGAGAGCAGCTTCGTCCGCCGCCAACTGTTAACATCGCAAGCAGTGGGCGAGTTCGAGTTCGGCAAGGTCGAGTTCGACCTGCGCGGCAGCTATTCCAAATCGGATCGCGACTCGCCCTATGAACGGTCGACGCAGTACCGCTACGTCCCCTCTACCGGCGGCTATGCTGTCCGGCTGGGGGCGCCGACCGGCGTCATCTTCAGCGCGCTCGACGAGGATGTCTGGGCAGCGGGCGCCGACCTCGCGTACGACCTGTCGGACTGGATCAACGGCAAGCTGTCGATCGGCTACGCCTACAGCGACACCGCGCGCACGTTCCAGAGCCTCAACTTCGTTTACGACGACGGCGCTTCGCCGATCGCCGGAACGGGGCAGTCGTACCTGCCGATCTACCAGTTGCTGACGCCCGAGCTCATCGCGTTCGAGGACATCTCGCTGCGTCAGGTCAACCGCGCTTTCGGCCAAGCCGAATACCGCGGCGACCTCACCGTCCATGGCGGATACGTGCGCGCCGACATCGAATTGGCGCAGGGCCTGCGGCTTGAGGCGGGCGTGCGCTACGAGACCGCCGAGCAGCTCCTGACGCTGCCCGACCTTTACGGCAACAACCCGGTCGGCGCCGGAACACCCGCGGTGATCGCCAAAGACAACGACTATTGGCTCCCCGCCGCGACCGCGACGTGGAATTTCGCCGAGGACTTCCAGTTCCGCCTGCATGGCTCGAAGACCATTGCCCGGCCTCAGTTCCGCGAACTCGGCACAATCCCCGTCCTCGATGTAGAGTCGGACCGTCTTCTGGCGGGCAATCCGTTCCTGACCGACAGCGAGCTGTGGAACGCTGAAGCGCGCGTCGAATGGTATCCGGGTCGCGGCGAGCGCCTGTCGCTCGCGGGGTTCTACAAGTCGCTCAGCGACCCGATCGAGACGATCGCGACGATCGACGCCTCGGGCGGCCTCCAGATCACCAATGCCAACGCGCCGAAGGCCGATCTCTACGGCATCGAGGCCGAAGTGGTGAAATATATCGGCCTCGAGGCGCTGGGCGAGGGGCTGACACCCTATCGCATCGCGCTCTCGGCCAACTACACCTGGAGCCAGTCGAGCCTGAAGGTCGGGCCGGATGACGAAACGGTGCTGTTCCCCGGTAACATCGACAGCCCGGTGATCGCCCCGGCAAGCCAGGTATTTACCGATGGCAGCCCGCTCACCGGACAGTCGGATCACCTGGCGAACCTCCAGTTCGGGATCGAGAACATGGACCGCCTGGAGCAGCTCACCCTTCTGCTTACATACGCCAGCGACCGGGTGACTTCTCGCGGTGCCAATACGGGCGGGGTGCTCGATCCCGACATCGTCGAAAGGCCGGGCCTCAACGTCGACATCGTCGCGCGGCAAGGTTGGGAGAACGAAGGCTGGCCGCCGATCGAGCTGAAGTTCGAGGCGCGCAACATCTTCGGACGCGGCCGCATCGAAGTCCAGGATTACGCCAGCGGCCGCGCCCGGATCAACAATTACGACATTGGAACGACTTTCGCTGCTTCCATCAGCGCGAAGTTCTGACCCCGTTTAGTTGGGGGTATCGAAGACGTAGCCGAACGAACGCACGGTTCGCAGCGGGTTGCCCGCGCCGGCCGCTTTGAGCGCTCGCCGCAGGCGGCCGATCCATACGTCGACCGTGCGGGCGTCGAGCGGGTGACCGTGCTTGCCGAGGCCGACTATGACGTCTTCGCGGGAAAGGACATGGTCGGCGTTCTCGGCCATCAGCCGGAGCAGGCGGAACTCGTTCGGCGGGAGGACGACGGGCTTGCCGTTCCACCGGGCCATGAGCGCGTCGAGATCGATCGTGAGCGCGCCCAACTCCATCCGTCCGGGCGAGAAGCGACGACGGGCATGAGGGTCCACCGCCAGGACACGATCGAGGATCGCGCGACGGTCCAGCGGACCGACAGCGTAATCGTCGGCCCCGGCGCGCAGGGCCCGGCGCCGGTCGTCCGCATCGTCGGCTTCGAGCACTATCGTGATGTGCGCGGCGGCGGTGCGGGGGTCGGCGCGCAAACGGCGGCACATTTCGATCCCGGCAAGCGAATCCATCACCCAGTCGACGAAAAACCAGACAGGTCCTTCGATCAGCCGCTCCGGCCCTTCGGCGGTCAGCCGTCCGAAAACGAACCGATCCTGGCCGTGCGTGAAATCCTCCATCGCCGCGGCCGTGGGATTGGTGAGGAAGATATTGACGACGCTCATTGCCCTGCCGTTCCCGTTCGTATGCGGAATGAGTGGCAGCGCGATGTGACGGGCGCGTGACTACATGCGAATGCTCGTGAGACCACGCAATGCGGCGCTTTGTGGCGCTGTGGAGGCCCAATCACTGTTGCGCCGCGCGGCCGTCGCCTTAAGGGTCCGGCGATGAGCAAGGCACAAGATCGCTCGGTTCTGCGCGCCTTCCTTGCGAGCGAGTCCGCGGGCGGCATCATTTTGATGGCGGCTTCGCTGGCCGCCATGATCGTCGCTAACTCCGATCTCGCTCCGCTGTATTTCCACGCGCTGCACGAGCCGCTCGGACCCACGTTGACCCCGAAGCTTGGACCGATGACGGCCCACCTGTGGATCAACGATGGCCTGATGGCGGTGTTCTTCCTGTTCGTCGGCCTGGAGATCAAACGCGAACTGGTCGACGGCCGTCTCGCCACCTGGCAGCAGCGCCGGCTCCCCGTGGTCGCAGCTGCCGCCGGAATGGCGGTGCCTGCGGCGGTCTACCTATTGTTTTGCGCTGGTGATCCGCAGCTCGCCCGCGGGTGGGCGATCCCCGCGGCGACCGACATTGCGTTCGCGATCGGCGTGCTCGCGCTGCTGGGGGCGAGGGCACCGACGGCACTCAAGCTGTTCCTGGTATCGGTCGCGATCGTCGACGACATGGGCGCTGTCGCGATAATCGCCGTGTTCTACACCGCCGAGCTGGCCATTCCCGCGCTGGCCGCGGCCGCCCTAGTGCTCGCGGCCATGTTCGCGATGAACAGGTTAGGCGTGCGCAGCTTGCCGCTCTACCTGCTCGCCTTTCTGGTACTCTGGTACGCGGTTCTGCTGTCAGGCGTGCATGCGACGGTGGCCGGCGTGCTTGCCGCGTTCGCAATCCCGATCGTGCGCACGCCGGGCCTGCCCGACGCGGCAGACTCGCCCCTCCACAAGCTCGAGCACGCGCTCGATGCTCCGGTGGCTTATTTTATCGTACCCCTGTTCGGATTCGCCAACGCGGGGGTCTCGCTCGCCGGCGTGGGGTTGGCGGACCTCGCGGCGCCCGTGCCGCTCGGGATTGCGGCGGGGCTGTTCTTCGGCAAGCAGGTCGGCATCTTTTCGGCGGTGTGGCTGGCCGTCCGCCTCGGTTTCGCCGCCAAGCCGAGAGCGGCCACCTGGCTGCAGATTTACGGGGTCGCGGTGCTGTGCGGGATCGGCTTCACGATGAGCCTGTTCATCGGCGGGCTGGCGTTCGCCGAGCCTTCTATCGTGGAAGACGCGAAGTTGGGCACGCTGGGAGGCTCCGTGCTCGCAGCCGTGACCGGCTACCTGCTCCTGCGACTCGCTCCCTCGCATCCAGATCATCTCGCCGAGGAAACGGCTCAGACCGGCGAGATCGAAGCGGATGGGGACGTTCGCTAGCCTGCCGAGGACGGAAGGCTCAGGCGCCGGCTATCCAGAATATCGCCAGCGCGAACAGTGCAATGGCCAGCCACGCAAACAGGCTGATCGCCAGCGTGCGCCCGACCGCACCCGCGCGCGAGAGGAAGTAAGTCCCCCGCAGTTGCCGGTAGAGGTGAAAAGGGGCGTACAATGCGAGAAGCAGACCCGCGCCGCCCGACCCGGCGTAGAGCAACAGGCTGATCACCGCGAGGAGGGCGATCATGAACGCGATCGAGTACGTAACGAAAACGGTGTGGTCATACCCCCGGAAGCGGCGGTTGAACGGAAACAGCAGCCAGACGAACGGCACCGACAGCGGGATGAGCATCCAGCTGTATTTGTAGGCGCCGGTCTGTGCCTTGTAGATCGCCAGTTGCGGGTTCTCGCGCACATGCTCGACGAGTTGACCGAGCCTGGTGTTCCTGGGGATCGAGTCCCCGGGGAAGCCGTCAGCAAAATCGCCGCCGATCTGGCTCGCCACTCCTTCGAGGGCGGCCTGTCGCTGGCGTACCTCAGCCATCTGGCCATCGATCCGCGAGATCTCGGCTGGATCGGCGGTCTTCCGGCGGCGATCGAGTAACTCCGCAAGTTCGGCTTCGCCGGTGTCGTACGCAGTCTTGATCTGCACGACGCCTTGGCCCTCCGGCCCAACGCCATTCTCCAGCGACCCTCCCAGCGCGTTGAACAGCGCGAAGCTCAGGAACACCACGAACAGGAACAGGGCGATCGGGCTGACGTAGCGCGCGCGCCTCCCGTCGATGTACTCCCGAGTCAGCCTGCCCGGCTGCCAGACGAGCAAAGGGATCGTGCGCCACGTCTTGCCTTCGAAATGCAGCACGCCGTGGAGCAGGTCGTGAAAGAATGCCCTGAGCGTCCGGTGCACGTGGGCACGCTGGCCGCAAGCGTGGCAGTGCGGCCCCACCAGCACGGTTCCGCAGTTGAGGCAGGCCCCTTCGTGCGTGTGGCCGGCGTCTTCGCCCGCGCGCGGCTCGACCGCCCGCGCCACGGCCACGCCCGCGCCTGCATCCCCAGGCCCCTGGGCGACGTCACTCAATTCCCCCGACATGGCCATGGCTATAGACCAGCTAGGTCGCCGGACAAAGAAAAGGCCGCCTCCGCGGGCGGCCTTTAACTTTTGCGGAGCCGGGGTGGCTCAGCCGTCGTAATCGCCGCCGACGTTGGTCTGGCGAGCGGGAGCGGCGGCCGTGATGCGCAATGCTTCGGCCGACTGGCTGAGGCTGCCGATCTCGTCTGCCTCGTCCTCGTCGTCGGGCAGGATCTTCTGCAGGCCAACCACGACCGATTCGTGCAATTCCTTGGGACGCACCGTCTCGTCGGCGATCTCGCGCAGCGCCACCACCGGGTTCTTGTCGCGGTCGCGATCGATGGTCAGCTCCGCGCCGCCCGAAATCTCGCGCGCACGCTGCGCAGCGAGCAACACGAGGTCGAAACGGTTAGGGATCTTGTCGACGCAATCTTCGACGGTAACGCGCGCCATCGGGCACTCCGGTCAATCGGGGGTGTCGGGAAAGCGCGCCAACTAGTGCGGCGCGGTCGCCAAGTCAAGAAAATGCCTTTAGTCGCGCGGCGATGGAATACCGCGATCCGGCCCCGTTCACTGTCGAAGCCCAGGAGCAGAAGCTGACGTTCTACGCTGCGGGGAAAGATCGCCTCGCGGGGTTGCTGGCCTTGATCGACGGGGCGCGCACCAGCTTGCGGATGTCGTTCTACATATTCGCCGAGGATGCGAGCGGCGTGCAGGTGCGCGACGCGCTCGCCGCGGCCGCGGCGCGTGGCGTGAAGGTGAACCTGATCATCGATGGCTTTGGCGCGGATGCCCGCAAGGCGTTTTTCGCGCCGTTGGAGAAGGCCGGCGGCACGTTCTGCACTTTCTCGCCGCGGTGGAGCCAGCGCTACCTCATCCGCAACCACCAGAAGATCGTGATTGCCGACGAGGCGATCGCCATGGTCGGCGGGTTCAACGTCGAAAACGGTTACTTCGCACCGCCCAAAGCCGGCGGGTGGAGCGACCTTGCGGTGGCCGTCGAAGGCTCGGCGGTCGCCGATCTGACGCGGTGGTTCGATCAACTCGACCATTGGGCCCGCAATCCCAAGGCGACCTGGCGGGCGATCCGCAGGATGGTCCGTGAATGGCAGCCGGGCGATGGCCCGGTGCGCGTGCTCATCGGCGGGCCGACACGCGGCCTTTCGAGTTGGGCCAAATGCGTGCGGGCAGACATCACCGGGGCGAGGCGGCTCGACATGGTGATGGCCTATTTCTCGCCGTCCAACCGGACGATGCGCGCGATCGGCAAAGTCGCCCGGCGCGACGGGGCGCGACTGGTTTTCGCGGCCAAGAGCGACAACGGCGCCACCATCGGCGCGACGCGGTCGCTCTACAGCTACATGCTCCGGCGGCAGACGCAGATCTGGGAGTTCGAAGCGACCAAGCTGCACACCAAGCTGATCGTGGTCGACGACAAGTGCTATTTCGGCAGTGCCAATTTCGACATGCGCAGCCTCTATCTGAACCTCGAAGTCATGTTCAGGATCGAGGATTACGCGCTAGCCAAGCGACTGTCCCGGTACGTCGAGCACCACCTTACGGCATCAACGGAAATCACCCCTGGCCTGCACAAGTCGCGCGCCGGTTTATTCAACCGCGTTCGCTGGAACTTTTCGTGGTTCCTCGTTGCGGTGGTCGACTACACCGTGAGCCGGAGGCTCAACCTCGGACTCTAGTCGTAGTTGTAGCTGCGGCCGTCGTCGGCGAGGTCGGAGAAACGGGTGATCTTCGGCTCGAACTTGAGCCGCACTTTGCCGGTGGCGCCGTGGCGCTGTTTGGCGATGATCAGTTCCGCCAGACCGTGCACGCGCTCCATCTCGGCGGCCCAGGCGCTATGCGCCTCGTGCGTCTTGTTGTCGTCGTCACCCTGCGGAACCTTGGGCTCGCGGGCCGCGACGTAATAATCCTCGCGGTAGACGAACCAGACCATGTCGGCGTCCTGCTCGATCGAGCCCGATTCGCGCAGGTCCGAGAGCATTGGTCGCTTGTCCTCGCGCTGCTCGACGGCGCGGGAGAGCTGCGACAGCGCGATTACTGGAAGTTCGAGTTCCTTGGCGAGCGTCTTGAGGCCGCGGCTGATCTCGGAAATCTCGTTCACCCGGTTGTCGTTCGCGCGCCCGGTGCCCTGGAGCAGCTGGAGGTAATCGACCACGATCAGGCCGATGTCGTGCTTGCGCTTCAGGCGCCTGGCGCGCGTGCGCAGGGCAGCGATGGAGAGCGCCGGGGTGTCGTCGATGTAAAGGGGCAGCTCGGCGAGCTTCTGGCTCGCGTACGACAGGCTCTGGAACTCGTCCCGCGAAAGCTTCCCCATCCTCAAGGCTTCGGAAGATATGCCGGCCGTCTCGGCCAAGATGCGCGTGGCAAGCTGGTCGGCACTCATTTCGAGACTGAAAAAGGCGACCCCCGCGCCAACACTCGCCTTGTCGTCAATGGCGTCGCGTCGGTCGCGGAGCAGCCGCTCGGCGCAGTTGAATGCGATGTTGGTCGCGAGCGAGGTCTTGCCCATGCCCGGGCGCCCGGCAAGGATGATGAGGTCGGAATCGTGCAGACCGCCGATCTTGTCGTTGATTGAGGTGAACCCCGTAGTCGTACCCGCGATGTGCCCGCCCGAGCCGATCGCCTTCTCGATCTGTCGCAGCGCCTTGTTGGTCGCCATGCCGAAGGTCGAGGCTTCGGAGTTGCTTGCCGCCCCCTCGGCGACTTCGAACAGCGCGGCCTCGGCCGCTTCGATCTGCTGCATCGGGGCAACCGATTCGCTGGTGTCGAGCGCGCCTTCGACGAGGTTGCGGCCGACGCTGACCAGCTCGCGCAGGAGGGCGAGGTCGTAGATCTGCTCGGCTAGCTCTCGCGGGGCGAGCAGGCCCTGGCCGTCCGCGGTCAGTCGCGCGAGGTAAGTAATCCCGCCGAGTTCCTTCAGGGCCTCGTCCGCTTCGAAATAGGGTTTGAGCGTGACCGGAGTCACCACGGCGTTGCGGTCGAGTAGGGTCAGTACCCGCTCGTAGACGCGCTGATGCACCGGCTCGAAGAAGTGCTGCGGCCGCAGCGGGGTTGGCAATTCCTCGAGCACGCGATTGTCGATCAGCACTGCGCCGAGGAAAGCGGCCTCCGCTTCGATATTGGCGGGCAACGCGCGGATGACGGGCGAATCGGTCTGCGTATCGGGACGGAGGAGTTCGGTGACGGCCATTCCATCCTAATGGGCGATGCCGTGAGTCAGGGGAAGCGGCTTGGAAAACGCGGTTCCGGACAGGCTTGTGGGAAACCCTTGCCGCATCCCTCCCGCATCTGCGAAAGCGTCCGCGTCATGGCCGAATACCGGATCGCGAAGATTGCGCTCGACGAGGATACGATCCTCTGGCGCAACGCCGACGTCGAGCAGGAACGGCGCGTCGCGATCTACGACCTTATCGAGGACAACGTTTTCAAGCCTCTGCGGGCGGCACAAGCGGGCCATCACGGTCCGTACGACCTCAAGCTGGCGGTGCAGGATGGACGGCTGGCTCTGACCATCGGCGACCACGACGGCACACCCCTGGAGACGTTGGTCCTGGGCCTCGCCCGGTTCCGCCGCCCGATCCGCGATTACTTCGCCATTTGCGACAGCTATTATCAGGCCATCCGCAAGGCCACGCCCGCCGAGATCGAGACGATCGACATGGCGCGCCGTGCGATCCACAACGATGCGGCCGATCTCCTGCTCGAGCGGCTTGAGGGGAAGGTCGAAACCGATCATCCCACCGCACGGCGCTTGTTCACGCTCATCTGCGTGCTTCATATCAAGGGCTAGCAAGCAGGGGTCGCGATTCGTGGGCAGGAAGCGGAAGGGCATCAGCTGGCGCGCGCGTGCGCTCGGCGCACTCTTGCTTGCCGCGCTGCTTGGTGGCGGCTGGGCGTGGTGGCGCATACATCATTGGGCCCCTGCCGACACCGAGTATCCCGACCAGGGTGCCGAAGTGTCCGCGCTCGACGGGACCGTGGCGTTCACCACGCTCAAGGCGCTGGGGGCGAGGTTCGTTTACCTCGACGCCAGCGACGGCGCGCGACGCGATCCCGCTTTCGCCGCCAACCTGTCGGCCGCGCGCGAGGCCGGGTTGCAAGTGGGCGCGGTGCACCGGTTCGATCCTTGCGCGATGGCCGATCGTCAGTCCGCCAACTTCGTCGTGCTGGTCCCTCGCGGGGGTGGCCTGCTGCCGCCGGCGATCGCGCTCGACGAGACGGCCGACGAATGCTCCTCCCCGGTTGGCGAGGCGGAAGTGGAGAGCGAGCTGATGACGCTGGTCAACCAGGTCGAGGCGCATTCGGGCAAGCCGGTCATCCTCCAGGTCTCCGAGCGGTTCGAGGAGCGCTACAATCTTGCCGGGCGCATGGAGCGCAATCTGTGGGTTGTCGGCACCTGGCGGGAGCCGACCTATGCCAAGCGCCCCTGGCTGATGTGGACCGCCAACGAAGCGCTGAGCACCGAGGCGGCTGACCAACCTTTGCGCTGGGTTGTGATGCGCCGCTGATCGTTTCGCGCTAGGGGCTGGGAATGACCGACGCCGATCTAATCGCCGCCGCCCGGGAAGCCGCCGGGCGGTCCTATTCGCCGTACTCGAACTTTCCCGTCGGGGCGGCGCTGCTGTTCGCCGACGGCAGTGTAACGACCGGGACCAACATCGAGAACGCAAGCTACGGACTCGGCCTCTGTGCCGAGACGGTAGCCGTTGCCAAGGCGATGGCCGAGGGCCTGCGCGGTGGTCTCGTGCGGGTAGCAGTGACCGGAACCGGAACCGATCCACTCACCCCGTGCGGCCGTTGTCGTCAGGTGCTCAACGAGCTGGCCCAACTCGGCGGGACCGATCCCGAAATACTTTGCGTCGGTCCGGCCGAAGTGCGGACGATGCCCCTTAGCGCGCTGCTGCCGCACGCGTTCGGCCCCGCGAGCCTGGGTTAGCGTTTTCCGGCAGGTCTCTTCATCTTATCGAGACGTTGAGAGCCTACGAGGCAGCTCAAGGAGTCGCCTGTCATGAAATTCATACCGTTGAAGTCACGCGGGGGCGATTACCTCGTCGTTGCCAGCAACATCGCCTGGCTGCGCACCGGGGAGAACGGCCAGACCCTGGTGGGTATCGTCGGCAGCAGTCCGCTGCTGGTGTCCGGAAGCATCGACGAGGTCGCGGCCCAGATCACCGGCGACTAACCGTCCGTCAGCGCCGTTCGTCTTCCAGCCACTCGAGCAGGCTGGCGAGGCAGTCGCGCGCCAGCATCTTGCTGCGCTCGGGGCTCCAGCCCTGCACGGCGTCGGGCAGGTCGTCGTTGTCCTTGAACGGCATCTCGAGCGTCATCGCGCAGGCCCCGAAACGCTCGGCGAGCTGGTTGGTGCTCATCGAGAGATTGGCGGTACCGGGCTTCGACACGGCGTAGCCCTTGGCGGTCTGGAAGTCCGGCGTGCGCCGCGCGAGAATGCGCTGGTAGCGGTAGAACTTCTCGCCCAGCGCATCAGTCCAACTCGGGATACCCTCGAATCCCGCGAGGAACACCGCGGCAATCGCCTCGTCGCCGTGGACGTCCATCGCGAAATCGACGCCGGTTTCGTCCATCGCGTTACGGATGGCGAGCACTTCGGGCGATTTCTCTGGCGTCGGCTCGTGCCATTCGCGATTTAGGTTGGTGCCGACCGCGTTGGTGCGCAGGTGCCCCCGGCGGCTGCCGTCGGGATTGCAGTTGGGCACGACATGAAAGCGGCATTTCTGCCGCAGCGCGCGGGCCACCGGATCGGCGGGGTCGGTCAGGCACTCGAGCGCGCCCTCCATCCACCATTCGGCCATCGACTCGCCGGGATGCTGGCGGGCGTAGAGCCACACCTGCGTTTCGCCATCGCCCATTTCGAGGCAATCGATCGGCTGCCCGTCGAGCGTCTGCCCGAGGTGACGGAATGTGACCCCGTCGCTCGCGGCGGCTTCCGCCACGAGGTCGTGATGGCGCTCCATCGAATAGGGGGCGAAATAAGCGAACCAGGCGATGTCGCTCGCAGGCGTGTAGCGAATCGTCAGCGTTCCGCGGTCGGCATCCTTGTCGTAGCTGGTCTCAGCGCGGCCCCAGAACACGCGATCTTCCGACACGCAAGCTCGGTAGCCGGGCCAGCCTTCGGGGTATGCCGAGGTGGAGAGATCGACGATCTTAAGCTCCACCGCTCGGCCCGCGGCGCCGGCCAAGCGGAAATGGAACCACTGGCGAAACTCGCTCATGTAGTCGGCCGGTATGGCGAGGCGCGCGCTGGCGCCTTCGACACTCAAGACTTCGATGTTTCCGCTGTCGAACTGGCTGTCGATACGGATGGCGGAACCGGTTTCGCGTGCAATCATCGCGCGCCGATAGTCGCTCCGGATTCGCCTGGGAAGCCCGAGAACAGGCGGTCGGCCATTTCCTTAGCGAGGGCGCGGGTCTGAGCATCCTTGGAGCGGGTCCGAGGCGCGGCTTCCGCCCGCCCTTCCCACGCATGGACCCCGCCCGCGTTCTCGATCGAAACCGAGAGCCGCGTATCGAGCGCTTCGGCCGAGCGACCGCCACCCAAGTTGAAGCCTACGCCGACGCCAAGATCGACGCCGCTGCGCCGACGATAACCCCAACCGCCGCCGCTGCCGACGCCGACCCCCACGCTGACGCCGGTGTTGGAGCGATCGCGGCCGCTATCGATCATCTGCTGATCGAGGCTCACCTCGGCCACCCGCGCCGCATCGGGCACGACCGTGAAACCCTGGCGGGTCAGCGCGGTGGCGACCGCATCGAGCCAGATCTGCGTCTCGAGGCTGCCCGGCTCGAGGCCCGCACCCGCGCGCACCGCGATCGGCCCCGGCGCTGCGGCACCAAGCGATTCGGCTGTGTGGAAGCGCGTTACCGAGACTTCCGCTGCTGCGGCCGGCGCAGCAAGCGATAGCGCCGAGAGGACGGCAAGCGGGAGGAAGGCCTTGGTCATGAAGCGCGCTTTCTGCAGAAAATTCCCCGGAATGTGTGGGAGATAGCGCATGAGGCATGGATTGGCGATGAACGCCGCCGCTGCTGACATGGGATATGGCGCACGGCGCAATGCTCGCCTATCGCGCCGCCATGCCAGCCTCGAACGACCCTTCAGCTTGTTCCGTCCTCGTCACCGGAGGCGCCGGCTACATCGGCAGCCATGCGGTGCTGGCGCTGTCCGATGCCGGCTATGACGTCGCGGTGATCGACAACCTGACGACGGGCTTTCGCTTCGCGGTGCCGGAGCGCGTGCCCTTCTACGAAGGCGATATCGATGACCAAGCGCTGCTGGCGCGCATATTCGCCGAGCAGGGCACGGCGGCGGTCATGCATTTCGCGGGCTCGATCGTAGTGCCCGAGTCGGTCGAAAACCCGCTCAAGTACTATCACAACAACACGGTGAAGAGCCGCGCCCTGATCGAGGCGGCGGTTGCGGCAGGCGTGCCGCATTTTATCTTCTCGAGCACCGCGGCGACCTACGGCATGCCAGAGACCGAGCGAGTTTCGGAGGACAGCCCGCAGTCGCCGATCAATCCTTACGGCTGGTCGAAACTAATGACCGAGCGCATGCTGGCCGACACGAGCTTTGCGCACTCCCTTAATTACTGCGCGCTGCGCTATTTCAACGTCGCGGGCGCGGACCCGCAAGGCCGCAGCGGCCAGTCGACGGCCGGCGCCACGCACTTGATCAAGGTCGCGGTGGAGGCGGTGCTGGGCAAGCGGCCCTACGTCTCGGTCTTCGGCACGGATTACGACACGCCGGATGGTACCGGGGTGCGGGACTACATCCACGTCTCGGACCTCGCCGCGGCCCACGTGCATGCCCTCGAAGCCTTGATTGCTGAGCCGCGGCGGTCGCTGCAGATGAACTGCGGATATGGGCGCGGCTTTTCGGTGCTCGAGGTGCTCGACGCGGTCGACCGGGTGACGAACCGGCCCATCGAACGCCGGCTCGAGCCGCGCCGCGCGGGCGACCCCGCGTGCCTGGTGTCCGACAATGCCCGCATCATGGCCACCCTGCCATGGCGTCCGCAATATGCCGACCTCCCGACGATCGTGCGGCACGCATTGGCATGGGAGGAAAAGCTGAGCGAGATTCGCGGCGAGTCCGCAGCCGGCACCCGATCATCGCTTGACGGAGGGGGCCCGTCCGACTAGGGGCGCGGCTTGATTTTTGGGGCATCGAGGCTTCCCGCTTCGGTGCCGAACTTTTTCAGGTCAGACCGATGAAAATCCGCAACAGCCTCAAGTCCCTCAAGGACCGCCACCGCGATAACCGCGTCATCCGTCGTCGCGGCCGCACTTATGTGATCAACAAGACCAACCGCCGCTTCAAGGCCCGCCAGGGCTGATTCGGCGCCGCCGCGGCTAGCCGCGGACGGGGTAATGGAGCCCTCGCGCAAGCGGGGGCTTTTTGCGTGAGGTGCCGACGGAAAAAGGGCCCCCGACTTCAAGCCGGGAGCCCGTAGAGTTCCACCTGGGGTTGGAGAGGACCGGGTGGTATCGGGAACGCTTACTGGCCGTTGCAGCGGGCCAGGTCTTCAGCAGCCAGTTCCTTGCCGTTGGCGGTGAACTTGGCCACCGGGCCGACTTCCTTGACGAGACGGGCACAAACGATGGCGGGGCGGCTGGTCGCCTTGCGGCCCGCGCAGCCCGTGCCGTCGCAGTTGAACACGGTGCCGCTGACGATCGTCTTCACGCTGGCGACCGGAGCGGCCAGTTCGACGGTGTAGTATCCGCGGCTCTCGGCGGCATACGCCGGAGCAGGCGCGATCGCGGTGCCGATGGTGATTGCGGTCCAGGCGAGCGCAACAAGAGCGGCGATCGGCTTGGCGGAGGTGGGGAGGGAGAGGGTCATGATCGCATCCTTTTCATCTGGTCAACTGGGTTTCGATTCGATACCAGTTGCGAATCACCACCTAGTCGAGTCGAATGTAGGTTGCAAGAGGAAACTTATTTTTGGTAGGTGGCGGTCTAAGGCAAACCGGTTACAAGGCGACCGGGAAGAGAGAGGATGACGATGGGCAAACTGCGTGAACCGCTGAACGAGCTGACGGCCTGCGGTCTGCCCGAAGCGCTTGAAGTGATGGGCGAGCGGTGGAGCTTCATGATCCTGCGCGCCAGCTTCAACGGCTTGCACCACTTCGAAGAGTTCCTGAGCGAGCTCGGCATCGCCCGCAACATTCTCTCGAACCGGCTCGCCAAGCTTGTCGAGCATGGCATCCTCGACCGCCAGCCCTGCGCGGACGATCGCCGCCGAATCGAATACCGGCTCACCGCCAAGGGCTTCGACTTGCTCCCGGCGATGGTCGCGCTGCGCCAGTGGGGCCAGAAGTACGGTAACGGCTTCATGGAGGATCCGGTGCTGGTTGATGAGTTCGACCGTCTGCCGATCGGCCCGACGTCGATACTGTCACACGACGGCCGCGTTCTTGGCCCAGGCGATCTGCGATTCGTACAGCGCGACGATCTTGGCATCCGCGAAGACGGCAGCCGCGCTCAGGCGGCCGGCGGTTTCGACCGCGCACAGGGCGACGGTCTCGCGCGGCCCCCGCTCGCGGCGGTCCGCTGAAGGAACCCCCGCGCACACCCGACGGGCGCTACATCGTGGTCCGCGGCCGGCTATGGCGCGCAAGCAATCCCCATCTCCCCCCTTCCGAGCGTGAACGCCTCGTTGGGGAACTGATGTCCGCCCGGCGCGCGGTGCGCGCGGCGGCAGGCGATACCGAAGCGTTGGGCATCGCGCGCGCGCAGGTTGACGCGGCCAAGGTTCGGCTTGGCGAGCGGGGACCGGTCTGGTGGACCGATGGAGCGCCCGATCTCAATCGGCGGATGGTGAGGAATACTCCCTACGCCGACTGGTGGTCGGCACTCAGTTCCCGCGAACCATCTGGTAGGTGATGCGGATCCGCACCCACGCGCCCACCAGGGAACGCCCGCCGAGCCGGGGCGGCCTTACCTTGAACTGCCACGCCGCCGCCATCACCGCGCGGCCGATCTGGGCGCCGGATGGGTACTCGTCGATGAGCTCGCAATCCTCGACCCGGAAATCGGGCGCCGTGCGGCAGTTGATCAACGCGTAGCCGGGGCCGCTGGCAGTCGACAGATAACCGCGCAGTTCCTGGTCGGTCGGCTCGCGGTACCAACGCGCGGCGTAGAGCGGCTCGCCATTACTCGCGGTTCCGACGCGCTGCGAATCGCTGGTCGTTGCCCGATTGGCGGGGCCCACCGGGCCCCCGTCTGCCGAGCGGACCACGGCGCGGATTTTCGGGGTGCTGGGGGGCGCCGGGTCCGCCGCTTGGCTCGGCGGAGCCACGGGGAGGACGGCGGCGGGGCTCGGCATCGGTTGGGGCGGCACGGGTTGGTCGGGCCGGGGCGCGGCATTCGTTCGCGGCAGGGCCGTGGGCTGCTCGTCCGTCTCTTTCCGGGGCGCCTCGGACGGCTGGGGTTCGGGGGCGAAATCAACCGTGGTCAGGCTTTCGGCCGCCTCGCGCACGCCGACAAAATTGGTGCCGAGCGTGAGCAGGAGCAGGAATAGCCCCACCTCGAGCACCACTGCCAGCGCGAGTCCGAACGCCCGGCGCCGCCATCCCGGCCAGCGTGCTTCGAGCGACGCCAACCACCGGGCAGGGCGGGCTTGCATTTCGGGCAGTTGAATGGACGCGCGCGTCGCGAAAGGCATGGGACCCCGGGTGTGGCCACGAGCGCGGCGTCGGCCCCCGTCTAGCGCGCCGGAGCCCAACCGCCAATTGCTCTTGCGGTTAGGCGCGCGGCGCCACCCGCCGGTAGCTGAGCGCTTCCGCCACGTGGATGCGGCCGACAATTTCGGTGCCGGCCAAATCGGCAATGGTCCGCGCGACGCGCAGCATCCGGGTGTAACCGCGCGCCGACAGGCGCATCGCTTCAGCCGCCTGGATTAGCAGCTTCCGGCCGGGCTCGTCGGGCGAGGCGTACCTTTCCAGACCGTCCCCTTCGAGCTCGGCGTTGGTCCGGGCGCCGGTCTCGCTGGCGCGAGCGGTCTGGACGGCGCGGGCGGCCGCGACGCGGGCAGCTACCTCGGCGCTCCCTTCGGCGGGGGGCGGCAAGGCGAGGTCCGCAGCGCTCACCGGATCCACCTCGACATGCAGGTCGATGCGGTCGAGCATCGGGCCGGACACTTTGCCCTGATAATCGGCAGCACAGCGCGGCGCGCGGCTGCAGGCCAGCGCCGGGTCGCCGAGGTGGCCACAGCGGCACGGGTTCATCGCGGCGACCAGCTGGACTCGTGCCGGGAACGAGACGTGCGCATTGGCGCGCGCGACGTCGACCTTGCCGGTCTCGAGCGGCTGGCGCAGCGAATCGAGCACCGCGCGCTGGAACTCGGGCAACTCGTCAAGAAACAGCACGCCGAGATGGGCCAGGCTGACTTCGCCGGGCCGGACCCGCAGACCGCCACCGGTGAGTGCCGCCATGCTGGCCGAATGGTGCGGCGCGCGGAACGGGCGAACGCGGCTGATGCGCCCGGCTTCGAGAGTTCCCGCGACCGATGCGACCATGCTGGTCTCGAGCGCCTCGGGGGGGGTGAGGGGCGGGAGAATGCCCGGCAGGCAGCTCGCCATCAGGCTCTTGCCCGCTCCGGGCGGCCCGATCATCAACAGGTTGTGCCCCCCGGCCGCGGCGATCTCGAGCGCGCGCTTGGCGGTTTCCTGTCCCTTCACTTGCCGCAGGTCGGGGCCGAAGCCGGGTTCCTCGACTTCGCCGGGCGGCGGGTCGGGCAGGCGTTGCGTTCCCTTGAGGTGATTGAGCAGGCTCACCAGGTCGGGCGCGGCGATCACAGGGACGCCGCTCGCCCAGCGCGCCTCGCTCCCCTGGCTCGCGGGACAGATCAGTCCCGCTTCGGCCTCGCTGGCGTGGATCGCGGCGAGGAGAACGCCGGGCGAGGGCGCGACCCGGCCGTCGAGCGCCAGCTCCCCGACCGCGATCCAGTCGCCGAGCTGCTCGGCATCGGTAACGCCCATCGCGGCGAGCAGCGCGAGGGCGATCGGAAGGTCGTAGTGGCTGCCTTCCTTGGGCAGGTCTGCCGGCGAGAGGTTGATGGTGATCCGCTTGGGCGGCAGCGACAGGCCCATCGCCGCGAGTGCGGCCTGGACCCGTTCGCGGCTCTCTCCGACCGCCTTGTCGGGCAGGCCGACGAGATTGAAGCGCGGCATCCCCGCAGCGACCTGGCATTGCACCTCGACGGCGCGCGCCTCCAGCCCGAGATAGGCCACCGTACGGACCAGTGCGACCACGAAACCCCCTGCGAATTGAGCGGCTTGTGGCGATTATTGCGGGTCAAGTCGAGCGCTCCGTTTGGCCGGGGGCAACAGGCGGGGCGCGGCGATCCGCTCGTCCCCTCGCGCCTTGACTTGGGCCTGCGCTTCCCATAGTGGCGCGCGCTTGACGGGCGACCCGCACGTGCGGCCGCCCTTTTTCGTTTGAGACATACCGAGGATCCGATGAAGCGGACTTTTCAGCCCAGCAATCTCGTGCGCGCCCGTCGCCACGGCTTCTTCGCCCGCAAGGCGACTCCCGGCGGCCGCAAGGTCCTGCGCGCGCGTCGTGCCCGTGGCCGCAAGGTTCTGTGCGCGTAACAGCTTTTCGAGCGCGTCTCCGCGCGCTCGTCCTCGCTGCCGTTTCCTCGGCATAGCCTCGGAGCAGCTGTGGGTGCCCGTTCGGGCTTGCGGGCTCCCTGGTCGGGAGCCCGTTGTCGTTCGTGGCTTTGATTCGGTGTATTAGTCACCTATATCGCCTGACATGACCCTCGCCACCATCCGCAAGCGCGCAGATTTCCTGGCCGCGAACCGCGGGGTGCGGGTCGCACGGCCCGGCTTCGTGCTGCTGGCGCGGCCCAACGGCGGGCAGGGCAAGCGCTTCGGGGTGACGGTCACCAAGAAGATCGGTAACGCCGTCGTCCGCAACCGAATGAAACGTCGCTTCCGCGACCTCCTTCGCGCCGCGCTGCCGGGCGAGGGTCTAGACGATCACGATCATGTGCTGATCGGCCGCGAAGGCGGCGTCGAGCGCGACTTCGCCGCCCTGCGCGCCGAGCTCGCCCACGCGCTCGCGCGGGTGGCGGCCGGCAAGGGCGATCCCCCTCGCCGTCGGCGGACGCCATGAAGCGGCTGCTCATTCTCGTCGCCCGCGCATGGCAGTGGGGGCCCAGCCGGGTGCTTCCGCCGACTTGCCGCTACGCGCCGAGCTGCTCGCAATACGCCATCGAAGCTCTCGACAGGCACGGCGCATTGAAGGGTGGATGGATCGCGGCGAAGCGTCTAATGCGCTGCCACCCCTGGGGCGGGCACGGTTACGACCCGGTGCCCTGAAAACAGAACACGGGAAAAGCCTCTCTTGGAAAACCAGCGCAACCTTCTCCTCGCCGTGGTGCTTTGCGGCCTGCTGCTGTTCGGCTGGGATGCGGGGATGAAGTACCTCTACCCACAACCGCCAGAAGCCGTTCGCGCCCAGGCGACCGCGTCGGCCGCGGCACCCGGCGAAACCGCCGCGGCCACGCCGACCCGCGAGGGCGGGCTGACCGACCCGGCGGCGATTGCGCTGGAGCGGCGCGACCTCGCCTCTGCGCTGCAGTCGCCTCAGCGCGTGCGCATCGCCGCACCCGAGGTTTCCGGCTCGATCGACCTCGTCGGCGCGCGGATCGACGATCTCACGCTCAAGACTCACACCGAGACGATCGAGGATTCCGATCCCGTCCGCCTGTTCAGCCCCGCCGGCACCCCGGCGCAGCACTTCGCCCAGTTCGGCTGGGTGGGAGAAGGCGTGAAGGTTCCTGACGCGAAGTCGGTCTGGACGGCCGAAGGCGGTCCGCTGGCGCCCGACAGGCCCGTCACGCTCACATGGCCCAATGGCCAAGGCCAGGTATTCAAGATCGAACTGTCGATCGACGACAAGTTCATGATCACCGCCAAACAGACCGTTGGGAATGGCGCAGGTGGGCCGATCGTGCTGAGGCCGTTCGCGACCGTCAGCCGCACCAGCGCGACCGCTAGTTCGAGCTCGTGGCAGCTTCACTCCGGCCCCATCGGTTCGTTCGACAACGCGGTCGATTTCGACTGGGACTACGACGACATCGCCGAGTCGCCCGCGCGCCGTGTCGCGCCCAAGGGCAAGGCCGACTGGGTGGGTTTCACCGACATCTACTGGATGTCGGCGCTGATCCCGCAGTCGAACGCCGATACCGAGGCCGACATCCGCTCGCTCGGGGGCGACCTCTATCGCGCGGACGTGATCTATTCGCCGGTGACCGTGCCCTCGGGACGGCAGATTTCGCGTACCACGCAGCTATTCGCCGGGGCGAAGGAGAGCACGGCCCTTAACGCCTATCAAGCGGCGGGCGTGCCGCAGTTCGAGAACGCGATCGATTGGGGCTGGTTCGGCGTTATCGAGAAGCCGATCCTGTGGCTTCTGCGCCAGCTCTATAGCCTTGCCGGCAACTTTGGCGTCGCGATCATCCTGCTCACTTTAATCGTGCGCCTGGTGATGTTCCCGATCGCGCAGAAGCAGTTCGCCAGCATGGCCGCGATGCGCGCGATCCAGCCGAAGATGAAGGCGGTCCAGGAGCGCTTCAAGGACGACAAGCAGAAGCAGCAGCAGGAGATCATGGCGCTCTACAAGAGCGAGGGCGTGAACCCGCTCACCGGGTGCCTGCCGATCCTGCTGCAGATCCCGATCTTCTACGGGCTCTACAAAGTGCTGATGGTCGGCATCGAGATGCGCCACAAGCCGTTCGCGCTGTGGATCCAGGACCTGTCGGCGCCGGACCCGGCGCACATCCTGAACCTGTTCGGGCTGCTGCCGTTCACCCCGCCGAGTTTCCTGGCGATCGGACCGCTGGCGATCCTCCTCGGGATCTCGATGTGGGCAACGTTCCGCCTCAACCCGCCCGCTGCCGACCCGATCCAGGCGCAGATGTTCAAGATAATGCCGTGGATCCTGATGTTCGCGATGGCACCGTTCGCCGCCGGGCTGCTGATCTACTGGATCACCAACAACCTGCTCACGCTGGCGCAGCAGACTTATCTCTATTCCAAGCACCCGCAGCTGCGCGCCCAGGCGGAAAAGGACAAGACCGACCGCGAGCGTGCCGCGGCGCGCGACGCGAAGGCCAAGGGGTGAACACCTCTTTCCCTCGTAATTGCGAGCGCAGCGACGCGATCCAACTCACGGAGTTGGATTGCCGCGCAGCCTTCGGCTCCTCGCGATGACGGATGATCTGGACCAACAGGAGCTCGAGGAGCGCGCGCGCAAATTGCTGACCGGGCGCGTCGAGTTCTTGCTTTCGGCGCCGCAGCTCAAGTTTCTGCCCGAGCCTGAGGCGCCGGAGATTGCCTTTGCCGGCCGTTCCAATGTCGGCAAAAGCTCGCTCCTCAACGCACTCACCGGCCGCAAAAGCCTCGCCCGTGCCTCCGTCACGCCCGGCCGGACCCAGGAGCTCAACTTCTTCGACGTCGGCGAGCCGCTCGCGCTGCGGCTGGTCGACATGCCGGGCTACGGGTTTGCCAAGGCGCCGCTCAAGGTGGTCGAGCGCTGGAAAATGCTGGTGCGAGACTTTCTGCGCGGCCGGCAGGTGCTCAAGCGCGCGCTGGTGCTGATCGATAGCCGTCACGGGGTGAAGGAAGTCGATCGCGAGATGATGAAGATGCTCGACGAGGCAGCGGTCGGCTACCGCCTCGTGCTGACCAAGGCGGACAAGATCAAGGCCAGCGACCTCGCCGCCGTGCAGGCAGCAACCGAGGCCGAAGCGCGCAAGCGCACCGCGGCCTTCCCGGTGGTCCACGCGACCAGCGCGGAAAAAGGAATGGGCATCGCCGAGCTGCGCGCGGCGGTGCTGGCGGACTCGGAGAGCTAGAAGCTAACTCGCACCAAGCCGATCGCTTACGGTATGCAGCCCTCGGGCAGGCCGTTTTTGTTGCACTTCGGCTTCTGATTACCGCTTGTGCCGCCGGAACTGGTGCTTGTCGTGGTCGTCGTGCCACCGCCCGACGTGCCGCCGGTCGTGGTGCCACCCGAAGTCGTGCTGCCGCTCGTCGTGGTGGTCCCGCCGGAAGTCGTGGTGCCTCCCGACGTGGTGGTTCCCCCGGAGCTTGTGCTGCTGCTGGTCGTGCTGGTCGCGCCGGAAGTCGTGCTGGTATCGCCCGAGGTGGTGCCACCGCTGGTGGAGCCGTTGCTGCTGGTCCCGCCCGAAGTGGTAGTGCTGCTGCCGGTCGATCCGCTGGTCGTACCGCCCGAGCTGGTGCTGCCCGAGGTAGTGCCGCCCGTGCTGCCGCTACTTCCGGAACTGCTCGTCGACGAGCTGAACCCGGTGATGTCGTTCGCCGCGCTACCCAGCGCGTTCGAAACGTTCTGTCCGAGGACGAGCGCGGCCGCGCCGAGGCCGACCCCGACCAGCGCCAGGATGAGCGCATATTCGGCCGCCGAGGCGCCCGCTTCGCTTCGCAGAAATTTCTTCACTGTTGTGCCCCGCACCGCTGTTGTCACTGGTGCGCCCCGTTATGGTCCCCGTTAGTCAAATCGTTAGCCTGAGTAAAACAGACAGTGAGGAGGATCGAATTAAGTCAGATTGACAGATACTTAGTGATAGGTTTCGGGCGTACCTTACGCGCCGCAGGCTTGGAACCAACCCGGCGCTGGCGCGCTTCGCACCCAGTTTTGTGGAGCGAATCGAATGGCGAATGAGCGCGAAGCTGTCCTCTACCGGATGGTCTTGCCCGACCACACCTGCCCCTTCGGCGTGCGCGCCAAGGAAATGCTCGAGTCCAACGGTTACGAGGTCGACGACCGCGTGCTGAGCTCGCGCGCCGAAGTGGACGCCTTCAAGGAGGAGCAAGACGTGCCCACCACCCCGCAGGTATTCATCGGTGACGAGCGGATCGGCGGCAGCGAGGAACTCGAGGCCTACCTGGGCTAGCGCTCCGTTGGTGTCTCTTCGCCCTTGGTGCGGCTGACGCGCACGTCGACATCGATATCGCCGACTTCCTTCTTGATCGCGCGCCCCGTGGTTCCGGCTACATTCGCGGCGCCCGTGGCGACCTGTTTCGCCGCGCGGCCAGCCTTTTCGATCCGGTCCTCGTCGTAGGTGACGGTGACCTTGTCGTTCGCAGGATCGCTGTCGATCCCGCAACCTGCCAACAGCAGTAGCGCCGCTGGAAGAACTGCCCGTCTCATCGCTATCTCCTTCGCCGGCCGGTGGCCGCACACGGTAAATGATCGGGGAGGCTTCGGTATCCCTGCGCCGACTACCAGTCGCCCGGGCCGTGGACCCAGGCTGAGGCAAGCTTGCCGAACTTCTCGGTTGTATCGTTCGCCATGAGCTCGGCGAACTGGAGCGCCTGCTCGACCACATCGTCGCGCAACGGCTCGTCGAAAGCGACGCCACAGCGCAAGTCGTTCTGCCAGATGATGCGGCCGAAAGCCTTCGAGTTGAGCCAGAACAGCCGTCCGGCTTCGAGCTTGCGCGGGCACTTCAGCCGGATGCAGGCGCCGGTGGTGGATATATCCTCGAGCTGCACCCGCAGGCTCACCTGCGAGCTCACGAATCGGGCCGACAGGTCGACCCGGTGGCGCGTGCTCTCGCGCCGGCCGATCAATTCTTCAACATGGCACGCCGTTGCGCAGTCCATTGAGTGCGACCTCAATAATCCCTGCCCGCACTACCAATGGCCCTCCGGAAGGTTCCGCTAAGACACAGAGATTACTGGTTTATTTCAGGTAAATGAAGCCGGTGCGCTCAGGTGGCAAACAGGCTGTCGAGGCTGGCGAACGCTTTCATCTCGATCGCGTTGCCGCTGGGATCGCGGAAGAACATCGTCGATTGCTCGCCCGGCTCGCCTTTGAAGCGGGTGTACGGCTCGATCTCGAAACGGACCCCTGCCGCCTCCATCCGTGTAGCCATCACTTCGAAATCTTCAGGTGTCAGGACGACCCCGAAGTGCGGCACGGGCACCCCATGGCCGTCGACCGGATTGACCGCGGCGTCGCTGCTGTCGCCCGGCGCCCAGTGCACGACGAACTGGTGGCCGAAGAAGTCGAAATCGATCCACGTCTCCGCGCTTCGCCCCTCGGCCAGCCCGAGCACGCCGCCATAGAACGCGCGCGCCTCCTCGATGTCGCGTACGGGCATGGCGAGGTGGAACGGGCGCAGGCTCATCGGGACGCCTTAGCCAATCAGAATCCATTTTCCTACACGCGACTGATTTGCCAGCCCCCGCCAATGGATCCCGCCGAAGCCCACCGCGTCCTGGCTGCCTTCAAGGAGATGGCGCTCGCGGAAGAAGAAAAAAGAAGGCTGGAACAGTGTGCTAACCGTGCCACCGTTCAGCCTCGACACCTTGGCGATGAACGCTTACGGCGCCGCGAAGGTGGGAATCAGGGTGGCATCGTGAAGCTGATCGTCGGCAACCGCAACTATTCGAGCTGGTCGCTGCGCGGCTGGCTGGCCTGCAAGCAGTCGGGCCTCGCGTTCGAGGAGCTGACCGTCAACATCGCCGGCGAGGAGTGGGAAGCCGCCAAGCGCGCGATGGGGGAGGTGCAGCCCTCGCACGGCAAGGTCCCCGTCCTGTGGGACGGCGAAACGGTAATCTGGGATAGCCTGGCGATCCTCGAATACCTCGCCGACAAGGTCGGGCGCGAGCGCTTCTGGCCCAAGGACGATGCGCCGCGCGGCATGGCCCGCGCGATGGTCGCGGAGATGCATTCGAGCTTCCTCAATCTGAGGCGGCAGTGCCCGATGAACGTGCGCATGCGGCACGACGGGGTTGAACTGAGCGACGCCACCAAGGCCGATATAGTCCGCGTGCTAACCCTGTGGGCGGAAGCGCGCTCACGCTACGGCAGAGGGGGGCCGTTCCTGTTCGGCACCTTCGGCGCGGCCGACGTCTTTTATGCGCCCGTGGTCAGCCGCTTCATGACCTACGGCATCGGCGTCCCCGGCTTCGCCCAGGCCTACATGGAAGCGATGTGGGAGCACGACTGGATGCAGGCATGGGTCCGCGCCGCCGAGGACGAGCAATGGGTGATCGAGCAGTGGGACCAAGTGCCCGCGGTATGAGGTCAGAACGCCGACCCGTCCTTGCGCCGCTGTTCGCCCGTCGCGGTCGACAGGTGCATGTCGATGTCGGGGTAGTGGCAGTCGGTGATCGACGGATTGCCGACGACGACGAAGGTGCAGGTCCGGTCGCTGCGGTTCTGCACGACATGGCCGTTGCCGTCGTTCTTGGGAAAGGCGCACACGTCGCCAGGTGCCAGCGGGTGCTCGCCGAGGTCGTCGACCAGCACCGCCTCCCCTTCGATCATCACCAGCAGCTCGTCTTCCCCTTCGTGCCAGTGGCGCTGGGAAGACCACGCGCCGGGCTCGAGCACCACGTGGCTGGCGCCAAAGTCGGTCAGGCCAGCCGCGGGAGAGAGGCGGCGGTACCAGCGGCCGTGAACCTTGTCGGCGTAGATCGGCGGGTAGCCGGTGGCATTGGTCTGCGGGATGGTGGCGAGGTCGAGCTTGGGCATATTGCAAGCATAGCGCGGGCTGCATGACCGGGATAGCCGAACTCGCCGAGAAGCTGATCGCCTGCCCCAGCGTCACCCCCGCCTCCGGCCTGGTGTTCGAGGCGCTCGAAGCGATGCTCGCGCCCCTCGGCTTCGAGGTGGAGCGTTTCATGGCGGGCGAGGGCTCGCCGAAGGAAGAGGGCGGCCCGGTCGAGAACCTGCTCGCCATCCGCCGGGGGCCGCCGGGCAGCCGTCACTTCGCGTTCGCCGGCCATCTCGACGTCGTGCCGCCCGGCGAGGGCTGGTCGGTCGCGCCTTTCGCGCCCGAACGGCGCGATGCCCCCGGGGGTGAGCTGCTCTTTGGCCGCGGGGCGGTCGACATGAAGGGCGCGATCGCCGCGATGGTGGCGGCCGTCGCCGAGGTCCCGGCCACGGCCGGCACGATCAGTTTCGTCATCACCGGCGACGAGGAAGGCCCGGCGATCCACGGCACCCGCGCGCTGATCGAGCGGATGCGGGCCCGCGAGGAAACCCCCGATCTGATCCTCGTGGGTGAACCGACTTCTTCGCAGCGGTTCGGCGACACGATCAAGATCGGCCGGCGCGGCTCGGTCAACGTGTGGCTCGAGGTCGCGGGCGTTCAGGGCCACGTCGCGTACCCGCACCTCGCTGACAACCCGATCACCCGGCTGGTGGCGATGCTCGCCGAGTTGAAGGCGATGCCGCTCGACGACGGCACCGAGTGGTTTCAGGCCTCCAACCTCGAGGTGACCGACCTCGAGGTCGGCAACCCTGCGACCAACGTCATTCCCGCCCGCGCGAAGGCCCGGCTGTCGATCCGCTTCAACGCGCTGCATACCGGCGCCGAGCTGGTCGCGCGCATGACCGAGATCGCTGAGAAGCATGGCGGCAGCGTGCGGGCAATGATCAGCGGCGAGGCGTTCCTTACGCCCCCCGGCGAGTTCTCCACGATGGTCGCCGAGGCGGTGAAGGCCGAAACAGGGCTCGAGCCCGAGCTGTCCACCACGGGCGGCACGTCCGACGCGCGCTTCCTCAAAGATCTCGCCCCGGTGATCGAGTTCGGTCTCGTCAATGCAACGATGCACAAGACCGACGAAGCGGTTGCCCTGGCGGATCTCGACGCGCTCGCGCGCATCTATGCCCGCATTGCATTGGCGGCGCTGGCTGGTTGATTGCCGTTCGCGTTGGCGGCTGTTACGCCGCCCGCGCAAAGACTTGGGAGTAGGATCGCAATGGACCGCAAGCTGACGCTCTGGATTCTCGCCGGCATGATCCTCGGCGTGATCGTGGGGCAGGTGCTTCACGCCAGCGTCGATCCGGAGACGATCAAGGCCGACATCGCGCCCTGGTTCAAGCTGCTGTCGGATATCTTTCTCAGCCTCATCAAGATGCTCGTTGCGCCGCTGGTCCTGTCGACCATCGTCGTCGGCATCGCCCACATGGGCGACGGCGCCGCGCTGGGCCGGATCGGGGTGCGCAGCTTAGCCTGGTTCATCACCGCGAGCCTGATTTCGATCGGGCTCGGCTTGCTAATGGTCAACCTGTTCCAGCCCGGCGTCGGCGCGCCGATCCCCGACGCCGCCGCGGCCGCCGCCGCGGTGGGCGAGGTCAAGGAGCTGAAGGCGACCGAGTTCCTGCTGTCGATTTTTCCCAAGAACGCGGTCGAGGCGATGGCGACCAACAACATCCTGCAGATCCTGGTGTTCTCGATCTTCGCCGGGGTGGCGCTGTCGGCGCTCGGCGAGCGTGGCGCGCCGCTGGTGCGCGGCGCCGACGCGCTGGCCGAAATGATGCTCCAGATCACCGGCTACGTGATGCGTTACGCCCCGATCGCGGTGTTCGGTGCGCTCGCCAACGTCGTCGCGGCGAGCGGGCTCGACATTCTCGGGACCTACGTCGAGCTGGTGCTCGAGTTCTACTTCAGCCTGGTGTTGCTGTGGATCATCCTGCTGACGATCGGCGCCATCTTCCTGCGGCAGCGGATCTGGACGCTGATCCGCTACATCCGCCAGCCGATCCTCATCGCGTTCTCGACCGCGAGCTCGGAAGCCGCGCTGCCCAAGCTGTTCGAGCAACTCGACCGCTTCGGCGTCCCCCGGCGCATCTCGGGCTTCGTGCTGCCGCTCGGCTACTCGTTCAACCTTGACGGCAGCATGATGTACATGAGTTTCGCGACGATATTCATCGCGCAGGCCTATGGCATCGACCTCTCGATCGGCACGCAGATCATGATCCTGCTGACGCTGATGATCAGCTCGAAGGGCATCGCGGCGGTCCCGCGGGCGAGCCTGGTGGTGATCACCGGCACGCTGGCGATGTTCGGCCTGCCGGTCGAAGGTGTGGCTATCATCCTCGCCATCGACCAGTTCCTCGACATGGGCCGCACCGCGACCAACGTCGTCGGCAATGCGGTCGCCACCTCGGTGCTGACGAAGTGGGAAGGCATGCTCGAAGTCGAGGAGCCCGAGTTCGTCGAGCACCCCCACGCCCCGGCTCACACCGCGGCTGCCGGCCGCGCGGGGCTCGAGCTCGATCCGGAGAATTTCGACAAGCGCTGACGCCTACTTGCGGGCGGGCTTCTCCAGCACCTTGTGACGGTACTCGCACAGGTCGACCACCGGGCATCGCCAGCACTCCGGCAGCCGCGCCTTGCAGGTGTAGCGGCCGTGGAGGATCAGCCAGTGGTGCGCGCCCAGCCGGAAGGGGGCGGGCACCCGCTTCTCGAGCCGGGCTTCGACATCGTCGGGTGTCTTGCTCTTGGCGAGCCCCGTGCGGTTGCCGACGCGGAAGATGTGCGTGTCGACCGCGAAGGTCTCCTGCCCGAACCAGCAGTTGAGCACGACGTTGGCGGTCTTGCGGCCGACACCGGGGAGCCGCACGAGTTCGTCGCGGGTCGCCGGCACTTCGCCGCCGAATTCGTCGACCAGCAGCTGCGACAGAGCGATGACGTTCTTGGCCTTGGTGTTGAACAGCCCGATCGTCTTGATGTGTTCCTTGAGGCCCTCCTCGCCGAGCGCGAGCATCTGCGCGGGGGTCTTCACCTCGGCGAACAGCCGGCGCGTCGCCTTGTTGACCCCGACGTCCGTCGCCTGCGCCGAAAGCGCCACCGCTACCACGAGTTGGTAGGCATTGCCGTATTCGAGCTCGGTTTCGGGGGAGGGGTTGTCTTCGGCGAGGCGGCGGAAGAACTCGAAAATCGCCTCTTTCTTCAAATCCCCAGCACCTGCGCCATCGTGTAGCGGCCCGCATCCTTGCCGATTAGCCAAGCCGCCCCCGTGATTGCTCCACGCGCGAAGATGCTGCGGTCTTCGGCGACGTGCGTGAGGCTCAGGCGCTCCTGCTCCCCGGCCAGTATGACCGTGTGCTCGCCGGCGACGGTGCCGCCGCGCAGGCTGGCGAACCCGATCGCGCCTTCCGCACGGGAACCGGTAATCCCATCGCGGCCGCGCTCTGAATGGTCGGCCAGCGCGATGCCCCTCCCTAAAGCCGCCGCTTCCCCGAGCAGCAGCGCGGTGCCGCTAGGTGCATCGAGTTTCATCCGGTGGTGCATCTCGAGCACCTCGACGTCCCATTCCGGCCCGAGCTTCTTCGCCGCCTCACACACCAGATGGGCCAGCAGGGTGACTCCGAGCGAGGTATTGCCGGTCTGCAGTACGGGGATTGCGCCCGCGGCAGAGTCGATCGCGGCGTGGTGGCGTTCCTCGAGCCCGGTCGTGCCGACGAGGATGGGGATGCCCGCGCCGATCGCGGCGTGCAGGTTGGTCTCCAGAGCGGCAGGCGCGGTGAAGTCTATCAGCACGTCGCTGGCTTCGGCGAGCGCGGCGGTGTTGCCGCCCTGGTCCACGCCGCCGGCCAACTCGTGCCCCGCGTGCTCGATCGCGCGGGCGAGCGCGTGGCCCATGCGACCTTCGCTGCCGATGATGCCGATGCGCGCCATTGTCATTCCCCCGGACCCCGTGCTTCATGCGCGACATGAGCGGCATCCGCAACATCGTGATCCTGACCGGCGCCGGCGTCAGCGCAGAGAGCGGCATAGATACGTTTCGCGGCGGGGGAGGGCTGTGGGAGCAGCATCGGGTCGAGGACGTCGCAACGCCTGAGGCATTCGCGCGCGACCCGGAACTCGTGCTGCGGTTTTATGACATGCGCCGCGAGGCGATCCAGACGAAGGAACCCAACGCGGCGCACTTCGCGCTCGCCCGGCTGGATACCGAGTGGCCGGGCGAGCTGCTGATCGTCACGCAAAACGTCGACGATCTGCACGAGCGCGCCGGGGCGCAAAGGGTGCTGCATATGCATGGCGAACATCTGAATGCCTGGTGCACTTCTTGCGGCACGCGCACCCGATGGCAGGATCCGCTGATCGATCGGCCGCCTTGTCCGGCATGCGGCGGGCGCGCGCTGCGACCCGATGTCGTCTGGTTCGGGGAAATGCCGTACCGGATGGACGAGATATACGCTGCCTTGCGAGGAGCCGACTTGTTCGTCTCGATCGGCACTTCGGGGGCGGTCTATCCGGCCGCGGGTTTCGTTCGTGATGCCCGCGAACTGGGCGCTGCGACGCTCGAGCTCAACCTCGAGCGCAGCCAGGGTTCGAGTTGGTTCGACGAGACGCGCCTCGGCCCCGCTAGCGAAGTGGTGCCGGCGTGGGTCGCCGAAATGCTGGTCGGACCCTAGTTGATCACGCCGATGACGTTGCCATCGCGCAGCACTTCGCAGACCGGACAATCGGGGCTGTCCTCCGCACGATCGACAGCCTCCTTGTCGCTTGCGGCCAGCACGTCACGCTTCTTGAGCGTGCGCCCACCGGGGGCGGTCACTTTATTGATCCGATAATGCCTCACTCGGAAATCCCCGTCCAATCGGCTGGCTCGCCGTCCCGTCCGCCGGTTTATCGGATACCCTAGTGACTGCAGAGACCGCTAGCCCGCAATCGCACCACATATGTTGCAGCCTGGGTCCTTGCTGATCGTTATCGTTCGCATCGAAGTTGCCAGTCCATCAAGCAAATGCAGCTTCCCCCATTGCGGCTCGCCGAGGCCGCCTGTCGGGGCGAGCAGCACCCGCACCGCCTGTAGCGCCGCGAAGGTGCCGACCCAGCCGGCCATCGCGCCGAGCATGCCCTCGTCAGCACAAGAATCGCAGTCTTCGGCATCGAACGCGTCGCCGACGAAACAGCGGTAGCAGGGCGATGGCTGCAGATGCCCGGCGAACGCGCCGACCTGACCGTGGAAGCGGCCCACCGCGGCGCTGAGCAGCGGGACGCCCAATCCGACGCATGCATCGGACACTGTAAGCCTAGTGGCGAAATTATCGGTCCCATCGAGCACCAAATCGGCCCGATCGAGCGCTTCATCGACATTGTGCGGTCCGAGCCGGGCATCGCTCAGGACCGCCTCGACCTTGCCGTCGAAGTTCGCCAGCCAGCGCCGCGCGGCGACCGCCTTGCCATGGCCGATGTCGCGCTCCGAGTAGATCGTCTGGCGCTGGAGGTTCGACAGTTCGACCTTGCCATCGTCGATCAGCGTGACACGGCCGATACCGGCGCCGGCCAGATACTGCAGCGCAGGGGAGCCGATCCCGCCGAGGCCGACGAGTGCGACATGGGCGTTGGCCAACGCCATCTGCCCCGCACCCCCGACTTGCGGCAGCACGATATGCCGCGCGAAGCGGTCAAGGCGTTCGGGGGCCAGTGCCATCGCGAAGGCTATTGAAGGCAAAAAAAGGGCCTGTCGACCACCCCGTTGAAGGGCTGTCGACAGGCTGTGCTTCCCTTTGCGGCCCGTCTGTTCTGGAGCGCGTTCCCGAAGTGGCTCCTTTGCTTATCCGGGTCCTAACTCTCGAGCTGGCGCAACAGGCTGCGCACGTCGCCGTCCATATCGGCATCGCGCTGCCGCAGATCTTCAATCAGGCGCACCGCATGGATCACCGTCGAATGGTCGCGGCCGCCGAACTTGCGGCCGATTTCGGGATAGCTGCGCGGTGTCAGGACCTTCGACAGATACATTGCCACCTGCCGCGGGCGGACGACGGCACGGGCCCGCCGCTTGCTCGCCATTTCGGAGCGGTCGATGCGGTAGAACTGGCACACCGTGCGCTGGATCTCGTCGATCGTGATCCGCCGGCGGTTGGCGGATAGGATGTCGGTCAGCTGCTCCTCGGCGAGCTGAAGCGAGACTTCCTGCCCTGTGAGCTGGGCGTAGGCGATCAGCTTGTTGAGCCCGCCCACGAGCTCGCGGATGTTGCGGGTGATCGTGCGGGCGAGGAAATCGACGACATCGGCCGGCACGTTGAGCGGCGCGAAGCGAGTGAGCTTCGATTCGAGGATCGAACGGCGCAACTCGATATCGGCCGCCTGGATATCGGCAACGAGACCCATGCTCAGGCGGCTGAGCAGGCGCGGCTCGACCCCGTCCAGCGCCTGCGGCGCGCGGTCGGCGGCGAACACCAGACGCTTGCCCTCGGCCAAGAGTGCGTCGATCGTGTAGAGCAGTTCTTCCTGCGCGCTCGCCTTGCCGATGATGAACTGGATATCGTCGACCAGCAGCAAGTCGAAAGAGCGCAGACGGGCCTTGAACTCGATCGTCTGGTTCGACTTCAGGGCCTGGACGAACTCGACCATGAACCGTTCTGCGCTGCAGTAGAAGATGCGCGCGCGGGGATGACTGCCGAGATAGGAGTGCCCGATGGCGTGCAGGAGGTGGGTCTTGCCCTGGCCCGTCGCCGCCTTGAGGTAGAGGGGGGAGAACTGGGGGCTCTCAGTCGCCGACATGCGTTGCGCGGCGTTGCAGGCGAGCACGTTGGCCTCGCCCGTTACGAAGGCTGCGAACGTGAGCGAGGGGTCGAGTCCGACCGACGACGTGAATCCGCGGTCGCCGATCGTTCCGGCTGCAACCGCGATCATGCTGGTGTCGTTGCCGTCGTTCGCGGGGCGGCGGCTGTCGCCGAACGAAAGCTCGGGCAGCTTACGGCGGCCCGGGTGAACTTTGATCTCGACGTTGCGGACTTCGCTCCGGGCGATCTTCCAGGCCAGGCTCAGCCGGTCGTGGAAGCGATCCTTCACCCAGTTGGCGCTGAAGTCGGTCGGCAGGAAAAGCTCGAGCGAACCGGTATCTTCACAAAAGCCGCCGACCTGGATCGGCTTGATCCACTGGCTGTGGAGTTGATGGCCGAGATCCTTGCGGAGACCCTGGCTGATGTCCGACCAGTCGGCCGCCAGGTTCACCGCTTCCAGATCTTCCATGCTTTCCTCACCGCCCCTACGCTGCGCAGCACCGATGCCACCTATGGTCGCATTCATGACTTGTGAACCCCATCCCAGGGGAGCCCAAAAGCTCCCGTATCGCCCCTCGAATGGACACAACCTTCCCCAGCCCGAACTCTGCTCGATTCGGGTCCAAGTGGCCGTTCCAGTCTGTAATCCCGAGCCGTCCAAGCCCCGGGAGAGCGCTCTTTTTCATCAGCCTCGCCGCGCTGGCAAGGGCGGCAGTGCAAAAAAAGTGAAATAATGAATGTTGACTCGTCAAAAACGACGGCCCTGCGTTCAAGTACTTCAAACTAAAGCAAAATACATGGGAAGCCTATGCGAATCGCGGGAATTCCGTTGATTTGCGAGAGGATGCTGCGCGGATGCAAAAACGCCGGCACCAAATGGCACCGGCGTCGTCATGTTTTGTTCCTGAAGGGTGTCCCGATTCAGGCCGCCCAACGGGCGACTCGAGACCCGCGAATCAGAGCGCGCCGACTCGCTTCGACAAGCGGCTCATCTTGCGGCTGGCAGTGTTCTTATGCAGCACGCCGCGCGCCACGCCGCGAGCGAGCTCAGGCTGGGCAGCCTTGAGCGCTTCGGATGCCGCGGTCTTGTCGCCGCCGGCGATCGCCGTCTCCACCTTCTTGAGGAAGTTGCGGATGCGGCTCATTCGGCTGGTGTTGATCTCCGCCCGGGTGTTGTTGCGGCGGATGCGCTTCTTCGCTTGCGGCGTATTGGCCATGTTCGTCCTCGGTGAGCCGCGTCGCGCGGCCTGAAATCGTCTATCGCGTGGATGTTCGCGGCGAGCGGACCCGCCGGGAAAGGCGCGCCCCTAGCGACGCTGCCCGACTCCGTCAAGAGAAACGCCTACTTCTGGCAGCGCGGGCAGAACCAAGTACTGCGCCCGCCCTGAGTGATCCGTCGGATCGTGCCGCCGTCCTCGCGCAGGCAGGCCGCCTCTTCGCGGCCATAGACCGCAAAGCGGGTGGCGAAATAGCCGAGTGTGCCGTCCGGCCGGGCGTAGTCGCGCAGGGTCGAGCCGCCATCGCCGATCGATTGTTCGAGCACCGCCCGGATGTCTGGCACGAGGCGCTTGAGCCGTGGCAGGGTGATCTTGCCCGCGGCCTTGCGCGGATCGATTCCCGACCGCCACAATGCTTCGCAGACGTATATGTTGCCGAGCCCGGCGACGATCCCCTGGTCGAGCAGCAGGAGCTTGATCGCCTGCTTGCGCCCCGCGAGAGCCCGCTTGAGATGATCGGGAGTAAGCTCCGGCCCCAGCGGTTCAGGGCCAAGGGCGGCAAATGCCGGCCACTCTTCCAGGCTTTCGCTGTCGACCAGGTCGACCGAGCCGAACCGCCTCGAGTCGTTGAGTGCGAACCGGTGCTCGGCGGTTTCGAGCACCAGGTGATCGTGCTTCTCGATTGCTTCGGGGTCGATGCGCCAGCGGCCGCTCATCCCCAGATGGAACACGAGCGTTGTGTCGCGGTCGGTGTGGATGAGGCCATATTTCGCGCGGCGACCGAGCCCGGTTACCCGCGCGCCGGTGAGCGATTGGACGAGGCCGGGCGGGAAGGGGCGCCGCATGTCGGGCCGGTTTACCGCAACCCGCTCGATCCGTTCTCCATCAAGGAACGCCGCGAGCCCGCGCACGGTGGTTTCGACCTCGGGAAGCTCGGGCATCGCGCGGCGCTGTAACACTCTTTGCCCTCGGGGCAATTCCCCCTAAGGCCCGCCGCTATGAACGAGACGGTATCTTTCGGTTACGAAGAGGTCGCTCCGGAAGAGAAGACCCGGCGCGTGGGCGCGGTCTTCTCCGGCGTCGCAGCCAAGTACGACGTCATGAACGACGCCATGTCGGCCGGACTGCACCGGCTGTGGAAGGACCAGTTCGTACGCCGGGTGAAGCCGCGCCCAGGCGAGGCGATCCTCGATATGGCCGGCGGCACCGGGGACATCGCCTTCCGCCTGGCCGAACGCGGCGCGAGCGTGACGGTGGCCGACATCAACCAGGAAATGCTCGATGTCGGCGTCGAGCGAGCGCTCGAGCGCGGGATCGACGGGCTCGTGTGGAGCCGGCAGAACGCCGAAGAGCTTGCCTATCCGGCCAAGAGCTTCGACGCCTATGCGATCGCCTTCGGCATCCGCAACGTGACGCGGATCGACCGGGCGCTTTCAGAGGCGTATCGCGTGCTGAAGTATGGCGGTCGCTTTTTCTGCCTCGAATTCTCGACCACCGAATGGCCTGGCTTCAAGCAGGCGTACGACGTCTATTCCCACAAGATCGTACCCAAGCTCGGCGGGGCAATCGCCGGCGACGCCGACAGTTATCGCTACCTTATCGAATCGATCCGTCGGTTTCCGCCGATGCCCGAATTCGAGCGCATGATACGAACGGCTGGCTTCACCCGCACCAAGGTCGAACCAATCATGGGCGGCCTCGTGGCGATCCATTCGGGGTGGAAAGCCTAGCGTGACTCGCCCCGCCACGCATATTTTCCGATTGCTCAAATGGGGGCGCAGCCTCGCGCGGCATGGTGCCTTGCGCGGGATCGAAAACGATCCCAACACCCCCACCCAGGTCACCCGGCTGGCCCGGCTGGCGCGCCTCGGCACCGTGCAGCCACGCATCCCCGACTACGCGGCCGCGTTTCAGGAGATCGGTCCGGCGGCGATCAAGCTCGGCCAGTCGCTCGCCACCCGGCCAGACCTCGTGGGCGAAGTAGCGGCGCACAATCTCCTGAGCCTGCAGGATGACCTGCCCCCGGTCGCTTTTGCCGAGATCGAGGCCGAGATCGCCCGTAGCTTCGACGCGCCGATCTCCGCACTCTATGCTTCGATCGACCCGGTACCCGTCGGTTCGGCCTCGATTGCCCAAGTCCACCGCGCGGTGACCACCGAAGGCCGGGATGTCGCCATCAAAGTGCTGCGTCCGGGCATCCGCGAAAAGCTCGCCAATGACATCGCGACGTACGAGTGGGCCGCAGCGCACCTCGAGGCCATGGGCGGGGAGGCGTCGCGCCTGCGCCCGCGGCTGACCATCGCCAACTTCAAGCGCTGGACCAATCGTGAGCTCGACCTGCGGCGCGAGGCAGCCAGCTCGAGCGAACTCGCCGATGCGATGCGGGGCTACGAAGGGTACTGCGTCCCGTCGGTCGACTGGGATCGCACCAACGGCCGGGTGATGACGATCGAGTGGATCGACGGGATCAAGATTTCCGACCGCGAGGCGCTGATCGCCGCCGGCCACGATCTGCCCGGGCTGGCCCGCCGTCTTGTCCTCGCGTTCCTGACGCAGGCCATCAGCGCGGGCTTCTTCCACGCCGATATGCACCAGGGGAACCTGTTCGTGCGGGCCGACGGGACGATCGTGGCGATCGACTTCGGCATCATGGGCCGCATCGACCGCCGGGCCAGGCAGTGGCTCGCCGAGATCCTCTACGGGCTCATCACCGGCAATTATCGGCGGGTCGCCGAGATTCACTTCGAAGCGCAGTATGTACCGAGCTACCACTCGGTGGACGAGTTCGCGACCGCCTTGCGCGCCGTGGGCGAGCCGATGCGGGGCAAGCCGGTGAGCGAGTTGTCCGTCGGGCAGATGCTGGACGGGCTGTTCGCGATCACTCGCGATTTCGACATGGCGACCCAGCCGCATCTACTGCTGCTGCAGAAGACGATGGTCATGGTCGAGGGGCTGGCGACGAGCCTCGATCCCTCCATCAACATGTGGGACGTCTCGGCCCCGTTCGTGCGCGCCTGGATCCGCGACGAACTGGGGCCGGAAGCGGCCCTCGCCGACCGCGTCAGAGACGATGTGACCACTCTATTGCGGCTGCCCGAGCTTATCCGGCGCATCGAAGAGCGCTACCCGGCGCGCGGCGGCGCACCGGAGCCGCCGCCACTGCCCGACGTGGTGCTGATGTGGGAGCGGCGCGGCCCAGGGTCGCGGTGGCCGGGATATCTGATCGCGGCTCTCCTGGGCGGAGCGGTAGTGGCCGCCGCGGCGCTGAGCGGGCTGCTCTAGACGACCTGGTGGGGAAGGACGCGGCTGGCGACCAGGGAAAGCACCACCGCCGTCGCTTCGACGAGCATCGGAAACCAGAAGCCCGATGCCGTGCCGTCGGCCAAGACGCTGACGAACCGCCCCAACAGGGCGATCCCGAAAATGGCGACAGGCACTAGCAATAGTTCTCCGTTTCGCTTCCAGGCGCCCCAGATCATCGCTCCGCCGCCGACGAAGAACAGCGCCGGAAAATCCGCCCGCAGTACGGCGAGGCCGGCGGCCCCGTCCGGGTGCAGAGAGAAGCTTGCACCGGCGCTTTCCGGCATGAGCAGGAAGTTCACTCCCATCAGCAGAAAGAACAATCCCTGGACGAAGATGAGTGCCGTGAGAATTAAGCGCATGATGAACCGTCCCCTGTCGGACCGGATGCTGACGCAATTGATTGGCCGGCGCTAGCGCAATCTTAACCACCACCGCCCTAGGGCTGGCGGGATTTGCGCAGCCTCGCTAGGCTGGGCGTAATGGTGGTGCGAGGGCTTTCATGGACCAGCCGGTCGGCAAGCGACCGCAAAATGGGGCGCGCCGCTTGAGCGGGCCGAAGGTCTTGCTCGTCGTCGGCGGAGGAATTGCCGCTTACAAATCGTGCGAACTCGTGCGCCTGATCCGCCGGGGCGGGGGCGAAGTGACCTGCGTGCTGACGGAGGGCGGGAGCCAGTTCGTCACTCCCATGGCGCTCGCGGCGCTGTCCGAGAACAAGGTCTACACCAACCTCTTCGACCTCAAGGATGAAGTCGAGATGGGGCACATCCAGCTGTCGCGCCAAGCCGATCTGGTCGTCGTCTGCCCGGCGACCGCGGATCTGCTCGCGAAGATGGCGGCGGGGATCGCCGACGACCTTGCCACGACCCTCATTCTCGCGACCGACAAGCCGGTGATGGCTGTGCCGGCGATGAACGTGAAGATGTGGCTGCACGATGCCACGCGCCGCAATGTCGCCTGGCTCCGCGAAGCCGGGGTCGAGGTGATGGAGCCCGACGAAGGACCGATGGCCTGCGGCGAATTCGGCCCGGGCCGGTTGCCCGACCCCGAGATCGTGTGGGCCGAGATCGCCGCGCGCTTCGGCATCGCAGCGGATTGCGAGGGCGGCGACCTGATGGAGGCGCTGGAGCCGGAAGCCGAAGTGGAGAGCGGTGGGCGGCTCGGCAGCCTGCTGTCCTCGCTCATCCCACGCAAGACGCCGCGGCACGAAGCCGAAGCGGAAGAGCCATCGCTCGAACCGGACGTGGCCGACCTCGAGCCCGAGGAAGTGCTCCCCGAGCCCGATCTCTCCGCGCCCATCATGGCCAAGAAGGGCGCCGCCAAGGCCGCGCCGCCAACCGATCCTGACGCGCTCAACCACACCGTCATTACTGGGGCGGGTGAGCAACTGCCCGAGGCGTTGGCGGCCGATCCTCTTGCGTATCAGCCGGAATTCGACGTCGATCCCGAACATCGCCCCCTTTTCGGCCGCCATGTATTGGTAACGGCCGGCCCTACACTCGAACCGATCGATCCAGTGCGCTACATCGCCAACCGCTCGAGCGGGAAGCAGGGCTTCGCGATTGCCGCGGCCGCCGCCCGGCTTGGCGCGCGGGTCACGTTAGTCGCCGGCCCGGTCCAGTTGCCCACTCCGCACGGAGTCGACCGGATCGACGTCGAATCCGCTCGCGAGATGGCGGATGCGGTGAAGAAGGCGCTGCCGGCCGACGCCGCGGTAATGGTTGCGGCGGTCGCCGACTGGCGCAGCAAGGACTACGCGGCCGAGAAAATGAAGAAGCGCGGCTCGGCTCCCCCGGCGCTACTGCTCACCGAAAATCCCGACATCCTCGCCCAAGTTGCATCCGGCAAACAGCGCCCCAAGCTGCTCATCGGCTTCGCCGCGGAAACCGAGGACGTCGTCGAGAACGCAAAGATCAAGCGCAAGCGCAAGGCAGCCGACTGGATCGTGGCGAACGACGTTTCGGGCGAAGTGATGGGTGGCGATGCCAACGCCGTCCATATAGTCACGGGCGACGGGATCGAGGACCTTCCGGAGATGCCGAAGGAGCAGGTAGCAATGGAGCTGGTCGAGCGGATGGCAGTGGCGCTCGACAAGGTCGATCCGCGCGATGAGTGAAGCTGTCGGCGTGCAGGTCAAACGCCTGCCGCATGGCGACGGCCTCGCGCTTCCCGCTTACGCTACGGAGGGCGCGGCCGGGATGGATGTCGTGTCAGCGGAAGATGTCACGATCGCGCCGGGTGGGCGCCATGCAGTCGCGACAGGTCTCGCGCTGGCGATCCCGGCGGGATACGAAATTCAGGTCCGCCCCCGCTCGGGTCTTGCCCTCAAGCACGGCATCAGCGTGCCCAACACGCCCGGCACTATCGACTCCGACTATCGCGGCGAGCTCAAAGTCATTCTCATCAACCACGGCGCCGAGCCTTTCGCGATCGCGCGCGGGGACCGGGTGGCCCAGCTGGTGCTGGCGCCTGTCGTACTGGCCTCTTGGGAGGAAGTCCCTGAGCTCAGCGAAACTACCCGCGGAGTGGCCGGGTTCGGCTCGACCGGCGGGCATGCGCGGTTGAGCTAGGCGCGAAGCGTCTCCAGCCGCTGAAGATAGCGGGCGACGGTATCGATTTCGAGGTTGACCTCGGAACCCTGGGCCAGTTCGCCGAGGGTCGTCACTTCCGCCGTGTGAGGAATGATGTTCAGCCCAAAATGGACGCTGCCGTCGGGGTAGTCCTTCACCGAGTTGACGGTGAGCGACACGCCATCGACGGTAATTGAGCCTTTCGTGGCGATGAAAGGCGCCAGCTCTTTCGGAGCGACGATCACCACCCGCATCGAGTCGCCTTCCGGCTCCCAATCGGCAACCCGGCCAACGGCATCGACATGCCCCGAGACGATATGCCCGCCCAGTTCGTCGCCCACCCTTAGCGACGGTTCCAGATTGATGCGGGAGCCCTCGGTCCACATACCCTTGGCGGTTCGGCTGACCGTTTCAGCGGATACGTCGACCGCGAACCAAGAGGCGCCTTCCTCCCCGCCGCGCTCGACGACCGTCAGACAGACCCCGGCACATGCAATCGAAGCGCCGATCGCGATCCTCGCCGGGTCCCACTGGCAGGCGATGCGCACGTGCAGGTCGCCGCGTTGCTCGACGCTGTCTATAGTGCCGATCGCGGTGACGATGCCGGTAAACATTCGCGAAACTCCCTATCGGGTGCGGCGATAGGCGGCGAAGTGGTCGCTGCCAAGATACGCCTCTTCCGACACCACCCAGCAGCCATGCACCCCGGCAAGTTCGCCGATTCCGAGCGAGCCAACAGCCCGGAGCCCGTCACCCAGGACGATAGGGGCCCGGTATATCTCCAGCCTATCGACGAGGTCGGCGGCGAGGAAGGCAGCAGCAGTCTGTGCGCCTCCTTCGACGTACATGTAGGATACGTCCTTCATCCGAGCGACCTCGGCAGGGCCCGTGAGAGTGCGCACATTGTCGAGCGAAGCGCGGGTGAGCACCCATCGTTCAGGTGCGCGGCCTTCGAGACCGGGTAGGCGAACGTCGAGCGCCGGCGCATCCGCGCGCCACGTCCCGCCGCCGACGAGAATGGCATCGGCCTGTGCCCGGCGCGCATGGACGTGTGCACGGGCCTCGCTCCCCGTGATCCAACGGCTGCTTCCATCGGCAAGGGCGATGCAGCCATCGAGCGACATCGCCAGTTTGAGCGTGATGTGGGGGCGTCCGAGCCGGTGCCGCGCGAGATATCCAGCCAGGCTGTCCTCGGCCGCGGGTGACGGCAGCAATTCGGCATCGATACCGACATCGCGCAAGCGGGCAATGCCGAGGCCCGCTGTTCGCGGGTCGGGGTCCTCGACACCCACGATGACCCGGGCCGGTCGCGCTTCGGCGAGCAGATCGGCGCACGCCGGCCCTCGCTCCGATACGTGCGCGCAAGGTTCGAGCGAGACGTAGATGTTCGCACCGCGGGCGGCTGTGCCCGCTTCCTGGAGAGCGGTGGCCTCGGCGTGGGGGCGCCCACCGGCGCGCGTCCAACCGCGGCCTACCACCCGGTTATCCTTCACCACGACGCATCCAACCGCCGGGTTCGGGCGGCTCAATGGACGTCCGCGCTGCGCCAGACGTGCAGTGACTGCCAGCCAGTCGGCGTCAGTCGGCAACCCGGTCTTCCGCTTGCGCCTCTTCGAGCGCGATTTGCCGCTCCATCGCTTCCACGTCGAGGCCCGAAGCGCGGCCGAGGGCGCGATAGGCGTCCTTTGCTTCTTCCTCGCGCTGGCGTTGCTCGGCGCGCAGGCGGTTCTGGGCCGCCTGGTTGGCGCGATTGGATTCCATGATCTCGGAGTCGCTGCGGCCTTCGTCGAAGGTGGAAATGTAGGTGACCTGCGGCGGCGCCGGCGGGATGCGCCAGCGCTCTTGTCCGAATTGCCAAAAGATCGCCGCCGGGATCACGGCCGAGGCGAGCAGGACCCACAAGTTGATACGCACCCGGCTCGCGAGCATCGCGGCGAGAGCCACGCCGCCGATCAGCGCGAGGACCGCGCCGACCAGCCAGTTGAGGCTCACCGCATGGTCAGTGAGCAGGAACAACAGTGATCCGGTCAACACCGCCGACGCGGCCAGGATCGGCCAGCGATAGGGGTTGGGGCGTCTGAACTCGGTCCAGAAATCGGCGAGTCCGGGACCCGGATTGAGGCGTTGCAGGCGGCGCATGCCGGACAGATAGGGCGGCGCGGGGTCCTGCGCTAGCCGAATGCGGCGTAAAGGCTTCGGCCGTGGGCCTTCAGCCACTTGTCCGCCGCGCCGATTTCGCCGTCGAAGATGCTTGCGAGCGCGGCGTGGAAGGCGGGGCTATGATCGAAGTGCAGGCAGTGCGCAATCTCGTGCGCCACCACCGAACGGCGGACCAGATCGGGGGCCTGCACCAGGCGCCAATTTATTCGCACCGTTCCGCTGGTCGAGCAGCTTCCCCAGCGCCGTTGCGCGCGCGTAAGCCGGAGTTGCGGCGAGGCGATTCCAGCGCGCGCGGCAAAATCCAAAACGTCGTCCGTCATAAGCCGCAGCGCCTCTCGTTCGAGCCATCTGCGCAGCCGCGGAGCGAGGTTGTGCTGCGGCCCGCCCACCGTCAGTGCGCCCTCGACGATTGCGGGCGCCCGGCGGCCTGTCTCGCGCCAATCGATCGAAAGCTCGATCCCGCGATACAGCAGCGTGCCGCCAACCGCAGGGGGCGATGCGAGCGGCACCTTATCGAGTTGCTCGGCCAGCCAGTCCTTGCGTGCATGGACGAAGGCGAGCGCCTCGCGCGTCGCGCACCATTTCGGCAACGTCACCCTCACTTCGCTGCCGTCGGGCGCCAGTCGCAAGGTCAGCCGCCGGGCGCGCGCGTTTCGCCGGATCGCGACGGGAACGGCACGGCCAGCGAGTTCGACTTCGGGCGCCAGCATCTCTCGCCGTAGCCAGTCGATCATGCGGGAGCCTCTTCGTCCTCGACCCAGTCGACGATGTGGTGCTCCAGCGGACCTGCGTCGATCTCGCTAACGACCCGGCCCGCCACGCCGGGACCCCGCCGGTGCACGGCCGAGCGATCTCCGCTTTCCAGGTAGTGCCACTCGGGGAGCGGTCTACCCGATGCACGGAGGCGGTAGGCGCAGCTGTCTGGCAGCCAGGTCACCTGGTCGACCAGGCGGGGGGTCAGCCGCAGGCAATCGGGAACGAAGGCCTTGCGATGACGGTAGTCGCGGCAACGCGCCGTCCCGCAGTCCAGCAGCTTGCAGGCCACGTTGGTGTGGGCGATTTCGCCAGTGTCCTCGTCTTCGAGCTTGTGCAGGCAGCAGCGACCGCAGCCGTCGCACAGCGCCTCCCACTCGTCGCGCGTGAGGTCGCCGATGGGAAGTTCCCAGAACCGGTCCCTCAGCGCACCCACTTGGCCAGTTCCTGCGCCACCGCGCCAGCACCCTGGTCCGCCGGCAGCGTCGCCAGCGGCTTGCCCTGAGGGTCGAAGAGATACGTCACGTTAGAGTGGTCGACGAGATAGGCGCCGTTGTCCTCGACGTTGCCCTTCGAGTGAAACACCTTGAATGTCTTGGCGGCGGCCTCGACCTGCTCTGGCGTGCCGGTCAGGGCGACAATGTCCTTGCCGAAGGCCGAGGCGAACTCGCCGATGACCTCGGGCGTATCGCGCGTCGGGTCGACGCTGATGAATATCTGCTGCACCTTGGCCGCAAGCTCGGGTTCGGCCTCTGCGAACTGGCGCAGGCCCTGCGCGGTGCGCTGCATGTCCGTCGGGCATACGTCGGGGCAATAGGTGTAGCCGAAGTACACCGTGGCGTACTTGCCTCGGAAATCCGCCCATTTGCGCGGTTTGTCAGCCTGGTCGACCAGCGTGAAATCGCCGCCGATCGAGGCGCCCGCGAGCGGCGGCGTCTCCTCCGGAGCGGACTGGAATCCGCATGCCGCGAGAGCGAGCAGAGCGGGCAGGGCGGCTAGTCTGAGCATGGCGCGGCGGTTCATGGTCTGCTAACCGGCGGGGAGCAAGGGCGTGGCATCGCGCACCAAGATAGGGTTCGTACGGAGGTCGAGAAAGATGCGAGGGGGCGTTATCCGCAAAACCGGCCTGGTGCTGGCTTTGGTCATGGGCTGCCTTGCCGCGCCCGCCATGGCGCAATTTTCGGAAGGCTACCAGTTCCTCAAGGCCGTGCGCGACCGCGACGGGACGGAGGCGACCAAGTTCCTCAACGAGCCCGGCACGACCGTCGTCCACGCGCGCGATCGCACGACCAACGAGACCGCGCTGCACATCGTCGTTCAGCGGCGCGACGACTTGTGGACCAAGTTCCTACTCGACCGCGGTGCCAACCCAAATGCAGCGGACCGCAACGGGGCCACGCCGCTCACCATCGCTGCCAGCCTTGGGTTCGTCGAAGGGGTGGAGCGTCTGGTCAAGGCAGGGGCCCGGCTCGACGTGCCCAATTCCTCGGGCGAAACGCCGCTTATCTCCGCGGTCCATCGCCGCGACACGGCTATCATTCGGCTGCTGTTGAAGGCCGGCGCGAATGCGGACCGGACGGACAACTCCGGCCGCTCGGCGCGCGACTACGCGACCTTGATGGGCCCCTCCTCGGGCGTTCTGGCGGAACTCGAACGAGCCGAAGAGGACCGCAAGGTCTCCGGCGAAGCCAAGGGCAGTTACGGGCCCGGCGCCTGACCGTGGCGATCGCGGCCGCCGACCTCACTCTCGACGAATTGCGGCTCGCGCTTGCGCCGGCGATTGCCGACGCCGCGGTGTTCGACGGCTGGAGCGACGACGCGCTGGTATCGGCCAGCCGGCTCGAAGGCGTCGACGCGGACGTCGCGCGATTGGCCTTCCCGGGCGGCGCCATGGACATGATCGCGGCCTGGATCGCCTCGATAGACGCCGCGATGGAGCAAGCTCTCTCGCGCGAAGCGCTGGCGGTAATGAAGGTGCGCGAGCGGATCACCGCGCTGGTCCAGGCCCGCTTGTTCGCCATTGCGGGGCGCGACGAAGCGCTGCGCCGCGCGCTCGCCATCATGGCGATGCCGCAGAATCTCGCCCGCACCGCCAGGCTGGGTTGGGCCAGCGCGGACAGGATGTGGCGCGCTGCGGGTGACACGGCAACGGACTACAATCACTACACCAAGCGCGCGATCCTCGCTTCGCTCTACGCCGCGACCCTGGCGGTCTACGTCGACGATGAGAGCGAGGGAAAGGCCGACGCGCACGCGTTCCTCGATCGCCGGATCGAGAACGTGATGCAGTTCGAGAAGGCAAAGGCGCAAATCTTGCGGCCCGACGCCGAACGTTTCAGCGTGTCCCGCTTCCTGGGGCGCCTTCGCTATCCGTCTCGCTGACGGTTATTGATAATCAGTTGCAAGAAGCGCAGCGCTCTCCTATCCCATCGCGATGACGCTCGAGAGTCTCCAGCAAGGGGAAAGTGCCCGGATCCTGTCCGTCGACTGGGACCGGTTGGTGCTCGAGGACGGCACCCGCCTGCGCGCACTTGGGCTCGACGCGGGCGCCAAGGTCAGCATCGCGCATCGTGGCGTGTTCGGCGGGCGCGATCCGCTGGCGGTTACGATCGGCCGGATGACCGTGGCGGTGCGACGGGTCCACGCGGCGGCGATGGAGATCGAACCGCTGTGAACGCCCCTTATATCGCGGCGCTCGTCGGCAATCCCAACGCCGGCAAGAGCGCGCTGTTCAACGCCCTCACGGGCGCACGGCAGAAGATCGCCAATTACCCCGGCGTCACGGTCGAGCGGAAAGCAGGCCGGCTGACCTTGCCGAGCGGCGCGCCGATCGAGCTCATCGACCTGCCGGGCGCTTATTCGTTCGATCCTTCGAGCCCCGATGAGGAGGTGACCCGCAAGGTCGTCCACGGCGAGTTTGTCGGCGAGGCGACCCCGCAGGTGCTGATCGTCGTGCTCGACGCGGCCAACCTCGAGCAGCACCTGGTCTTCGCACAGGAAGTGATCGCGCTCGGCCGCCCGACGGTGGTGGCGCTCAACATGGTGGACCTCGCCGAAAGGGACGGCCTGATCCTCGACCCGGAAGCGCTCTCGCGCGAGCTCGGCGTTCCGGTGATCCCAACCGTCGCGGTGCGGCGGCGCGGGCTGAGCGAACTCTCCGCGGCCATCGAGGCGGCGCAACCGAGAGCGCGGAATGACCTTGGGCAATCGCGGGCGCATCTGACATTGCCCGAGCGGCGCCTTGCCGCGGCCAACATCGCGCGCGGCGCCATTCTCTCGGAGACCCGGCAGCACCGGCTGCACGCCGGGCTCGACCGGGTATTGCTCCACCCGTGGCTCGGCCCGGTGATCCTGTTCGCGCTGCTGTTCGTGGTGTTCCAGGCGGTGTTCGCTTGGGCAACCCCGTTCGCCGATGCGCTCGAAGGGCTGGCCGGAATGATGTCGACGGCCATCAGCGACAACATGCCGCGCGGCTTCCTGCGCGACCTCTTGACCGAGGGCGTCATCGCCGGGGTCGGCTCCGTCGTGGTGTTCCTGCCCCAGATCGTCATCCTGTTCGCCTTCATCCTGGCGATGGAGGCGAGCGGCTACATGGCGCGCGCCGCCTACCTGATGGACCGGATGATGCAGGGCGTCGGCCTCTCGGGCCGCAGCTTCATCCCGCTGTTGTCGAGCTTCGCCTGCGCGATCCCTGGGATCATGGCGACCCGTAGCATCGCCGATCCGAAGGACCGGCTGACCACTATCCTGATCGCGCCGCTGATGACCTGCTCGGCGCGGCTGCCCGTTTATGCGGTGATCATCGCCGCGTTCATTCCGGCGACTACGGTCGGGCCGGGCATCGGCTTACAGGGGCTGGTCCTGTTCGGGCTTTACGTTGCGGGCATCGTCGGCGCGATGGCGGCCGCGCTGGTGCTGCGGCATTCGGTGGCGAAGGGCGGGGCGAGCGGCTTCATCATGGAACTCCCGCGCTACCAGATGCCCCATCCAAAGGACCTCCTGATCGGGCTCTGGCAGCGCGTTTGGGTCTTCCTGCGCCGCGCCGGCACGATCATCTTCACGGTCACGATCGTCCTGTGGCTGCTGCTGACTTTCCCGCAAGCCGAACCTGGCGAGAGCCAGGTCGAGGCTTCGGCCGCAGGGCAGATCAGCAAGGGCCTTGCCGTCGTGGTGGAGCCAATCGGCTTCAACCGCGAAATCGCCCTCGCGCTCATCCCGGCGATGGCCGCGCGCGAGGTGGCAGTCGCCAGCCTGGCCACGACCTACGCCGTCGATGCGCCCGACGAGGAGGCTGCGGCGGAAGGGCTCGCGAGTCAGCTTTCGAGCCGTTGGAGCCTGCCGACAGCGCTCGCGTTTCTCGCCTGGTTCGTGTTCGCGCCGCAGTGCCTGTCGACCATCGCCGTCACCCGGCGGGAGACCAATGGATGGAAATGGCCGCTGTTCATGCTCGGCTACCTGTTCGCGCTCGCCTATATCTTCGCCGGCCTGACTTACTGGAGCGCTGTCGCACTCGGTCTTTAGACCATGGCGACAACTTTTCCCGCCGGGTTTGCCACTCGCGCCCTGCTTGGTTAAGCGCCTCTCCAATCAAGAGAGGAAACCGATTCCATGGCCGGGTCACTCAACAAAGTAATGATCATCGGTAACCTGGGGGCCGATCCCGAGGTGCGCAGCTTCCAGAACGGCGGCAAGGTGTGCAACTTGCGCATCGCCACCTCGGAAACCTGGAAGGACCGCCAGAGCGGCGAGCGCAAGGAAAAGACCGAGTGGCACACCGTCGCGATCTTCAGTGAAGGGCTCGTCGGCGTGGCGGAACAGTACCTGCGCAAGGGCAGCAAGGTCTACATCGAAGGCAAGCTGCAGACACGCAAGTGGCAGGACCAGTCGGGCAACGACCGCTACTCGACCGAGATCGTGCTGCAGGGCCCCGGTTCCGTGATGACCATGCTCGACGGTGCACCCGGCGCCGGCGGGGGCCAGCGCGGCGGCGGCGGCGGCGGCGACTGGAACCGCGGTTCGGGCGGTACCTCGGCGGGCGCGCAGGGTGGCGGCTGGAACCAGGGCGGCGGCGCTCCGGCCGGCGCCTCGAACTACGACGACCTGGACGACGATATCCCGTTCTGACCGGCTTAGGGTCAGCTTTTCGTCAGTTTCGCCAGAGCTTCCCCCAGCGGACCACGGGGCGCCGCGTCGTCGACGATGCCCGCCCGGCGCCGGGCTTCATCGGCGGCGGGCCCTTCGGCGTATGGATCGATAGCCAGGCCCAGGCTCTGCGCCACCGCTTCGCCGAGATCGAAGCTGTCGCCCTCAAACTCGATGACGTCGGGTTCGTCGGAAGCGAGCTCGATCTCCTCTTCCGTGGTCTCGATCGACCCGGCGGGCACGAACCGCAGGTCGAGCGACTCATCGACCCGCGTGGGAAAATCCTCCCGAGAGACCGCGCAATTCTGGACGAGGTCGGCGGTCAGCCGCCCCTTGGCCACCACCGCGTCGCCACTCGGTTCGAAGCGCAGTTCGGCTTCGAGCGCATCGATCGCGACCACCCCGAAGCGCGCGGCAAGGCCTGTGCGCTCGCTTTCTTCGGCTGATATCGAAAGATGCTCGGGCGGTTGCGGACGCGCGCGCACCACCCGGCTGAACTCGGGTTCGTTCACGGCGCGATGTCCCCGGTGAGCAAGGCCCTGTCCTCCGTTCGGTAAAGACGCGCTGCGAGCGCCCGGAGCTCCGAGGCCACCAATTCGGGCTTCCCGCCTTCGCCAAAAGTGACGTTTCGCGAGACCGCGTCGACCAAGGCAGCGTCGTCTCCGACCAGCCCAGCGCGGTAGGCGTCGATCCGCCCGCCCATGGCTCCGACCAGCTTGCCGACGTGCTTTCCTACGACAACGTCGCCGATGCCGAACTCTCGGAGCTGGCCGTCCATGTCGTGCACGAACAGTTCGGTCAGGTACACCGAAGGCGCGGCGAGTGCCTCGCGGCCCTCCATCCAGAGCAGCACCACGGCGAGAACCGCGCTCACCATGTCGAAGCGGCCGGGCACCGTGTCGGCCACGCCGCCATCGGCGTACCAGTCCGGGCGCCGCGCCTCGGCGACAACCGCGCTCCACAGGGGGCGCAACTCGTCGCGCGGATCGGGTTTGGGGGCGAACAGACGCTGGAGAAAGCTCATCGCCGCCATGTCGCGTGCATTCAGCGGCAATTCAAGCGGGCGCGCACAGCAGGCGCCACGCGATTGCCAGCGGGCGCGCGCTTGCCTAAGGCGCGAGCGAGGCCTTGGCGCCAAGACGATACGAAGAGGGAATTCGATGACGGCACTCCGGTTCATGGGCGCGAGCGTGCTGGCCGCGGCGGCGCTGGCTGCCGGCGGTTGCTCGTCGATCCGGGAAAGCCGCGGCTTTATCGCCGATCCCACGCTTACGCAGTCGATCGCCGCGGGAGTGGATAACAAGCAGTCGGTCCAGGCGACCCTCGGCCAGCCCAGCTTCCAGAGCGAATTCGGCGATCCGACCTGGTACTATGTTTCCAGCATCACCGAGCGGGTGCCCTTCGGTCGCCCCCGCATCGCAGAGCACTCAGTGCTGGCGGTGAAGTTCGACGCCGCCGGCAACGTCGCCTCGGTCGAGCGCAGCGGGCTCGACAAAGTGGTCTATATCTCGCCGGACGGCGACGAGACCCCGACCTTGGGCCGCGAGCGCAGCTTCTTCGAAGACCTGTTCGGCAATATCGGGGCGGTCGGCGCGCCGGGTGCCGCTCAGCCGGGCGGCCCGAACGGCTAGCTTGAAGCGCCCCTCCAACGCCCCATATCGGCGGGCATGGACGAGAGCAGGAATTCGCACGGGCTGACCCCGTGGCACGGCACCACGATCATCGGTGTCAAGCGCGGAGACAGGACCGTCGTCGCGGGCGATGGCCAGGTCTCAATGGGCAATACGGTGATGAAGCCGAACGCGCGCAAGGTGCGCCGAATCGGCAAGGACGGAACCGTGGTCGCCGGGTTCGCTGGGGCCACTGCCGATGCCTTCACGCTGTTCGAGCGGCTCGAAAAGAAGCTGGAGCAACATTCCAACCAGCTGATGCGCTCCGCGGTGGAGCTGGCGAAGGACTGGCGGACCGACAAGTATCTGCGCAACCTCGAGGCGTTGATGATCGTCGCCGACAAGGACGTGCTGCTGGTGCTCACCGGCAATGGGGACGTACTCGAGCCGGAAGGCGGGATCGCCGCCATCGGTTCGGGCGGCAACTACGCGCTGGCGGCCGCCCGCGCGCTCGCCGATTACGAGGACGATCCCGAAAAGATCGCGCGGCGCGCCATGCAGGTCGCGGCCGAGGTGTGCGTGTTCACCAACGACCGTGTGACGCTGGAAACCGTCTAGCCCGGTTTGCCAACCGGGCGGCGCTGACCTAGCGCCCGTCTCGCGTGGAGGCCGACAGCAAAATACCCTCGATCCAGCTGCTGCGCGGCCTGGCCGCCCTGGCGGTGGCGAGTGTGCACCTGTGGTTCGGCTTCGCCAGTTACGTCGACAGCCGCGCCGGCGCGCCGCCCTGGTCGATAACGGTTTCCCAGACCGCCGTCGCTTCGTTCTTCGTCGTCTCCGGCGCGGTGATGGTGATCTCGTCGCGCCGGCTGTTCGGCAGCCCGCGCGGCACGATCGTGTTCTGGCAGCGCCGCGCGATCCGCGTCTTTCCGCCTTACTGGATCGCGACTCTGGTGTTCGCGGTGATCGCCCTTTGGCTGGCGCTGCCGGTCGATGGAGGCCACGTCGCCCGCTCCCTGCTTTTCATTCCCGCCGAGGGTTCGCGGCAAGTGCCCTTCCTGCCCTTCCTGTGGCCGGGGTGGACGCTGTTCTACGAGCTCGTCTTCTACGCGATATTCGGAGCCTTCGTGTTCGCTGGCCGGGCCAAGGCGATCGGCTATACCTCGGCGATCCTGGTAGCGGCGGTGGCAAGTGCGGCGATCTGGCCCCCCGAGACATACCTGGCCGCCGCGTTCGCCCGCCCGATCGTGCTGTTGTTCGTGGCTGGATTGGGCGCCGGCCTGTTCCTCGACGCCGGCCTTGCCGTCCCGGCTTGGCTGCGGGTCCTCGCCGGCCTCGGCGGGACGGCCTTGCTAGTGCTGGGGCCCGGAGTGCCGTCCGAAACGCTCGGATGGGACTGGCTCGCCGGCGCGGGCCTCCCAGGGTTCCTGTTCTCCGTCGCCATCGCCGGGGGGCCGATACCCGGGCGCCTCATTCGGCCGTCCCATTGGCTGGGCGACATCAGCTACGCGCTCTACCTGCTGCACATTCCCTTCGCGCACGCCTGGATTCAGGTCTTCAACGTCTGGTTGCCGCACCCCGGCGGCTCGATCGGCTATATTGTGACAGCGATACCGCTCGTTCTACTATTATCGTGGGTGTTCCGCCGTTGGATCGAGCGCTTCATTGCACACTTGTTGAACCCGCGTCCGGCTTGAACCGGGCCCGGCGCGCCCCACATGCCGGGCATGACGGGATCCATCGAAGCGCTAACCCCCAAAGCCATCGTCGCTGCCCTCGACGAGCACATCATCGGACAGCAAGACGCCAAGCGAGCAGTCGCGGTGGCGCTGCGCAATCGCTGGCGCCGCCAGCGCCTTTCGCCCGAGCTGCGCGACGAGGTAACGCCGAAGAACATACTGATGATCGGGCCGACCGGCTGCGGTAAGACCGAGATCAGCCGCCGGCTGGCAAAGCTGGCCGAAGCGCCGTTCGTGAAGGTCGAAGCGACCAAGTTCACCGAAGTGGGCTACGTCGGCCGCGATGTCGAACAGATCGCTCGCGATCTCGTGGAGGAGGCGATCCGGCTCGAAAAGGACCGCCGCCGCGAGGCTGTGCGCGAGGCGGCGAGCAAGGCGGCGATGGACCGCCTGCTCAAGGCGCTCGTCGGCGAAAACGCCAGCGAGGCCACCCGCGAGAGCTTCAAGCAGCGCATCACTCAGAACGCAATGAACGACATCGAGGTCGAGATCGAGATCGAGGAAGCGCCGGCGATGCCCTTCGATCTCGGCGGGATGGGCGGCAACGTCGGGATGATCAACCTGTCCGACATGATGCAAAAGGCGATGGGCAAGTCGCCCCTGAAACGGCGCAAGCTCAAAGTCCCCGATGCGTGGGACAAGCTGGTCGACGAGGAAGCCGAGAAGCGCATGGACCAGGACGACGTGGCCCGCGTAGCGCTCGCGAATGCGGAGACCAACGGCATCGTCTTTCTCGATGAGATCGACAAGATCGCGGTCAGCGACGTGCGCGGCGGTTCGGTGAGCAGAGAAGGGGTCCAGCGCGACCTGTTGCCGCTGATCGAGGGCACGACCGTCTCCACGAAATACGGACCGATGAAGACGGATCACGTGCTATTCATTGCCTCGGGCGCTTTTCATGTAGCCAAGCCATCCGACATGCTCCCCGAGCTCCAGGGCCGGCTTCCGATCCGCGTGGAGCTTACCGCGCTGAGCGAGGCGGATTTCGTTCGCATCCTCAGCGAAACGCGCGCCAACCTGGTCACCCAGTACAAGGCGCTCCTCGGCACCGAGGACGTGACGCTCGAACTCGGCAACGATGCGATCGCCGAAGTCGCACGCATTGCCGCGCAGGTGAACGAGAGCGTCGAGAACATCGGTGCCCGCCGCTTGCAGACGGTGATGGAAAAGCTGCTCGAGGAGCTGAGTTTCGAAGCCGAAGACCGGAAGGGCGAGACCGTCACCATCGACGCCGCCTACGTGCGCGCGCGGCTCGAGGGCCTGGCAGGCGACGCCGACCTTTCCAAGTATATCCTCTAGTCTTCGCTTGCTCCCGGTTGGGCCCCCGCTAGGCTGACCTTACTTGCCGAGGGGGGTATGACGATGCCGAGCGGAGGATGTCACTGCGGGGACGTGCGCTATGTTCTCGACGGGGATATGCATCACCACGCAGTTTGTCATTGCGCGGATTGCCGGCGATCCTCGGGCGCCCTGATGGTGCCGTGGGTCGCGTTCGACATGGCGGCGCTGACGCTCGAACGCGGTACGCCGGCGATCTATCGCTCGTCCGAGCATGGCGAGCGTCACTTCTGTCCCAAGTGCGGCACCGGCCTGTTTTACTACAACGAGCAGATGCTGCCCGGCATCGTTGACGTGCAATCCGTCACGTTCGACGAGGCCGAGGCATGGCCGCCACAGGCGCACATCCAGACGGCTGACAGCCTCCCGTGGGAAGAAACGCTGGACGGACTGCCCCGGTTCGAGCGCTACCCCGGTCAATGAGAACACTGCCCCGCGGGCTTCAGCGTCCCAGCAGGTACTTTTCCCAGAATGCCAACTGCGCGAGGAATGCGTAGTCGGAATTCGCCTTCTTCGCGAAGCCGTGCCCCTCGTCGGCGGCGACGACGTGCCATGCCTCGCCACCATTGGCCCGGATCGCGGCCACCATCTGGTCCGCTTCGGACTTGGGCACGCGTGGATCGTTCGCCCCGGTGATGACGAACATCGGCTTCTCCATCTCGTTCACGCGGGTGAGCGGCGAGATGGCGGTGAGCTTCGCGCGCTGCGCGGGATTGCGTTCGTCGCCGTACTCGACCCGTCGGAGGTCGCGACGGTAGGGATTTGTGTTTTCGAGGAAGCTCACGAAATTGCTTATCGCGACCGTGCACTGCGTAGCACGGAGCTTGTCCTTGAGCTGGACGGCCGCCGCGTAGCACATGTAGCCGCCGTACGATCCGCCTGTCAGCCCGACGCGCTCGGCATCGACCGCTGGATTGGTGCGAATGATGTCGAGCAGGGCGGCCATGTCCTTGACCGAGTCCTCGCGCTTGAACGGGCCGTTGTCGAGGCTGACGAAGCGCTTGCCATAACCGGTTGAGCCCCGGACATTGGGATAGAACAGGCCGATGCCGAGCTCATTGGGGTAGTAGTTGGCACGCCCTCGGAAGCCCGCGGTGCTTTGTCCTTCGGGCCCGCCGTGCACGTCGAAAATCAACGGGCGCCTACCCGGGAACTTGGCCGGATCGGGGAGGTAGAGCAGTCCCGAAACCTCAAGCCCGTCGAAGCTCTTGGCCTTCACGATCGACGGTGTGACGTTGGCCGCGGGATCGAGCCCCCCGGTTTCGCTGCGAGTCCAGCGGGTGAGTTCCATGGTTGTGGGATCGAGCGACCACACGTCGCTTGGGCTGGTGGCCGAACTCAGCGAGAATCCGATCTCCCCCCACGGCGCGATTTCGAGCCCGCCGATCACACTGGCGGGCAGTGCATCCACCGGTCTGATCGATCCAGAGCCCACATCCAGGATGCGCATCCGGTGCGCCCCGGCTTCGTTGACGATATAGACGATCGTGCGGCCATCTTCGCTCAGGTCGAAGCTGTCGACATCCCACTTCTCGTTCGACACCGCGGCGAACCGGCCGGTTACAGGATCGAGCTTTCCCAGCCGAGCGAAGTCCGAGCCTTCGTCGCTGATAACCCAAAGCGTGCCGTCGGGCGCAACCTCCAGCCCGCCATAAGCGATCTCGGCGGCCGTTTTGCCGATCGGCGCCAGCTTTCCGGTTGCGAGGTCGAGCCGGTAGGCGTCGGTGTTCTGGACCGACTGCCCGTTGAAGACGTAAGCCGTGCGATTGTCGCGCGAGAAACCGGCGATCTGCCAGCCGCCTCCCTTCACCTCCACGACCATGCGCGATGACGACGGGTCGCGCGGGTCCATGACGTAAAGGTCGGTGTCGGCCCCGTTGCGACGCGAGGACGAGAAGCCGACGAGCGACCCGTCGCTGCTCCAGGCGCCAAAGTTGTTGCGGCTCTTGCCGTCGGTGAGGAGAGCCAGGCGGCCATTCGCCAACGTGTAGAGCTGATAATACTCACCGCCTCCTCGATCCTTGGAAGCCACCAGCACGTCCCCGCGCGCTGGTGCATAGCTACCGCCCACAGGCTCGGCCTCGAAGCTCATCTGGGTCCGTGCCCCCATGGGGGTTTCGACGCGGTGGATTTGCGACGTATTCGCGAAACGCGTGTTGATAAGCACCGCGCGCGTCTTGGGGTCCCAGCCGGAAAAGCTCGCCGCGCGCGACTCGAGGTGTGGGCGTACGCGGTCGACGAGCGATAAGGGTAGCGATGGCACTCCTTCGGCAGTAATGGCCGGAGGAACCGGCACCGCGGGTTCCACGGGCGCTGCTTGCGCGAGAGCGGGGATGGGGGCGGACCCGGCCAGCAAGGCGGCGGCGAATAAGTTAACCCTCTTCATGACAATCTTCCCCAAGGTATCGCCGCTCTTATCGAGCGGTTCCAATGACCTAGCGCTAGCGTAGCGCTATGCGGGAGACAATCGCCTACTCCGCCGCTTCGCCAAGTTCCTCCCGCTCGGCCTGCTGCCGCGCCCACATTTCCGCGTAGAGCCCGCCCTTGCGCAGGAGCTCCGAATGGCGGCCGCTCTCGGCGAGCCTGCCGTGCTCGAGGACCAGGATGCGGTCCGCATCGGCGACGGTCGACAGGCGGTGCGCGATCGACAGGCTGGTACGGTTGGCGCTGACATGGTGCAGCGTCGCGAGGATTTCTTCCTCGGTTCGACTGTCGAGCGCGCTGGTGGCCTCGTCGAGAAGGAGGATCGGCGGGTCCTTCACCAAGGTACGGGCGATCGCGACGCGCTGCTTCTCCCCGCCCGATAACTTGAGCCCGCGTTCGCCCACCTCGGTCTCGAAACCCTGCGGTAGCATGTCAATGAAGCGCTTGATTGCGGCCCCTTGAACCGCTCGATCGATATCATCATGCGTTGCACCGTCGCGTCCGTAGGCGATGTTGTAGCCGATCGTATCGTTGAACAGCACGCTGTCTTGTGGGACGATCCCGATCGACGCGCGCAAGGACTCCTGGGTCACCTGGGCGATGTCCTGCCCGTCGATCGTCACCCGCCCGGACCATGGGTCGTAGAAGCGGAACAAGAGCCGCGCGATCGTGCTCTTGCCTGCGCCCGAGGGGCCGACGATCGCGTAGTGGCCGCCGGCCGGTACTTCGAATGACAGGCCGTGAAGGATGGTGCGGTCGGGTTCGTAGCCGAACACCACGTTCTCGAACGCGACCACTGGCCGCCGCACGACCAACGCGGGGGCGCCGGGTGCGTCGGCTACCTCCACGGGTGTGTCGATCAGCTTGAACATCGCCGCCATGTCGATCAGGCCCTGGCGGATGGTGCGATAGACCATCCCGAGCATGTCGAGTGGCCGGAACAGTTGGGTGAGGTAGGTCTGCACCGCCACGAGATCGCCCACGGAGAGCTCGCCCTTGCTCCACTTCCAGACGGTGAAGCCCAGCGCGAACAGCATCAGCGCGTTCATGATCACCGCCTGGGTGATATTGAGCAGCCCGAGCGAGTTTTCTGACTTGATGGCCGCTTCGGCATAGGCTTTGGCGGCCCGGCCGTAGCGCTCGCGCTCGCGCGCCTCCGCGCCGAAGAACTTCACCGTCTCGTAGTTGAGCAGCGAATCCACCGCGCGGGCAAGAGCGGTGCCGTCGAGGTCGTTCATGCGCCGCCGGAGCTCGGTGCGCCATTCGGTGATCCAGCGGGTCGCGGCGATGTAGACGGCAACCGTGATGGCGGTGGCGACCACCAGTTCGCCCCCGAACAGGGTGTAGAAAATGATCGCCACCGCGATCAGTTCGAGGATGGTCGGCGCGATGTTGAAGAGGATGAAATAGAGCATCGAGTCGATGCTCTTGGTCCCGCGCTCGATGGTTTTGGTCACCTCGCCGGTTCGGCGCCCGAGGTGGAAGCGCAGCGATAGCTGGTGCAGCCGGGCGAAGGTGTCTTCCGCGAGGTTCTGGGTCGCTTCCTGCCCGACCCGCTCGAACACGATGTTGCGCACGTTGTCGAACAGGGTGCCGAGTAGGCGCGCGGCCACGAACGCGATGACGAAGCTAAGCGCGACCCACATCAGCGGATCGCCGGTCGCGGCCATCGTGTCGACGAGGTTCTTCATCGCCAGCGGGGTCGCCAACGCCACCCCTTTCGCCAGCAGGACGAGGATCATCGCGCCGACTATGCGCGCGCGCAGGTCCGGCCGGCCGGCCGGCCAGAGGTAAGCGAAGAAGCGCTTGAGTGTCGCCCAGCCGTCGTAGTCGGCCAGCGGCGTTTCGGGATCGTCCTGCGGCGGCATCCGCGTCCATGTGGGCGGCACCGGCAGGTTAGGCAATGGCGCTACATCCGCATGCCGTCCCAGGCCGGCGGGCGGGTACCGCGGGGAAGGTCGAAGAGCACGGTCCGTTCCGCGAAGTCGATCGCCACCCGGTCGAACATGCGCAGGTCTTCGATCCCCAGCACCATCGCGGGCTTGTCCGCCAGGTCCAGCGCGGCGAAGGCGGGAGCGTCGGAATAGATCATCGATAGCCCTTCGAGCTGCAACGAGCCGGAGCCGCCGCGCCCGCCCATCCGCAACGTGCGGCCCCCGTCGAGGCGTCCGGTGATGGTGGAGCCGGTCACGTCGGTCGCGGTGACTTCGTTACCCTTGCGTGTCCGCAACTTCTGCTGGAGCGCCAGATTGCCCAGTGAGCCTTGCGAGCCGGTGTCGAGCACGACGGCCGTCCTCACGCCATTGACCTCGGCATCGGTTATGATCAGTCGGCCGCGCTTGTTACGGGCGCGGACCACGATCTCATATCCGCGGTTGCCGCCCAACGCCTGCGCGTCGTCGACCGAGATCGTCTGGCGGCGAAAGTCGATCATTACCCGCAGGTCCTGCAAGCTATCGAGGCCGAGGATGCCATCGGCCCCCATGTGCTGCGCTTCGAGGAGCGGGGCCTGCAGCGCGTCGAACACCCGCGAGGCAAACTCCAGACCGTCGAGGCGGACGAGGTCGACCTGCTTGCGCGAGGCCATTCCCACCACGGTCGCCTGGCCCATGGTCGGCAAATTGAGCCGGTCGCGCAGCGTCCGGCTGACCGCGGTGGCCTGCGATCCGGTGTCGATCATGAAACGGAAAGGGCCCTGGCCCTCGATCGTCACCGGGATGGTCATCCGGCTGTAGCGGTCCGCCTCGCTGACAACCACCTCGCCCGTCATCGCGCTGAGCGCGCCCGGCTCGGCCAGCGTAAAAGCCGGATCCAGCTCGCTCGGCTGCCCGGCAGCTATCAGAAGAACGGCGGCGACCCCGATTGCGGCCTGCTTGGCCATGGCGAGACTCCTCAGGGGTGGAGAGTAACACGCTGCGACCGGTTAGAACAACGGTCAGGCCGGGGCGATTTCGCGCCTCACCACGAAGGCGTAGATCTCCCGCAGCATCTCCCTCGCGAACAGCAGGAGGGCGCCGGCGTAACTGGCGAGCCCGGTGCCGGCGAGGATCGCGACCTCCGCAGGCGGGGGCAGGGGTGGCAGCATCGCGCGCACCGCCAGCACGGCGGCCGCCATCGCGGTTGTTGCCACCGCCGCGGGCGCGAGCGCCTCGACGAGCTCGCGCCAACGGACGCCGATCTGCGGCAACGTAAGAAAGTAGGTCAGCGCTAGCAGGGTCGGCGCTCCAATCCACCACGCCGCCACCAGCCCGGCCGGGCCGGCGCCGACGCATGCGACGAACAGCAGGGGAAAGAGTACCGCGCCCGCACCGTTCGACATCATGTAGGTCCGCGGGCGCCCCATGCCGTTGGTTGCCGGGCTACAGACGATCTGGAGCGCGAAGGCGGGCATCGCCAAGGCGAGCCCCGCGACGATCGGGCCCATCGCGGCCCACTTCTCGCCGAACAGCGTAAGTACCGCAGGTCCTGAGACCAACGCGAGCCCGACGTAGACCGGGCCGACGACGAGCGCGACCATCCGCTGCACCTTGAGGAACAGCGGGCCGAGCGGACGGCCGCTCTTGTAGAGTTCGGCATAAGCGGGGAACGCGACCTCGTTCACCGGCGGGAGGAACCGCGCTGTGACAATCAGCGTGAGAAAGAGCGCCTCCGAATAGAGACCGAGGTCGTGGGTGTCGAAACTCCGGCCGGCGATGACGATGTCGCTCTGGCTCTGCACGATCCACAGGAGCTGACACAAGGTGAGCGCGCCGCCGAAAGCGGCCAGGTCGCCGGCGCCGCGGAAGTCGAAGACGGGCTTCACCAGCACGCGCGCGGCCAGCGTCAGCCCGATCGCCCGGGTGCCAAACATGGCGATGGGTGCGTAGACCAGGGCCCAGACTCCGAACCCGCGCCATGCAAGCAGGAGCGCGGTGGAGGCGCCGACCAACGCCGTGACGAGGTTGACGAGCCCTTGCTTGCGAAACTCGATCCGGCGCGCGAGCAGCTCCTGCGGCAGCGCCGAGAAGGGGATCGTCAGGAACAGCAGCGCCTGGACCCGCAACATGTCGGCAACCAGCGGCTCTCCGTAATAGCGGGCCGCGAAGGGAGCCAGGCTGAACTGTGCGGCCGCTAGCAAGCCGTTGAGCAGGAGGAGCAGACCGAACACCTGCCCGATCCGCCGGTCGTCGAGTCGATCGGCCTGGACCAGCGAGGTCGCGAACCCTTGGCCGTTGAGGAAGGCGAGCGCGGTAACCACCGCCTGCGTCATGGCATAGAGGCCGTAATCGCTTGGCTCCAGCAGGCGGACGACCACGATCGTCGAGGTCCACGTGATGACTTGCGCCAGCGCCTGAGTACCCCAGCGCCAG
>NZ_JBSOQY010000002.1:117500-175262 GCF_053819205.1 Tsuneonella sp. HG249
CGAACTGCCGCCCCCATCCCTCACGGTCGGGATTGATGTCGATGCCGACGATCTTTCCGGCGCCGGCGAGCCTCGCGCCCTGGATGACGTTGAGGCCGATTCCGCCGAGACCGAACACGACGACGTTGTCGCCGCGCGCCACCTTCGCCGTGTTGAGCACGGCTCCCACGCCGGTGGTCACCCCGCAGCCGATATAGCAGCTGGATTGGAACGGCGCGTCCTCACGGATTTTCGCCACCGCGATCTCGGGCAGCACGGTGAAGTTCGAGAACGTCGAGCAGCCCATGTAGTGGAAGATCGGCTGTCCCTTGTAAGAGAACCGGCTGGTCCCGTCGGGCATCACGCCCTTGCCTTGCGTCGCGCGGATCGCGGTGCACAGGTTGGTCTTGCCGCTGAGGCAGCTTTTGCACTGGCCGCATTCAGGCGTGTATAGCGGAATCACGTGGTCGCCCGGCTTCACCGAGGTCACGCCCGCGCCCACCTCGCGCACCACCCCGGCGCCCTCGTGCCCCAGCACGCTAGGAAACAGACCCTCGCTGTCGAGCCCGTCGAGCGTATAGGCATCGGTGTGGCAAATGCCGGTTGCCATGATCTCGACCAGCACCTCGCCAGCTCTCGGCCCTTCGAGTTCCAATTCGACGATCTCGAGCGGTTGCTTGGCTTCAAAAGCGACGGCGGCGCGGGTCTTCATGGCAAACCTCTCAAGTGGTGGTTGCCGCGGTCACTTGACCAATCCGCTTCCCGCAGCAAGCCTCTCCGTCCGCAGCTGTGCGGATCGGCAAACAGGCGTGGCGCCCGGCGAGCGTCGCAGGTAACGACATGCCATGAACCTGCGCCATATCGAGGTATTCCACGCGGTCTACGTCAACGGCTCGGTCAGTGCCGCGGCACGGATGCTCAATGTGTCACAGCCGTCTGTGTCCAAAGTGCTTCGCCATGCCGAATCGCTGCTCGGCTTTCCGCTCTTCCACCGGACTGCCGGAAGGCTGGTTCCGACGGAAGATGCGCACACCTTGTTCGGCGAGGTCTCCGAGATCCAGGATCGGGTCTATGCCCTGCGGGAGGCGAGCCGGAACCTCAAGCGGGGAGGGGGATCGTTGCTGCGCATTTCGGCGTTGCCATCGATCGCGCTCGACGTCCTGCCGGCAACCGTGGCGCAGTTCCTGCGCAAGCACCAGGACACGCGGTTCGACCTGCAGACCGTCCACCACGCCGATCTCCTTCGCAAGCTTTACGAGCGCGAGACCGATCTCGCGGTTGCCTACGAAGTTCCGCAAGGAGCGCCGCTGGGGCGGCATTGGCTCGGGGCCGGTGAACTCGTCGTTCTCTACCGCGAGACGGACATGCCTGACGCGCCCGCAAGGATCGGGCTCGAGGAGCTCGTTGGCCGGCCGCTGGTCAGCCTTGCCGGCAGCGGACCGATCGGCGTGCTGTTTAGCGCCGAGGTCCAGCGGCTGGGCATCGAGCTCGACGAGGTGGTGTCGGCACGCACCTTCCACATCGCCACCGCCCTAGTGCGGATGGGGGTGGGCATGACGGTCGTAGACAACCTCACCGCGCGTGCGTCGCTCGCGCCCGGATTGGCCATGCGCCCGCTGAAATCCCGGCTCACCTTCGATATCCACGCGATGTACCTGCAGGATCGTCCGCCTCCTGCGCTGGCAACCGCGTTCCTGAAAACCCTGGCCGGCACGATCGAGATGCTGTCCCGTCCGGCATAACGGCGAGTTATGCCGCGCCGCGCGGTTTCAGCCTCCCCGCGCGCTTCGCCCAGCGTTACGGGTGTGGCCGTGATCGAAGCACCGTTCCTCCTTTATCTGGGCAGCAGCACCGATCCCGTCGGGATCAAGACATCGCGCGGGCTGGCCGAATTCCGCCGTGCCGACTGCGTCGGAGAGTTCCGCCACGACGACTGCCCTCTAACGCTCGGTTTGCCGCGCGTTACGATCGAGGAAGGCGCCGCCGCCGGCGCCAGGACCCTGGTGTTGGGCATCGCCAATCCGGGCGGAACGATGGATCCCCAGTTGGTCGAGGACGCTCGCGAGGCGCTTCGGGCGGGGCTCCATGTCGCTTCCGGCCTGCACCAGCGGCTGCGGGACATTCCCGGACTGGTCGCGCTTGCCGCCGAGAAGGGCTTGCGGCTCATCGACGTGCGCGATCCCCCGGCTGACCTGATGGTCGGCAACGGGCGGCCGCGCGCCGGCCATCGGGTGCTCACCGTCGGTACCGATTGCTCGGTCGGTAAGATGTACACCTCGCTCGCGCTGGTCGAAGGGCTCCGCGCGCGCGGTTTGCGCGCCGATTTCCGCGCAACCGGGCAGACCGGCATCTTGATTGCGGGTGACGGCGTACCCCTCGACGCGGTGGTGGCCGATTTCATCTCGGGCGCGATCGAGATGCTGACACCCGCGCGCGACGACGACGGGTGGGATGTCGTCGAAGGCCAGGGATCGCTGTTTCACCCCTCGTTCGCCGGCGTTTCCACGGGCTTGCTGCATGGCGCGCAGCCCGAAGTGCTGGTGCTGTGCCACGATCCGGCGCGACCGGAGATGCGCGGGCTGCCCGGCCGGCGCCTGCCCGGGCTCGCCGAGTGCCTTGCCGCCAATCTGCAGGTCGCGCGCTTGACGAGCCCCAATGTCCGGGCTGCCGGCGCCTGTCTCAACACCTCGACCCTCCCGGAAGACGAGGCGAAAGCCTTGTGCGCCCAGACCGCGCACATGCTCGGGCTCCCGTGCACGGATCCCCACCGTTTCGGCGTCGAGCCGATCCTCGAGCGCATTCTATGGCCCGAACGCTCCGCGCGCGTCACGACCGCTTCGCGCTGAGCCGGCCGTTTCGCATCTCGCGCGGGGTGAAGACCGCGGCGGATGTGGTGACGGTGGATATCGCGCAGGGCGAGGTCGTCGGGCGCGGCGAGGGGGTGCCTTATCCGCGCTACGGCGAAAGCATCGAAGGCTCTCTCGGACGCATCGAGGCGCTCCGCGCAGCCATCGAAAGCGGTGCCGGCCGTCAAGACTTGCTGACGCTGCTCGAACCGGGCGCAGCGCGCAACGCGCTCGACGGAGCCTTGTGGGATCTCGAGGCGAAGCTGGCAGGCCGCTCCGTGGCCACGCTGATCGGCGCGCCTGAGCCCGGTCCTGTTGCGACCGCGCTTACCGTGGTGATCGATACCCCGGGGGCCATGGCGCGGGAGGCGGCAGCGATGGCCACGGCCCCGCTGATCAAGGTGAAGGTGGACGCAAACGACCCGGCCGCCGCGATTCGCGCGGTGCGCACCGCCGCGCCGGCGGCCGCGCTGATCGTCGATCCCAATGAAAGCTGGGACGAGGCTACCGTTCGCCGCGTGATGCCGGTCCTCGCCGAATGCGGTGTCGATGTGCTCGAGCAGCCCTGTCCGGCTGAGGAGGACGGCTGGCTTGCCGGGTACGACCGGCCCGTCCCCATCTGCGCGGACGAGTCAGTGCACACCGTAGCCGAGCTCGACACTGTGGCGGCGCGCTACGATGCGATCAACGTGAAGCTCGACAAGACCGGCGGCCTTACCGCAGCGCTGGAACTGGCGTCGGCGGCGCGTGCGCGGGGTCTGGGGCTGATGAGCGGGTGCATGGTGTGCTCGTCGCTCGGCATCGCGCCGGCCCTCCACATCGCGCGGATGGCCGACTGGGCCGATCTTGACGGACCGCTTTGGCTTGCCGAGGATCGCGCGGGCGGAGTGCGCGCGGAGAATGGCATGATGTATTCGCCCGAGAAGGGGTTCTGGGGATGAGGAGGGTGGCGGCGGCGCTGCTGCCGGCGCTGCTCGCTTCGTGCGCCACCCCGTCGGTGGTGCCGGCCGAGGTCGACCTCGTCATTCGCGGGGGGACCATCTACCCGGGCGGCGGCGATCCGGTTACCGGCGATGTCGCTATCGCAGGGGATCGCATCGTTGCGATGGGCCCATCCCTCGCGGTCAACGCGGCGCGCACGATCGACGCCCGGGGGATGGTCGTCGCGCCGGGCTTCATCGATCCGCACACGCACATGGCTAGCTGGCTGACGTCCGACGACGCCCGGCGCCGGCTGGTCGAGCCTTTCCTGTTGCAAGGGGTGACGACCGCCTTCGTCGGCAACGACGGCGGTGGTCCGATCGAGGTCGGTGAGCAGCTCGCGAGCGCGCGCAGCAAGACGGTGGGCGTCAACTACGCCGCGTTCACCGGGTTCGGTTCGATCCGACAGGCGGTGGTGGGCGAGGCGCGCCGGTCACCGACCACGGAAGAGCTAGCGCGCGAGGAGGCTCTGGTACGCACCGCGATGTGCGAAGGGGCGCTGGGGCTTTCGACCGGGCTGTTCTATGCGCCGCAGAGCTTCTCGGAGACGAGCGAGGTCGTCGCGCTGGCGAAAGTCGCGGGTGAGATGGGCGGGGTCTATGACACCCATTTGCGTGACGAGGCGAACTATACGGTGGGATTGGCCGCGGCGGTCGACGAGGCGATTGCGGTAGCCCGCGACGCGCGCATCCCGGTGCACATCTCGCATATCAAGGCGCTGGGGGTGGACCTGCACGGATCCGCTCCTGCAATTGTCGCGAAGATCGCGGCGGCGCGCGCCGCCGGGCTCGACGTGACCGCGGGCCAGTATCCCTGGAATGCCAGCGGCACGAGCCTCGTCGCCGCGCTGGTGCCTCTGTGGGCGCAGGACGGTGGCCGAGCGGCGATGCTGGCACGATTCGACGACCCGGCGCTCGCCGATCGCCTGCGAGGGGAGATCGCCGAGAACATGCGCCGGCGCGGCGGGGCTGGCAGCCTGCTGATCGTCGAAGACAAGTGGAAGGGGCGCCGCCTCGACGAGCTGGCGCGTGAGTTCGGCACCGACCCGGTTTCCGCGGCGATGATCGCTATCCGCGAGGCGGATTCGTCCACCATCAGCTTCAACATGGCCGAAAGCGACATCGAGGCTTTCATGCGCCAGCCGTGGACGATGACCGACAGCGATGCTTCCACGGCCCACCCGCGCATCTACGGGAGCTTCGCGCGCAAGTACGCGGTCTACGTGAAGGAGCGGAAAGTGCTGAGCCTGCGCGCGTTCGTCGACCGCAGCTCGGCACTCACCGCGGACTGGTTCGGCTTGGCCGACCGTGGCCGGCTCCGCCCCGGGTCATTCGCCGACGTCGTTGTGTTCGATCCGGCGAGCTACGCCGCGCGCGCGACCTATGAGAAGTTCGACGAGACGGCAATCGGCGTGCGGGCGGTGATCGTGAACGGCGAACTCGCGGTCGAGGATGGACGGCTCACGGGCGCCGCCGCCGGCCGAGCGCTGGCCAAGGCGCCACCTGCGGGCAAATGTCAGTAGAAGCGCACGTCGCCGAGCTCGAGCGTGGCGGTACCACCGGTCTCGCCCGATAGCTGGATCCGCAACGCGCGTAGCTGGGTAAGGTCAAGCCGCTCGCCCGGATCGCGGCTTTTGAATAAGGCGAAAGGCAGGCGGAGGCGGGTCGGCTTGTCGCCCGCCGCGAAAGGCGCGGCGAACGAATCCCGCCCCTCGACGCCGTAGCTTTCGAGCACCAGCCGATAATTCCCGATGCCTTTCGCCGTAAGCTCGACGCCGGTGAACTTGCTGGCATCGGCGACCAGAACAGGCCCGCGCGTCAGGGGCAATACCCATTGGACGAAGGGCAGCGGCGCGGCGCCCATCCGGGCGGCAAGGAAAGTCCGCGCGTCCTTCTCGTCGCGATGCGCGACGAGATGCGAGTGGTCGATACCGGGATCGGTGCTCGCGACGGGGAGCGTACCCAGGTCGGTGCGCCCGTCCGCGCGCGCACCGGTCATCACCGCGCCGGGCATGACGACCGCGGGCAGGGGGGTCATTCCCGGATTGTCGCGCAACACACGCAAGGCGGCGAGCGGCGCCTCGCGCCCCGCGACCCACACGCGCTTGGCGTTCCACAGGTCGTCGATGCGCTTGTCCGGCTGGCCGTCGACCAGCACGAGGTCCGCCCGCATGCCTGGCCGGATCGTCCCGTGCGTGTCGTCCTGGCCGATGATTGCCGCACTGGTCTGCGTGGCGGCCACCAGCGCTTCGGCGGGCTTGAACCCGACGCGGGTCAGCCAGATGGTTTCGCGTACCGCGGAACTGCCGTGGTACGTGCCGCCGATCCCGGCGTCGGTTCCCACACCGATCGGTATCTTCGCCTTCTTCAGGCGCCGGATGTTTTCCCGCAGCACCGCCCAGCGCCTGGCGTTGTAGGGCGCCGTCTCCTCGCGCCCCGCTACCTGCATCGCGGCCTCACGCGCGCGTTCTCCTGGGTTGAGGAGAGCTGCCTCGCCGCGCGCCAGCACGCGGGCTTCCTTTGGCTCGTACACCGCCATCGTGGCTATGTAGGCGGTGCCGCTGCGGCGCATCAGGTCGATCAGATCGCCGTCCACCACCGCGTCCCCGATCCCGTGCGCTAGTGCGTCCACCCCCGCGGCGGCGGCCACCTTGGCACCTGCGACAGTGACCGTGTGAGTAACGACGGGTTTGCCGGCCTTGTGCGCGTCGGCGACGATCGCCGAGAGCGTTTCGCGGTTCATGCTCATCAGGTCGGGGTCGCGGCCATAGCGCCAGCCGTCGGTGAAGACCTTGATGAGATCGGGATCGTACGACAGCGCCAGCGGTGTCGCCTGGTGGGCGGCGCGCGGCGTGTCGGTCTCGAGCGTCATGAACGGGCCCCAACCGGCCTCGGTGCCGTGCCCCCCGTTCACCCCGAAGCGAACCGCATGATTGAGGTTCGGCGCCCAGAATCCGTGCTGCCCGACGAGTTCGCGGATCGGCGCGATCATCTCGCCCGAAACCGAGAAGTCGTCGATCGTCGTGACCCCCGCCAGCAGGTAACCCGCCCAGGCTTTGGCCATGTCCTCCGGGCCTTCGTAGGCAGGCGAGCGGATATGGGTGTGGAGGTCGTGGAGCCCGGGAATGAGCGTCTTGCCGCGCCCATCGACCCGTTGCGCGCCTGCGGGTGCCGGCACGTCGGCGGCCACCGCAACGATGCGTTCGTCCTCCACCAGCACGTCGGCCACCCGTGCGGGCGCGCCGGTACCGTCGAATACTCGCGCCCCTTCGATCAGTATCCGATCCTGCGCAGGGGCGACTCCTGCCCAGGCAAGCGCCAGCAGCGCCGCCAAGCACGCCATCGTTCTCATCGTCCGGCTTCTCCCAACCGGCGGCCCAGGAAGTCCGCGCTGGCCTGCAATGCGGTGACCCAATCGTCGTGGCGCAGAAACGTGTGCCGCTCGTTGGGAAAAACAAGCTCTTCGAACGGAATCCCCTTGGCCGAAAGTTCGCGCGCAAGCAGCACCGACTGGGAGAACGGCACGTTACGGTCGTCGTCTCCGTGGACCAGCAGCACCGGCGAGCGCCACGCGTCGAGCGCGGCAAGCGGCGAACTGTCCCACTGCAATTGCCGCGCCGCTTCCTGTTCGCTGGGCGAAAGCCCCGCGGCGGGGGTGCGCAACATGTCGTGCACGCCGTGAAAATCGACCCCGGCGGCAAACAGCTCACTATCCCGGGCCAGCGCCAGCGCGGCGAGATAGCCGCCCCAACTGCCGCCCCAGATGCCAATGCGCCCGGCGTCGACGCCTGGCTGCTTGGCGAGCCACTTTCCGCCGGCGAGAATATCGAGATATTCAGACGCCCCTTCGCGGCCGGTCTTCGGCGCGTCGCGAAAGGCAAGGCCATAGCCGGTGCCGCTGCGGTAGTTGACGGACAGCACGGTAAAGCCCTGCGCGGCAAGATGCTGATTCATCGAATAGGCGTTCGAATAGTATCCGCTCGGGTGATAGCCGGTCATCATCTGCCGCCGCGGCCCGCCGTGGGCGAAGATCACCGCAGGTCGCGGTCCGGGCCCGCGCCCTTCGAACAACTGGCCGTGAACCCGCGTGCCGTCGGCGGCGGTGAAGGTGACGGCCCGCGGTTCGACGCCGCCCTCCAGTACCGCCGTAGGGCCGAGCGACGGACCGCCGGCCAGACGGACATGCGCGGGACGGATGGTATCGCTGGCGATCACCGCGACCGCGCCGCCCGCGATCGCCGGATAGCTCTCGATGCCTGCGTCGCCGGTCACGCGCCGCGCCGCTTGGCCGGGGGCGGCGCGCCAGAGCTGGTGGCGCTCCGGGTCCTCGACATTAGCGACGAAAAGCAGCGATCGGCGGTCGGCATCCAGCAGGAAGGTTTCGACCTCGAACTCGCCGGGTGTAAGCTCGCGCGCCTCGCCGCCGCCGGCCGGGATTTCGTAGACGTGCAGCCAACCGTTGCGCTCCCACGGGAACAGCAGCCGGCCGTCCGCGGCCCAGTAAAGGTTCTGCTGCCGCGTGCCGGCGTATCGCCCGCCGGCGGAAGCCGGGGCCCGCCAGACCGTGCGGCTCCTTCCGCTCGCAACATCGGCCACGTCGATCGACCAGTACGAGGCCTTGCCGCCGTCCTGGTTACGCGCCGGCGGTTCGCGAAAGCGGATCAGCGCCACCTGACTGCCATCGGGCGAGAAAGTGGGATCGGCGGCAATCGACAGTCCGGGAGCAAGGTAGCGCACGCGGTCTCCGTCGAGGTCGAGGACGCCGGCGAACGCGCGGTCGTCGCGGTCGTCGATGAACAACAGGCGCTTGCTGTCGGGCGAAAGCTCGAGATTGGTCGGCATGCCCGAAAGCTCGGCAATCCGCCGTGCGGTGCGGCCGGGTCGGCCCTGCATGATGGCGCCCCTGCGCGCGAACAGGACGCTCCCGTCCGGCCCGAACAGCGGCGAATGGCCCTCGCCGATGAAGCGGGGGTTGCCCGCGCCGAGATCGAGCAGGAGGACTTCTTGCGCGGGCGGATCGGCGAGCGCCGAGGCGTTGGGGAGCGACGAATTGGCCCATTCGCCATCGCCGCCGCGGACGAACACGATCTGGCGGCCATCGCGGCTCAGCGCGAGGTCGCTGATCTCGATCCCGTCGTCCTTGCCATGGCTCCACACCGCCCGGGCCGGCTCGGTCGGACCGCCGACCCAGATCGTCTCCACCCCCGCCTCGCTCACCACCCAGGCAAAGCGCGGCGCATCCTTTGCCCCCACCAGTGATGTTGCACGTGGCATTGCAAGGGCGGCGGCCAGGTCGTCAGCCGAAGCGGCGCGCGCGGGCGCTGCGATTGCCAAGAGGCACATGGCCAGCATCGCCAGCCAATGCGTCAGGGATATCGAGGGGAGCGAAAAACGCGCTGTCCTACAGCCACCGGCCTGTGTCATGTCGGCTTTATGCGCTCCCGTAACTACCGTCTCCGCCCCTGCATCACGCACTCGTCGCAACCGGCGAAAATTTGTCACTTGAACAGTGTGCCAACTGTTTCAAGTCCTACAGCGAGAGCGGACTTTGGCCGCGCCGAGCGGGGCCCGCAAGCCGCGAATGCGCGGGGGCTATGGCGCGGGCAAGGGTTGGCATGCGCCGCGCGCGGACTGACATTGCTCCTGGCGGCGCTCGCCGCACCGGCGCTGGCGCAGGAAGCCGCTACGGTCGATCCCGCGGCCATTCTCGCCGAGGCCGGACCGGGCACCCGCTGGGGGCTGGTGGCGGTGGACGATACCGGTCGGGAGGTTATCGCGATCGATCCCGACAACCGCTTCATCCCCGCTTCGAACACCAAGATATTCACCACCGCCGCGACGATGTGGGCGATGTCGAAAGGCGAGTTGCCCGAAGCTGGCAACGGCGGTGCGCGCGTGCGCCTGGAGCCCGACGCGCGCGCGCGCGAGCGAAAAGTGGTCCTGGAAGGCCGGGGGGACGCGCGCATGTCCGCCGCCTCCGATTGCGTAACCAACTGCCTGGCGGCGCTCGCCGACGCGGTCGCCGCGAAGACCCGCTCGGTGGGCGACGTGATCGGCGACGACACCCTGTTTCCCGATCAGCGGTGGAGCCCGGGCATGAGCTGGAACAACATTCCGACCGACTCGGGCACCGGCATCTCGGCCCTGACGGTCGACGACAATGAGATCGTCGCGACCGTCGCCCCTGGCGAGGAGGGCGCGGCCCCCAAGGTGGCGTTGCCGACCTACTACACGCTGGAGAACCATGCCCGCACCGTCGCGGGCGACCAAGTCGACCTCGAGTTCGACCGCGCGCCGAACGGCAGGGTGCTCGTGCTTAGCGGGACCATCGGCGCGGCGGCACAGCCCCAGACGCTACAACTCGGCGTTGACGATCCGGCGCACTACGCCGCGTGGCGGCTCGCCGAGATGCTCCGCGCGAGAGGAGTGAAGGTGAAAGGCAAGGTCGTCTCCCGGCATCGCCCGCTATTGCCGATCGACGACCCGAAGAAGCGCGATCCCGCCGCCAGGCTGATCGCGCCGGACGTCCCCGCGCTTGCCGCGCTGACCCCAGGTCCGCTGGCCGACGACGTCCGAGTGGTCAACAAGGTGAGCCAGAACCTCCATGCTGAGCTACTGCTTCACAGGCTCGGCCTGATCCGCGGCACCGGTTCGCTCGCCGACGGGCATGCCGTGGTGCGTGCGATGCTCGACGAAGCCGGAGTCCCGATCCACGCGGTCAGTCTATCTGACGGCTCGGGAATGTCGACCTACAACCGCGTGAGCCCGGGCGGCATGACCAAGCTGCTCGGCTGGATCGCGCGCCAGCCGTGGGGAGCGGCCTGGCGGGAGACGCTCCCTGTCGGCGGCAAGGATGGGACCCTGGCGAGGCGCTTCGGCGGCGGCACCGCGCTCGACGGGAAGCTCACCGCCAAGACCGGCACGCTGAATGCGACGAACGCGCTTGCCGGTTACCTGACGGCGGCGAGCGGCAGGACACTGACCTTCGCGATTTATGCCAACGATGTGCCCGAGGACGTTAGGGCGACGCAGTTCATGGACCGCGCGTTGCTCGCGCTGGCGGCTGCTAACTGAGCCTATCGAACGCCGCGATAACCGCGTCGCCGGTGGCGGGGCGGAGGTCGAAGATGGTCATCGCTTCGGCGCTGTGGCGAGTCGGGTGGATGCGGTTGGTGAGCAGCGTCCAGCCCAATCCCCGCTCGAAATCAAGCCATAGGCCGGTTCCGGTGAAGCCGGTGTGACCGATCGTCTCGTCAGAGCAAGCGTCCCCGCCGGGCCAGCCGGCAAAGCGGCGCTCCCAGCCACAAGTTCGATCCCCGTTCTGTCGCTCGCGCATCGCCGAGAGCGCGGCGGGAGAGACCCCGCTGCCATCGAGCAGGCCTTGCGCGAAGTCGAGCACACCGTCGACCGTACCGAACAGCCCCGCGTGCCCCGGCGCGCCGCCTAAGGCAAAGGCGTTCTCGTCGTGCACCTCGCCATTCATCACCCGTCCGCGCCAGGTGCATCGTTCGGTCGCAACCGCCGGGCCCGGGGGCGGACCCCACGCCAACCCTTCACCAAGACGCCACTCCCCGCCAAGCCGTTCGATGGCGATGCCGAGAAGGATGAAGTTGATGTCGGAATACACCGCCGGGCCTCGCGGCCACTCCCGCTGCAGCACGTAAGCGCGCAGCCGCTGAGGATCGTCGCCCAAGGTGTAGAGCGGCTCGACCGCCGGGAGGAAGGTTTGATGCGCCAGGCAGTCGCGGAACGTGACGCGCCGCTCGGCCGCGCCTGCCACGTCGTACTGCCGCAAATCCGGTATGGCGTCGGTCAACGGACGGTCGAGGTCGAGCCGCCCCTCATCCGCGAGCGCGAGGATCATCGGCATCGTGGCGACGACCTTGGTCAACGAGGCAAGGTCGAACCAGTGCGCGCGGGTGAGATCCTCGTGCCCGGGGTCAATTGCCGCGTAGCCGGCGATGCGCACCGCCCGCTCACCCGACGCGGTCACCAGCCCCAGTGTCGCACCCGGAATCTCCCCCGTTTCGACGGCCTCAGCCGCCGGAATGAAAGCGCGCTCGACAACCGGCTCGATCATGCGTCGTCAGGCTCACGCGGGACGAGGCGAGTCACGAACGGCAGCAGCACGACTGCCGAGAGTGTGACCGCGCCGGTCAGGAGGAAAAAGCCATCATAGCCGATGACCTTCTCCAGCGTGCCCGAAGCGCCGGCGAGCAGCCTCGCAAGCAGGAACGCGAAGCCGGAAAGAAGCGCATACTGCGCGGCAGGATAGCGCGGGTTCACCAGCATCGACAGGTAGACCACGAACACTGTGCCCGCGAGCCCGTTGCCGAACTGGTCGAGAGCTACGGCCGCGAACAGCGCCCAGCCTTCGACCGGGGCACTCCACAGCCACACGTATATCCAGTTGCCCATGGCGGCGATGATCGCGCCCGCGGCTAAAGCGCGGCCGAGCGGCCACTTTGCCGACATCCACCCGCCGAGCGCCACTCCGAGCATGCTCGCGGGAAGCGCCACGAACCCGTCGGCCACCCCGATCTGGTCGAGAGAGAAGCCGCGTGCATTCCACATCGGGTGCGACAACGTCAGCGCGAGGACATCGCCGACACGGTACAGCGAGACGAACACCAGCACGGCCAGTGTCGCGTAACCGAAGCGCCAGAAGAAATCGATATACGGCCCCAGCGTCGGCGATCGCCGTAGCGAAGCCTCAGGGCCCATGCGGCGGATACGGGGAAGCGCGAAAGCCAGCGCGACGAAGGGTGCCATGCAGATCGCGAGCACGAACGGAGTCACGTTGCTGTCGGAATCGAGACCGGCCGAGCCGGCCGCGCCCAGCAGGAGCCAACCGGTGGCAGCGGCGGCGAGAGTTACGGCGGCGGCGATAAAGACGCTGGCGGTCACGCCGTTGATCAGGGCCGAACTGCGAGGCGCCGTGGCGTTGGGCTCGCCTCGCATCGCCGCCAGAATAGGGAAAGGCAGGAAGGCCGCGACGGCGATCGCAAGATAGGCCCAGGTCCAGTCCGCGCGGGCGGCGACGAACGCGGCGCCGCTTCCGGCAGCAACCATGGCGCTGCGATAACCCCACAAGTTCGCCGCGACGAGCGGACCTTGCTCGGCCTGCGTCGGAGCCAGCTCGATTCGCCAACCGTCGGCCGCAATTTCGAGGGTGGTCGTCCAGAACGCCAGGGTCACGGCAAAAAGCGCCGTGAGCGGCAGGCTCCGGTCGTCGGCGGTGAACGCCATGCCGAGCATCGCGGTGAAGATGCCGAGCTGGGCCAGCATGATCCACCCGCGGCGCTTTCCCCAGAAGCGGGTGAAGCCCGGGATCGCGTACCGTTCGAGCAACGGCGCCCAGACGAACTTGAAGGTCGGCAGGAGGGCGGCCCAGGCGAAGAACCCGACAACGGCGATGTCGACCCCGTGCTGCGCCAGCCGGAGCAACAGCACCGCATTGAACATGTAGAACGGCAGCCCTGCCGAAAAACCGAGCAGGAGGTAGAGCGCTTGCAGCCGGCGGGCCGATCCGAAACCCCGCGCCCTGGTCGCTGATTCAGGTCTCGCTGCGCTCACGAGGGTGGCGTAGCAGATCGGGCGGGCGACGCGAGCCGTCTCGCGCCGCCCGTTCCCGTGTTTAACGCAGCTTCAAGCGAACGCCGACGCGGTAAGCGCGGCCGAGTAGGTCGCTGTAGGTGCTATTCGCGGCAAGGCCGGTTTCCGGCAGCACGATCGGATCGGCATCGAACAGGTTGGTTACATTGACAAAGAACTCGCCATTCTTGCCGCCGAACGCATCAAACTTGAACGTCGCGTTGAGGTCGACATAGGTTACCCCATCGATGCTGTTGTCCTCATATGTCGGGAACTGGTTGGTCGAGATCGGGCAGCTGCTCGCGCACTCGACACCAGTGGCGTCATAGCGCCCGCTGCTCACTCCGCGGCCCACCGCAGTCAGGGTGTAATCTTCGGTGTCGTACGCGGCGCTCACACGGTAAATCCACTTCGGGACAATCGACTGAGTGCCTGTGCCCACTCCAAGCGTCCCCACCGAATTGAGCGAGGCAAACCCTGTCACACCGGTGTCGATCGTGTTCTCGATGTAGCGCGTTGCGAGACCGCGGATCGAGAAGTTGCCGCCCGCAAGCTGGGTGCGGTATGCCGCCTCGAAATCGACGCCCCGGATGAGAAGCGACAGGAAGTTGAACGGTTGACGGCTGATCAGCACGCGCGACGGGTTCGCCGGATCGGGGGTGATCGCTGCGCAATACTCCGCAACGCCTTCGAAACAGCGGTTGACGATGTCGTCGGCACTCAGGCTGTCGATCGCATCCTGGACCTTGACCCGCCAGTAGTCGGCGGAAAGGCTCAGGCCGGGAAGGAAGCGCGGTGTCAGGACACCGCCGAAGCTGTACGAATCCGCCTTCTCGGGGCGCAGATTGGGGTTGCCGGTGACGGTGCCCAGATACGACAGGTTTGCGCCATAAACGCCGGTACCCGGGCCGGGATTGTTCTGCCCGGCGACGAAGTACGGGTTGGTGACAGTAGACGTGTTCGCGGTGCCTGCCTGAAACAGTTCGTTCAGGTTTGGCGCGCGAATGTCGCGAGAACGGTTGGCGCGCAACAAGAAGTCGTCGATCGGTTGCCAGGTCGCGCCGAGCTTCCAGGTCGTAACGTAGCCCGAGGTCGAGTAATCCGTCCCGCGGACCGCACCATTGAACTCGAGGCCGAAGCCTAGCGGAATGACCGTTTCGAGGTAGGCTTCCTTGACGTTGTAGCTACCTTTGCTCGGTCGGTAGTTGCCTACCGACCACACGCTTCGCGTGGTGCCGTCCGCATTAAAGATGGGTTGGAATTCGGCCGGAACGAAGCCGTCGATCTCTTCCTTGCGATACTCGGCCCCCACGGCGATGCTGACGTCGCCTGCCCAGGTCGCGAAAGGTGTTAGCGCAAGGTTCGCGCCGACGACCGTTTGCTCCAGAAACTGGTCGCGGAATGGATCGCCGAGGACGTAGTCGACCGCCTCCGCAGAAGACACGCCGAGGCCTAAAAGGTTGAGGGGACGACAGGCTGCATCGTTGTTCGTTGCGACCCCATCGACATTGATGCGGCACTGGATCGATCCGACCGGCAGGCCGCTTTCATTGCCGACGGGCGCGAAGACCGCGTCGATCGCGGCGTTGCGACGGTCGGTTTGCTGAATGTTGATGAGCTGCTCGTGCAGGTCCGCGCGGCCGTATTGGCCGTAGATGTCCCATTGCGCGGAGCGGCCGAAGGCTTCGAAATCGCCCTCTGCCCCGATTACGTAGCGTTCAATCTTACGCTCGTTGTTCGTGCCGCGACCAGGTAGATCCGCGGCAGTCGTCGCCAAGGTGACCGTGTTACGTCCCGCCAAGGCTGCCGAACCCAGCGTCTGGTAGAGAAACGCATTGCACGAGATCGGCGCAGTCGCTGCGGCACCACAACCTGATGCACGGATCGAAAGGCCGGTCATCAGGTTTGGCCCAGCGTTGAACAGGGTCTCCTGCCTGTTGTACGAAGCCTCCGCGAAAAGACGCACACCGTCGGTTACGTCGAAGCTGAAGCGCCCGAAGAGGCCCCAGCGATCTTCATCCGGACTGATGCCGATGCGGCGTCCCGAATCGTTGACTCGCCAGTCGCCGCCCTGATTGAGTGACGGGGTCGAGGAACAGGCCGGCGCCGGGAAAACCAGCTGCCCGTATTGATATTGGTTGATCGATCCGCCGGGGCCGAAATAGGTTCCGCACAGGGGGGTGCCACCCGAAGAGCCGGTTATCAGGCCGCCCGGCGTGGAGTTGGCGGCGCCGATCATGGTCCGGAAGAGATACCGGGGCACGGTGGCGTTCGCAGACCATGCAGGGTTCTGGATCCGCAAGAAGCCGGTGTGGTTCCACCCTCGCTCTTCGGGATCGACGTAGAAAACGCCGTCCGTATGGGCGATCTCGCCCGCAACGATCAGGCGCGCACGACCGTCAGCGAACGAGATCCCGCCCGTAATGGCGCCCGAATAGTTGAACCCATCGCCTCGGTCGGTGACGCCGGCGTCGGCCTCGAGTTTAAGCCCCTCGTATTCGTTATTGAGGATGAAGTTGGTGACACCCGCGACCGCGTCCGAACCGTAGGCGGCTGACGCGCCCCCCGTGACCACCTCGACTCGCTGGACTAGCGACTGCGGGATCGTGTTGACGTCGACGATGCCGTTCGCTGTCGAGCCGACCGAGCGGCGGCCGTTGACCAGCACCAGGGTACGGACAGTGCCAAGGCTGCGGAGGTTGAGTGCGTTGATGCCGGCCTGTCCGTTGCTCAGTTCGAGGCGCGAGTTCGAAGGCCGTATCGAGGCTGCAAGCGCCGGAAGCTGATTGACGAAGTCGGCGATGTTATTCGTCGGCGAGGAGTTCTCGATGTCCTCTTCGGTCAGAACTTGCACCGGCGTCGGCGCCTCGAAACCATCGCGAACCACGCGGGTGCCGGTGACGACGATGTCGTCCTCGCCCTCGGCCTCATCGGCGGCGATGGGCGCGGTGGGGAGCGTATCTTGCGCGGCGGCGCCAGTGCTAATCAAGAGCGCGGCGCCGGCGGTGCCAGACAGCAAAAACAGCTTCAAGTTCGCGGAAAGCGACATCAGAAATCCCCCATAGACGCGTCGTCTCTGTCGCATCCATAAGGAGCAGTCAGGGGACAGGCGCAATATTTTCTGTTTGTCCGCTCATAACCTTGCAGCAATTGGAAGGGCTGTGCGACATTCTTGACACGATCCGCTTCAGGCAGGTCGACGGGCGTAGAACCCGAAGCCCGCGATGACCGCGTAGCACAGGGCTGGGAGCGTCAGCGCCGCCGCAAGGCCGATCTCGTCCGCCAGCGCGCCATAGATGGCGGGGATCACCGCGCCGCCAGCGATGGCGACGTTGATGATGCCCGAGCCGTCCGCGGCGCGGGGACCGAGCTTCTCGCAGGCGAGCGAAAAGATGGTCGGGAACATGATCGAGTTCATCAAGCCGACGGCGAGGAGCGAATAGCCGGCCACCTCGCCCGTGGAATTGGCCGAGATCGCAATGAGAGCGATTGCGCCGGCAGAAACGGAGGCGAGCAACAAGCCCGGGCTGACCACCCGGAGCAGTCCCGAACCTATGAAGCGGCCGATGAGGGCGCCACCCCAGTAGAGCGAGATAAGCTTGCCGGCGTCCTGCTCGGGAATGTTCAGCACGTGGTCTTGCATCAGGAAGTTGACGATGAAGCTGCCGATAGCAACCTCGGCACCCACGTAGAGGAAGATGCACAGCGCTCCGTAGCCGAACCGGGGTCGGCCGAGCAGATTGAGACCTTCGGCGAGGCTGGTCTCTTCGTGGCGTTCTCCCTTCAAGCGGTTGCGGAACATCCAGACGACCGCCGCGACAACCGCCAGTGCGGCAGCGAGGCCGAGGTAACCGTTCACGATCGCCTGGCTTTCGGCGGTGCGATAAGCGTCGAGCTCTGCGCCCGACAACTGGGCCGCCGTTACGGTGGCGAGGCTGCCGAGGATCAGGATGGCGCCGAAGTAGGGAAAGATGGTCGTCCCGAGCGAATTGAACGCCTGGGCGAAGGTCAACCGGCTATGCGTGGTGCGTGCCGGGCCGAGCACACTGATGAGCGGATTGGCGACGATCTGGACCAGCACCACGCCGGTGGCGAGGATGAAATAGGCAAAGAGGAACACCCCGAAGACGGCCGATTGGCTTGCCGGGATGAAAAGCAGGCAGCCCGCCATCATCGTCAGCAAACCGGCGACTGCGCCGCGCATGTAGCCGATGCGCTTGACGAGGCGCGCTCCCGGAATGCCAACCACGGCGTAGGCGATGAAGAAGCAGAACTGGACCAGACTCGCTTCGAAATACGATAGCGTGAACAGTTCCTTCAGCTTGGGAATGATCACGTCGTTCAGCGATGTGATCCCTCCGAAGATGAAGAACAGTGCGAAGACGAAATAATTGAGGCCGGGCGCGTCGACGGGCGGCGCGTCGCTCTCGATCGGATTGGGATCGGTGCTTGTCGAGACCTCGGGTGCCAATGCCATCTTCGTTACTCCCTGTGCAGGCTTCTTGGCGGCCCGCGAGATTGATGTCCTAGAACGAGCAGTTGGCGCCGGCCGGCATGACCTGGCGCGAAATACTCCCGATTTGCAGGTTCATCGGTCCTTCCGACCGGATGGCAATCGAGTCGCCCAGTCGAGCTGCGCATGCGTCGGTCACGATCATTTCGCGCCAGCCTTTCCCCGCGCTGACTTTGAGTTGAGCCGTGATGTCGGTCGTGTTGCCACCGGTGATAAGCTTCACGGGGGCCGTGGGCGCGGAAGGCAGAGAGTAGGCGATCTTGTACGCGCCGGACCCACCGCGCGGCTGAGCGAGCGTCAGTGTTGCGCCGGGTGCAAAGACGATCTCGCGCGCATCCTCCTGGCGCAAGCGATCGATGCCGCGGGCAGTAATGCCACCTGCCGAGCCGCGGAAGTTTGCGAGGGGCTTGTCATCCCCGGTAGCGAGAATGTCGGTAGCCAGCCGACCATCGGCAAACCAGACAGCGGACGGTCCGCTCCCAAGGTAGTCGCAATCCTCGTCGAGCCGCGCAAGCGGACGCTTCTCGTCTGCCGACAATCCATAGCCCACGGGAAAAAGCGCCCCGTCGGGTCCATTGACCGGGTTCCCACCGCACGCCGCGGGCCAGCTATACGACAAGCGGCCGGTGGCCGGCACTTTGCCGAAGAGGACATCGGCCACGCCCGCGCCTTCCCCGCCGGGAAGCCACGACGCGACGAAGGCATCGGCGGCGTTGAATTCGCGGTTCATCCACAACGGGCGTCCCGAAAGCAGTACGGCAACCGTGCGAACTCCAGACGCCTTGAACTTGCGAAGCAAGGCAAGCCCCTCCTCGTCGGCGAGGACCGCGGTTTTGCGGTCGCCTTCGAACTCGGCGTACGGCGGCTCGCCGAAGACCACGATTGCGACGTCGGGTTTGGTCGAGAACGTGCCGTCGGGAGAAAGGATCGCGCCGCCTCCGGCAGCCTCCGCGACGCCCTGCCAGATGGAAGTTGCACCGTGGAAGTGCTTCTCGTTGGTGAGCTCGAGCCCGCCCTGCCACGTGAGCGTCCAGCCACCGGCCGCCTGGGCTATGCGGTCAGCCGCCGCTCCAGCGACAAGGACCCTGGCTCCGCGCGCAAGCGGAAGCACGCCATCATTCTTGAGCAGGACCTGCGACTTGGCCACCGCTTCGCGCGCGAGCGCTCGATGCGCTGGCGATCCGAGCAGTTCGAACTTTCCTCCGTGCAAGCGCGCAGAGGGTCGCTTGGCATCTGCATCGAGCAGCCCCGCGTGCAGCTTCATCGTCAGTACGCGCGAGACCGCCTGGTCGAGCCGGGCTTGCGGAATCGTGCCGTCGCGGACTTGGCGCACGAGATTTGCATGCAGCGCCTTCCAGTCGTCCGGCACCATGTACATGTCGAGCCCGGCCAACAGCGACTGCGGGCAGTCGTCCACTTTGCACCCGGCGACCTGGCCATGCCCATTCCAATCGCCGACGACGAGCCCTTCGAAGCCGAACTCGCGGCGCAACAGGCCGGTCAACAGCGGCTGGTTGCCATGCATCTTGGTGCCGTTGATCGAATTGAAGCTCGCCATGATCGCTTCGACCCCAGAGGCAATGGCCGCCGGATAGGGCTTTGCGTGGAGTGCTTTCAAAGCCGCGATTTCGCCGGTAACTTCTCCCTGGTCGACGCCCTGGGCGGTTCCGCCGTCGCCGAAGAAGTGCTTCGCCGTTGCGATGACGTGGCCCGCCGGGATCCGCGCGCGGGGGCCCCGATGGCCCTGGAGGCCCTCGATCAGTGCAGCGCCCAATGGAGCGACGATCGCGGGGTCCTCGGAATAGCTTTCGTAGGTACGACCCCACCGGTCGTCTTGTGCGACTGCAACGGTCGGAGAGAAGTTCCAGTCAATACCGGTGGCGGCGATCTCGGCGGCGGTGGCTGCGCCGATACGGCGAAGGAGATCGGCATCGCGCGTGGCACCCAAGCCGATGTTGTGGGGGAAGATAGTCGCGCCCACGACATTGGTGTGTCCGTGAACCGCGTCGGTGCCCCAGATGGAGGGGATTACCGGCTCACCGGCCGGCAACGGGGCAGTCGAAGCATCCCACATTTCGTCGGCGAGCCTGAGCCATTCCGATGCGGGCGCGAACTCGTCGCCGTATGGGCCGCCGTTGCCGCCGTTGAGATAGCTCCCGAAACGATACCGCTTCATGTCTGCGGCGGTGAACGAGTTGATCTGCGGCTGAATTAGCTGCGCGACCTTGCGCTCGAGGCTCATGCGAGAGACGAGATCGGCCACCCGCGCTTCGTCGCTCAGCGTCGCGGCGGTGGTGGCTGGCGCGGGCGCCGGATCCAGTCCGTTGGTCGCGCAGCCCGCAAGAAAAGTCGCGCACGCGACGGCCGCCCATCCAACCCGCATCCTACCCTCGTCCCATAGTCATGTGAACGTTCTCATAGTGGCATGGGTGTGTCGTGAGCGCAAGCTATCCTGCGTTTATTTCGAGAGACGTGCGGGAACCAGGGCGGCCGACAGTGCGGCGAGCGCAGCCAGCAGAAAGAACAGACCCGAATAGCCGAACGCCGGCACCAGCATGAGCGCAAGGGCGGGCATGATCATCGATGGTGCAGTATTGGTGAGGTTGAACAGGCCGAGGTCGCGGCCCCGGCGCTCCGGACGAGGAAGAATGCGCAAGGTCTGCGCTGAGTGAAGCGCCAGGAAGATCGAGCTTGCCATGCCGAACATCGCGTAGGCCACGATCGCCCCCGCCGTATCCTTGGCAAGCGCCATCGCGGCCAGGGCCAAGGCCGAGACCGCAGCGCAGTAGACGAGCGGTTTGAGCGGGCGGTCGTGCCGGTCGCCCCAACGGCCGACCGCGAGGCCCAGAGGCGCAGACACCGCCAGTACCGCGCCGAAGATCAGCGCCGTTCGATTGGCGCCCAATGAAGGATCGATAGCGCGAAACCACAAGTATAGGAACGCGAAAAGCGCGGCCTCCGCAACCTGAAGCGCCAGCCGCGCAAGCCACATTCTGGCGACCACCACCCGCCCGCGAGGTTCGCCCTGCGCGCCCGACTTATGCTGTGCCTCGTCAGCGGGTCGTCCCCGGGGGGCGAGAATGATTACGGGGACGACGCAGACGGCGACCATCGCCGCGACCGTTGCCGGGCGCATCTCGGCGCTCGCCAGGCCTGGCCAGGTGACCAGCGCGCCGCTCGCCGCTCCGACGGCGGGAGCGAAAGCGAGGAACCCGCCCAGCAGGCCCTTGTTGCCGTCGGGCACAACGTCTCCCGCCAGCGCGGCGAGGGGGGCAAGCATCATGTTGAGGGCGAGCTGCCAAGCCGCGATCAACACGAGCAGGGCGGTGAACGACGTCACCCACGGGAACAGCGCCAGCAGCGCGCAAGACAGCACGAGACCGAGGGCGATCCAGCCTCGGCGGTTGCGGGTAATGTCGCTCGCGTAGCCGAACAGAATGTGGCCGATGCTGGCGGTAATCGCGCCGCAGAAGGCGAGCGCCGACAGCCAATCGACCGCGCGGTCCGGCCCCGCAAGCGCGGCAATCCGCTCCGGCAGCAGGAGGGTGAGGAACGGCGTATAGGCGATCGATCCACCCGCCCAGGCCAGCGCATAGAGTGCAATGAAGCGCTCGATCCGGCCTGGAGCAGCCACTTTAGTTGTCAACGAAGCGCTGCAACGGAGCCGCGTTCGGCCAGGTTTCCATGCACGACGGTGACGCCAGTGGGTGGCGGGTCGCCTTTCTGCACGCGGATGAGGATCTCGACGGCCTGGCTGACGGTCTCGGCGATCGGCTGGTCGACCGCGGTCAGCGGAGGGTGGGTGAAGTGCACCAGCGGCGTATTGTCGAAGCTGATCAGCGAGAGCTGTTCCGGCACCGCGATGCCGCGCGATCGGGCGACTTCGAGCGCGGCCAGCGCCATCTGGTCGTTGCTGGCGACGATCGCGGTAGGAGGCGACGGGCGGTCGAGCAGGGCGGCCGCGGCGCGGGCACCCGAGGCATAACTGAAATCGCCTTCTTCGAGCAGGTCGTCGCAAGTTAGGTCGGCCGCGCTCATGGCCGAGCGCCAGCCGTCGATCCGCCGGCCGCTGAGCTGATATTCGGGGGAGCCGGCGATGAAACCGATGTGGGCATGGCCGCGAGCTATGAGATATTCGGTCGCGGTGGTCGCGAGCGCCTCGTCGTCCATCGTCAGCGCGATGCCGGGTCCGTCCTCGCGCGAGCCGATGCGCACGAACGGGATGCGCTGCTTGCCGAGAAACGCGACGATGCGCGGGTTGTCGGAGTGCGGCGGGGTCAGGATGATCCCGTCGGGCTGAAGTGCAGCGATGGCCGCGGCCAGCTCGCGTTCGACATGATCGTCGTGCGTGTCGACCAGCTCGAAGATCATTCGGTAGCCGTATTCGGCGCACTTGAGCATCCCGCCCAGCAGCATCTGGTCCACCCAGTCGGTCCCTTGCCGCGCGCGCCAGTCCGCGATGGTCCGCTCGCGGTCGTTGATCGCAAGGATGAGGTAGGACCGCGAGCCGCTCATCCGCTGCGCGGCGATCGAGGGGACGTAGCCCAGTCGGTCGATCGACGCCTGGACCCGTTCCTGCATCTCGGGCCGGACGCTCGGCTCCTTGTTGATGACGCGGCTGACCGTTTGCAGAGACACGCCTGCATCGGCGGCGACGTGCTTGATGGTGACAGCCTGGCGGCGGCGAGCCATATTCTGCGTGTTCCCCCTTGATGCCGCCTGGATGGCAGACGTCTCTAAGGTTCAATCGGCCGAAGGCAAGTAAGCCCCGGAAACGGCTGGGCCCGGATCTCGCGACCCGGGCCCGTTCCCTCATCTTGACCGGACGGTTCGCCTAGAAACTGAACCGCGCCAGGAAAGTGTACCGGCGATCGTTGCGGAAGGCCGAGCGGGTCACCCGCGTCCCGTCGAAGTCGATCACCTGGCTGGTCCGGGTCACCTCGTCGAGTAGGTTCACGCCCTGGACGCCCAGCTTGATCTGGTCGGTGATGGAGAAGAAGATCGAGGCGTCGAGTTGACCGGTGTCCTCGCCCCAGATCGGCGAGAACGGGAAGATGTCGTCGCGCGGGGTAATGAGGAACTCGGAGCGCCAGTTGTACGCGGCACGGGCCGAGACCCGCCCCTTTTCGTAAAACAGCACCGCGTTGACCGTGTGTTTGGACACGCCCGCCAGCGGCTGGCTGGCGGCGAACGATCCGGCCGCTTCGAGGAACGTGTTCCGGAAATCGCCCGCGTCGACATAAGTGTAGGTCAACTGCGATCCCAGCCCGCTGAGGATGCCCGGCAGGAAGTCGTAGGTCTGCTGGTAGGCTACCTCAACGCCCTTCAGCGTACCGCCATCGGTATTGAACGGACCGCGAAACTCGACGTCATTGGTAACGCCGCCGGGGCTGGTGTATTGCCGGACTTCCGCGCCGTTGCTGGTCAAGTCCTTAATGTCCTTGAGGAACGCGGCGACCGTGATCGATCCGACCGTGTCGAAGTACCATTCGGCCGAAAGGTCATAGCTCCACGCGCTAACGGGACGCAGCAGGCGGTTGCCGCCCGAAATCGCGAACAGCGGCCCGGTCGCCAGCGTGCCGCCGGCGGCGAGCGTGGCGACGTTGCTGCCGATCGTCCCGCCCGCGCGATAGGCTCCGAGGTCCGGACGGACGATACCCTTTGACACCGCGCCGCGCAGCAGCATGCCGTTGCCGAAATCGAGCTTGAGGTTGAGGCTTGGCAGCCAGTCGTCGAACTTCGTGTTGACGTTGTCGGTGACCACTTCGCCGGTGAAGCCGGCCGCGAAAGTCGCGAGCCGCGCATCGGTCAGCTGGCAGTACTCGAGGCCCGGCGTCCCGGGAGCGGCATTGGCGCAACGAGCGCGCAATAGCGGCACCGTGACCACGGTTCCCGGCGCGAGGCCGAGGGCGCGTGGGTCGGGGAAGCCGAAAAGACCGCGAGTGCGGATCTCGGTTTCCACGTAGCGCACGCCGATGTTGCCATCGAGCTTGATTCCGCCGCCGAACTCGGTGCCGAAGTCGACCCGCACGTAGCCGCCGGTCGTCGACTCCTCGACGTCCGAGATTTCGCCCGGGCAGAATGGGTCGCAGTTGACGATCGAGCCGTCGATAAGCGTCGCGGTGCGATCATAGATCGGCACCCGCTGTTCGGGGGTCAGCGTGAACGCGACGATCTGCCGGCGGCGCTGTTCGACGGTGCCATCGAGATACTCGCCGAGTAGGTCGTCGCCGCCGAAGAACAGGGCGGAACCGTCACCGACCGGGATCGGGGCGTTGCCACGCTGGAAGCTGTCGCCGAAAGGATTGCGCGCACTGGCGAACGACGGGAAGTCGGCGACATAGGCGCCGCCGCAGCCGAAGGCTTGGAAGTCATCGCAGTTCCAGTTGCCGTTCCGGCCTGTCCAGGGTGCGCCGAGGTTGCCCCAGTTGCTGAAGTTCGTGTCGCGGTTGATGCGCTCCCGGTCGCCCCAGCGGGCGCCGAAGCGGGCCTGCTTGAAGAAGCCGGTGTCGCTGATATCGAACTCGCCGTCGAAGCGGACGGTGGTCAGATTGCCTTCGTTCTGGCCCGCGCTGTCGAGCAGGAACCAATAGTAGGTTTTCGTGGGGTCGGTGAAATAGGCTGCGGAGGAAGACGTAGTGCCCGGCTGCAGGAATTCGACCGACGGGGTCTCGCCGCCCGCATCGATGCGGATGTCCGTGAAAGTCTGGGTCGCGGCGAGAATCGCATCGTAATTCCGGTCCGACCGGATGTATTGCACTTCGGCGTTGAAGCGCAGCCGGTCGGTGGGCGCGAGATCGATGTCGATCGAGAAGTCCTCGGTCTTCGCGTCTTCCGCGCGCTGGAAGCGCAGGAACTCGGTGGGGATCCCGGCCCCGCCGACGTTGGTCAGGGTTCCGGTCTGGAAAATGCCGTTCGCGTCGAATGTAAAGCCTCCGCCCGTTGCCGCGACCGGGAACAGCGCGTCGTCGTTGACCTGCGCGAGGATCGCCGCCTCGTCGAGCGTGGAGTCGGTGGTGGCGCGCAGGTATTCCAGCGTCACGGTGGCGCGGCCGTCGTTGCTTTCCCACTGCAGCGTCCCGTTGATCGCGTCGCGGTCGCGGGTGAGGGTGGAGGTGCGCACGCCCGCGCCCTTGGGAACAACTACCGCACCGGGCGGCGGGAAATTGGTTTCGTTGAAACCGCCGCCGCCGCCGAAACCGCCCGAGCCCACCGAACGGACGCGGATGCAGGTCGCGGTCAGGGTCGCCGCGCGATAGCATGGGTCGGTGATCTGCGAAGCGTCGGTGCTGGTGACCAGCTCCTGCTGCGCATAGCCCAACTGGACGCCGAATGTGCCGATGCCGGTCTCGAAGGTGTTGGAGGCCAGCACCGAGAAGCCCGGTGACCATTCCTTCGCCATGTCGCCGTAGTTGGCTTCGACAGTGGCGGCGATGTGGAAGCCGGACTTGTCGAGCGGGCGGCGGGTGACGAGGTTGACCGTCCCCGCGATGCCGCCTTCGATCATGTCGGCGGTGACGTTCTTGAATACTTCGATGCGGCCGAGAAGCTCCGGCGAGACGTCGTTGAAGGATAGCTCGCGGCCGCCGGTCGCGGAGAAGATGTCGCGGCCGTTGAGTTCCGAGCGGACGAAGGGCAGGCCGCGCACGACCACCCCCGCGCCCTCGACCGAGAAGCGGTCGGGATCGCTGGGCTTTGCGAAACGGCCGATGTTGACGCCGGGGACGCGCTGGAGCGCTTCGGCCACCGAGCGATCGGGCAAGGCCCCGATATCTTCCGCGGTGATCACGTCGACCACGGTGTCGGCCGCCTGCTTGATGTTCTGCGCCGATTCGAGCGACTGGCGGAAGCCGGTCACCGTGATGACGTTCTCGTCCTCAGCTTCGGGCGTGGCTTGCGCGGCTTCTTCTTCCGGTTCGGCATCCTGGGCGAGAACCGGCTGGGCGGCGAGGGCGATCGCCGACGCGGTCGAGAGGGCGACGATGCGGCGCGAAGCGCGGAAGCCGGCGGCGGTGGCGGTGCGACGAATCAAGCGATCCTCCCTGATCGATATGGCATAGCGGCGGGAATCGCGCCCCGCTCGTGACGTTTGGATAACCGATTGCGTGAACGTTCACAAGGCAATAATGAACGTTCACATTTGGCGCTGCCGGGCCGGTGTGCCAAGGCAGCCGTGCGCTAAGGGAGAAGCAGCTTGCAGGCCATCCGCCATATCGTGATCGTCGGCGGCGGAACCGCCGGCTGGATGGCTGCGGCCGCCCTGTCGCGCTTACGCGCTGGCCGTGCCGTCGAGATCACCGTCGTCGAAAGCGAGACGATCGGGACTGTCGGGGTAGGCGAGGCGACCATCCCGCCGTTCGTCGATTTCAACCGCCTGCTGGAGATCGACGAAGCCGAGATGCTCGCCGCCTCGCAGGGCTCGTTCAAGCTCGGCATCCAGTTCCTCAACTGGGGCAAGCTCGGCGGCAGCTACATCCACCCGTTCGGCAACTACGGCTACGAGATGCACGGCGTGACCTTCCCCCACGTCTGGCACAGATACCGGCAGGCGGGCGACAAGCGCCCCATCCAGGCCTTCAATCTGGAGACGGTGGCGGCGCACTTCGGGCGCTTCGCGCGCACCGAGGACTACCAGCGAGAAGACTTGCCGCCCGTCAACTACGCCTATCACCTCGATGCCGGGCGCTACGCTCAGTTCCTTCGCCGCTACGCCGAGAAGCGCGGCGCGGTTCGCCAGGAAGGCAAAGTCGTCGATGTGGCGCTCGATGGCGCCAGCGGATTCGTAACCCGGCTGACTCTGGAGGGCGGCAAGCCGCTCGATGGCGATTTCTTCATCGACTGCTCGGGCTTCCGCGGCCTTTTGATCGAGCAGGCGCTCAAGTCCGGGTACGAGGACTGGCGCAATTACCTGCCATGCGACCGGGCAGTGGCCTTGCCGTGCCCGCGGGCGGACGGCAGTGGCCCGGCTCCATACACTCGTTCGACCGCACACAGCGCCGGGTGGCAATGGACCGTTCCGTTGCAGCACCGCAATGGCAACGGGCACGTCTATTGCAGTGAATACATGGAAGACGACGAGGCGCTGCGGATCCTACTCGGAAATCTGGCCGGCGAACCGACCGCGGACCCGAACTTCCTGCGCTTCGTCACCGGGCGGCGGAAGAAATTCTGGAACAAGAACGTGGTCGCGCTGGGCCTCGCTTCGGGGTTCATGGAGCCGCTCGAATCCACCTCGATCCACTTGATCAACACCGGCATCAACAAGCTGATTGCCCTGCTCAACCTCGATGGGGTGACCCAGGCCCAGGAGGACGCCTTCAACCGCCTCACCACGCGCGAGTACTTGCGCATCCGGGACTTCCTCGTGCTCCACTATCACGCCACCGAGCGCGAGGATTCCCCGTTCTGGAATCACTGCCGCACGATGGCGATCCCCGATACACTGGCAGAGAAGATCGAGCTGTTCCGTTCCAACGGGCAAATATTCCGCGAGGAAGACGAGCTGTTCACCGAAACGAGCTGGGCGGCAGTGATGATGGGGCAGGGCATCGCGATGGGCGGTCATAACGTGATGGCCGATACGTTGCCCGAGCCCCAGACCCGGCAGGAAGTCGATGCGATCGAGCAGTCGATCCGCTTCGTGGTCGAGCATATGCCCGCGCACGGCGACTACCTGAAGTCGTACTGCCCCGCGGCGGCCTAGACAATTCTCTTTGCTTCGGCGACGTTGCCGCAGAACAGCCGAGGGGCAAGCCGATGAAGTTCCGCGCCAACGACCGCGTATCGATCGACCTCGAGGAAGACGGTGTCGCCCAGGTTCGCCTGATCCGTGCCGACAAGATGAACGCGCTCGACGCGGACATGTTCGACCGGCTGATCGAGGCGGGGCAGGCGCTGCAGAACATGAAGGGCCTGCGGGCGGTGGTGCTGGCGGGGGAAGGACGGGCCTTCTGCGCCGGCCTCGACTTGTCCAGCTTCGGCCGAAATCGGGGCGACGAGCCGCCTTTGACCGAGCGCACCTTCGGCAACGCCAACCGCGCGCAACAGGTCGCCATGCAGTGGCGCAAGCTGCCCGTGCCGGTGGTGGCCGCGGTCCACGGGGTGTGCTTCGGCGGCGGCCTGCAGATCGCCAGCGGCGCGGACATCCGGGTGGTCGCTCCCGATACCCGGATGGCGGTGATGGAAATGCGCTGGGGCTTGGTCCCGGACATGGGCGGGATCGCCCTGTGGCGCGGGCTGGTGCGCGACGACGTGCTGCGCGAGTTGACCTTTACCAACCGCGAGTTCACCGGCGCCGAGGCGCTGACGCTCGGCCTCGCGACGTATGTCGAGGAAGACCCGCTGCCCCGCGCGGTAGAGATTGCCCGCACGATCGCCGACCGGAACCCGCACGCGATGCGCGGCGCCAAGCGGCTGATCAATGCCATGGCCGACAAGAACACCGCCGACCTGTTGATGGAAGAAAGTCTCGAGCAGCACCCGTTGCTCGGCTCGCGCAATCAGATGGAGGCGGTGATGGCCGGGATGGAGAAGCGCAAGGCGCGCTACGAGGACATCTAGCTAACCGAAGATCGCCGCCGCCTGCATGCCCGCCAGCACCTGCTCACCGTCGGCGTTCCACAGGCGCAGCCGCTCGCTCGAATAACCGTGGTCGGCGTGGTCGCTCGCCGCTTCGGCCAAAAACCAGCCATCGCGGGTCTTCGCTTCGGGATCGAGCAGGTTGAAGCTCCAGTTGATCGACGAGAGCGGGCCTTGCCGCTGCATCACCCGCATCGAACCGGGCGGTAGCGCGTCGCCGAGCACAATCGCCATGACCACCGGGTCGAGGCCCTCGCGGTCTTTCAGGCGGACCCACCGGCGGACCATCGGCACCCCCGGTCCCCGCTCGTCCTGCGCGCGCCGGATTTCGAGGTTCTGGGTGAAATAATTGGTCGGGCTGGGAAGCTCCTCGCAGTCCTCGGGGGCGCCCGGCCAAGGGTCGGCCTTGCCAGCCGGATGAACGGCGTTGGGCTCGCGCGGGTCGCCGAACAGCATCAGCGCGGTCAGCGCCAGCTTGCCGTCGCAGGCGATGTCGCTGCGAACCTGGGTGACGTTACGCCCCTGGCGCACGATCCCGACCGAGAACGCCAGTGTGCTGCCGACCGGGGCCACGAAGCCCACTTGCGCAGCGCGGAACGGGGGCAGGTCGGGCATGGCTTTGCGGGCCGCGGCCAAAGCGAGCGCGGCGGACGCGCCGCCGAACAGCGTGCGGCCCTGCATCCAGTTTTCGGCCCCTTGCAGGGTCACCGGGCGATTGTCGGCCGGAACGGCGTCTATGAGATTGGCGAAGCGCATGGGCGGGCCCATAGCAAATCGAAACCGAACGTCACGCGCATAACTTTCGGCTAAGCCGTGCCGATATGTTTCCGCCTGCCGCCATCGAGGTTCGCGGCTAGCTTGTGGCTGCACGAGAGAGGTCACCAAACAATGCGATACGGCATGATTTCACGGGTTCTCGCCGCTCTGGCGGGCTTCGCACTGGTCCTCCCCGCACCGCTGGTGGCGCAAAGCCGGCATCTTCTCGAATACGCGTCGATCCATTCGCCGACCATAGGCACTCGCGGAATGGTGGTGTCGCAAAGCGCTCGGGCGAGCGAGGTTGGAGCAGTTGTCCTGCGCGAGGGCGGTAACGCCGTCGACGCCGCCATCGCCACGGCCTTCGCGCTGGCCGTAACCTTGCCGCGCGCCGGCAATCTCGGCGGCGACGGGTTCATGATGGTGTACGACTCGAAGAGCGGCGCAACCCGGGTGGTCGACTTCCGCAGCGTGGCGCCGGGAGCCGCCACGCCGGCCCTGTTCGTTGACGACGCCGGCAAGGAGCGAGACGAGGCCAACTACGGCTACCTTTCTCCTGCCGTTCCCGGGACGGTGGCCGGGCTAGAATATGCCCATCGGAAATGGGGACGCGCGGAATGGCGTTCGCTGGTCGTCCCCGCACAAGCGCTGGCCGGCGATGGCGTCGCGCTGACCGCCGACGAGGCGTTCGTATTCGGCTGGGGCAAGGAGCGCCTCTCAAAGAGTGCATCCGGACTTGCAACTTTCTACAAGGCCGGCGGACAGCTTTACGGCAAGGACGAGGTGCTCAGGCAGCCCGAACTGGCGTGGACGCTCGGCGAAGTCGCTGCCAAGGGCGCCGACGGCTTCTACAGGGGTGAGGTGGCGCGGCGGATCGCTGCGGACATGAAAGAAAACGGCGGCCTCATCACCGCGGCCGACCTGGCGGCCTACAAGCCAGTGGAGCGCGATCCACTTGTCGGCAGCTATCGCGGCCTTTCAGTCTACACGACGCCGCCTGCCAGCGCGGGCGGGGCGACGCTGCTCAACATCCTCAACCAACTGGAACATTTCGACCTGAAATCGATGGGGGTGGGGAGCGCAGCCTCGCTGCACGTAATGGCCGAAGCGATGAAACTGGGATACGCCGACCGTTACGAGGTGCTTGGCGACGCGGACTTCGTGTCGTCGCCCGTGCTCGGCTTCATATCAAAGAGCTACGCGGCCGAGCGTGCCAAGCTGATCGACCGACAACGCGCGCGGCCGGCCGACCAGCTCGAAGCCGGGGATCCGCTGTCTTTCGAAAGCCCGTCCACCACTCATCTTTCGGTGGTCGACAAAGATGGCAACGTAGTCACGCTTACGTACACGCTGGGCTCGGACTTCGGGTCGGGTGTGATGATCGCCGGCACCGGCGTGCTACTTAACAACCAGATGAACAATTTCAGCCACCAACAGGCATGGGAAGCGCGCAAGGCGGGCAAGTCGCCCCCGCGCAACGCCATGGAGCCCGGCAAACGCATGCTTTCGACGATGATGCCGACGATCGTGATGAAGGATGGCAAGCCCTGGCTCGTAACCGGCACGCCGGGCGGCAGCACCATCATCGACACGGTCGCACAGGTCATCGTCAACACGGTGGATCACGGGCTCAACGTGGCCGAGGCCACTCACCAGCCGCGCATCTTCCAGGACGCGAGCGACGATCTCGATGTAGAGCCCAACTTCAATCCCGACACCGTCGCGGCGCTGAAGAGCATGGGGCACAAGGTTGAGGCCGGCGAGACGATGGGCAGCGCGCAGTCGATCATGATCGAGCGGGGCCTGCTGCTCGGCGCGGCCGATCCGCGTCGTCCAGGCGCGTTGGCTGTGGAGCCGTAGGGCCACACTATAGCCGGAAACTATGGCGCGTCGAACCAAGTGGGAGGGACAAGGCGCCAGGGAGATGGCAAACTCGCCTAAACTGGGAGCCGGAGCGCGCTTTCAAGGGGGGAACCGTTCATGAGTGCTTATCGCCTTCGCGCAGTCCTGCTGCTCTCGGCGGCCACCCTATCCGCCCCGGCATTGGCGCAGGAAACGGTGCCGGCGCCCATCGGCGAGCCTGAGGGCGAAGCGGACATCGTCGTGACCGGCACGCGCATCGAAGGCGCGAAGACCACCGAAGCGCTGCCCGTCGTGGTCCTCAACGAAGACCGCCTCGATGCTACGGGCAGCACTTCGGGGGACGACTTGTTCCGCTCCATCCCCCAGGCGGGCGATGTGCAGTTCCAGGAATCGCGCACCACCGGCAACCTCAACGACGCGCGCGGCGACAACGCCTCGGTAAACTTGCGCAATCTCGGCACGGGCAACACGCTGGTGCTGCTCAACGGGCGCCGCATGATCCTTACCCCAGGCACGCAGACCGAAAACTTCGTGCCGGTGCAGACCGCCAACACCAACTCCCTGCCGGTGGGCTCGATCCGCCGCATCGAGGTGCTGCTCGACGGTGCTGCCGCGCTATACGGCTCCGATGCGGTGGCGGGCGTGGTTAACGTCGTCACCGACACCCGCTTCGAAGGCGTGCGCGTTGCCGGCCGCTACGGGTGGGCCGACGGCTTCAGCGAGGCAACCGCGGCTGCCAAGGCCGGCTTCATGACCGATTCCGGCGGCCGCTATGTCATTTCAGCCAGCTACCTCCACCGCACCCCGCTGTTCGCCAGCGAAAGGCCGTATTCAGCGAGCGAAAATCATCTCCCTGCGCTGGTCGGCACTCCCTTCGAAGGGGACACCAGCTTCGACAACCGCTCGACCAGCGGGCCCTATGGCGGCTTCGTCGCGATTAACGCCGCCGGCAACGGGGTCGCTGTGCGGCAGGGCACGACCGCCGTGACAACCGCCACCGGCGCGGCGATCGGGGCTTTCCACGTCCAGCCTTCGACATACACCCCGACCGCGTGCTCGAGCAGTGTTTACGGCGGCGTGTGCCTTCGCACGGGCGCTATTACCGGCGCGGTCGACCGACCGCTCCGCTACGACGAGAACCCCGACCGCACGATCCGCGGCGAGCTCGACCGCTACACGGGCTATGCTGGTTTCGAGCAGCCGCTCGGTTCGATCGAGCTGTTCGGCGAGGCCAACTACTATCATGCAGTGCTTGACGGGCAGCGCGAACAGTCTGCGCCGATCTCGAGCGCGGTGATTACAGTGCCGAACACCAACTATTGGAACCCCTTCGGCGCGACCACCATCAACGGCGTTGCCAATCCAAACCGGCTGCCGAACTTGGTCAACGTTCCGGCGGCCGGTCTCGCTGTCCGCATCGCCAACTATCGGCCCGTCGATACCGGTCCTCGCACTTTCACGGTCACCGATGACATGTTCCGCGGAGTACTCGGCCTTCGCGGCGATCTTGGCGTGTGGAAGTGGGAGAGCGCGGTCACCTATGCCGAGGCGAAGACGGTCGACAACACCCACAACGCGGTGAGCGCGACACTTTTGCAGCAACAACTCGCCCTCTCGACGCCGGACGCCTACAACCCGTTCAATGGCGGGAGCGACCCGGCCTATAGTATTGGCGACGCGAGGCCGAGCTCGGCCGCTTCGATCGCCCCTTTCCTGGTCGAGGTCTACCGCATCGGCAAGACCAGCCTGGCGACGGCCGACCTCCGCATCAACACCGCCGACCTATTCGCCCTACCAGGCGGAAATGTCGGGATGGCAGCGGGCATCGAATGGCGCCGGGAAACGTTCAAGGACGATCGCGACGACCGGCTCGACGGCACCACCACCTACCGGGATAGCGTCACCGGAATTTCCTATGGCACCGACATCATCGGCGCGAGCGGGGCGCCGGACGTGGGAGCCAGCCGGAACGTCTGGGCGGCTTATGCCGAGCTCGCGCTTCCGCTGGTCTCGCCGGAGATGAACGTCCCGCTGGTGAGCGCCTTCGACGTCCAGTTGGCCGGTCGCTACGAGCGCTATTCTGACTTCGGCGATGTCGCCAAACCAAAGGTCGCGGCCCTTTGGGAACTGCTCGAGGGCTTCAAGCTGCGGGGCTCATGGTCGAAGAGCTTCCGCGCGCCCAACCTGCCGCAATTCTACAGCGACGGCGCGACGGTTTCCAACACCCGCACCGACTTTGGCTGCCGGACGGTGACGCTAACCCTGACGTGCCCGAGCGCCTCGACCCTCGAGGTGCGTGCCGGCAACGATCAATTGCAGCCGGAGAATTCCACCAACCTGACCGGCGGCGTGGTGATCGAGCCCCGACGCTGGTTGACGCTCAACTGGGACTGGTGGCAGATCAAGTCGAACGGCGTCATCGGCATTACCGGCGCGCAGAACCAGATTCTCTACGATCTGCTCCTGCGCCGCAGCGGCTCGTCCAATCCTAACGTCGTCCGCCTGCCGGTCGCCGCTGGCCAGGTGGTCGGCACGATCGACTACGTACAGGACAATTATTTCAACCTCGGGCCGAGGGTGATCGAGGGGTGGGATGCGCACGTCGGCATCCGCACCGGCGAGACCGGGATAGGCCGCTTCGAGCTCAACGCCGACCTCGCCAAGCTCACCAAGCTCCAGCAGTCCCCATCCGATCTCCAGCAGCAGCTGATCGATGCCAACGCGCAGGGACTGCTCGGTCCAAACGTCGCGATTACCCGCGCGGGCGACCTCGTGAAGCAAGGTGGCAATCCACGCTGGCGCTGGGCCCTCGACGCGTTGTGGCGCTCGGGTCCGGTGACCTTCTCCACGCTGGTGAGCTCGGTCGGCGAGGTGTTCGACACCGGTAGCTCGGTCGTTAACGGCCAGTTTTACCGCGTGCCTCGCTGGACTACGGTCAGCAGCTACGTCCAGTACAGCTTTGACGAGGAAAGCCCGATCGGCCAAGCGAGGTTGCGCCTCGGCGTGCGCAACCTGTTCGACAAGGACCCGCCGCTCACGTCCTCCAATTACGGGTTCAACGGAGCCTTGCATAATCCGAGCGGCCGTTTCTGGTATGTCGACATCAGCAAGACGTTTTGAGGCTTTTCCGGCGATTGCCTTGTCAGGGGCAAGGCGCTAGGGGGCCGCTTCCCGCGAGAGCGGGCGAGGCCCGATGGCGGAGTGGTTACGCAGAGGACTGCAAATCCTTGCACGCCGGTTCGATTCCGGCTCGGGCCTCCACCTCGCGTATCCCAAGCGCATTGCAGCCCCGCTGCACTGCCGATATGGGGCCGCCAGAGTGCCGCTTTAGCTCAGTTGGTAGAGCACATCATTCGTAATGATGGGGTCACAGGTTCGAGTCCTGTAAGCGGCACCACCCAGTCCACGGCTTTTGGGCCAACGAGAGCTCTGCCCGCCACGGGCAGGATTACCTGCCCACTTTCCGCCACTTGCCGTCGGCCTGAGAACGCCGACGAGTCCTGGAGACGCGTCGGACGCCGCTTCCACGCACCCTTTCTGGCCAAGTTCTCTACTCGCCATTTTCCGGATACCATTTCGGATAGTGGGGGAGGTTCAGCCGATGCCGAACATCGCGCGCTGACCGTTCCAGTCGAGGGGGATGGTGGATGCACGCATGAGCCGGCAAGCAGTCAGCTCGACTGGCTGCCGACCCTCAACAATTGCGGTGATGATATCCGGCGCAAGCCAGCTGATGCGCGTAAGCCGTTCCAGGTGCCGCCTGCCGAAGTGGGCAACAGCACGATGGGGCTCGCCGCTGAGCGCCATCTGTTGGGCAGCATTCGCGTGCGCTACGAGCTTCAGCAGGACGGGGTCGGGGTCGCCGATGTTTTCAACATCTTCGGGAGGCAAGGCGAGGCGTAGCTCATAGCCTCGTCGCGTGAGCTGCGCATCGAGAGTGGCCTCCAGAGCAGCGCCCGAGGTGGTCGCCACGGTGATCGAGGTTTCGGACAGCCGAACCGCGAGTCCGGCATCGAGCGCAACCTGTCGCTGCTCGGGGACCCGCATCGAAGGCAGAGCGGCCGCCAAGTTCCTGGCTAGCTCAAGCGCATCGAGGTCGCCGGCGTCCGTCGCTACAAGATGCTCGCCGCGCTTGCGCAGGAGCGTGGCCATCGCACCGACCACCAGCTTGTCGAGGTCGCCCGCCGGTACCCGCCATGGTTTGGAGTACGTGGCTCCGGATCGCTCCCTGGTGATGTAGTAGCGGTAGCGCTTTGAGCCCTTGCAGGCGTGCGTGGGTGTCATTTCCTTGCCATCGGGATCGGTGATCATGCCCGTGAGCAGGCTCGGTGCCTGCAGCTTGCGGCCAAGCCTTCGTTCGCTGCCGTTGTCCAGCATCACCCGCTGCGCCTCGTTCCACAGCCCCTCGTCGATGATCGCCTCGTGATCACCTTCATAAAGCTCCCCTCGGTGACGCACTTTGCCGATATAGATCGGGTTCCTCAGCATGACCGCGAGCGGTCCGCGCCCGAAGTGCGAGCCGCCTATCGCCCCGGAGCGCGTCTCGCGTACCTTGGTCCTGAGGCCCCGCTCGCGCAGCTCATCGACCAGCGCCCTGACAGACTTGAGGACAACATAGCGCTCGAAGATGAGGCGCACAGTCGCCGCCTCGCCAGGTTCGATAAGCAGCCGCCGGTCCTCGGGCCGGTAGCCGAGCGGTACCGGTCCGCCCATCCACATGCCCTTCTTCTTCGAGGCGGCTATCTTGTCGCGGATGCGCTCACCGGTCACCTCGCGCTCGAACTGCGCGAACGACAGCAGCACGTTGAGCGTCAGGCGTCCCATGCTGTTGGTGGTGTTAAACGCCTGCGTCACGCTCACGAACGAGGCACCGGCCTTGTCCATGATATCGACGATGCGCGCAAAGTCAGCCAACGAGCGACTGAGCCTGTCGACCTTGTAGACCACGATCACGTCCACTTTCCCGGCTTCAACGTCCTGCAGCAGCTGCTTGAGGGCAGGGCGGTCCATGTTGCCACCCGACCAGCCCCCATCATCGTAGAGGTCGCGCACCGGCTCCCAGCCTTCGTGCGCCTAGCTCAGGATGTAGGCCGCACAGGCTTCCCGCTGGGCATCGAGGCTGTTGAATGCCTGCTCCAGACCCTCCTCGGTCGACTTGCGAGTGTAGATGGCGCAGCGCCTGCGTTCAGCCATCGGGGCGTACCCCTTTACGCAGTCCGAAGAACCGCGGCCCTGACCATTGGGCGCCGGTGATCGTGCGCGCTATCTGCGAGAGGCTGACGTAGCGCCTGCCCTCGTGCTCGAACCCGTCTTCGAGCACGAGCACGTTGTAGGCCTTACCGTGCCAGCGCCGCACCAACCGCGTGCCGAGCTTGAGCCTGACATTATCGCCGGTGACCTGGCCGGTCTTCTCAAGCTGCCTGAGCGCGGCCTCGATGCGCCGGCGCGTCGAGGTGGGCAGCCCGCCGTGCACTCGCGCCTGCATCTTCCACGCGAGTCCCCGGCGCAAGGCGTCAGGACCCAGCTTCGGGGCAGGCGTGCGGAACAGCTTGTGCCACTCGGCGCGCAGCGCTGCAGGCGGCATGGCCTGAAGTGCTTCGAGCTCCTCGCCGAGCCCGTTCACGAGCCAGCCTCCGTGACCGAGTAGCGGCTCACGCCATCGGTTTTGCTGCGAGCGATGATGTGGCCCTTTTTCTTTAGGCCGGTCAGCGCCGCACGCGTGGTGTGGGGTAGCCAACTCGTTGCCTCGGCGAGCTCTTGGAGAGTGGCGCCTTGCTCGCGCTTGAGCAGGTTCAGGATCTTCTCGGTCTTCGTCGGCCCGTTCGATTGAACGACAGCATTCGAGCTGCGCGGCGTCTGTGGGCCGGTCTCCCGGCTCTCTGCCAACGCAGTGACCTCAGTACTCCGCTCGCGTGCCATGCGGCGCGGTCGCTTCTTCGTATCAGTGCTGGTCATGGGTGGTTCTCCTTGCTGGAGCAGCACCATGCCGCCCCACCACCCAAGGCCCTGCCGGTTGCGTCGGTCAGGGCAGCGGCCCGCTTGAAGCGGCCGCGATTCGCATGAACAGAATGCTCCTTCGTCTCGCGAAGTCGAGTTCATTCTGGACGGCAGCTACGCGCCCAATAGCGGGCCTTCCTCAAGCCCTTTGAATGTCAGGTGGCGTCCTGGATCAGGCAAAAAAGGGCTTGCTCCCGGCGTTGTCCCTTCCCAAATTGCTGCAATGCACAACGGCGAAACCAGATCCACCTCGACCGAACGGACCGTCATCGAAGCAATCGTGCGCCGACGGGTGGTGACCGCGGTCTACAACGGGACTCCGTTAGCGCTTTCGCCCCACAGCATGTTCGCACGGCACGGCGCGCTTTTCGTCAGCGCACTTAACTCAAGCAAGGCTCGAAGGGTTGGTGAAGATCCGCGCCTGGGAGTGTTCAAGTTGGCCGGCTTATCGGAGGTCGTGGTTACCGACGAACCTTTCGATCTCGCGGGAACTGACTCTGAGGAAGTTATGCGGCCCGATGACGAGCTCGTGTTCGCGCTCTAAGTTTAGGGTTCGAGGAGCACGAGGTTGCAGTAGGCTAAAGCGGGCAGCTTCGGCGCGTGTCTGCTTCAACCCAAAGCGATCATCCAAACGACGTTCAAGGTCGGCTTTGCGCCCAGTTTTGGTCATTCCAGACCAACTCGCTCCAGCCCAAAAGCGGTCTTAAATTATCCCGATTCCGTAGGGCGAAGGAACTCGACGTGAAAGCGGACCCCTCCCACCGGCTCGACACGGTGGACGATGGTGGGCTCGACAACGCCGGGCCCGGTGGCCGGAGTGAGCATCATCTGCGTCGGCTCTCTCCGTTCGTCGGTAACGAAGTAACGGAGTTCGCCCTCCTCGACGCGGATCAATCCCCAGACGCCTTCCTTGGTCGCATGCTCGCCCAGCAAACCGGCGGGCACGGTCGTCTCGTTGAAGCTGGGCGTTCGCTTGTATGAGTGGAGACCTTCGGGCAGCACGCTGGTCACGCCGCCGACTCTCGCTCGCGATGAAACTGCACGCCCAGTTGCAGGCTTTCGGCGATGCGATCTGCCTTCTCCTGGAACGCAGCGGCTGCTTGGGGGCCGAGCACCTCTTCGGTCACCTCACCCCACAGCGCCAGCCACCGGCCGAAATTTTCGCGCGTCATGTGATCGGCGTGGCGCAGGTGCGCCACCATCGGCTGGCCCTTGTACCGCCCGCTGGTGAGCATGACCGATGACCAGAACGCCTCCAGCTTGCCGAGATGATGCGGCCAATCGTCGATCGCGCCGTTGAAGATTGGGCCAAGCACCGCGTCGGCGCGCACGCGAGCATAGAACCGCGGCACGAGACGACCGATATCCTGCTCGGTCACGGTCAGTTCGGTCATCGTCAGGCGGCCTTTCGGGGCTCGATCACGTGGGCAATGGCTCTGCTCAACTCGTCACCGAGGAGCGGTTTTTCAATCAGCAGGGCACCCGCGCTGGCAGCCCGGGCTCGAAAGGATAGCGTGGGGTTGGTCGCCAGGACGATCGCCGGAGCGGTGCAACCACATCCTCGCAACGTTATGAGGGCGGCAAGGCCGTCTCCGCAGTAGCCCTGATCGATGACCAGCGCGGCGGCGGCGAGATCACTTCCGGCCACAGTCAGCTGATAGCCCTCCACTGAAAGCGCGAACTGGAGCGAGGACAGGACCGCAAGGTCGCTCACCAACAGTGCGATGGGACCATGCATGTCCTGTCCTCCTCTCCCGCAGCCTTTGCTCAGGCCGCATTCTTCCAGTTCGGTTCGAGCACCACATGGGGCACGCAATTCGCCACGGGGCCCACCGGCAGCCCGGCCAGTTCATTGGCAAAGCCGTGATTGACGTCGCGGTGGTGGGCCTCGTCGGCCCTGACTACCAGGACGACGTCGCGCAGCGTGGCACTCTCAGGCAGGTTCCAATACCGCTTGGCGATCGCCGGGGCGGGCACGTTGGCGCTGCGGCCTTCGTCGATCTCGGCGAGATAGTGCGTGTAGCTGATGACCGCCTCTTCCTCGAAGTAGCCGACTACCCGGTGCGCGGTTTTGCTGCTGACCAGGTAGAGCGCGAAGAAGAACAGGTAGAACACCCACTGCACGCCGATGATCACCGCGCGTTCGAACATCGTCGGCTTGGAGATCTCGATGAACGTCATCAGGTGCATCCGTTCATTTTCGGCCTCGTCCATGAGCGTCTTGATCCAGCCCTTGTCGTCGCACATGCGGCGAAGGCACGCGAGATGGTTGATCGTCGCGCCGACCATGCCGGGCACCGCGGCGACCGTCTCCAGCACCACCGCGCGGTGGCCGTAGCGTTCGGCGAAGAAGGTGTCGGCAGTCCAGCGCAGCACCTTGGTGAATCCGAAGGCGATCCGGTCCGACACGCCCTTGGGCTGGTGGTGGACGCCAAGATCGATGATCGGTGCGGTCATGGTTACTTCTCCATAGGCGGCGCGGAATTGCTTGTGCGCCGTTGATGAAGCCGATTTAAGCGCCCGGCGGAGGCCGCGAAATTTGGATGATGTCCCTACTGCACCGCCCCTAAGGGCTTTAACGGAGGCCGGCCGCACGGCGTTCGCCAGCCGCTTCCTGCCACGTCTGTCGGCCCCGGTGGCGGTGGCGGTTGCGCTGCTGGCGATCGCCGCCGGCGCGGCCGTCAGGCTTGCGTTCGACGCCGAGCTCGGCACCCGCGCCACGTTCCTTTTCCTCATCCCCGGGGTGGTGTTCGCGAGCGCGCTGTCGGGGCTGCGTGCAGGGGCGTTCGCCGCGCTTGCCGGAGCCGCCGTCGGCCTGTGGTGCGACTGGCCGGGCGGCCCGGTCGAAATGGGCAGCGCGATCGCGGCCGCGGCCTATTTCGCGATCGGACTCGCGATCGCGATTGGCGGAGAGTGGTTCCAGCGCGCGCGGATCGAGACCGAAAACGCCGCCGCGGGATTCGCCCGCAGCGAGGCGCACTGGCGGTCGATCGTCGAAACCGTGCCCGACGCCATTGTGGTTATCGACGCAGCGGGTCTCATCCGCGACTTCAGCCCGGCGGCTCAGCGGACATTCGGCTGGAGCGCCGACGAGGTATCGGGGCGCAACGTGAACATGCTGATGCCCGATCCCTACCGCACCGCGCACGACGGCTATCTCGGACGCTATTATCGTACCGGCGAGCAGCGCATCATCGGCAAGGGCCGGGTGGTCGTCGGCGAGCGCAAGGATGGATCGACTTTCCCGCTCGAGCTCGCGGTGGGCGAGATGTGGGCCGATGGGGAGCGCTATTTCACCGGCTTCATCCGCGACCTCACCGAACGCCAGCAAGCCGAGGCGCGGCTACAGGAATTGCAGAACGAGTTGGTTCACGTCTCGCGCCTGACCGCGCTGGGCGAGATGGCTTCGGCGCTGGCGCACGAGCTCAACCAGCCGCTCTCGGCGATCGCCAATTACCTTAAGGGCAGCCGCATGCTGCTCACCCGTGACGACGTGCCGCACGAGCGAGTCGCCGACGCAGTCGAACGCGCCGCCGGCGAGGCGCTGCGCGCGGGCGAGATCATCCGCCGGCTGCGCGATTTCGTGGCCCGCGGCGAAAGCGAGCGCAAGGTCGAAAGCCTGCCCAAGCTGGTCGAGGAAGCGAGCGCGCTCGCGCTGGTCGGCGCGAAGGAGCACGGCATCCGCGTGCACTATGCGTTTAGCTCCGAGGTCGATCTCGTGCTGGCCGACAAGGTGCAAGTCCAGCAGGTGGTGCTCAACCTGGTTCGCAACGCGGTGGATGCGTTGGCGGCCGGCGACCCCGCGCGCCGCGAACTCGTGGTGGCGATCGAGCCGGCGGAAGACGAGATGGCTTGCGTGCGCGTCACCGATACCGGGCCGGGGATCGACCCAGAAGTCGCGGACCGTCTGTTCCAGCCCTTCATAACCACCAAGCGCACGGGTATGGGCGTCGGCCTGTCGATCTGCCGCACGATCGTCGAAGCGCACGGCGGGCGGATCTGGGGACAGCCGATCGAAGGCGGCGGGGCGGAGTTCGGGTTCACCCTCGAAGCAGTCGGCAAGGAGGAACTGTACGATGGCCAGTGACGGGGCAACTGACGGGATCGTCTATGTGATCGACGACGACGAAAGCGCGCGCCACAGCCTCGAATTCCTGCTCGACGTGGCGGGCGTGCGGGTGCGCTCGTTCGCCTCCGCGGACGCGTTCCTCAAGGCCGCTCCGCCGCTCGCCGGGGCCTGCGTGGTAACCGACGTGCGCATGCCGGGCATGAACGGGATCGAGTTGGCGGAGGAGCTGAAACGGCGCGGCGGGTACGTTCCGGTGATCGTCATTACCGGTCATGCCGACGTGCCGCTGGCGATCCAGGCGATGAAGGCCGGGGTCGCCGATTTCATCGAGAAGCCGTTTGACGATGAGGTGATGCTCACCGCGATCCGCAATGCGCTGGCGCGGCACGCCGGTGATGAAGGTGCGGCGGCCGAGCGCCAAGTGGTGCTCGACCGCATCGCTACTCTCAGTCCCCGCGAGCGGGAGGTGATGGATGGCCTGGTCGCGGGCAAGGCGAACAAGGCGATCGCCTTCGACCTCGACATCAGTGCCCGTACCGTGGAGGTCTATCGCGCCAACCTGATGATGAAGATGCAGGCCAAGACGCTGTCCGAGCTGGTGCGGATGGTGACGATCGTCACGGTTATCCGCTAACCGTCAGGCTACGATCGCACTGATCACCGCGATCGCCACCCCGAAGAAGCCGAGCAGCACGGGAAGGACGAGAACCTGCCCGGCGACCGAGCCGATATCCATCGGTCCGGTCCACGTGTTGAGCTTGCCGCCGGTGCGGTTGAACGCGCCCACGCGGCGGCGGTCGACGTTGGCAAGAATGCGCGCCGTACCGAAGAACATCGCGATGTAGAACGCGCTGATAAGGATCGCGAATTCGGCGCGGCCTTCGCCTGCGGTTGCCCCGAGCAGGCCGCCGAGGAAGGTGCCATAGCCGCCGAGCATCACCGCCCAGATCCAGCGCGGGAATTCGAAATCCGAATGTTCCGGCAGAGCCGGCGCGGGCGCGGTGAGAGTCGCCAGTTCTTCTGCGGTGACGATCCGCGCTTCGGCGGCGAAATCCTGTGTGTAGCGCATGTCCAAGTCCCTTCGCCTGAGGCGACCCTGCTGGACCGCCGGTGATGGGCAGTTCTACAAAGCAGATAAGTGAAGCGACATTTGGATGTTGTCCCTACCGCGTGCCCCCTAAGTGAACTTCCGGAGTTGGCGGGAACCTGAGGGAACGCGTTCTCTGGACTATCTCAGCATCGCGGGAGGGGTCACACAACGCCGTCCAATCCCTTGGACGGCACGAAACCAGACCCTGCCCGTTCAAGGGGCCATGCCAGCATCACAAATCAATAACTCGCCAGCCTCGTCGGTTCGCTGGCTCGTCATCGCAGCCGCCATTCTTCAGGTTCTAATTCCCATACTCCCCAGCCTCGGAGTGGGCGAACCGATCGGATCGCAGTCAGACGACGTGCGGACCCTCATCACCCCGGCCGGGTGGGCGTTCTCGATCTGGGGACCGCTCTATACCGGCGCGTTCGTGTTCGCGATCTACCAGCTTCTCCCAAGCAAGGTGACCGATCCGCTGCTCGCAAAGCTGCGCTGGCCCGCAACGGGCACCTTCATGGGCAACGCGGTATGGGCGCTGTACACGCAGTCGTTTGGCTTGTCGGCGATTTCGGCCGCGATCATCATCTTCACTCTCGTGTGCCTGATGCGTTGCTATCGCTTGTTCTCAGCTTGGGATGGCGGTTTCACCACAGCGCAGCGCTGGATGGCTGTGCTTCCGCTCAGCGCGCTCGCCGCGTGGCTGACTGCCGCGACAATCGTCAACATCGCTGCTTCGCTGCGATTTCACGGCGTGGAGGCAGGTGGCGCCACCCCGCTGATCAGCGCGGCGATCGTGCTCGTCGGCGGGATCATCGCCGCGCTTGCCCTCGTGCGGGGTTGCGGAAATCCGCCATACGCGCTGGTCTTCCTGTGGGCGCTCTCGGCGATCTATGCGGCGGGCGGGCAAAGGGCGGAAGCAGTCGCGCTGGCTGCCGCCGTTTCGGCAGTGCTTGTCGTGATCGGTGCGGTCGTCGGGCTTAGGCGAGCGCCGTCGGGAACATGGTTCGGAAGACCTTCCGGTCAGAACCGGTAACCGTATCCGAATCCCGCGGTAAACTGGAGCGGACGGCCGCGTTCAACGATGAGCGGCGAGTTCTTCGCTACCCCGCCCAGTTGTTCGAGGCTAGTGAACGCGGTAATCGCGCTGTGCCGACCGAACGGATGGATCAGTGAACCGCCGAGGCCATACGACACCAGTCCGCCATTGGGTCGGTAAGGCGCCAGACCGGAGGCGAGCGACTGCGCCGCGTCGATGCCGAAGAAGGTGCGGGTGAAGTCCTTGCTGGCCACCGTCGCGCGCGGGCCGACGTTGAGGATCGTGCGCCCGGCGCGCGCCTGGTAGGATAGCGACAGGTCACCGACGATACCTTCATGCCCGCCGAAGCCGCGCCGCGTCTCGAGCCTGCCGCGCCACTGCTGGCGATCACCGAATCGCTTTTCGACGAACGCCCCGATCTCGGCCGTGGCACCGATATCGCCGAGGCCGATCAAGGCATCGCTGCCGCCGGTCACCGCAAAAGGCGAGCCGCGGCCGTCTTCGTCGCGACCGAAGCGTACCTTGGCGATCGGTCCAGCTCTCCATCCGTTCGATTTGATCGCGTTAACGCCAATCCCGTCCGGGATCGACGCGAAGAAGACCTCGCCATAATTAACCCGCAAGTCGGGATAGATCGACAGCACGTAGTCTTTAGACCCCTGCCACGCCGGGCTGATCACGGGGGCGGCGCCCACCGTGACCGACCAGCCTTCGGTCGCCGGTGGCCGTCCAGGGGACGCTGTATGCCCTTGTGCCGGTTGAGCGAGGGCTGGCACGCTTGATAAAGCCGCGGTCAGGGCAAGGGCGAGGCGCATTCATATCTCCGAACAACTGGTCTTAGCGGCGTTGGCAAGCGACTGCCCATCAACACAGCGAAATGGCTGGCGCCTGAATGCGTCTAACGCCGCCGCGAGCGCTCGTGAGGAAGGGATTACCGGGCCCCTTGCCTCTCAATCGAGATCGTACAGAAGTACTACGAAGATGGAGTGGGTCGCCTTTGCATGACGAGTTTTCGCTTCAAGCGACGCAGCAGCGGAGGCAGCTCTCTTCATCCAAAGGGGACCGGACATCTCGGCCCAGTAGATGTCACTTAATTCTGGGGCGAGCGAAACGTCGACCGACTGCATTTGAACTTTCCAAGCCAGAAGCTGCCAGTCAGCAAACGGCCCAAAAGCGGTAATCTGATTATCGATTGCCCGTCGCATTTAGAATGACCCGGACAGCTTCCTCGGGCTGATCCCACATTGGGAAGTGCCCGCTCTCTTCGAACCAGTACATCGTTGCTTTGGGAAATGCGGCTATCGCGCGCTGTGCTTGTTGGGGAAGGCACAGCCGATCTTTTCGTCCCCAGCCGATCATTATGGATGAGGACGTTTCTGCAGAGCCCTGTTGGGTCGGGCCCGTGGCCAGGTCCCTCACGAGCGCATCGAAGGTAGGCGTGCGCGCAAATGACTGCAGTTCTTTTGAGATCAATCCAGGGTCGAGAGCCCACGGCTTCGCTGAGAGCTGGAGCATAAGCGCGGTCCGCCCAGCAACATTTCTGGCGATCGCCGGAAGCGCCGGCCGCAGGGCACGTACCAAAGCAATTGAAGCTGTAATTGTGGACCGGAAGAAGGCACGCTCCCACCCATGCCAGAAGCCGCCCGGATCCAATGCGATGACGGCGCCAGCACGGTCTCGTCGAGCCAGCTCGAGCACCAACCGAGCGCCCATCGAGCTGCCGACCATATCGATTCCTGTCAGCTGTTCGGCAGTGAGCCACTCATCCACAGTGCGCACCAGCCCAGCGAAGGTGCCGCTGTCCGCATCTGCTGGTGTCTGTCCGTGGCCGGGCAGGTCCACGGCGATTATCTCTCTATGGTCGGCGAGCTTTTTAGAGATGGTATCCCAAGACAGGGTGCTCCCTCCCAAGCCGTGGACCAGGAGGAGGGGCTTGCCACGCCCGGTGCGCGTATGATGCATTGTCATAGCTAATGAACGCGCAGGCTCTGAATATGGTGTGCTCGGTCAGGGTGCGTCCGTTAATTCGCCCAACTCGCTTGGCCCGCTAGGACTGCATTGTCTGCTTCGGCCGTGGTCTGCGTTTAGCCGCGGATCCCTCGCAGCCCCTCCGCTGACATTCCAATTTTCAGTTGGTCCAGTATGGCGTAGGCGAGCAGGTTGGGGTTGGATGCGGGGCGGCGGGGTTGCGAATGACAAGAAGCCGCCTCGCACTCGGGGTCACCGCAGGGATCATTGTTGGATTTCTCGCGCTCTTCGCCGTCGTCGGGGCGACGATGTGGCTCGGGGAGCGGTCCAACACCTTTTTCACTGACGCGGCGGTGCAGCGGGACATCCGGATCGCGGCGGTTGAGCTGCGCGATGCGCTGCGGACCGCGGAATCAAGTCAACGCGGCTATCTGCTGAGCGGGAATGAGATTTACCTCGCTCCCTACGACACGGCCCATGCGCGCGTGCTGGAGGAGATGTCCAATATCGAGCGGCGTTTGGGCTCAGCGCCCGCGCCGCCGCCTTACCTTCCCAGCTTGCGCGCGGCCGTCGACAGAAAGCTCCAAGAGATGGACCGAAGCGTCGATCTCAAACGCGCCGGCTCGGATACCGATGCCCTCTCTGTCATCCGCAGCAATCGCGGCAAGGCGCTGATGGATGAGATCAACATCTTTCTCTACGGCGCGATGCTAAGTGCCGATGAACGAACCGCTCTCTTCGAAGAGGAGCAGCGCAACAATGCCGCGATGCTACGATGGGTCTCGATTGTGGCCGCCCTCATTATCGTTCTGGTTGTCGCTGCGGTAGCCTCCACGGTTTCTCGCAACCGGCGCGAGATTACAAAGGCACGCGACGAGGTGCGCGCGATCAACCTCACGCTTGAAGACCGAGTCGAAGAGCGGACCCATGAGCTAGGGCTTGCCCGGGAACGCGCCGAAGTCCTGCTGGCGGAAGTCAATCACCGCGTTGCCAATAGCCTCCAACTCGTGGCGGCGTTGGTCAATATGCAGTCGAGGACCGTCAACGACGAAGCGGCCAAGGGTGCGCTCAAAGAAACCGAGACCCGGATTCAGGCGATCGCGCAGATCCACAAGAGCCTCTACACGTCTAGCGATGTACGCGCGGTCGCCTTGAATGATTATTTGCGCCCGATGCTAGATAACCTCGGGGCGGCTATGCAAACCGAGGGTCATACCGCCCGGCTCGTGAGCTCGCTGGACCCGGTATCCCTGCTCACAGACCAAAGCATCAACCTTGGCGTGATCGCCAGCGAACTGGTGACCAACGCCTTCAAGTATGCCTATCCGGCCGGGCAATCGGGGGACATCACCGTCGTGCTACGAGCGCTTGATGAAGGGCGAGCCGAGCTTGTCGTCGAAGACGATGGGGTCGGGCTTGGCCGGACGAGGCGCGAAAGCGGCACGGGATTGGGGGCGAAGATCGTATCTGCGATGGCGGCCGCGCTTCACTCCAAGGTTGAATACACCGATCGGGGCCCGGGAACTGCGGCCCGGTTGGTCTTCGCGACCGCGCGGCCCGCATGAACTACAGGCGATCGACGGTTCGCCCAACCAGGCGCCGATCACTCCAGCGGGCCGCGCGCATGGCGGCGGCTGGGCTGTTCGCAATGATGTGGCTGGCGCCAGCGCACGGGCAGGGCGGCGGCTTGACCAAGCCAGTGGTCCTTCCGCCTTTTGATCCCAACCGGGCGAACTGCGCTAAGCCGAAAGGTCTGCGGAACGAACTGGTGTTTGTGCAGGATAACGAGCGAGAATTCGTGCAAGGCATCGGGCGGGGCTTGGCCGCGGCCGCGTCAGATCGACGACTGCCATATCGCGTGCTGCGGTCCGACAACAGCGCGGCCACGATGAAGAAGCAGATCGATAGCCTCTATGTCGGCAGGGTAGGCGCGATCGTTGTTGCTCCGATAGATCCGCCCTCGCTGAGCCCGGGACTTAAGCGCCTAATCGGTGGAGGAACATATGTCGGCGCGGTCGTCCCCCCGCCCGCGACGACCATCCTCAATGCGCCGCAATACAGGACCGGCAAGGTCCTGGCCGACGCCGCGGCAGCGCACATTCGCACTCGTCTGGGCGGGAAGGCCAAAGTGGTTCTGCTGACCCACGACAACCTCCAATTTCTCGCCCCCCGGTTCACCGCGATGCGCGACACCCTGCGCAAGATGCCGGGCGTAACGATCGTGGCCGACATCTCGCCCCCCACGGTTGACCGAGCCGGTGGCCATCGCACCATGAAAATGATCTTGCTGGCGCATCCGAACATCGACGTAGTGCTGGGCGCCGACACGGTGGTTCTTGGCGCCCTCGATGCCCTACGCGAAGCAAGGAAGGCACGGTCAGCCCAGTTTCTTGGCGGCATTGACGGAGAGCGGGCGGCAGTCGCCGAACTAAAGAAGCCTGGCAGCCCCTACAAGGCCAGCATCAGCCTGGCTTCACCCATTTTCGGTTATGCTATGGGCCGCTTCGCCGCCGACTGGATGAGCGGGCGGCAAGTGCCGCAGGCGATGGACATCCTGCCGAAGGCCCTAACGAGTGCCAATATTGCGCAATACGAGCGCGACGTTGCCGATCCAGGTACCGTTTATGCCAACTTGTCGCGCCGGAGCTCGTACCTCAAGATGTACGGCAACATCTGTTCCGACAGCCGCGATCGCTATCTGAATTTTCCTTGGTCGTCGGAACGGATCGGCAGGCCGGCCTAGGCAGTCGTTCCAGACACCAGCACCTCCAATTGCGGTGTCGTCTCGGCGAAAAAGGAGTCTCCGTACTGGCGAGGGTTCGACCCCGGCGCCCGCTGATCAAGCCAGGCACCCCACGGCGCTGTTACCCTGACGGTTTAGGTGGGTAGGAATGACGGTAAATGGATAGGATGCGGATAGTCAGGTTTAGAACGTCGTGTGCCTGAAAGCGGCCGGTCCGCTTACGGCCCAGCATCCGACCGGCAGCTCTGTTTCTCTCACGGCCATTCCGGCCACGGAGAAATGCCATGGGCTACTCACAATATGATCCATTGATGCAAGGTCGGGCACCTTGGAATGCCGGCAAGACTGTCGGCACCAAGCGACCGCTAACCCAGAAGCAAATTTGGGCGATCCGCTTCTTCCTCGACAGGGAGGGTCGGTTGCGAGATCGAGCGCTGTTCGACCTCGCGATCGACAGCACTGCGTGGCTGCGATCTTGTGAAGATCAGGATCGGCGATCTCGTCGCGGGCGATGAGATTCGAGCGCGAGCAATGGTCACGCAGCAGAAGACCGGGCGGCCTGTGCAGTTCGAACTCACCAGCGACGTACGCGCGAGCCTGTTCGCCTGGCTCGAGCGACGCGGTGGGTCGCTAGATGAACACGCATTCCCCAGCCGCATCGACCGCGCTCATCATATGAGTACCAGGCAATATGCTCGGCTGGTCGACGAGTGGGTGACAGCGATTGGCCTCCGGCGCGCGGAGTATGGCACCCACTCGCTTCGCCGAACCAAGGCATCGATGATCTACAAAGCCACCGGCAACCTGCGCGCCGTTCAGATCCTGCTCGGCCATACCAAGATTGAGAACACCGTGCGGTATCTGGGCGTCGATATCGAAGATGCGCTCATGCTCGCGGAGCGCACTGAGATCTGACGTTGGAGCGGCCATCGCCCTCGGGTGGTGGCCGCTTCTCAAAGCCAGGCGCTAGTTTGCGGCCGTCCGCGATTGGGTGGAAACCGGACATTCGGGTTGCTGAATCTGTCGCCGCACTCGGCCCTTAGCAAAATCGCGTCCCAGCGTAGAACGCGACGTTAGACAGCCGCGAGGCGCACAACTTTGCAGCGCCTCAACCTCCGGCAGGCGCGAGCGCCCGCGCGGGATGGCCGACGTTCGCGACCTAGTTCGTGCTCGTCTCTGCCGAGGCCGGACTTGACCCAAGTTGAGCGTCCGGGAGGGCGCGCAGCGCGTCAGGCGTCATTGTAGTTTGAATATCTGTATCGCCGCCGCTTTGCCGCGTTGTCAGACCCGTAAGTGGGACCACGACATAGCGGTCGGGGTTGCTGTCTTCGATCTCCACCAGAAGACCTTCGACCGAATTGCCTGCACCCCTGCGAATTTGTTCGATGTCGCCTAGGTCTACGCCGGTCGCGGAGACCAGGTCAGCGTCTAGAAGCTGACGCTCCGTCAAGCCTAGCGCGGCAACCGCATCGCCTGCTGCGGCGGCGCTTTGCTCTGCCTGTTGCTCGATCCGGTCCTCAGTGGCGTCAGCCTGTCGATCCGCGTCGGACCCGCAAGCGGCCAGTCCAATGGCAAGCAAGGGTAGGCTGGCGGCAGCAATCAAGCGCATCGTGAGTCTCCTTGGATCGGTCTGTTCCACCAACCAGTCCGACTTCGTCTCGTTCCGCGCGTGGCCAAGGCAAGACGGAAGCTAGAGAGCTGGAAGTGGCCGAACTTCAGTACCGGACAATCACCCAACGACCCATTGCCCAGAGACAGCGCTCAGGTAAGGCGAAGCCATGACCGCTGCTCTGCGCAATTGGACCTGGATCACGCCTATCGCCGCTTGGGCGCTATATTTGGCCAGTTTGGGCGGCATCATGCCGTCCTCCTTACTTGCGGCCGTCCTTATCGTGACCGTGCTTGCAGCAGTGCATCATGCCGAATTGGTAGCTCACCGAGTTGGGGAGCCCTTTGGCACGTTCTTGCTGGCGGTGGCGGTTACAGTCATCGAACTGGGCCTGATCATCACGCTTATGTCTGCAGGCGGCGAAAGCGCGGCCACTTTGGCGCGCGACACGGTGTTTGCCGCGGTGATGATCATCCTCAACGGACTGATGGGCGTCTGCATCCTCGTGGGAGCAATCAGGCACAAGGAACAGGTGTTCCAGCAGACCGGGGTAAGCGCGGCGTTGGCGACGATATGCGCGCTAACAGTTCTGACGCTGGTGCTGCCGAACTTCACGCTGAGCGAACCGGGGCCGGTCTATGCACCGTCGCAGCTCGGCTTCGTCGCCGTGGTATCGTTTCTGCTCTACGCTACTTTCGTCGCCGTCCAGACAGTTCGGCATCGGGATTACTTTCTTCCCGACAAGACAGTCGCTGCCGATCACGACGTTCACGCGGAACCGCCCTCCAACGCGAGAACGCTGCGTTCGTCGCTCTTGCTGATCGCATGCCTTGGCGCTGTCGTCCTGTTGGCCAAGGCGCTTGCCCCGCCGATTGAGAGCGCGGTTGCTGCCGCAGGCGCACCTCGCGCCATCGTCGGCGTGATCATCGCTGCGCTGGTGTTGCTCCCCGAGAGTGTTGCTGCATTGCGCGCCGCTCTCGCCAACCGCCTGCAGACTAGTCTGAACCTTGGTCTCGGCTCCGCGCTGGCGACAATCGGCCTCACGATCCCCGCGGTCGCGGGCTTGTCACTCATAGCGGGACTGCCAATCGCGCTTGGTCTGGACACCAAGAGCACCGTGCTGCTTTTCCTGACGCTTGTGGTGTCGACTCTCTCACTCGGCACCGGGCGAACGACGGTCCTTCAGGGCGCCGTCCACCTCGTTATTTTCGCGGTCTATCTGTTCACGACACTCGTGCCTTGAAACGCGACGTAGATCACGGAAACCCGCGATCAGTTGGATCGCACATCCACTATCTGAAGGTGAACACCTCATGCTCGAACACCTGCTGGGGTCCAACTCCTTCAACGTGGTTCCTCACGCGATCGCTTTGGCCATTGCTTACATTCTGGCGCTACCGATCGGCTGGAACCGTGAGCGCGAGGAGCGAAGCGCGGGGCTTCGCACATTTCCGCTGGTGGCAATTGCGACGTGCGGCCTGATCCAGGCAGCAGAAACTATGACGGCAGGAAGTCCCGAGGCCATGGCGCGCATCGTCGAGGGCCTGATCACCGGGATGGGCTTTATCGGCGGTGGCGCCATCCTTCGACTAAAGGATTCGGTGAAGGGAACGGCCACAGCGGCGAGCTTGTGGGTTACCGGCGCAATCGGGGCCGCAGTGGGGCTTGGGAGCTACGACGTGGCGCTGATGTTGTCAGTGGCAACCCTGGTTACCCTCTGGGTTATGTCACCTTTCAAGCGGGAAAGTGATTCGGAGTCGTCGGGGGACATTCGGTAGCCGGTGCTTCCCGCGCGTCGCTGCCCCATCGTCCTGTCCGCAGTGGGAAGTGACGACCGCCAACCGAATGTCCGCAATGGGTCGATGCCAGCCGCTAGACTCAACGGCGGGAATTGGGGTGGAAAGCCGACGCTACCGGCTTGGCCTCAAAGGCCCAGGCACGTTCCGAAGCGGCTTTCCATTGAGCAGAGAGCCAGCCTGTCAAAGCGGCGACCCCGTCAACCTAGAGCAACGGGGCCGCCTACTACCTGCTTAGGGTGTTTCAGCGATTTCTAGTCGAAACCACCTGTCCCGTGCGTCGATCGATCTGGACTATTCGCCCGTTGCGGTCACGCTGCCAAACATACCGATCGCTGTCTCTGTAATCGTAGCCCTCGCGATATCCGTTGCTGTCGCGATAGCGCCCGTCCTCGCGGCCGACCTGTCCGGGAGGAAGGCACCCGTTCCGCTTTTTGGCTAGGCCGGGGGGGCACCGACGCCCGTCATTGTTACCCCACTGATCGTCATCGTTGTAGCCGCCATTCGAGCGGGCCATCTCGAACCGACGCTGGAAGTCGTTCACGCGGCGCTCTAGGTCGTACCGCTCGTCGCGGCTCAGCCCGTTCTGGCGATACTGCTGCTCGAGACGCTGCAACTCATAGTAGCGGCGTTGCAGGTCGCTCGCTTCCGACTGGGAAATCTCGCGGCGCTGATACGCGATGCGAATTTGCTCGTCGTAGTTGCCGATCTGGTTTGACGAGTTGCTTCCAAAAATCCCTCGGAAGACATCGCCCAGGACGCCGGACTGGGCTGCGGCTGGGGCGCTCACCGAGAGCGTCGCCACGGCGCAGGCCGATAGTAGAAGTCTTTTCATGACAAAATCTCCGTTCGTTACGGGGATGAAACGAACGGCAGGATTTACGGGTGTGAACAGGGGTTCACCTGGGATGGAGCGTTGCGTGCGTCCGCTCAACGCCCAAGTGACGAGCATTCGCAGGACGATTAGGGTGGGGTCGGTGGGACGGTGCGTTCAACGCGGGACAGGTGAGGCGCGCCCTACTCTTCTTTGACGGAAGTCTCGATAGCCGAACGCGCCTCGGCGCCCCCGTAGGCCAGCCCAGATGAATGATTGGCTACATAGTTGAACGTGTTGTCGGGCGGGCCAAACAGTGGATTGCGGCAGGCGAAGTGCTAAAGGACCCGCGGCGCGCTAGGAAGCTTATCCGAGTAGCCTAGCGCGTCACCTTAACGCTCGCCTCGTGGGCGCGGACCGCAATGTTTGCTTTGGGTCATCTGACTCTGTCGGCATGCTCAGTTCCTGTGCGCGGTCCCCAAGAGGTGCACCTAGGCCGATAACTAGTCCAGCATGCCGTACCCCTGCCGAGACGGCCTAGTTCGGCCGGTAGGAGCGAAACTCGTTGTGATGAACGCTGGTAGCGGCCAACACGGCGCAAGCATTCTTAGGGATCAGCCGCCATCGCCGACCATACCACACAAGAGCAGTGGAGTAGCGCGCATCTGCGCTTGGCGGTCGAGGCCGCGTGCGTCGCGCTGTGGTCGTGGAACGTCGACGACAACACGTTCGAGATGGACGCGCGCGCGTTCGAGCTATGGGGCCTGCCGTGGTCGGACACCGTGCGGTTCGAGGAGATGTCGGCGCACATTCACCCTGCCGATCGCGACCGGGTAGGGGCGGCGTTCCTCGCCACCCGTTCGGTGGCGGGATCGTATGAAATTGATTTCCGCGTGATCCTTGGCGACGAGGTGCGTTGGATCTCCGCCCGCGGGCAAGGGGCAGACGCGGGTATCGTCGATCGCCGGATGTTCGGAGTGTTCCTCGACGTCACCGGGCGGAAGCAGGCGGAGGAGGGCAATGAGCTCCTGGCGGGCGAGATGAGCCATCGGGTTAAGAACCTGCTTGCGATCGCCTCCACGCTCACCACGCTCACCTCGCGCTCGGCGAGCAGCATCGAGCACATGACGCAGGAACTGACCCAGCGGCTCTCCGCGCTCGGCCGGGCGCACGACCTCGTTCGTCCGCTGCCGGGCTCGCAGGGCAAGGCAGCGCTGCTGGGCGACCTCTTGTCGGTCCTGCTCGCGCCCTACGATGATCTTGGCGCATTCAGCGGGCGAATCCGCGTCGCCGTGCCGCGCACCGGGGTGGGCGAGCGAAGCGCCACGTCACTGGCGATGATCTTCCACGAGCTGGCGACCAATTCCGCCAAGCACGGCGCGCTCAGCAGCGAGGCGGGGTTCCTCGACATCACCGGCGCAGCGGACGAGGACACGCTCACGCTCGTTTGGGCTGAAACCGGGGGGCCCGAAGTGACCGGGCAGCCAGAGATGAGCGGCTTCGGCAGCAAGATGATGTTCCGCAACCTCGCGGCCGAACTCGGCGGCACGATCGAATACGACTGGCAGCCGACCGGCCTCGTCGCGACGATGCCGATGAAGGCGTCGCTGCTTTCTCAATAGCTCGGTGGCTTATCTGAGCTGCTTTAATAGGCATTCGACGACGGCCGCAGCGGGTTCCGGTTTCGCAATGAACTTCAACCCGGGGACGATCTCGGCCAGCTCGGCCGGGATGCCCTTGCCCGAATGCAGCACGAATGGAATGCCGCGCTCCCACAACAACACGGCGACGGGCGTGATGTCCCGGTCGGCCAGGTTCGCGTCGAGAATGGCCCCGGCCACGTCGGTATCGCTGAGGAGCGTTAACGCCTGCGCCACCGTCGCGGTTGGGCCGACGACGACGCCGTGGATGCTCTCTACCTCGAACGCGAGGTTCATCGCCACGAGTGGCTCGTCTTCGACTATCAGAATTGGCGACCGTTGAAGCATACGCCTCCCGCTTCAGAGCAGGGAGGACGCTAAAGCTCTCGGCACCGATCGACCACGGAGGTGGCCGTGAGACCCTAACCGTCTGTCACTGCCGTTGTTCCGGCAAGCAATTGCCCAAAAGCAGCCGACCGATCTGAATAGTGAGAACTGACTGAGCGCCAACAGAGCTATCGCGAATATCCGCAATTGGGCCGGAAGGAGACCGACCGCTTTTGGCAGCCGCTCCAGCCTTAGCTGCACCTTCGCTAGGAAACGCCATCTGACATTCGACCTATCGAGGACTCTTCAGAGATTTTTAAGTCCCAGCGGCTGTGTCGCGCCCACATCTTGCCGTTCACGGCATGTCATCTTGAACGCGACCGCCTGATCGTCTTTAAAACGACTCGTAATAAGTGAGCCGGCGAGATTAACATAACTGTCAGAATGTTCCCTCGATACCGATCGTGAAATAGAAGTCAGAGCGGAGGCCTTCATTTCTATTCAGCGGGACAACTAGGTTCGCGCTTAGAGGAACGTCGCCAATAGGAGCCCACTTAGCTCCGATTGCAAGGTCGTAGAGTGAGAGGCCATCTTGCCGCCACCTGGCAAGGATATCAGTCGCGAGAGCGAAATTGTCACGGGCTTTTATATCAAAGCCCGCTGCCGCACGAGCGTTCGACCGCTCAATACCAAGCCCCGCCAGATCGCCCTCGTCGATATAATACTCGTACCCGATGTTAAGGTGTGGATTGATTTTCCCAAAAGACCCCGAGGCAATTCCCCCGACGAAAACGGACGTCTCACCGGACCCGAGCAGATCTCTCTCATCTCCGGTGGCAAACGTGGCCTGCCCAACCACTCCAAGGTCGACCACAGATGACCGGCCTTCGGTAACGTGCCACTTGGCGCGAACCGCGATGTCGCCAATTCCGCTTGCGCTTGCTGAGTTTGTCGCCACGGCCTGTGTATTTCCACCAAACCTGTGGATACCACCGCCGCCATTGTCGATGATCGTCGCTTCCGATCGCACCCTGCCGGACGAGTGAACAAGAGGAATAGTTACCCCAATGTCAACATTATTGGTCAGTCCGTAGGTTCCGCTGAAAGCGACAAATTCCTGTTGCAGGTCAAGATCTAAGTTCAAGACAATCAAATCTTGCTCATAAGGGACGCCGAATTGTTCGTCGTGTTCAAGTACTATCTGGAGGTGGTCAAGCTTAGTCCCATTGAACTGTTTGTAATCGACACGGGTATACGAAACGCCGAAATTGATCCTCCCGGCCCCGATCGTCGTAGCTCGTTCCGCGACAATCGGTCCCAGGCTTTGCTGCGAGCGAACGGGCACTCCTTCCTCGATATCGAAGGATATTGAAGAGACCGTCGAGTTGAACGCGACGAGACCAGCATTGGCGCTAATTATGTTACTCAGGTTGGTCAGGGCTTCTTGAGAATCCGCAGTGAAGTGTGCCTCGTGGAAGACGATCCCAGGATCGAGGGTGATTCCGTCACCGCCGTAAAGATCGCTGATGAGATCGGCAACGTCGCCGGTCGGCCCTGCGTTGCTGGCTTCCTCGTCGTGATCCGCCCAAGCTGGAGCAACCCAACTTCCGGCCAAGAGGATCGCAGCTAGGTTTCGTGTGGCCGACAACTTCATGGTAGTCCCTCCATTGTTGCCGCACACTCGCGGCCATCTGAGATGCATCAAATTCAGTGTCCAAATGGCATCGAGAGCGTAACAGAAACGCGGTCCAAGTTGACTTCCGCGAGGCCCATGGTCGTCGAGTATTCTCCGCTGATCGATATACCGCGAATGCGTGCGGAAAGACCCGCGGTTAGGTCGAAATACTCGCTGTCATTCTCCGTGATCGAGGTCAGCAGAATGTCGCGGCGCCCGAGTGGATCCGACACGAGACCTGCCGAGATATGGCGGTCGTCGCGGCCCGAAATAAGGCTGTAAGTAAGGTCTAAGAACGGCGTGAGGACGGCGCCGTCGCTTTTTTCGAATGAGTAGGCGAACCGCGCTCCTAGGTCAGTGATCAAATAGTCGTACGATTGCTCGCCAACCACCAAATTGAGATCGCCAGCCCCTCTCTCTTGGTATCCGTCGATCTGTCCGTCTATGTAGGTGACCCCGACCTTCGCATCGATATCGAAGTCGTCTAAGGCGACGGGATACGCGGCGCGCAGACCGAGTATCAGGTCCTTGCCCGAGAAGTCAGCGCGCGCCAGTTCGTCGACCGAATTGCCATTCGTTTGAAAGCTGATGTTGCGCCGCAATTGGTGCTCGCGAGTGCCGTAGGTGGCATGGCCTTCAAGGTGAACTGGGCCGAGTTCGGCGGAGCCGTACAACGAATAGGACAATCCATTCACGTCATGGAAACTGTCCTGGGCGTCGAATTGGCTGTCCTGGTTGGAAAAGGAGACTGCTAAGCCTAGTAGAACGGCGTCTGACATCAGGTAGTCAACCCCCGCAGTGAGGGCTCTCGTGTCAAACGACCGGCTCCCTGCCGATGCCCCGGCCAAGCGATTTCCAAATCCAAGCGTGCCCGAAAAGAACACTCCCCACGGCCCGTTGTCGCCGCCGAGCGAGCTCAGGCCATCGCCGAGCGCGTCCATAGCGATGGCTTGCATCGAAGTGAACGGGCCGGTCAGGTCGCTTGCGCGCAATGATCCCAAGTCTACTCCGCGCTTGCGGTCTCCCGACCGAACCGCTTGCAGGCGCCCGAATAGATTGGCGTTAATCCCGTCCGAGAAATCAAACGATGAATCGCTCGCGGCAAAAGCTTCCTCCGTTCCGATTGCCAAGAGCGCATTGTCGATGCTCTGCTGCTGCGACGCATCCTGTGCAAGCCCTTGGCAGATTGAGAACAGCCTGCTCTGGCTAGCCATGGCCGTATCCGCGAGTGCAATGCATACATCGTCGAAAGCGGCTGCAGTGGAGAGCAGCGCGGGATTGTCGGTCGCCTGTGAAATGGACCCCGGAACAAATGTTAGTGTCTTACTGACGGTTACCGTCACCAGAGTAGGCGAACTCTGTCCGCCCAAAGAATTGGCGACGTAAGTAAAGGTATCCTGCCCGTCGAAGCCCGCGTTAGGTGTGTAGGTTATTGATAACCCAGAGATGTGGACCATTCCGGAAGATGGCTGCGAGCCGATTGACACGCTAGTGATTGATGCGCCGCCCGTGTCGTTTGCGGTGACATCGATCGTGACTGGCGTGCCCGCAGGGGTGGTGGCTACATCGGAGGAGGTGGTCGGATTGATGGGCCCCACCCCGGAAATGGTAATTGTAACAGTAGCCTTTGCAGTCCCACCACTGGGATCAGCGACCGTGTAGGTGAAGATGTCAGTCGCATTCTGACCGTCGGTGAGGCCATTAAAGTTGCCGGCTGGGTCGTATGAGAATGTGCCGCCGCCACGATGGATCACCGATCCGCGCGTCCCGGTAGTGTCGAATCCGGCGATGGTGAGAGTATCTCCGTTCGGATCGCTGTCGTTCATCAGCACCGAAGTGGTGACGAAGCTTGATCCTTCGTTTGTCGTAAACCCCACGCCGCTATCGTT
>NZ_JBSOQY010000003.1:0-145826 GCF_053819205.1 Tsuneonella sp. HG249
GGTCATCACGCTGCCGTCGCGCAAAAGCACGGTGTTGCCGTCGATGAGGCGCGCATAGGGCAGCCGGTCGCCCGCGCGGGCTTCCTTCGCGCTCCAGGCGGCGGCGCCGATCCACTTGCTCAAGGGAGGGTCCTCCCGCTCATGCCGCGTAGTGTTGCCCACTCCGGCGATCCCTGGACATAAACGGGATCCCGGGACCCTTGTAAGCCAAGGATCGTCTGTAACAAAGTGTCTCACTATGGGATTTACCCGGCCGCGACGGCCCTCCGGCGCGGCAACCGATCACCTCGATCGCCACGCTCCTCGGCCCGAAGAGCTCATCCGTGCGTTGGGTACACCGCAGAGCACGGGCCTACCCGCTTCTTTCGCCGACAAATTGCCTATCTGAACGCAAAGACACCGCGGATGGGAAAGTCCGCGGTGTCCATGTTACGTTGCGACGTTCCGGTCGCCTGCGACCGGGGCTCGTTTACGCGAAGGAAAGCGCCTTCCGCTCCTGGCGGCGCCGCAGGACGAACCCGAGACCGAAGAAGCCGATCAGCAGGGTCATCCAGGTTGCCGCATCGGGAACTGCCGAGATCGCCGCCACCCCGCCAAGGCGAAGCTGCCGCAGATCCTGGATGCCGGTGCTCGAGGGGCTGGCCAGGAAGCCGCCGCTGGTAAACGTCTCGCCGGCAGTCCCGTAGATGCCGAACCGGTTCTGCCCATTCGTATCTACCGACTGGGTAATCTGATACGAGATTCCGTTCAGCACATAGGTGATGAACACGCTCGTCGCCTCGTTTGACTGATTACCCGACAAGGGGAAGAGATTGAACTCAGCGGTCTTGAAACCGAAGCCCGATGCCAAGCTGAATGTCAGGCCATTGAGCAGGCCGTCGGCCGAGCCCACATCCGCTTGCCCGTTCGCATCGCCGACTAGCGAAGCGTCCGTGGTACTCGTGAACGTGACGTCGACATTGGTATTATTGGTCTCACCATTGATCGTTGCGCCCGTCCCGGTATCCACCAGAACGTTTTCATCGGTTGTCACGCAGTTGCCGGAGCAAATGACCACAGCAGCCGTCGAAGGCGAGGCCGCAAACAGGGCAGCAGCCCCACTCGCTAGCAAAATAGACTTTCGCATAAAAACACTCCCCGCAAAAACGGCGGCCTGGAAGGCGACGAAAAACGATGCGACCGGATGTCGACTCCACGCAATAGCTAACAAGGCCTTACGGGATCGATTTAACGAGTCGTTAACAGAATCCAGTTAACGAGTCGACTCCCGATTGCGGGTTCAAGCACCTAAAAAGGCGGTGTCTCAATATGGCACAAGGAACCTGACTTCCACTAGGTCGTAGGTGTCCGCCCCGCTTATCGCCCTTTCTGCAAAACGGTGATGTCGTCGATTCCAAGCCGGCAGGTGTCTACCGATAAGCCTTTGTGGCAGTTTTACTTTCGCAAACATGGGGAGGTCATTGTGGCGTTGTCACGGTCGGAACGCGCGCAGCGCGTGGACGCCCACGGGCGGGCGCTCCCGAGCCTGCCAAACCTTCGGGGGCTGGAAGCTTTTGCGCGAACTGGAAGCTTCGCGAAGGCGGCCATCGACCAAGGATTGACGTTAGCCAGCATAAGTCGGCGGATTTCGATGCTCGAACGGGACCTCGGGGTCGTGCTGATCGAGCGATCATCGGGCGAAGTTGCCGTCTACGACTTGACCGAGAAAGGAGCTAAACTGGCGTCGTTCCTAACGCCCTGGCTGGCGGCTCTGGATGAGGCCTTGCCGGCGGAGTTTGCGGATCGTCCGGATTCGCTTCGTCAGGGCCGCGGTCGGCCGAAGGGGGGCTGACCGATCTCCGAACGGGCGGTTGGGACCGATCAAGGTGTCCGCCCCGGCCTGACGACGAGTCAATCCTGACCAGCAGCATCTTAGGTCGCCGGAACGGCTCAGCTCGGTTGGGTCAATCGCAATCCGAAGTCGGCGAAGCCTATGGCGGACATGCTGGAATAGCCCGCGATCGTGACCCAGCTTTCACTCCCGGACAGAGCGCCTCTGGATTGACAAGTTCAATATAAGTCTCTCGCTCAGCCGCCGGACGTCAGTGGGCTACCGAGGGCTCACTAAACAGATCGTTAACCATTCTCCTTCACATCTGATGAGCAATTGAGGGGACCTGGCGATGCGTGTGTTGCTGATCGAGGACGAGCCGACAACGGCCAAGGCGATCGAGCTGATGCTCACCACCGAGGGATTCAACGTCTACCAGACCGATCTCGGCGAGGAAGGCTTGGACCTCGGCAAGTTGTACGATTACGACATCATCCTGCTCGACCTGAACCTGCCCGACATGCACGGGTACGACGTGCTCAAGAAACTGCGCGTGGCCAAGGTGCAGACGCCGGTGCTGATCCTGTCGGGCATCTCGGAAATGGATTCGAAGATCCGCAGCTTCGGCTTCGGCGCCGACGATTACGTGACCAAGCCGTTCCACCGGGAAGAGCTGGTCGCCCGCATCCACGCCGTGGTGCGCCGCTCGAAGGGCCATTCGCAGTCCGTGATCCGCACCGGCAAGCTGGCGGTCAATCTCGACGCCAAGACCGTCGAAGTCGATGGCGCGCGGGTCCACGTAACGGGCCGCGAGTATGCCATCCTCGAGCTGCTCTCGCTCCGTGCCGGCACCACGCTGACCAAGGAAATGTTCCTCAATCACCTCTACGGCGGGATGGACGAGCCTGAATTGAAGATCATCGACGTCTTCATCTGCAAGCTACGCCAGAAGTTAAAAATTGCGACGCACGGACACCACTACATCGAGACGGTCTGGGGGCGCGGCTACCGGCTGTGCGACCCAGACCAAATAGCTGAAGCTGCCTAGGCCCCGAACAGCTCCATCCCGAGATAGCGAAAGCGCAGCCAAAAAAGATTGGTCTTGGATGACCGTCAGTCGACCGGCTGAAAAGGCGCATCGGCGAAGTCGACCGCGCAGAAAAGACCGGTCATTGACCGATCGGCACCTCCTTTTGCCACTTTGACAGATCGTCCATGCCGTGCTATCTAGTTTCATTAGAAACTATAGCTGGGAATTGTCATGGCTGACCTCTTCGACAACCCTATTGGCCTCGACGGTTTTGAGTTCGTCGAGTTCTGCGCCCCTGAGAAGGGCGTGCTTGAGCCAGTGTTCGAAGCGATGGGTTTCAGCCGCGTAGCCCAGCACCGCTCGAAGGACGTCCACCTTTGGCGCCAGGGCGGCATCAACCTGATAGCTAACTACGAGCCGCGCTCGGCCGCGTGGTACTTCGCCCGCGAGCACGGCCCTTCGGCGTGCGGGATGGCGTTCCGGGTCAAGGATGCGCGTCACGCCTATGCTACCTTGCTCGAACGCGGGGCCGAGCCGGTGCAGGTCGAGACCGGCCCGATGGAACTGCACATCCCGGCGATCCGCGGGATCGGCGGCGCGATCCTCTATCTGGTCGACCGCTACGAAGGCGACGCCAAGGGCGGGCTGTCGATTTACGACATCGACTTCGAGTATCTGCCGGGCGCCGAAAAGCACCCAGAGGGCGCGGGCTTCAGCCACATCGATCACCTGACCCACAACGTCTACGGCGGGCGGATGAAGTACTGGGCCGACTACTACGAAACCCTGTTCAACTTCCGCGAGATCCGCTTCTTCGACATCAAGGGCGAGTACACCGGCCTCACCTCCAAGGCGCTGACCGCGCCTGATGGCAAGATCCGTATCCCGCTCAATGAAGAGGGCAAGAGCGGCGGCGGCCAGATCGAGGAATTCCTGCGCGAATTCAACGGCGAGGGCATCCAGCACATCGCCCTCATCTGCGACGACCTTCCCAAGGCGTGGGACAAGCTCAAGGAGTTCGGCGTTCCGTTCATGACTGCGCCGCCGGAAACCTACTACCGCATGCTCGACGAGCGGCTTCCCGGTCATGGCGAGGACGCCGAGGCATTGAAGACGCGCGGCATCCTGCTCGACGGTACCACGGAAGGTGGCCAGCCCCGCCTGCTCCTCCAGATCTTCGCCCAAGCGCAGGTCGGCCCGGTGTTCTTCGAGTTCATTCAGCGCAAGGGCGACGAAGGCTTTGGCGAGGGCAACTTCAAGGCGCTGTTCGAGAGCATGGAGCGCGATCAGATCGAGCGCGGCGCGCTCACGGTCGAGGAGCCGGCGGAATGAGCACTCCCAAGCTGGGCGGCATCCACCACGCGGCCTACCGCTGCAAGGACGCCAAGGAGACGGTCGAATGGTATGGCCGCGTGCTCGGCATGGACTACACCACCGCCTTCGCCGAGGACCATGTGCCGTCGACCGGTGAGTACGACCCCTACATGCACGTCTTCCTAGATGCGGGTAACGGCAACGTGCTCGCGTTCTTCGAGCTGCCGAACCAATCCGAGATGGGCCGCGACGAAAACACCCCCGCATGGGTCCAGCACCTCGCGTTTAAGGTCGGCAGCGAGGAAGAACTGCTCGCCGCCAAGGCGCATGTCGAGGCGCAGGGGATCGAGGTGCTCGGGCCCACCCACCACGGCATCTTCAAGTCGATCTACTTCTTCGATCCCAATGGCCACCGGGTCGAGCTCGCCGCCGACATCGGCACCGACGAGCAGTATGCCGAACTCAAGCGGGTCGCGCCGATGATGCTCGACGAATGGAGCCAGACCAAGAAGGCTCCGCGCCACGCCGACTGGCTGCACGCCCTCGCCCGAGAGGAACACGCCAAGGCCGGTTGATTTGCCGCGTTTTGCGGTAAAGGGTCTCGCGTGAAAGCTCTGATCACCGGTGCCGGCGGACAAGTCGGCCGCGACCTCGTGGCGAGCGCGCCGCCCGGCTGGGAGCTGGTACCGCTCGCGCGCGCCGGGCTCGACCTCGCCGACCACGAAGCCATCCGCCGTGCTGTGGCCGGTCATGCACCCGACCTCATCCTCAACGCCGCTGCTTACACCGCGGTCGACCGCGCCGAGCGCGACGAGGCGGCCGCCTTTGCCATCAACGCAGAGGCCGTCGGCGCGCTGGCGGATGCGGCGCGCGAGGCGGGAGCGCACTTGGTCCAGATCTCCACCGACTTCGTCTTCGATGGCACCGCCACCCGGGCCTACCTCCCGCATGACTTGCGACGCCCGCTGTCGGCCTATGGGCGCAGCAAGGCCGCAGGCGAGGATGCGGCCGGGCCAAACGCGAGCGTCGTGCGAACCTCGTGGGTCTACTCCTCCACGGGCGCGAACTTCGTCACCACCATGCTGAGACTGATGAGCGAACGCGACGAGGTCCGGGTAGTGAGCGACCAGGTCGCCGCACCCACTTGGGCCACAGCGCTCGCCGATGTCTTGTGGGCGCTCGGGACCCGCCAGCTGGCCGGAACATGGCACTATGCTGACGGTGGCTCCGCAAGCTGGTTCGACTTTGCGGTCGCCATTGAGGAGGAAGCCCGCACCGCAGGTCTGCTCGATCGCGCTGTGGCAGTCGTGCCCATCGCTGCCGCGGAGTATCCTACCGCCGCCCCGAGACCGGCCTTTTCCCTTTTGGATTCATGCGCAACGCACGAGGCGCTTGGTACCGTCCCTTTGCCTTGGCGCAGCAACTTGCGACGCATGCTATCGAAACTGGTGTGAAGACTGGCGTCGCCGAACCATGGGCGCGATCCAGGCAGCCTCAACAGTTTCAATATCTGCCACAGATCGCGGTCGGCCGGTTGATCGTTGAACCACTTAGCTGGTCTAAAGCCGCGAAACTCTGTCCGACGAGTCTTAAGACATCATGCCGCAGCCGCGGCAGATTCTTGCGCCCTGCTTAGATGTTTCTGGAGCTTGCGAGACGCGAAAATCGGAACCACCACAGACAGTGCAATCCCGCCGAGCGAGGACATTCCTACCCAGATTGCTGCGAGCGTCCCACCGGCTTGGTAGATCCCATAAAGGACCGGTCCGGCGAGGATGAGGCCGCGAACCTCGTTTAGGACAAGCGCCACCGTCCCGACCTTTAGTAACAGGCTTAGTAGCGTAGAGAGCGAACTCAACATGGAGTTCGTCATAGGCAGGCGTGATTGAAATCGAGTTAAGGCTCGACCGAGGTGTCGCGATCAATGGGGCGCGCTAGGGCTACAGCGGTGACGGTCGAAGGCGCTTAACAACGGATACCTTGATCTGGGATCAAGAGCAGTAGGTGACGTGCGGCGGGAGGGACAAGCGCAAGCCTACCGAATGGCGAACGAGAAGTCCTTGCGCGGTTGGAATAGGCTTATCGAAAGCCCGCGAAGCATAGGGCCTTAGGCTGACGTTGCTTAGATGCTCAGCGGCGGGAAAGCGGATCCACCGCCGACCCGTTCCGGCGCACTTCGTAATGCAAGTGCGACCCCGTTGAACGGCCGGTAGAGCCAACCAAGCCAACCAGCTGTCCTTTGCTGATTCGCTCCCCTGGTCGGACCATGATGCGCGACAAGTGGCCGAACCGGGTCTGAAGACCGCCGCCATGCTCTACGGACACCAGCAGTCCGTAACCGCCGCGCCAGTCAGCAAAGGTAACCACGCCATCGGCGGTTGCAAGCACCGGGGACCCTGTGGGCGCGGCAAGGTCGACACCGCTGTGCTGGCGATATCCGCCGAGAACGGGATGGCCGCGCATTCCAAACCGACTGGTCAGACGTCCGGAAAGCGGTAACCGGTCGAGAGCCGGAACGGCCATTCCAGCAGCGCTGGCCGACATTCTCGCGATTGGCCGCAGTTCGATCGCAGCGCCGAGGCCGTCACTCGCCTTGCTTACGGTGATGACCGGCTGCGCAACGGGCATGACAGGTTGCTCGATCCCATCGCCAGAGCTGTCGGCGTGTCCGACGGTGGCGTGGAGCAATGCTCCCGCCAAGGCGACGGTGCGAAGCGATGGCAGCAACTGGCTCATCCCAGCGTCACCGCGGCGAGGCCGCCGAGGCCGATGGCCACGCCGTAGGGCAGCTTATCGAAGTTGGAGCGCTCGTTGGGGTCGCGCCGCGCGCGGCCCCTGATCCGGGTCGCAAAGAACACCACCAGCAGCACCAGACCCGCAAGCGCCACGGCCACAAGCAGTGACAAACCCTGCATGATCGGCAGCCAGCTCGCCATCGAGGTGTAGAACTTCGCGTCCCCCGCGCCGATCGCACCCAGCGCGAACAGGATCATGGTGACCACCAGCGCCGCCACGGCATGGAGCGCAGCCAGGCCCACTCCGCTCCACCCTGCCCCCGATCCGCCGTAGGCGAGGCCGGCGTAGCCGAGCCCCAGCGCGAGGTTAAGCGCGCAGAGCCAGTTCGGAATGCGTCGCTGGCTGACGTCGGTCCACGACGCCATGACGACTACGCCGACGAGCGCGAACAGGAACAGCGCCGCGGGAAAGGTGCCGAACGCCTCCACGGGTGCCTAGTCGCCCAGCGGAATGCGGATGGGATAAGCTTGCGGCTTACGCGGCTGCTCCGCCGAATTGGCGAGGGTCACGCGGACTGGATAGGCCTGTTCCCTGGAGCCGCCGACTTCGATCACCGGCCGGCGCGTGACCGAAGCCGTCTTCACGACGGGCGCGGTAAGGCCGCCGGAGCGGATAGCCACTTCGCCGCGCGAGACGCGCTGCAACCGGGTCGTGGGCGCCTGCACGGTCACCCCTGCGCCGAGGTTGCGTATGACCGGTGCGGAGCTGGGCGCGGCGGCAGCCACCTGGGTGGTCTCCGGCGCGGTCACCGGCGCGATGGCCAGTGCCGGCTCTGCGATCTTGGGTTGACCGTTGCGGGTGTAGAACAGCGCCAGGTTGGCGCGGAAGCGATCCTCCTCCGGCGCCAGCGCGACCGCGGTCAGGAAGAAGCGTTCCGATAGGTCGGTCCGCCCGACCCGGCTATAGGCGACCGCCAGCCCGTTGTAGGCAGCGGGCATGTGCTCAGGCGAGGCCTTCGCGCGCATGAAAGCGTCGATGGCGTCGACCGTGTTGCCTGCGGCCAGCGCCCTGCGCCCTGCGTCGAGTTGCGCCGCGCCCATGTCGACCGGGTTCGCCGCCAGTTCGGCGTCGATCGAAGTTCGCGCCATGCGATTGCCGCCGAGGCCGAGGGCCTGGCAGCCGCCGAGCATCAGCGCCATCGCTACCACCGAAGCGCTGAGCGCTACGTTCTTGCGAGGAGTCGTCATAGTCTCACCCTCCACTCATCATCGGGAAAATCTTGCGAACCATTAGTACCGCGGCCGGCAGCATGAGCGTGCCGATCATCGTCGGCAGCATGCAGGCGACGAGCGGGATCGAGATGAGCACCGGCAGCCGGTGCGCCTTTTCCTCGGCGCGCATCTGGCGCCGTTCGCGCATCTCGGCGGCATAGACCCGCAGGGTCGCGGCGACGCTGGTGCCGAGCTTGTCGGACTGGATTATCAAGGTCGTGAAAGCGCGGATCTCATCGACCGCCGACGCATCGGCGAGCTTGCGGAAAGCCTCATCGCGGGTAGCCCCGGCACGTAGCTGGAGCACGGTGATCATCAGCAGTTCGGCCACCAGCGGGTGAGACTTCACCATCTCCCGCCCGACGCGATCCATCGCCGCTTCCAGGCCGAGACCTGATTCGACGCATACCAGCATCAAGTCGAGGCAGTCCGGAAAGCCGTTGATGATCGCTTCCTTGCGCCGGTCCGCACGTGCCCGCACGTAGAGATTGGGAATGTAGAGTCCGAGCAGCGCGAGTATCGAGCCGACAAGGTAGACCTTGAGGAACGAGGGCGGGTCGTCGCCCGAGAACGCGATCAGCACGTAAAGCAACGGCAGCACGAAGATCAGGGTCAGCCGCACCAACGTGAAGATGCGTGGCGCCGCCGGCGACGGATAGCCGGCTTGGCGGAGCAGCGCCGTGAGGCGCTCGCTCTTGGTGTCGGTCAAGTTGAGGCCGGCCCGTTCCACGGCTGCCGCGAGGCGCGACCAGGCCGTCTGCCCTTCGCGGGTCCGCAGGCTCTCGGTATGGCCACCCCCGATCCGCTCGCCGAGCATAATGCTCTTTGCCGTCAGCCGATCGAACTGGCTGCGCACCGCCAAGCGGCGGTTGCCGTAAAACAGGGCCAGTAGCGCGATGCCCGCGACGACCGCGAACACCACGAGCAGCATGAGGACGCGAACGGTCGGATCCTGGGCGGCGAGTTCGATCATGTTAGACCTTGATGTCCACGAGTTTGCGGATCCAGAAGACACCCACGAAGTACCAGATGATCATCGTCGGTAGGCCGAACATGAAGATCGGGTCCTGCGCCACGTCGAGGTAGAACCGCGGATTGACAAAGAACATGCCGACGAAGGTGATCACCGGCAGCACGGTGAGGATCCAGCCGGTCATCCGACCTTCGGAGCTCAGCGAGCGCACCTTGAGGTAGAGGCTCGCCCGCGCGCGAATGATGCCCGAGAGGTTCTCGAGAATTTCCGCGAGGTTGCCGCCGGTCTCGCTCTGCACCGCCAGGCTGACCACGAACATGCGGATGTCTTCGAGGTCCCAGCGGTCGGCCATCGCGTCGAGCGCGTCGGTCAGATCGGCGCCGTAGGAGATCTCGTCCGAAACCATCCCGAATTCGCTGCCTATGGGGTCTTCCATCTCGGTCGTGAGCAAGTTGATGGCACCCGCCACCGGGTGGCCCGAACGCAGCGCGCGGACGAAGATGTCGATCGAGACCGGGAACTGCTGTTCCATCTTCTTGCGCCGGCGTTGCGCGATCATGTTGATGATCACGATCGGAAGTCCCGTCGAGATCGCAAACGCAAGCGAGAACGCGAGCAGGAACACGCCCACCGTAAGCGGGAAGCCCCCGAACGAGGCACCCAGCAGCAGGACTACGCTGGTAAGGGTGAAGCCGACGGCCATCCAGAACAACACCTGGCCCACCGTAAGGGGGACCGCGGCGGCAAACAGCGAACGCTGCAGGCTCTGCAGCACCGACGCCAGCGGCCCGGGCAATTCGGCAAAATCGCTGGGCGCGTTCTTTCGGAGCTGAGCGGCAATCTCCAGCCGATCGGCGCCCTGGCGCATGAGTTCGAGCCGCTTGTTGACCGCTGCAACCCGCGCCCGATTGCGCCAGGCCGCCCCGAGAACGACTTGCGACAGCAGGAAAACGGAAGCGAAGATCGCCAGCAGCACCAGGATGCGGAGGATCGATTCGACCATCTCAGCTGATCTTTAGCTCGGGCCGGAACAGCTCGGAAGGCAGATCGAAGCCATTGGCGGCCGCATCGGCGAGCAACTTGGGGCGGATGCCCGTGGCTTCAAAGTGACCGACGACCTCGTTGGCTTCGGACCGTCCGGTCACCTTGTAGCGGAAGATCTCCTGCATGGTGATGACCGAGCTTTCCATGCCGGTCACTTCCGCGAGACTGACGACCTTGCGCCGACCGTCGGCAAGGCGGGCCACCTGCACCACCACGTCGATGGCCGAAGCGATCTGCGAGCGTGCCGACGCCGGAGACATCTCGATCCCGCTCATGCCGATCATCTGCTCGATGCGGGACAGCGCGTCGCGGGGCGTGTTGGCGTGGACCGTGGTCATCGAGCCGTCGTGGCCGGTGTTCATGGCCTGCAACATGTCGAACGCCTCACCGGCGCGCACCTCGCCGATGATGATGCGATCGGGCCGCATGCGGAGCGCGTTCTTGACCAGATCGCGCTGGCTCACCTCGCCGCGCCCTTCGATGTTGGCGGGACGCGTTTCCAGCCGGGCGACGTGTTCCTGCTGAAGCTGAAGCTCAGCCGAGTCTTCGATGGTCACGATCCGCTCGCGGGTATCGATGTACGACGACATCGCGTTGAGCAGCGTGGTCTTGCCCGAGCCGGTGCCGCCGGAGATCAACACGTTCTTGCGGCTGGCGACCATGGCCTCCATCACCCGGGCCATCGGCTCGGGCACGCTGCCGTATTCGATCAGGCGTTCAATACCGATTTGCTTCTTGGCGAACTTGCGGATCGAGAGCAGCGAACCGTCGATCGCCAGCGGGGCGATGATCGCATTGACGCGGCTGCCGTCGGCGAGACGAGCGTCGACGAACGGCGAACTTTCGTCGATCCGGCGGCCGACCGCGCTGACAATCTTCTGGATGATCCGCAGCAAGTGCTTCTCGTCCTGGAACCGGGTCGGCACCCGCTCAAGAAGGCCGCCCCGTTCGACGAATACCGTCAGGAAGCCGTTCACCAGAATGTCGGTGATCGTTTCGTCCTTGAGCAGCGGCTCGAGCGGGCCGAGCCCAAGCAGCTCGTCGAGGACCTCGATGACTAGCTCGTCGCGCTCGGCGGCGTTCAGCGCCTCGCGCCGCTCCTGCAGCAGCTCGTGAACGATGTCGCGGATTTCGAGCTCGATCTGCGACCGCGGCAACTGGTCGAGCGCGGCGAGGTTGATCTTGTCGAGCAAGGCGCGGTGGATCGATACCTTGAGCGTGAGCTTGCGATCGAGCGGCATGAGGTCGTTCGCGGTTTCGACCGGCATCGTCACCGGCAAGGGGCTCGCCGGCTGCTCAGGCGCCGACTTGCTCGGCGTGCGGAGGGTCCACTGGCTCATGACAACTCTTCGCCCGAGAGGATCCTGTCGGCCAGCCGCGACACGTCGCCCGCGAACTTGGTCTTGCCCTGTAAGGCCGGCAGCAACAGGCCCTGGTCCTGGGCCGCCCGCAGCGAAGGACCGGCGTCGGCGATGCTGATGACTTCCTCGCGTCCGAGTGCGCGGGCCACGTCGTCGATCTTGGTGGCGCCGAACAGCTTACGTTCCATCCGGTTGACGATCAGCGAAATGCGGCTCGCCGGTACATCCACGCTGCCCAGCAACGTGGCGGTCCGCTTGGCCTGGCGCAGGTTGGCGATCGAGCTGTCGGTCAACAGGCTGACGTGATTGGCCCAGCTGATGAGCGACAGCGTCCAGTCGGTCCAGAGGGGCGGAAGGTCGATCAGCACATAGTCGAACTCGGCGCGCGCCAGGCTGACGATGGCGAGCAGATGGTCCACATCGATCCGGTCGATCGGCGAGATCGCGTTGGGGGCGGCGATCAGCGAGAAGCCGCGACCGCTGTCGATTACCGCGCTCAGCATCAGCTCGCGATCGAGCCGCGCGCCTGAATCGATCAGGTTCTGGATCGTCACCGTCGGGTCGATGCCTAGGAACGAGGCGATGCTGCCTTTCTGCAGATCGAGATCGATCAGGCAGACGCCGCGCTGGCCGGGGTTCTCCTTCGCCAGCACCGCGGCGAGGTGAGTAAGCACGCTCGTCGCGCCGCATCCCCCGGTTGCACCCACGACGGCGACCGCCTTGCCGAGGTCGGCATGGGCTCGCTTCTCCGTCTGGCTGGACAGCGCATCGAGCACCTGATCTTCGAGTTGTTGCGCGACAAAGGGCAGTTCGGCGACGTCGCTCACGCCTTGGCGGACGAGTGCGCGGACCAGCGCGACCCCCGCCTGCTGAACGGCGGCAATGACCGCCAGATCGGGATAGTGGGCGCGGACCGTGGCGAGACGGCGCAGCGAGGCGTCGCTTTCCGCATCGACCTCCAGCACCAGCACCCGCGTCTTGGCAAGCAGCCGGTCCGAGAGAGGCGCATCGGCCGGCAAGGGCAGGAACGAGGCGGCCTCGAGCCGGCCGCCGATCGCCCCAGCGCGGAGCGGTTCGATATGGCGCGCATCGGCGACGATCAGGGAGTTGCCGGACAAAATGTCGCTCACGGTATCTCGCAAGAGGAAGGGGGAAGCATAGTCGGTCATGTCACACCTGGTTTTCCGGCGTGCCGCGCCTCGAGCGGGGGCCGCGTGGAAGGAAGGATGATGCCAAGAGATGAAGGGCCGGAGTCATTTCTTACCTAATTCGCGAAGTTGCCGGAGCCGTCTTCCATCGTCAGCGAGTACGATGCGCCGGGAATGCCGAGGCTGATGAGCCCCGCGAGGAAAAGCGGCCGGAAGCCGAGGTTGTCGATGCGGACGGTGACGACCGGAGCCACGTCGGGCCCGTTGGGGTCTCCCGAGTAGCCGAGGCCGGACCAGGCGTATTCGACGGTCACATCCCGCGGACCAAGGCGCGGTTGGATCTGGTTCATCCGGATGACCAAGTTATTGAATGCGGTCTGGGCAGAGGCGTCGATAGCGGTGCTGAACGGACATGCGGTGACGCAAGTGCACGACAGGGTGCCTGAGGGCGCGCTACAAGTGACGGTCGGGAAGTTGGCCTGCGGAACTGGGAGCCCTTGGCTCACAATCCCGTTGATCGCGTAGCTATAGCATTGCAGGCCGGCAGTGGCCGCGCCGACCACGCTGCAACCGATCTGCCCCCCGGGGATTATGTCGGTAGCAACAGCCCATCGCGCGCCGATTTGCGCTGCTTTCTCGTTCTCGTTGACGAACCAGATAAAGCGACCCACATCGAAAATGCCGAGCAAGAACAGCAGAAAGGGCGGCAAGGCTAGTGCAAACTCCGCCGCGGAGGCGGCGTGGGTGTCCTTGGCGAGCCGGGCGAGGAGGGAGCGCATCGTCACAAGCCCATCACGGCGGCTTGGGCCTGGGCGCGAACGACGGCGCCACTGGTATCGAATCCGAGAGTGCCGAGGATCGAAGGATACGGTACCGTCGTCGCAACGAGGACTCGAGGGGCGGTGCCCCTGGTCTGATACAGGCCCGTGTTGCGGGTTCCATCGCAGCTGACCGTGACTGAAATGTCGGCCGCGTCCCAGCCGCTGACCCGTACGAAGCCCCCGCCTGGACGTCCGCTAAGCGTCACATTTTCGATGTCTTGCTCGACGGCGCTCACGGCACGCAGACCCGCTGCGGCCGGCGCATTCAGGTTGGGACCACAGGCGGTGTAATAATCGAACGGCAAGCGAGCTGCATACCGTGCGCCGTCACGTACGCCCTTGATGACCTTGTGCTCGGTAAGCAGGTAATTGCCTGCCTCGAAGCTGCCGAACATCAACGCCATCACCATCGGCAGGCACAACGCGAGTTCCGCTGCGGCTGCACCCGATTGACCGAGGATTAGGCGCCGAACGGCCGTCATTGGATGAGGTACGGCACGTCGCGCCGTATCGCCTGAGATACCGCTCCGTTATCGCCACCCAGCCGCGCTTTACGTATCACCTCGATGTAGATCATATTGCGGTCGCGGCCATTAGCCACTTCGTTCGAATCGTCGACGACGGGCTCGACCAGAAACACGTCGGCCCATTCGTCAATCTCGACGATGCGGGAGCCGCCCCGCAGTTCGTCGCAATTGCTCACGATCGCAACCGTCAATACCCGCCGGTCGACATCACTCGTCCCCGGAACGCAGGTATTGGGCGGTCGCTGGTTAGTTGAGGTTGGAAAGACGTAGCTGTTTTCGATCTCCCAAAGGTACACCTCGTACCGGCTCATGTCGTAGCTCGGCGGAGTGATCCCCGGATGGTTCTTGTCGAAATAGTCCTGGATCGCCCAGGTGCCATCGCCGAAGCGGTTCTTCTCGTCGTTCGTGGATGTGGCACTGAATGTGATGCCGTTCTGCAGACGGCATTCTCGGTTGTAGGAGTTGTAGTGGCACATGTCGCGCCCGTACCCCATTACCAAAGGTGTGCCGGAAGCGTTGAAGGTACTCGTGCTGCTGTCGCCCGATGTCCACGCGCGGGGACGGAAGCGCTCCGCCTCTGCAGGCAGTTCCCAGGCATTGTTCGCCAGGCGGCACTGGTTGGCGTTGGGGGTGGTACGGGTATTGATCACGTCTTTCACGACGTTACGCGCGGGTGGGCAAGAGCCGGTCTCGCATGGGGAGAGCACGCCTCCACCGCCGGGCAGGATATCGAAGCGGGTGTTGACGGCTTCGTAGAGCACTTGCGCGTTGCCGGTCTCGGGATCGGTGCCCTCGTCGACCTGGACGCAATCGAGATTCGTGTTCACGAACGCCAGCGCCTTGGCAAGGTCGGCGGTCTGTCCGCTGCCCACTTCGAGAAAGCCGAAGTCGCCCGGGGCCCAGGTATTGGCTCCACCGGCCTTGCCGGTAGCCTTGATGCCGATGCCCCTGCGGTTGTCGGCGTCGAAAGGGATGGACGGGTCTGGCGAGCAAATCATCAAAGGCGGCACCCGGCAGATTGCCGAGCCGACCCCGGCAAGCGCGCGAGCCTGCAAGTCGCCTGAGCCCGTGAAGTTCGCCATGATTGGCGTCAGCGCATAGAACGCCTCGCGCGGGTCGACGTGAACTTCGACAAAGCGGGCGTTCGCGTCGGAGGTGGCCGCGGTAACCTTGTCCTTGTCCTGATAGAACCGGATGGTTCCGGTCGCATCGCAGGCGGTTTCCCCCGTCACTGTGACCTGGTTGCCCCCGCCGTCGTTGGACAGCATCGTGAGGTTGCGGAGCAGGCCGACAGCCGCACTCGACGCCCTCGCACAGGCGCCCGTGGATCGGTCAAGCTGGGTCGCGGCAGCCAGCGCGGCCTGGTCGGCCGCGTTCTGGAGCTCGCTGTCAAGCGAGGCCATGCGGCTGTAGTCGTAGCCGACCCCCGCGACCACGATCAGCCCCATCAGCGCGATCGCGTAGGTCGCGGCTACCGCGCCGCTGTCATCCCGCCATGGGTTACCCGGCCGCCAGCTCATCGCGCACCCCTCAGTTCGGTCCCGAGGAGCTGGTGCTGCTGGTGCGCACGGGCTGCTTCACCGCGTCCTTGCGATAGCGCTCGGCGGCCTGGCCCGCGTGCTCGCCGCTGGTGGGCGGGTTGAGCGTGTCGTACTGCGGATCGGGATCGATCACCTGCGCCGCCATCGTCATTCGGTTCGCGTCGCCGAAGTTGGAGGCGGGCGGACCGGGGTAGTTGTGCGTGCACGCGGCCATCGTGGGCAACAGCGCGGCGAGCGCGATCAGGCGCAGCTTAGTAGTCATATCCGTCCCCTTGCTGTGCCGGCGCTGCGGCCGTGTTGGCCGCGGGCAGTTCGGCGGCGGCCACTGGCGGCAGCGCCGCTTCGGGCGGCAGCGCGCCTTCGACTGGCGCGAGCGGCAGCGGGCGATAGCTGTCGCCGGTGGTATACACGTCGGTCGGCAGCGGATCGGCCACGCGGTCGGTCGGCAGGCGTACCTGGTTCGGCCGGATCGGCGCGACGAGCCGCGGCGTGACGATGATCAGCAGCTCGGTCTCGCCCTTCTGGAAGCTCGAGGAGCGGAACAGCGCGCCGATGATCGGGATGTTGCCCAGCAGCGGGAGCTGGCGGACGGTGGTCTGGAAGTCGCTGCGCAGCAGCCCGGCGATGGCGAAGCTTTCGCCGTCGCGCAGTTCCACTGTGGTGCTCGCCCGTCGGGTCTGCAGGCCCGGCACGGAGAGGCCGTTGACGGTGACCGAAGCGCTGGCGTCGATCGAGCTCACTTCGGGCTCGACGATCAGGCTGATCACCTTGTCGCTCAGCACGGTGGGGGTGAAGCCGAGGCTCACCCCGAACGGCTTGAACTCGACTGTGATCGTGTTTCCACCCCCTCCGCCACCGCTGCTCGATTGGGCGACGGGAATGGGGAACTCGCCACCCGCAAGGAACGACGCACGCTCGCCCGACAGCGCGACGAGGGTCGGCTCGGCTAGCAGCTTGGCGAGACCTTTGCGCTCGAGCACCTCAAGCGTCGCGTCGATGTTGAGCGAGCCGATGCTGAATGCCTTGCTGAATACCCCGAAGACGTCGCTGATCGCTCCGAGCGAGAGCCCGTCCTCAGCGTCGAGCGAAGCCCCCTCGCCAATGGCGCCGCGGAAAGTGCCATTGTTGGAAATGCCGAAGCCGCTCACGCCGAGCCGCTCGCCCATCTGGCGATTGATCTCGGCGAACTTGACCTCGAGCATCACCTGCTGGCTGCCGCCGACCTGGATCATGTTGATCACCGCGTCGCCGGCATAGGCCTTGGCGATCTGCGCAGCGCGGGCTGCGGCGCCGGCGTCGTTGACGAGACCGGTGAGCACGAGGTTGCCCGCGGAGATCCGTGCGTCGATCGGCTGGTCGGGCACCAACTCGGCGATCTGCGTGCGCAGCCCTTCGACGTCGGGACCGACCTCGATGTCCATCACCGCGATCACGCGGTTGGTGCGGTCGTAGAGGGTAAGGCTGGTGGTGCCGAATTTCTTGCCCAGGACATAGACCGAGCGTTCGGAGATCGGCAGCACGTCGGCTACTTCGGCGTTGCCGACCATCGCGCGGGCGATCGGGCGGTCGGCGGAAACGACCTGGCTCTTGTTGACCGGCACTTCGATCGTGCCGGCGTGGATAGCGTCTTGCGCGAACGCCGGGGCGGCGGTCATGCCGGCCCCCGCGAGCGCCAGCGCGGCGAGCGCTGTGTAAACGGTTTTCATCGCGGACCCCCCAGGTTGCCGACTTGATAGCTCGTCGGCTCCGTCCCCCTTACCACCGTCATGGCCGGCCCGACTTGTATGGGCGCGACATTAACATTCGTTGATGGCGGGTTGATCGAGGCGAGCACCGGCGCGCGCGGCGCGCTGTAGCTGGCACCCCCGCCACCACCGCCACCGCGGTTCTTCGCGCCGATCACGATGCGCGGCACGCCGAGCTGGCGGCTGGTCACCGTCCGGGCAACGCGTTCGGCCGGCGCGCCCTCGGTGGCGAACTCCGGCTCGACCTTGCGCAGTGTGAGATAAATCTGTCCCATGCGGCCGGCGATTGCGAGCCGCGCCGCGTCGGTCGGTGTCACCGCAACCGTCGCGGTGCGACCGGTCTTGGGGTTGCCTTCCTTGTCGTTGGCGAGCTGGTCAATCGCCAGGACCTGCACATTTTCGAGGATGGTGTCCGCGCGCTGATCCTGTGCGTCGGCACCGTCACCCTCGATTTGCCTGAGAAGCATGACGTCGACCATCGTGCCGGGCAATACGAAGCCCGAGACGCCGCGAACGTCGTCGATAGCGATCGAGATCGCTCGGAAGCCATCCGGAAGAAGGGCAGCGAGCGTCGCGCGCCCATCGGTACCGCTGACTTTGGTTCGGAGCACCGGCTCGCCGGTCACAATCGGGCGTAACGCCACACGATTGTCCTTCAGCGCTTCCGGAATCGAGGTGAACGCCCCCTCGGGAACCGACTGCGCTGGAAAGTTCGCGAGCTTGATGTTTTGCTGCGTGAGAGGGTCGCCGAAATCCATCGGCTGATTTGCCACGACGATGCGAACGAGCTTCTGCTGCTCGGCCAACGCGGCCTGCCGTTCTTCTACGCCAGAGAAGTAAGAATTAGCAAAAATGACGGCAACGATGCCAATAAATAACGCTACTGCCACGAGCACTAGGTTTCGGCTTGGCATTGTCGGCCCCCCAAACTTCAACATCGACTAAAGTGACCAACCCGCCGCGAGTAGATCGCGGCGGGTCGATGCATGGTGTTAGGCGCAGGTGTCCGAAGGCGACCAGCTGGTCGAGACACCCTTATTGGTCGTGCTCTTGTTGCACTGATCCACGTCGTTAGCGGCACCACCGATGGCGGCCGTGACGTTGTTGCCGAGCACGAGGGCAGCGGCACCGATGCCGACGCCGACGATGGCGATGATCAGCGCGTATTCGGCAGCCGAGGCGCCGGATTCGTCAGCGACGAAAGTCTTCAGGAAGTTCTTCATGGTCGTAATTCCCCATCATCCGCGGCTCCTGGATGGTGGAGACGCGTATTGTCGAAAAGGCTCCGGAACTCGTTCCCGGTAAGCCAGTCCAAACGGCTGGTGATGATCGGACCCGGTTATCGCTTTATATCATCGGCGGAGCCGGGCTTGTGCCCGATCGATCGCCAACCCTTCGAAACCGTTGCCATTTTCCCGTTAGAGGGGAACTTCGGCAAGACAAAAACGTTAGTGCAAAATTAACTCGGCTTTACAAAAACTTAATAGTTCGCAATGTTACCCGATAAGGTTAATGCGGCGGAAATGCCACAGGCACCCTTCGCGAATCACATTGATTCGCCTGGAACGTCCCCGTGGGTAACACGGTTAACCGAATTGACCGCCATGAATTGACGCGCGTTATATGCAGTCGGTCGCGAGCAAACGAGGTGCCGGTGCGCGAAATCTGGTTGCGCTATGTCGATCGGCTCCGCCGCCGCAGCGAGCGGCTTCCTCCCATGTTGAGCCGTCTCACCACCGCATTGGCGATCGCCTGGGCCGGGTTGTTCGTGATGCTCGCCTCGTTTCGCGTGCTCGCGTCCCCGCCTGCCTCCTCGACGCTTGAGATCTTCCAGCTCATGGCGGTCTATGCGACGATTGGGCTGGCGCCGCTGGCCGGCTACCGGCTCGCCCGTCACAGTTTCTCGCGCGATCCAGGCGCTGAGCCAGTAGCCTGGCGCCTGCCCGTGCCTGGCCGCTGGCGCGCGCTGAGCTTGGCAGAGGCGCGCCGGCATCCGCTGTTCGGCCCCGCCGGGTTCATGGCCTCGCTACTGGTCGGCCTCCTACTCAACGTCGTTCTACGCAGCTTCGAGTTCCTGTTCGCGATGCCAGCGCTCGGCGCCAGCGCGCCGCCATGGGGCGAGCGAATGTTCCTGCTGATGGCGGCCGACGTCGCGCTGATGGGCTTCCTCTACATGGCCTGCTTCGCGATGGCGCTGCGCAGCGTGCCATTGTTCCCCCGGATGCTCGGCTTCGTCTGGGTGCTCGATGTGTTCGTCCAGCTATTCATTGCCCACAGCCTCGGGGCGATGCCGGGAATGCCGCTTGATGTGGCCCAGCCACTGAGCGTGCTGCTCGACGGTAACATCAAGAAAGTGCTGATCAGCGCGCTGGTATGGTTGCCTTATCTACTGCTGTCGAACCGGGTGAACGTGACATATCGCCACCGTGAATGGTCAGGCCGCCTTTGCCCACCCGAAAGCCCCAATCGGTAATCCGGCCAGCGAACCACCAAATCAGCAACCCGGCGACGAGTGAAAACAGACCATCGGAGAGGTAATGCCAGCCAAGATGAACCGAACCTATTAATATTGCGACAGTAAATAAGGCCGTAAACCATTTGAGCCACAACTTCCCGTGATAGTGAAAAGCCATGAGAAATCCGAGGAAAGAGATCGCAACGTGCACTGATGGCATTGCCGATATGCCAACGCCAAGCTTGGTTGTACCTCGATTTTCCTGCAAATACTCGATGGCGTAAACTGCGCCCAAATAATCTCGCTGGTGGGCGTCAAGTAACGCGGCGCTTAGTTCCGCGAAATGCTGCGAATGGAAAAAGGCCCCGTAAAACACGGGCCCGACCGAGGCCATCGCAGTTGCCAGAACTATGCCCAGAAGGAACCAACAGAGATGGAACGCAATGGCGCTCCTGACCTGAAACCGAGGATCGCGAGTGAACGCGATCACGCCGGTCATAATTACGACGTATGTGACCCAAAGAATATAGACGCGATCAATCGCTATAAGGAACCATCCCGGCAAAAGTGCGTGCGATAACCGCCACGCATCTGTTCCTAGTAAAAAAATATCGATTTGAACCAACAGGGGATCGAGATAGTAGGAATTTATCTCCGAAATGGAAGATTTAAGGACTGTGAACGATTTCGTCATCATTAGGTATCCGCCGAGGATCAACAATCCCCTTATTATCCAATCGGCGCGGAATCGCATGAGTCGCATGAGAACCAGCGCCGGCTGGTTTGAGCATTTGCGAATTAATTGGACCACGACGATACCCAGCCAAATGAGAGGTATCAAAAACCAGCCAGGCAATAGTGCTGTGATGTCGCCAAAGGCGTAAAGCTCCGCGAAGGACTCATCGAACACCAAGCTACCGACGAAGGTTGCCGCGGCAATTTCGAGGATGTGCAAACCGATCAGAATCACAAACGCTACCCCATGTCCGCGAAAAAGCGACCGGGGCTCAATTGGCTTCGGTTGAAGGTTCGAGACGCATGCCGGTATGGACGCGTCTGAACCTTCGTCTTTCGCCTTCGCCATATCAGAAATCCCCCGTTCTCCGATTGATGCCCTGACCGTTTAGTGCACAGTTAAGCGGCTGGCCGTAGAGAAGGAAGACAATCAAGCTCATGCGTAGCGGCAGGCTTTGGATCCTCACCAGTCAGATTGCACTTACCAGTGCCCCACCCCTGTTTGCCGCATCAACGTTCCGTCTCCACCCCCGCCCGAGCGATTATCTCGGTTTCGCGGTCCCGATCCTTATCGCTGAGGCACTCGTCATAGCGACTGCCGTGCGATCTGGCATGCGACCAATTTCGGCACTCCTCCGCCTAAGCAAGTCGGCACAGGTCGCTACTCTCGCCTGGTTGGTCGCCATTACATACGCTTCTTTCTTTGCCGCCCCCCATTCCGAGGCGGCGCAGATATTCCTTGTTATTTTCCTCTGCCATGGACTTTTTGCGCTTGCGCTTGACGACAGATTGGGCGTCTATCCAAGCAAATATAATACGATACTATTATTGTCACTCGGCTGGGGAGCGTTGCTCTATTGCATACTCACTTATCTACTTCTTTTGTTAGTGCGAGAAGCAGGTGACTTCGATTGGCTACACCTGGGAATTGGTGTCAGCAATGTCCGCCAGCTGGCATTCTACGGTCTTACGTCAGCTGCAATCGGAGCAGGGTTGGGTACATTACCCGCCACCTTGCAGCGTAGAAAGAAGGTCCGAAACTTTGCGTTCGTGGCGGCGGGGAGCGGGATGTGCATTTGGAGTGGAGGCCGCGCAGCCGTAGGGGCGCTCGTTCTTAGTTTCTGCTTTGCGATCTTTATGGCTAAGCCAACGGAACGGGCGCGCGTCGCTCGAGGGATCCTTTCAGCGCTCCTGGCCGGAATAGCTGTCTCGCTCATCTGGTTGCCCCATGAAGCCTATGGCCTTCCACGTCTCTTGAATGCAGCTCAATCGGCGAAGGACGGGTTCAATGGCTTCGCGTCCAATCGCATTGTTATGTGGCAAGAGACGTTGGCCGCGTTCGCAGACCGGCCGCTGTTGGGGTACGGAATGGGCCAGTTCAAGTTCATCGTACCCAGTGCAGTTCGCACTTTTACCCACCCGCATAACTCCGTCCTCCAGTTCCTCTTTCAATGGGGACTCGTCGGAACGGCCGCCGTGCTGATCATGTGGCGCCCGGCGTTTAAGGCATTTGGCAGCGTCCTGCGCGATCGGGAGAATGTGGCTGGAAATGTGGCGGCGACACTTCTCGTGGCCCACTTCGCCATGTCGCTGCTGGAGGGTAACCTGTTCCACACTTACCCGATTTCTATAGTGATAATGGCGCTCGTGATCCTGCGGAATTCAATCTCGAGCCCTCTGAGCGTTCCGGACCGGCACCGTGAGGCCGCCGGCTGATCAGGCGGCTTTCTACAATCATTAGCGCGATGGGTGCCCTATGTGGTCCGCATGGAAAAAGAGCCGGACAAGACTCCCGAGGCCAAGGCTCGCGAGGATGCGCGCAAGCGCCGCACCGGGATGAAGGATACTTTCGGCCGCGACCTGCCCGCCTTGCGGGAGAAGTTTCCCGGCTGACCGATTAGGACCCAATCCGTTTTCCTACATCGCGGCCATCTGCCATGCCGTTCGGATGTCCGCCCGTCACGACTTCCCGCCCGCAATGCGTCGCTAATGGCGGCCGCAAAAGCGCGCCGCGCCGGAGGTGGAATTCTTCCCTCTGAAAAGTGTGCCAACTGTGCCAAGTCCAACAAGCACGCGGGGGCCGGGCATCGTTATCGCTCCACTTGCCAGCGGCGAATCGTCTCGTGCAGCAGCCGCCGGTCGGCTACGTCGTGCGACCAGCTCGTGCTGAACGAGGGGTCGTCGGACAGCGGGCGCTTGCCGGCTTCGAGGAAATCGACCTCCACCCGCATCGGCACCGGCACGCCTTCTCCGCTGATGATGCATTCGCGGTTGCGCAAGCTGCCGACCGCGCCGGCGAGGCTGCGCGCGCCTTCGGTCAGCGCGGCGACGAGGTGGTCCTGGTCGGCCTGGTTGTTGAGCCGCAGCGAGATCAGCGTGCCGCATTGCGACAGCGCGGTGTCCGACAGCTCCGACGGGCGCTGGCTGACGAGGCCGAGGCAGACGCCGTACTTGCGCCCTTCGCGCGCGACGCGCTCGAGCTGGCGGCGGACCGAGCGGGTCGCCTCGCTCTCGTGCGCGGGGAGGTAGCGGTGCGCTTCCTCGCAGACGAGCAAGATCGGCGCGCGGGTGTCACGCGGGGACCAGATCGCGTAGTCGAGGATCAGCCGGGTGAGCGTGGCGACGACGACGTTGACGATCTCGGTCGGTACACCCGCGAGGTCGAGGATGGAGATCGGCTTGCCATTGTTGGGAATGCGCAGCACGTCGCCCAGGAGCTGCTCGAGCGAGGCGCCCGCGTGCTCGGGGTTGAAGATGAAGCCGTAGCGCCGGTCGTGGAAGAACTGCTCGATGGTGAGCCGCAGGTGGGTGTAGCGTGAAGCGTCGGCGAGCTTTTCCAGCCGGCCGGCCTCGTCCTCCAGCGCGTCGGTCAGGTCCTTGTACTGGTAGGACACCGGGGTGTCGGCGGTGATCCGGCCCGGCGCCTCGGCATGGATGTTGCGCTGGCGCGCGCGGAGCAGGACCTTGGCCATGATGTTGGCGTCGACCGTCCGCTCGTCGCCCGAGGCGATGAACGCCTCGCAGTGCTCGTCGAGGTTCATCGCCCAATAGGGCAGGACGAGGTTGCCCACGTCCCACACCTGCGCCCGGTCGCCGAACGCATGGGCGTACTCGCCGTGGGGGTCGAAAATGACCACGTGCCCGTGCCCCGCCTGCTCGACGATCCGGTCGAGCAGCAGCGAGACGGTGGTCGATTTGCCCGCGCCGCTCGAGCCGACGATGGCGAAGTGGCGGCTCAGCAGCTGGTCGAACAGGACCGGCGCCCGCACGCCGCGGGTGGGGTAGACGGTGCCGAACTGGATGTGCGGCGCGTCGGGCGGGGCGAAGATGACGGCGAGCTCGGGCTCAGTCGCGAAGTGGGCGGTGTCGCCCGGCTGCGGGAAGGCCGACACGCCGCGGCGGAAGCCCGCCAGCGCGCCGGCGGCATCGTGGACGCCTTCGCCGATGTACTCGAGCTCGGCGAGCGCGTGGCCCGCGTCGCCCTCGATCCGGGCGAGCTCGACGAGGCCGCAGAATACCGCCCTGCCTTGCACCGCGACGCGCACGATCGCCCCGACCGAGGTGTTGTCGGCCTCGTCCGCGCTGCCCGCGCGGATCTCCGCCAGCCGGGCGATGTCGACCAGACACAGCGCCTTCGTCCCGTCCGTGCCGACAACGCGACCGACTTCTGCTTGATCCCCAGCCATTATGCTTCCGCCCCCTTGTTCGTTCACCTTTTTAGGCCGGCATAGCCCGTTCCATTATCGTCGGTGTGTTCTTCCAGTTGAGTCAACTTCTATTCGGCGACAAGTTCGGGGCGATATGCCCGCCATTCTCCTCAAGAATACCGCGGACCACATCCGGGCTCCTGTCACATGTCGCTGGGTCAACCGCGATGAAGACCTTCCCCGACTCGATCTCCATTTCGTAGAAGGGGATTGCTTTTCCATCGACATCAATGTCGGTGAGCATGCGGGCGATACCGCCGCCCGACGCGCCCAGAGCGCCCCCCACCGCGCCGATGGTTCCTATCGCCTGCGCGGCGATCGCCCCACCGGCAGCGACAAGTCCCAGTCCTGGGATCGTGAGCATGCTTATCCCGAATATAGCACCCGCGAGCCCAGCGCCTGCACTCACCGCTGCGACGCTCATCTTCGAGTGGCCGAGGGGTTCGTTATGCTTAGACTGGATAAATTGGCCTGCCCGCCACAGTATCGATATGGAACGCGGATTGACCCCGGCTTTCTCCAACTCCCTGAATCCCCGCGCCGCGGCGTGCGGGGTGGCAAAGACCGCGGTCATTTCGCTTCGCTGCCGCTGAAGGAGAACCGTCCGGGCGTGCTCGAAGGAACGGGCAAATGCCTCGCGGTCGCGGGCGGTGCGAAAGATGGCGCGCAGTCCCGAAGACCGGTGCAGCTTGTTGATGCTAGGCGATCCAGGATTTTGAAACAGCGTGCGCAACAGCATCTGCACGGTGGTCGGCCGGAGTTCCTGATTGGTGCCCCGGTTGATCCACACGAGATCCAACGGCCTCGGGCTCCCCTTTGGAAGATAGTTGAGCGCAGGCAATTCCTCAGCCTTGAGGACGAACGCTTCAATACTGCTCACCGCGGCGGCCATTTGCGCATGTTAGCGCGGATCGATCAGCGAGGATTGGCCGAATCAGACTCAGGGCTCAAAACGGAACGCTTCTCTTCCCACTGATTACCAATGAAGGCAGCAAGGTTTCGTTGGCAGGCATGGAAGCGGTCGAGCGAGATCGCGTCGCGCAATCTCAGCGGACGGGATCCGGTGCCGGGGCGGAAACTCAATCCGCGAGAACCCAAATGGCCATGAGATAAGAACCCAGTAGAATTGCCGCGATCACCCATATTTCCCAGTAGGAGGCCGGGCTGCGCTTCGGATCGGACTCATCTCGTTTCACAATCGGTGCTTCCTCAAAACGAAAGATCGAGCTTGATGGACGGCTCGGGCGGCACCTCGCATGAGCTGGCAGGACAAGGGCTAGAACTGCCGATCGCGGATGCTGGTACCCGATGTCACACTGTACTTTGCAACCGTATCGTAAGGAAGCACCTGCTGCCAGGATGCCCCCGGATAGAGTCTCTTGGCGGGGAGAGCCTGGCATTCGCTGCCCAGCGCGTTGCACTGCTCGCCCTGGAAGACTTCGCGGGACGTATTCCCCTCATTGCGAAGCGTCAGATTCCGGCCCGACCTTACCGCCACGACATCGCCGTGGACCGCATTCGGCCTCACGATCACGAGCGCATCGTAGCCGATGAAGACCTTGAGGGCATCGGTTGTCGCCGAAATAGGCCCGGCGACCGGCTTGACCGCCAACCTGAACACGCGGTCGGAATTCGGGTCCTCGCCCACGAACGCGATCCGGATGTTGCGGCGCTCGCCGGGCTCCAGGATCATACGCCGGGGCGATGCAAGGATGCCTGAGACTTGTGGATCGTCGGCGTGGACCCGTGTCTCTGCCTCGCTACCCGCATTCAACACCTCGAACGGCTCCACGGAGATGTAGGCTCGCTCGCTTCCGTTATTCCAGGCTTCGATGTCTTCCCGCGGATGGTCGGCCGACAGGTCAACGATGACCTGGCTAAGGACCAATTCGGCTCGGGCCGCATTGTCCTCAAGCGCGATCACGCCGAGGAACAGCGCAACGGCGGCGTATAAATGGTGCTTCACCTATGGTCTCCGACAACTGACAGTTTTGCGACTTCGAGAGCCGTATGCGTTGTACCAGGCTGACCGCAGCAACTTACCGCACCCAACCGCACGACTTTCTCGGTCGCATCGATCAGGGGAATTGAAAGCGGGAAAGTCGCACCTCCGGCGGTCGCCACCGTCAAATCGCTCCCCAAGGAAGTTTCGATCTGGAAATATCCGTTGTCATCAGTCTCTGCCCAGGCTGCATCACCGGTGATTGAAGCGTGGGCAACGGGCTGGCCCTCAGGCGTAAGCAACTGGCCAAACAGGATGCTCACAGGCGTGGTAGTCCAGTCGAGCTTAGTGACGCTACCGGGATAGAGCACGACCCGACGCGAGGCGCTATCGTAGCTCACGAGAGACCCACCGACCGAACGAATTCGCAGGTCGTACTGCCGGTATGCCGGGAGTGCGAGTTTCAGCAGTCCTTCTCCGGCGACCTCACCCGCCACCTGGTCATTGACCAGGACTTCGAACCTGTCCTGTTCGGTCGCACCGCGCAGCTGCGCGACCACTACGCTTTCAGAGGTGGTACGACCCGCCAAGGTCGCCACGCCCGCGCCTGCTATCAACGTGCTCTGGAGCCCCACGCTGTATTGATTCGAGGCCGAAGCTCCGGTGTCGTTGCGGACGAAATCTCCCACGACCGAGGCGAGCGGATGGCGCAAGTCGGCCGACAAGATTGCGTTTCGTTCGCTGGGTTGCCTTTCATAACCGGCCCCAAGGGCGAGCTCGCTTTGCCCCAACGCAGCGGTCAACCCTCCCTGGAATGCCGACTGGTATCCGCTACCGCGGCTGTCGCCGGCGATGGACGAATGGCGCGCGCCGCCGCTTGAACTGAATTGCGTGCGGGCGCCTGCAAAGCGCACCGCAAGCCCGGCGAAGGCAGCCTGCCCCTGGTCGGTTGCGGTTACCTCTGACCGCAGCGCAACCGACAGTGGGCCCTTGCGCAGCACATCCCATTCGATCGACGGACCAATACTATAGCGCAGACCCTCACCCTCGGCTTGCCGGAGCGCCAGGGTTCCCAGCAGCCTCAGGTTTGCATGGGCATAGGAAATCACCCCGCTGGCCTGTGTGTAGTTTCGCTGAGCATATTCGTCCGTCCCAAGCGCAGAGTTCGAGCCGAGCGTGAGAGGGGACGTGGACCGGGCAAGTGCGCCGCTAAAGCGGCGAACGTCGAAATTGAAATTGAGCGGCGAAACCCCGCTGGACGTGACCTGGAAGAGACCTCCGGTATTCCCGCTTCCGTCAATGAAAGCCGCGGCGCGAAAGCTGGCAAATGACGCAAGAAAGATCGCGCCGAGCTGTGCCGAAAGGTCCCAATCCACGGATTGCGCAATGCCTTCCAGTGCCCAACGGTCGCTTAGCCGGTGGGCGACGGCGGCTTGAACATAGGTCTGACCCGATGGAGCAAGTGCGCTTTGCGAGCCATCTTTGGTCAGCATGCCGCCAAACGCGTAAAAGTCCGTCCGGCCCATAGAGGGTACGCGCAGGTTCTTGGAAAAGAGACGCCGCTCTTCGCGCGCCGGCCCGGCGGGCTCCTGCACCCGCAGGACAATGTCGTATGACCCGTAAGGCAGGCTCGATGTCTCGATGCGCTGGTTGCCCGCTTCGTAGATCGCCGAGTGGACAACTCGCCCATCGACCAGAACATCGACGCGCGAGCGGCGATCGAGAAAGGCAATAAGCGGGCTGCCAATTAGCTCGTCTCTGTCGAGCCTCGTGTCGATCTGCGATTGAATCCCGAGGCCCACGACCCGGTTGCGCCCGCCGAAGTCGCCGCCGGGCGCCCGAAGCGCACCTGCCAGATAACGCACCCCGGGCTGGTCCCACTCCAAGGTAAGCTCGGGCACCTCGAACCCCTGACCGGTCGCGTAAGTCAAAGTGCTGCGCACCCGCTTGTCGCCGCTTCCGACAATGAACGCGTTCTGGACGGCGTGGTAATCCAGCCCCGGACCGGACTGGCCCGAAAACACTGCACCGAACGTGTTCATCATGGTCAGGCCATCGCTTGATGCCTCGAGAAAAGTTTCGTTCTGGCTGTCGGCGTCGAGGAACCGCGGGTTGACGAAGACATCGACCCGGAAGGCGCTCCGATCGAGGATGACGCCCGCCACGTCGGGGCTAAGCCTTCCGCATTCTACTGGATTGCCCGTCTGTCCGCATACGAGATTTGAATTGGCGGGCAGGCCCGGCGTCGCCAATACCGCAACGACTTTGGTGGGGTCGGTGACCTTCGGAAGGAGGGCAAAGACTTTGTCCGGGTCCACAAACGTGACCGAACCGGGTTGGGCAAGAATCCTCGTTTCGCCGATCCGTACTCCGCCGAAGTAGACGTCAACGAGCATGTCCTGCGTGCGGGACAAGGTCTCGAACCCGGCGGGCTCGGCGATACTGATGACAGTGTCGGCATCTTTGGCCTGCGCCGGTGCTGCCAGCACTCCCGACGCCAGCGCGGAGAAGCACATGGCCGTTAGCGCGGCGGGCGATCTAGATCGTAGATGTCTACGAACCGCGCTCATTCGGGTGCAATCGTGACCTGCAGCGTGCCTGCGTAGCTCCCCGCTTGGGCGTTGCTCAGCGCCGCCGAGCGCAGGACGACGACCAGGCTCGCTGAGCTACTGGGACCGTTGTTGCAGGTCTTCTGGGTCGCGGACGACACGAAGCCCGAGCGAGCCGACCCAGCCACCAGGCCCGTGCCGCCAGACTGGTTGGCAGCCGAGTTCCACAAGACTTCGTAGGGAAGTTGGGCGCTCCCGGAGACTAGGCTAAACGCCCCCCCCGGGCCACTTCCCAACGCCGTTACGGTGTATCCGAGCGTGTCACTCGCACTGTAGGCGCACACGTTCTGACTCACCACTTGGTCTTGGAAAGAGGCGATCGAACCGAACGCGACATCAGTTAGGCCGCTGAGGTTGACCTTATCCCCCGGTGCCGCAACGGCAGGCGCGGCGAGACAGCCGCTGAATCCCAGGCACGCGCAAAGACTAAGGAGTTTCGCGTAAATCATGGTAAACGATTTCGCGTATCTTGGTTAACTTTTGGTGTAGAAACGCCGACTGCCAGCCACGCGGTAACGTGGCTGGCAGTCGGATTGCGGTCGCGATCAAGCTATTGAGGCGAGAGCAGTAGCGTGAGCGTCCCGGTATAGTTGCTGCCAGCGCTCATTGTGCTGAGGTCGGTAGTACCTATGCCGACTATCAAGCTGGCGGACGCGGTTGGGCCGCTCGAACAGGACTGGTGAGTGGCCGTCGAAGTCAGCGAACTGGAGGCCGCACCAGACGTCAAAGCGGTGCCGCTGGTCTGGCCGGTCGTAGACGACCATTGGACCGAATAAGGGACCGCGTTGGAGCCATTCGTGAGGGTGAATGCGCCGGCTGCCCCGCTTCCGGTAGCGGTGATGGTGTAGGCCTTGGTCGCGGTGTTGGTCCAGGCGCACACGTTCTGCGCGCTGCTGGCGGCAGACGTGGGATCCTGGTTGGCAAAGCTCACGTCGGAAAGCCCGGAGATACGAGCCCGATTGGGAACCGATGCAGTGATGCTAAGCGAACCCGTCGATGTGGTACCCAGTGTTCCGTCGGTCGCCGCGAGCGCAGGGCTGGCGAAGAGGCTGACCAGTGCCGCTGCGCCAAACAGGGGCGCGAGGCGAACTTGGGCTGCGCGTTTATCGGCCTTCGAAACCATTGTAGGAAACCCTCGCTTGATGATCACACCTTGTGTCAGGCAAGGGGAACTACCTAGCTACGGTTAAGAAACCGTTTGCCATCCTGAGCGGGTTCCAATCGATCCGAGGAGACGTGACGTTCATGGTCCTGGCTGAAGCCGTAGAGCAATGGAGACGGGCGATCGATCGACGCGATCTCCAGACGCAGGTCCTCGAGATAGAGAGTCTGCGGCGGTATTCGCTGGCGGTCGGGGATGATGGTTCCGTTGCGGGCGGGCTCCCGCCGCTCGCGCACTGGGCATTCTTCTTATCGAGTCCGACAGACGAGGCGATCGGGCCCGATGGGCACCCTCGCAGCGGTGAATTTCTGCCTGACATTACGCTGCCCCGGCGCATGTTCGCGGGCAGCCGCATCGAATTCCGCGCGCCGCTCCGCCTTGGCGAAGAGGCTGACCTCGTGACCACAATTGCCGACGTCCGCCACAGGACTGGGAGCACCGGCCACCTGGTGTTCGTCGAAGTCGAGCGAACTATTTCACAAGCCGGAATCTGTTGCGCGCGCGAGGTGCAAACTTACGTTTACCGCGACGAAGGAGAGCCGGTTCCCCTTCCCGATCCGGCGGCCTCGCCGCCAGATGGCGAATGCTGGGTCCCCGACGAGGTCAACCTGTTCCGCTTCTCAGCTGCGACTTTCAATAGCCACCGGATCCACTACGACCTACCATACGCGACGCAAAGCGAGGGCTACCCGGCTCTAGTCGTCCACGGGCCGTTCACCGCGGCAAAACTGGCGGGGCTTGCCATGCGCGCTGGCCCCTTGGCTGCATTTCAATTCCGTGCCCTCGCTCCGTTGTTCCTCGGCCAGCCGATTTACCTGCGTGACGCAGGCCAGGGTAGGGTCGAAGCCGCGCGTTGCGACGGCGTTGTCGCTATGCGCGCGGAGTTCACCCTCGCTTGATCAACCCATCGTGGGAATCACGAAAGCATTAGACCCGTCACCGCCGCCGTCGGGCCAGCGCTGTGTCACGGTCTTGACCTTGGTCCAGAACTTGAGGCCTTCGGTGCCGTACTGGTTCGTGTCGCCGAACGCCGAGCGCTTCCACCCTCCGAAACTGTGATAGGCGACCGGCACCGGGATCGGCACGTTGATCCCGACCATGCCAACGTTCACGCGGCTGGCGAACTCGCGCGCAGCGTGGCCATTGCGGGTGAAGATCGCCACGCCGTTGCCGTACTGGTGCTCGCTGGGCAGACGCACGGCTTCCTCGAAGTCCTTTGCGCGGACGATCTGGAGCACGGGGCCGAAGATCTCTTCCTTGTAGCTCTCCATGTCGGTGGTGACCCGGTCGAGCAGCGTCGGTCCGATGAAGAAGCCCTTCTCGTGACCCTGCAAGCTGTACCCGCGGCCATCGATCACCACTTCGGCACCTTCCCTCTCGGCGGTGTCGATCCAAGCTTCGACCCGTGCCTTGTGTTCCGGCGTGACGACCGGGCCGTAGTGCGCCTCGCGATCGGTCGACACACCGATGCGCAGCGCGTTGATCGCCGGGATCAGTTTCTCGCGCAGGCGATTGGCGGTGTCCTCGCCCACGGGTACGACGACCGGAAGCGCCATGCAGCGTTCGCCCGCCGAGCCGAAGGCGGCGCCCGCGAGGTCGCCCACCACCTGGTCGAGATCGGCGTCGGGCATGACGATGCCGTGGTTCTTTGCCCCGCCCATCGCCTGCACGCGCTTGCCCGCGGCGACACCGCGCTTGTAGACGTAGTGTGCGATGTCCGACGAGCCGACGAAGCTCACCGCGGCGATGTCCGGGTGGTCGAGGATGGCGTCTACCATCTCCTTGTCGCCGTGGACCACTTGCAGCAGGCCCTCGGGAGCACCGGCCTCGAGGAACAGCTCGGCGAGCCGCACCGGCACGCTGGGGTCGCGCTCGCTGGGCTTGAGGATAAACGCGTTGCCCGCCGCGATCGCCATGCCGAACATCCACATCGGGATCATTGCCGGAAAGTTGAATGGAGTGATGCCAGCGCCGATGCCAAGCGGCTGGCGCATCGAGTAGACATCGATCCCCGGCCCTGCGCCCAGGGTGTACTCGCCCTTCAGCACCTGCGGGATGCCGCAGGCGTACTCGATCACTTCGAGCCCGCGCTGGATATCGCCCTGCGCGTCGTCGATCACCTTGCCGTGCTCGCTGGCGAGCAGGTGCGCGAGCTCGTCGCGGTTGGCTTCGACCAGTTGCTTGAACGCGAACATGATGCGCGCACGCCGCTGCGGGTTGGTGATCGCCCATTCGGGCTGGACCACCTTGGCCGCCGCTACCGCGCGGTCAAGCAGCGCAGCGTCGCCGAGCGTCACCTCGGCCTGGACCTCGCCAGTCGATGGGTTCCAGATCTGGTGCTTGCGCCCGGCCGAGCTGTCTGCTCCGCCGACGATGAAGTGATCAACTTGGCGCATCACGCAATCTCCGTTTGTGACCCAAGGGCATGGCTTGCGAGCCAACCATTCCGCAACGGCCAGAAGAACAACCCCAATAGGGTGTCAAGGACAATGCCTGGCATCGCGTCCGCTTCTCCGACGGCTCAGCGCCCCGGGCCGGCGCCGTGGATTGAGGCATGGACCTCACAGTATTTTGGATAAGGGGAGTTGCTGAGCACGTATTTCCTCGGCCTGCGTCGCCGCGACCTTCCTCGCCATGCCGAAGGGCCTTTGCGACACCGGCTGTCGGCTGCAATCTGGAGGAAGCCTGCTTAACCAAAAAAATAGACGGCCCAGACTAAGTCTGGTCCGCCGATGGACGTTGAGGTCTCATCGCTGTCCTTCGGGTCGCGCCGAGGAAATTAGAGCAAATAGCTTCTAAGTTAACGTAAAAGAGCGCCTCCACATGTCCGATGACGAGCACAAAGCTGCGCGCGAAGCGCAATTGAAGCCGGACGAGGCGCGCCGGCGACGCAGGGCTCTGAAGGACACGTTTGGCCGGGCCTTACCGCCGCTCCCGCTGAAGCCACCCGTCGACTAAAGAATCGACATCGCCGGGCGAGTGAACTGGGGGAGCATCTCGTAAACCCGTGGAATGGAAAACCTACGGGCTGCCCCTAGGACATTGAGCGCCGGATTATTCAGAGAGCCGGAATGTTCTTTCTTCTGAGCCATATTCTCCTCTTGCATACTCGCGCAGAAGTTTTCGCTAAGTGGCGCCTATGAACGCGGTCACCATCTCGATCACTCGGTACGCTGAGCCGGACAGCCTCATCCTGAGATCATTGGCGCGCGCGCTTAGCCAAGAGGGTGTGACTGGAGAAGTTCTGTTCATCGACCAGGGGCTCGGACCGCCGCTCGATGAGCAAAGCCTTCCGGGAAATCGACTTTCTTTGCGAACGATCCGACGTCGACTGCCCGGGCTATCCGCGGCACGCAACCTAGCGCTCAACGAGGCTGCCCACCCACTCGTCCTATTTCTAGATGCCGACGCTCTAGCTGACCGTCGCTGGGCATATGAATTGACTGAAGTGCTAAGACAGCCGCAGTGCGCGGTGGCTGGCTCGCGGATCGTCCCCTTGTGGCCATCCGCACCACCCTTCTTCGCTCTCTCCGGTGTGCTTCGTGATCAGCTGTCCCTCTTGGACCTCGGGCTCCAGACGATCGATTATCCCAGGGTAGTGGGGGCGGGATTTGCCATAGACTTAAGCAAGCTGCCCCAAGTTCGTTTTGACGAGACTCTGGGTCGAAGGGACGGCCTACTTTTTGGCGGCGAGGAAAGTGATTTTTGTCGGCGTGCAAGGGCAATCGGCTACAGCGTCGCCTATGTGGGCACTGCTTGTGTCGAGCATGTGATTGAACCCGATCGGTGTAGCTGGAACTGGATCTTGCGGAGGATGATTTTCGCAGGGCACGGCAGAGCACGCCTCGGGGGCGTGCCTGGGCCGTCGCGAAAGGCAGGATTCTATGACTGGCTCCTCGCGCCAGTCTACCTCCCACCTTACGCCGTGGGCTGGATGTGGGGTAAGCTCCAGTCGACACGCCCATGAGACCGACCGTTGCAGCAGTAATTCCGACAGTGGGTCGCGCTGAATTGGTTCGTGCGGTGCGCTCAGTTCACGAGCAAAGCTATCTCACAACCGTCATAGTTGTGGTTGCCAAGCCTGACCTGACCTCAAGCATCCGAGCATCGCTGGCCGACGCGCACCTCCATGCGCACGTCGTTGTAGGGCCCTTCCCGCTGAATGGCTCGCAGGCTCGTAATCTCGGCGTCGAGGCCGCCTCAACAGATTTGGTCGCGTTTCTAGATGACGATGATTTTTGGATCCCGACAAAGGTGGAGAGGCAGGTCGAAGCGCTAGTGGCTAGGCCCGGCCGTCACGCAGTGAGCACATCGGCGGCAATGCTCGGAAGAGCTGGACAGCGGCGGGATGCCATACCAGTCCCGGTAGTCCCCTATCGCTGTGGCCTAGTTGCCGACTACCTGCTCGCGAGGCACCGGTCCCGATATGGATATCAATTCATGCAGACGAGCTGCCTTATGGGCTGGCGCGAGAGTTTCCTAGCGATCCCATGGGATCCCAATCTACCCAAGCACCAGGACTGGGATCTCTTGATCCGAATGATCGACCAAGCCGGGCTTCATCATGTGTTCGTCGGCGAGCCTCTCACGATCATTGCAGCGGACTCAGAAGAAGCCGTCTCCCGGGCACCTCGATGGGAGGACAGCCTGCAATGGCTCCAAACCCTCAAAGTGGGCTCCCGGTCTCGCAACGACTTCATCCTTTCCATCGCGGCAACGGCCGCCGTGCGAGCCCGAAGCGCAACGGGATTGGCAGCATCCATTAAAGCCCTCGCGCTGGCGGTTCCTCATTTCGGAGCACTGGCAGCTCTCGCCAACGAGCTTCTGGCGACCGGGTTTCCCAAAGCTCACAGAACGATCAGACAATCAAAAGGGCGCCACCACCTTGGTTGACGGTCGAGATAAAGTGGCGTTCTCGATTATCATTCCTTCGCATGATGGCGAGGAAACCCTTCCCGTGTGTTTAGAGGCCCTTGCCCTGGCTGATCCGCCGACGGGCGGAATAGAGATCATCCTCGTCGATAACGCCAGTAAGGATCAAACATCCGCCATATTCCGGAAGTTCGCGGCAGCTACGGGTGCGATAGTTTTGCATGAGCCCCGCCGCGGGAAATCGCATGCGCTGAATCTGGCGATCGAACGCGCGTCGGGCGCTATCCTGCTCTTTTTGGATGACGACATCGTTGTCGAGCACGACCTTCTGGCAGCGTATGCTGATGCGGAGCGGCGCTTTCCCGATGCCGCAATCTTTGCAGGCCAGATCAGGCCTCGCTGGCTCTGCGAGCCGCCAACCTGGCTGGCATCACTGGCTGAGGAAGGTCGATGCTGCGGATGCACCCCGGCGTCATTAGGCTCCTGCTGGGTGGACCCGTTATTAGCCAAGGGAGGAAACATGGCTGTCCGGCGCAACGCGCTGGGCGACGCGCGATTTGATACTCAAAACGTGAACTTCGGCGCCCAAACCGTTCCAGTGGGGGGTGAAGACACGCATTTAGTTCGGCAGGTCGCCGGCAGCGGATCGGTCCGCTATGTCTCCGAAGCTAGGGCCGGTCATTTGGTCTCTTTCCGGGACCAGCGCTGGGCAGCGGTGTTTGTCCGTTACCTGCGCATCGGCCGTGGTAACGCGGCTCAAGGTCTGGTGGGCCCCGCTAGGCTCCCCATAGCCATCAGGGCGTGTTCCTCAATCGTTGTCGCCGCAGCCGCCTTCGCCGTCGGGGCGCGCACAACAGCCGCCCGATGGGGCACTCGCCTCGCAATGCAGGTAGGGGCGCTCGACTTTCTGCTCCGGATCAAGTCGAGGTCTTGAGCCAATGCGACAAATCTCGACCGAGGAACGCACTGAGCCAAGCGACCTGCGGGGCGAAGCGATCCTGCAATTGGCGCCTTATCGCCGGATCCATAGGTGGGTTTGGGCGCGGTACCGTATTCAGGGTGCCGAGCAGTCGGCGTAGTCCCTGCCGCATGTCCTTTGACAACAAAGGTTTCGAAAGGAACCCGGCCCATCTCGGCGGATAGTGGGCCAGGTCGTTGACCATCCGAGAGCGGAATTGCTTCGCAGGGTTGCTCAGAGTGATGTCGATACTATCCGCGGGCACTGGATCGACTGATAACCAGTTGAATAGCTTCCGCAGCGTTTCTCGTGGGCGCTCGCGTAGGTCATCTAGCAGGACCACCGAGACGCGGTCCGGCGAGAAATACCGAAGATATCGTTCGATGTTGCCCTGGAAATCGTAGACCCTGCCGTACAGCAGATTCTCTGGATAGCCGCGCCGAATGGGCCGTAGATCAAGTGCTCGCCGGCCTTCAGCTTCAAGGGAAGCTGAAAAGGTAGTTAGGTCCTCGGTACCGTTGAAGCGTAGCTGGTGGTACATCGAGTACACCGCGTCCACCGGGTTGCGCAGTGTGAAGAGGATCTGCGCACCCGAGCATTCGCGGGAGATGCGTTCCGCTGCAACCGCGGAGTAAAAATTGTGGGTCGACCCATCGATCGCCCAGGCCTGTGATCCACGGCTGCGATAAAGGGACCGATAGTCGCTTTCGGTCATGCGAGGCGACGTGGAGGTAAGATCGCTCGCAAAGAATACCGGCTCTTTCACTGCTGGCGCAAAGATATCAGGGTGCTGCCTGAGCCAGTCGGCAAGGGAAGTCGTCCCACATTTGGGTGCACCGGCGAGGAACAGATTAGGAAATCTGGATTGATTCATCGAGCTCCCCGCTCATGTCGGAGGAGAGCTAGCATCGCGAAATTCCAGATCACGATGCCGCCTGCCGTTGCGAGAGCAGCGCCAAGAGCGCCTTCGCTCGGTATCAGCCAGATACCGATGGTAAAGCTGGCTCCGAGGCCCGCGACCTGACCGGCCAGTACAGATCGAGCACGCCCGCGCATTGCTAGGAGCATGCCTACCGGCCCACAGGCCGCATTGATTATCTGCGCCGCGCCGACAATCCCGAGGAGGCGTGCGCTCGACACGAACTCAGCGCCGAAAAACTGCATTAGCACGGGTCCCGTTACGACCAGCGTCAGCACAATGGCGGCGGTGAGCGCCGTAGTTGCCCATGTAAATATCCATCTTAAGCGAGCAATGGCCTGGTGGTCCTCCAGCGCCCAAAGTTCCGCCACGCGGGGAGCAAAGCGCATTCCGGCGGCCTGCACGGGCAAGGCCATCAGGGGTACAAGCCGGGCAACCGGCTGAAACAGTCCAGCTTCACGCGCTGAAGTCAGCCACCCAAGCATCAGCGTATTAATCTCGCCCAAGAGGATCCCAACCAACGATATTCCCAGGAACGGCATGGCCTCACCGCCCCAGCTTGGCCACCCTCGTGCGGGACTTCGCCCACCGGTGTTCCGCATCAGAACGCCCAGCGAATGACGGTGGCCAATCAACATCGCAACGCCAGCAGTCCCGGCGAAAGCAATGATATAGGTGGATGCGGCAATCCCCGGCTGCATCGCGGAAATCACGAGAAGGATCATGACGAGCAGGGCCGGCCTCAGAACCTCTCCGGGGATCTGCGCAGCAGCTGTCCTGCCTAGCCCCTGCGCAATACCCCGCTGCAACTGCAGTAGTGCCACCGGCGGTATAACAAAGGCGCCAACCAGCAATGCAGGTCGATAAGGGCCCGGAATCGGACCCGCGAGCGAAAGAATGATAAACCCGGCGCAGGCCAACAACGACAGCGCGAGGACCCATCGAAGGCTGCCCGATGCAAAGACCGCGGCGGCCGCTACGTTTCCGAGGCTCACCTCACGAGCTACCTTGCGAACCGCTAGTTGGCCGAGTCCGAATAGGGCCACGACTGACGCTATTTGGGCCACGGACAAGACTACTGAAGCCATGCCGTACTGTTCGGCTCCAAGCCATCTCGCGGCAAACACGGCCTGAGCGAAAACGAGGCCCAGGCCGATCAGGCGAATACCCACGCTGCGGATCGCGTCGCGTGCGATTGGCCCCGACCCAAACGATGCCACCGGCCGGAGATAGTTTCTCATGTTAGCGAACGACCGCGCACATTGTCGCCCTCGGTGGATACGCGCCGGACCGTATCGACGATATAGCCGTTCACATCGCCCATCGTCCGAGCGAAAGCCTCCGCCCGATCGCGATAGCCATCGAGGCCCTCCGCGATAGCGTGACGGAGTGCCGGTTCGGTTTTCTCGCCCGGTGCCAACCGCCAGATGAGGCCGGCCCGCTCTTGTTCCTCCACATAAGCGTACGCTTTGTCGATCTGAACGACTGATGGAACTCCAAGCGCGGCCGCTTCGCTTGCGACAGTAATACTCTCTCCGAAACAGAGCCGGCAATGCGCAAGAAGATGATGAAAAGCGGACGGCCTGCCCCGGATCCGCAGCGGCTCCAAGTCCGGGGGAAGGTCCCCTTCCGCGGACAAATGTACTTTGCCCAATCTTGACAGGTAACCGACGACTTCGCGCAGCTGGGCGGGCTCGATACCGCACCGACCGGCGTCGTGGTTGGCGCGCCAAGCAACGAGCCGGATGATGAAATTGTCGCAGGCAGGATCCCACCCCGCCGCCCTCGCTTGAGCGGGATCAGCCTGGAAACGATCAGGATGGAGATAGGCGAACTGCTTACTTCCTCTGAAACGGAAGGTGCGCCCTTTAGCTTCCCGGCCCTTCCAGCTTTGCGGTACGTGCCACTCCGAAATGAACGGAACCGTAAGCCCAATCTGCAGAGCCGCATGTTCAGTGTCGTAGAACGAGACGCTGGGCACGTTCGTCAGCTTCCCTACATGCGAGATAGCCACGCCGCCGAACCCGACCAGCACGTCCGGGCGCCAGCGCCGGACAAACGAAAGGAGCGCGAGGTCGCGCTCAATCAGTTCCAGGGCTTGGCCACCCCGACCGGCCCGGGCATTTGACAGCGGTCGATGCTGGTGTCCTAGATCGTCAAGTAGGCCGGTCAGGACATCCTTCTGCCGGCTAGCGATACACACATCTACACCGTCCCCTTCCAGCGCGCGGATCGCGTGGTGGAAGAACATAGCATCTGCCGGATGCACCATGTCGAACAGCAGGCGCATCAGTAATCCGTATAGTACCGACCGGTAGGCCACGGCTCTCGCGGCACCTTCAGGCGCTTACCCCAACGCAGCGTCGAGCCGGTGGATGCAGAGGAAGTCGCAGCGCTGTGGGCTCCGCGGGTCAGCGAAACGACCTCACCGACACGATAACTCGTGCCATCGACGACGATTGCATCGTCTTCAACAGTGTATGGCCCTGGGACTTTGATCTCCAGCACGCTTGCACCGGGCCTGACCTTCTTCCCGGCGACGTAGACCTTTCCCCAATGTTGGAGGTAGTTTGAGCGCAGGGTCTTGCTGTCAGCGCCCAGCAGGCGGTCTCCTCTGACGGCAGGCCGAAATGGCGCGAGCAGCGCCGGAGAGTTCGCAACCAACAACGGCACGGCCTCTCTGTCGAGCGCTTCGCTATACACGAGCTCGCCGCGCTGGCGGGACTCAGCAATCGCCCAACCGCTCGCAAAGCGGGCCACTGCGCGGGGGTAGTCACCCACCATCCCGCTGTCGTCGATGTACGCGACGGGCTTCGGAAAAATCTCCCGCACACCGTCCAGTATTACTTGCTGGGAAACGAGAACGCGTCTGTCTTCGCGCAACGAAAGGACAACCGCGTTCCCCAGCAAGAGGAGGGAGAGGAGCGAAAGCCCGTAACGGCGAACAGCCAGGTTTGCCGCGGGTGCCGCGCCAACGATAACCGGCGGGAGGATAAACGCGAAGAAATATGGAAAGGCATTTCGATAGGCGACCACTGAAACGACGGGTGCAAGGAGGCCGAACAGAAGCAGGCGCCGGCTTGTCCGTGCCTCCTTCAAGCCCATCCAGACGGCGTAGGCGATGATAACGGACAGGATGGGCGCCGATGCAATCTGGCTGAGAAAAAAGCGCCCCTGCGGAAAGAGTCCGGCAGAGAACATCCATCTCGCGGAGTTCAGCGCATAGACGATTACCCCGACGCCCGATGCGGCGGCGACCGCGATGACGCCTGCGGCGACGGCACATAACCCTAGTAACGTTGATCGCAGTCTCTTCCCATCCAGCGGTCCGAGACGATAAAGCAGTGCGGCCAGGAATGCGGGGAACCACACGGCGCTTTTGATTGTCGCCACGAACGCAAGGACCAGAAGCAACGCTCCGATGGCCATCTCGCGAATACGTAGCTCACCAGCCATTACTAGCCAAAGCGCCAGCGACAGAAACGCCGCGGCGATCATGTCGGCGCGGATCGCGAATGCATGAAGAAAGACGTAACCGCCGGTGGCGAACAGAAGCGTGCAGAAGAGTGCCGTGTCGCGCGGCACTAAGCGCTGGGCCATAAAGTAGATGCTGGCCAACGTTACCATCTCGAATGGAAGTATCAGCAGTCGGACAAGCTGAATGTGGTCGATCGTGTCCCCCGGGAGAGCCGGGACCCACGAGAACAGGTAGACGTAAGGAGTCTGAAGGGTTGGCGACCATCGGCCCAGCCGGAACTGGTGTATCTCGCTGAAGTGATAGAACTCGTCCCAGTTGACGCTCTTGGAGAAGACGAGTTCGACCTGAAGTAGGAGTACGAGGACGAGGCAGGCCAATGCTATGGCCTGCGGACGATCGTTGTCGATGTCCCAATAAGCGTGCTTCACGATCGCGGGGCTGGCAGTCATGCCTCAGGCCGCGTCCTTCGATGCACTGATCGGAGGCACGGATTGGGCAAGCCGGGAGGAATTCGGCGTTGATAAAAAATCAAGCTTGTCCTCAAGCGTTCGCAGTCTGACCAAGTTGGCCTCTAGAAGTTTGCGGTTCGCGCCGATCAAGTCCGCCAACATCCCCATGATCGCTACCAGCGCGCCCACGACCAGCAGGGCGCCGCCGATCACAAGCGACTGGACATGCCCTTCACCGCTTCCATGAACCCAGAACCACATGAAACGGACGATTGGCGCCAGTCCAATCCCGCCTAGTATCATTCCCGTGCCGACGAACGCGCGTAAGGGATTGTGGGTGGTATAGGCGCGGACCATCGTCACCCCGGTCTGTGCAATGAACCGTGGAATTGACCGAAAGAGCCGACTGGGGCGCTCGACCGCATTTGTACGAACAGGGACGCTCTTGATCGCCAACCGCTTACGGCCGGCCTGAATCAACATGTCCGTCGTGTACGAAAACTCGGTAGTGATGTTAATTCGCTGAGCCGCTTCCCGGCTCATGGCACGAAAACCGCTCACCGCATCGGGGATGTCGGCACCTGCCATGTTCCTAACCGCGCGGCTGCCAAGCCGTTGGAGGACGCGCTTAACGGGCGAGAAATGAGCGTTCCGGGCGACGCCCCGATCACCGACTACGATGTCAGCTTCTCCGGATAGGACCGGAGCCACAAGCGCAGGAATGTCCTCACCCGCGTATTGCCCATCCGCGTCGGTATTGACGATTATATCCGCCCCTGCCGCCAAGGCAGCATCAACGCCGGAGCGGAAAGCTGCTGCTAGACCGCGATTGCCGCGGTGTCGGACGATATGCCGTACACCCCAGCGCGCCGCTACTTGTGCCGTACCATCACTCGACCCATCATCGATCACAAGAATCTCGATTGTGTCGATCCCCTCGATCTTGCGGGGCAGCGCGAGCAAAGTCCCGGGTAGATGGTCGGCCTCGTTGAGGCATGGGATCTGAATGATAAGCTTTGTCATGATGCCCCCGGTGACGAACGTCGCGCGCGCTCCCCCGAAGCTCCATATCGAGCGTCGCCATTAAGAAAGCGTAAACCACGATTTGAAAGACATCCGCTTCCAAACGGGCTTCTGCGCAGCAAATTTCCTCGGCGACCGGGCTGGAGGTGGGGCGTGCTTGGCGTTCGAGAGGCGACCCACGGGACGTGCTGGCAAATTGGAGCGCGACTTTGTCGGCATCGATGTATGAGGTGCAGGCAGTATTTCCGAGGTGGCTAGCTACCGATGTCCTTCCCAAAAATGAGGGCCTACTTCGCGAACTTAAGGCACAGACCATGAGTGTTGGGATGACGGCAACGACGCACGATGTTCCGGGGCGACAGCTCGCCGACAGTTTCGGGCGCGCGATTACCTATGTCCGTGTTTCGGTGACCGATCGCTGCGACCTGCGCTGCCGCTATTGCATGCCGGAACGGATGCAGTTCCTCCCTAAACGCGACATCCTCACGCTCGAGGAAATCGCCACCTTGGTGGACATCTTCATCGCCCGCGGGGTCCGGCGGGTCCGGCTGACCGGCGGCGAACCGCTTGTCCGCCGCGGGATCCTCGACCTCGGCGCGCGCATCGGCGCGCGGGTCGGCGCAGGGCTCGACGAATTGACGATGACAACGAATGGCACCCGACTGGCGGAGTTTGCGCCCGGACTGTTCGACGCCGGGATCCGGCGCATTAACGTGAGCCTCGACAGCCGCAGGGCGGACCGTTTCTCTCACATAACGCGCGGCGGAAACCTCGAACAGGTGCTGGGCGGGATCGATGCCGCCAAACGCGCAGGCCTGTCGATCAAGATCAACATGGTGGCGCTCGCCGCGCTCAATGACGACGAGATCGAGGACATGCTTCGCTGGTGCGGCGATGAAAGGTTCGACCTCACGCTGATCGAGACCATGCCGCTCGGCAAGATCGAGGAAGATCGCACCGCGCACTACCTGCCGCTGGACGACTTGACGCGTCGCCTATCCGCAAACTTCGATCTCACCCCGTCGCTGCGACGGACGGGCGGTCCTGCCCGTTACTACGAAGTGTCCCCGCTAGGCATCCGCTTGGGACTGATCACGCCGATGAGCCGCAATTTCTGCGACGGCTGCAACCGCATACGGATCGCCGCGACGGGAACAGTCTATGGCTGTCTTGGGCACGACCAAAGCGTCGAGCTACGCGACGCCTTGCGCGGCGGCGGCGAAGAGCGCGTCAATGAACTGCTCGACGAGCTTCTGGCCGGAAAACCGCGCCGCCACGACTTTCGGATCGGCCCCGCGAGCACGCCATCGGTGGCGCGGCACATGAGCGTGACCGGTGGTTAGGCCCTCGCCCGCGGTCTAGAACCGCAGAGCCTGGACCAGTTCGCCGACATGCTTGGCGCGATCGCCCTTGGGCCGACGAAGAAGCAAATCGGCTTCGGCAAGCGTAAGCTGGGCGCCCGAGTCCTGGTTGTCCGCAGGGATCGCGCCTGACTCCGTCCGGCGCGCCCGCACGAATTCTTCTCGGTCGCCCCCCGCCGCCAGGGGACTCGCCAGCACGATTTCGTACCAGTCGAGCGTTGGCGGGCGCCCGGTAAGCCCGGCGATAAGCGGGACAAGAAGAAGCCTTGCCGTGACCATGGCGGACGTCGGGTTTCCCGGCAATCCCAGCACCAGCCGGTTCCCGGCCCGGCCGATCCAAACCGGTTTGCCCGGCTTCATGGCAACTTTGGTGAAGACGAGTTCCATCTCCTGGCGCTGGAACATGCGCTTGGCGAAGTCTCTCTCGCCGACCGAGGCTCCTCCGGTCACGACGACGACGTCTGCATTCCTGAGCGCTTCTGCCGCCGCGGCCTCCATAGCCGCCAGATCATCGCGCAAGCGGCGGATGCCGATCGTCACCCCGCCCCACTGCTCGACGAGCGCGGCAACGCCGTAGCTCACGCTCTCCGGGATCGTAGAGGGTCGATCGCGGGCAGTACCCGGCGGGGCAAGCTCATCACCGGTCGACAGGATAGCCACACGCGGCTGCCGCCACACCTCGACCTCGGCGACGTCGGCCGCCGCCGCCGCGACGAGCGACCGGGGGTTCAAGATCGATCCCTTGGGCAGCATATCCGCCCCCACCCGGAAATCCGACCCCAGTCCGCGAACATGGTGCGGACCCTCGGGCAATCGGGGAACGGTGACGCCCTCCCCCTCGCGCTCGACGCATTCCTGGATGACGATCCGGTCCGCTCCCGACGGAACAGGAGCGCCGGTGAATATCCGCACGGCACAGCCGGGCTCGAGCGGATGAGCGAAGCCACCGCCCGGATATGATTCTCCGACCACCCGCAGCGTGCCGGGAAGGTCGGCTTGGCGCACCGCGTAGCCGTCCATCGTCGAGCAGTCCGCCCGGGGGGAATCGATCATGGCGGTCACGTCTAGAGCGAGAACGCGCCCAGCCGCGCGCTCAAGCGACACCGATTCTTTGCCGAGCGGACGAGCGATATCGGCGATGCAGCCAGCAGCCTCGTCGAAGGTGATCATCGGAGAGTGTCGCCTCGAATCGTGTGCTCGCCGGCACGCATCCCGCTCACGCGCAACGGCCTCGCAGGCGGGGTATCTGACCCGCCAGCGAGCAAGGGCGATAGCGACTGTCCAGCTCGAGCGCGAGAACGAGGTCCCACGCGTCGCGGCAGGCCCCGGTCGATCCGGGCAGACAGAACACGAAAGTCTCGTCGATCTGACCGGCGAAGGCGCGCGACTGCAGGGTCGAGACCCCAACTGTCGAGAGGCTGGCCTGATGGAACACCACCGCGAATCCATCCATCTCGCGGCGGAACAGCGGCCGCACCGCCTCGGGAGTCACGTCGCGCGGAGAAAAGCCGGTGCCCCCGGTGACCAGAATCACATCGACCTTCGCATCGGCCACCCAAGCAGCGACTTGGCCGCGAATGCGCTCAATATCGTCCGGAACGATCGCCTTGGCGGCAAGCGAGTGGCCCGCCGTCGTAAGGCGCTCGACCAGCAGGCTGCCAGAAGTATCCGTAGCCTCGTCGCGGGTGTCGGAGACGGTCAGCACCGCAATGTGCAGGGGATGAAACGGAAGGCTTTCGTCGAGACCGGCCATTCCTCTTCAGCTCCAGCGTGCCGTATCGGCATAATCGGACGCCGAGGGTTCGATCCAGCGCGAGCGGTCGCTGGCGTCCTCGCGTTTCCAGAACACCGCCTCGGTCTTGAGGCGATCCATCATGAAATCCGCCGCCTCGAAAGCCGCCCGGCGGTGGACCGATGCGGCGGCGACGAAGACGATGGCATCGCCCGGCACGACTTCACCAAAACGGTGCACCACCCGAACCGCGCTGACCGCGAAGCGCTCCCGCGCAAGGTCAGCGATTTGCTGGATGGACGCTAGGGTGAGAGTGGGGTGATGGTCGAGGAACAAGCGCTCCACGACCGCGCCGCTGGCAGCCATGTTCCGGGCTACCCCCACGAAGCTCACCACCGCCCCCTCCCCATGCAAAGCGGCCAAAAAGCCGTCGAGCTCGTCTTGGGGACGCAGCGGCCGGTCGGTGATGACGGTATCGGTCAACAGTCAGCCTCCCGACACCGGAGGGAGTAAGGCAATACGGTCGGCCGAGGATACCCGGTGGCTGTCCGTTACAATCGCATCGTTGACGCATGCGCGTACGCGAGGAGAGAGCAGATCCTCACTCGCGGATGGATAGGACTTTGCCAGCGCTTCGCGCAACTCCGCCACGGTACCTTCGACGAATCCGGTCCGCATCTCGACTTCGCGTCCGATCGTCTCACCCAACTTGCCAAAAAAGGATACGTTCAAGGTCAAATCGTCCTCCCGGCCGTCCCGATGAGCTTTGCAGACAATGGTCGGTAGCGCCAATCGAGGAAAGCGCGCGCTCTACGGATAATTACGAATGCAGCGCTCCCACTTTCGCTTGCACCTCGCGGCCGCGCTTAGAACTAGCCGGGATACTTGGTGGAAACGCTACAAAACACGTCGTGCAACGGATGCCTTGTGCGCGACCGGGCTATCTGCATGTCGATGAGCGAGTCGGAGTTGGCGTGTTTGAGCCGCGTCGGCCGGCGGCGGTCCCTCCGAGCCGGGGAGTCCTTGATCTGCGAAGGCGACAGTTCGACCCTGGTCGCCAACGTCATCAGCGGGCTGATCAAGCTGACGACCTCCTCGGCCGACGGTCGCGAACAGATCGTCGGCGTCGCCTATCCTTCCGACTTTATTGGCCGTCCATTCGGGCCCACCACCAATTATTCAGCCGTGGCCCTGACCGACGCTACCGTTTGCGTCTTTCCACGCGCGCAGTTCGATCGTTTCGCAACCGAGCATCCCGCGCTAGGGCAGAAGCTGCTCGAGCGAACGCTGGCCGAACTCGACCGTACCCGGAAATGGATGCACTTACTCGGGCGTAAGAGCGCCGAGGGACGGCTGGCGAGCTTCTTGCTCGAACTGTCGCATCGCTTGCCAGACTCCCCCCAGACCGCGGGGCGAACCGCGAAAGGCAAAGTGTTCGAGCTCCCATTCTCCCGACAGCAGATTGCCGATATCCTCGGGCTTACGATTGAAACGGTCAGCCGCCAGATGACTGTGTTCAAGCGCAATGGGGTGATGGGCTTCCTGTCGCGCCGCACGATCGAATTGCGAGATCGCGCGGCGCTAGAGGAAATGGCCGGCTGATCAGAACCGAAAGCCGAGCCCGGCGCTGAGAACCCATGGATCGAGCGCGTGCTCGGTCTCGATGGCGACCGTGTTGCCGGAGTACCAGCGCGCGGTCGTATCGACGAAGTAGCGCTTCGCATCGAACGAGATGATCATGCCCTTCTCACCAACAGGCATATCGATGCCGGCCTGCAAGGCGAATCCGAGCTCGTCGGACGCCTTGAAGTCGGTTACGCCAAGAGGTCTGACAGCCGCCCCCGGCTCGTCGTCAATGAACATGAAATAGGTCGGTCCGGCGCCGATGTAGGGCGACACGCCGCCAGCGTTGAAGTGGTATTTTGCGGTCAAGGTCGCGGGGATCAATTTGGCATCGGCGACCAGTTCGGCGCCCGGAAGCCCGGCCGTGGCGTCGATGTCATGCTGCGTGAGGCAGCAGATCGTCTCCACCGAGATGGACCGTGACAGGAAGTACTCGAACGCGATGGTCGGCACGACGTTGTCGTTCGCCTTGGTTTGCGTCCCGGCCGGCAAGCCGACGAGATCGGTTTCCAATCGGGTGATCTTGCCATCCGGAAGCACGGCGGTCCCCAACAGCTTGATCTGGAACCTGTCGGTATCCTGCGCGGACAGGGGGTATGCGGTGAGCGTCAACAGCGCCGCTGCTGCTCGTGCGAAAGCTTTCATAGAGAATGTCCGTGCGCGGCCCCGGCCACCCCTTGCGGCCCGCGAAGATTGCAGCGCAGCCGCCGTCTCGCTTCCGAAACGGCAACGTGCATTGATCGCGGTCAAAACGAGGCGCGGGAATTCCCGGCGCATTTTTGCGCGAGATCAATGATCCCGCTCGTGCCCCGAATACTGCAGCCCATGGCCGGGGCGCGCCACCTGCCTCCGTAACATTGCGTATGCCCGGCCTGCCGGCAGACCTTCACATCGCCGACAGGAGGCATCCCAGATGGAATCAGCACTAAGCCGGGCCGGCGTCTGGTACGGCATACTTATCCTTGCGGTGATCGCATTCGCGCTGGCGCATGATGCACCGTTCGCGATCCACATGGGGATCGTTGCGAGCGCCGCCCTCCTGGCGCTCGTCGCGACGGTTGGCCGCTACGACCCGCTTGCGCGCGCGCAGAGCATCTTTCGCATGCCGCCCGGGCCCTCGCGTTATGACGACGATCCGGTGCGCTGGGGCGTTATCGCCACCGTGTTCTGGGGCATGGCGGGGTTTCTCGCGGGGCTGTTCATCGCGTTGCAGCTGACCTTCCCGCAGCTCAATTTCGAGCCCTTCCTGACTTTCGGGCGCGTGCGTCCGCTCCACACCAGCGCGGTGATCTTCGCTTTCGGCGGGAATGCCCTCATCGCGACCAGCTTCTACGTGGTGCAACGCACCTGCCGGGCGCAACTTGCGTTCCCGGCGCTCGCCCGCTTCGTCTTCTGGGGCTACCAGTTGTTCATAGTGCTGGCGGCCACCGGCTACCTGTTCGGCATCAGCCAGAGCAAGGAATATGCCGAGCCGGAGTGGTATGTGGACTGGTGGCTGACCATCGTCTGGGTCGCCTATCTCATCGTTTTCGTCGGCACGATCGTCAAACGCAGCGAGCCGCACATCTACGTCGCCAATTGGTTCTATCTCGCCTTCATCGTGACCGTGGCGATGCTCCATGTCGTCAACAACCTCGACATGCCGGTCAGCCTCTTCGGGTCTAAGAGCTACCCGTTGTTCGCAGGGGTCCAGGGCGCGCTCGTCCAATGGTGGTACGGGCACAACGCCGTCGGCTTCTTCCTCACCGCCGGGTTTCTGGCGATGATGTACTACTTCGTGCCCAAGCAGGCCGAGCGGCCGGTTTACAGCTACCGGCTGTCGATCATCCACTTCTGGTCGTTGATCTTCCTCTACATCTGGGCGGGGCCGCACCACCTCCACTACACCGCCCTGCCGGACTGGGCGCAGACGCTGGGCATGGTGTTCTCGGTGATGCTGTGGATGCCGAGCTGGGGCGGCATGATCAACGGACTGATGACCCTCAACGGCGCGTGGGACAAGATCCGCACCGACCCGATCATCCGGATGATGGTCATGGCGCTCGCCTTCTACGGCATGAGCACATTCGAAGGCCCCATGCTGAGCATCAAGGCGGTCAACAGCCTCTCGCACTACACCGACTGGACGATCGGCCACGTTCACTCGGGCGCGCTCGGCTGGAACGGGATGATCACGTTCGCGTGCCTTTACTACCTGACGCCGCGGCTCTGGCAGAGGGGGCGGCTCTATTCGCTGCGAATGGTGAACTGGCACTTCTGGCTCGCCACCGTGGGCATCGTTTTCTACGCCGCGAGCATGTGGGTGGCGGGGATCACCCAGGGCTTGATGTGGCGCGAGTACGGGCCCGACGGCTACCTCGTTAACAGCTTCGCCGAGACAGTCGCCGCGCTGAGGCCGATGTTCGCCCTGCGGGCGTTCGGCGGACTGCTGTATCTCGCCGGCGCCGTGATCATGGTGGTCAACATCTGGGCCACGATCGCCGGCAAGCTGCGCGTCGAGGCGCCGATGAACGATGCGCCCTACGATGCGGAGAAAGACCGTCCGGTCGTGCCTGCCTTCGCAGCGCAGGGGGCCTGAGCGATGAGCACTTCCAACGTCGAAGCGGCCGTGAATGGCCACAAGCGCCTGGAACGCAACGTGACCCTGTTGGCGGTCGGCGCTTTCATCACCGTCGCCATCGGCGGCATCGTGGAAATCGCGCCGCTGTTCTGGATCGATAACACCATCGAAAAGGTCGACGGCATGCGCCCCTACACCCCTCTCGAGCAGGCCGGGCGCGACATCTACGTGCGGGAGGGGTGCTACACCTGCCACAGCCAGATGATCCGCCCATTCCGCGACGAGGTGGAGCGCTACGGTCACTACAGCCTCGCGGCCGAGAGCATGTACGATCACCCGTTCCAGTGGGGCTCGAAGCGCACGGGGCCGGACCTCGCCCGGGTGGGTGGCCGCTACTCGGACGAATGGCACGTCCAGCACCTGAGGAACCCCCAGAGCGTGGTGCCCGAAAGCGTGATGCCGCAGTACAGCTTCCTGACCGAGACCCCGCTGGAAGTCGCCGACCCTGCGGCGAACCTCGTGGCGCTGCGGCGGGTGGGCGTCCCTTACACCGATCGCGATGTGGCCGAGGCCGCGAAAGACCTCATAGCGCAAGCCGATCCGAATGCAGACGCCGGGACGCTTGCGGAGCGCTATCCCAAAGCGCAGCAGCGCGACTTCGACGGCGATCCTGCCGTCGTGACCGAGATGGATGCGCTCGTGGCGTATCTTCAAATGCTCGGCACCCTCGTCGATGTTGGCTCCGCCGCCGCTCAGGAAGAGCTGGCCCAGGAGAAGGGCCGATGAACGCGCACTCGACTTACGAATTCCTCCGTCACCTCGCCGATAGCTGGGGCCTTTTGGCCATGGTCGCGGTGTTCCTCGTGCTGGGCCTGTGGCCCTTCCGGAGCGGCGCGAAAAGTCGCAATCACGAGGCGGCCAACCTGATCTTCAAGGACGAAACCGATGGCCGGTAAGCGCGTCGATCAGCCGACCGGTACCGAGACCGTCGGCCATGAATGGGACGGTATCGAGGAACTCGACACCCCGCTGCCCCGCTGGTGGCTGTGGACCTTCTACCTGACGATCGCGTGGTCGCTGGTCTACGTCGTGCTCTACCCCGCCGTGCCGCTGTTGCAGCAAGGCACGGAAGGGTCGCTGGGGTGGACCAGCCGCGGACAGCTGGCCCAGGAAGTAAGCGCCAGCGAGCAAGGCCGCACTGCGATCCGGCAGCAGCTGGCCCGCATCCCTGTCGAAAGGCTTGCGGATAACAGCGCCCTGATGAGCCACGCGGTGGCCGGCGGCGCGGCCGCGTTCAAGGTCAACTGCGTGCAGTGCCACGGCAGCGCGGCCGCCGGTATCGAAGGGCTCTACCCCAATCTGAACGACGACGACTGGCTCTGGGGCGGTGACCTGAAGGCGATCCATACCACCATCGAACATGGCATTCGCCAGCCCGGCGAAGACCGTACTCGCATGAGCATGATGCCGGCGTTTGGCCGCGACGCTCTGCTGACGAGCGCCGAGATTTCGTCGGTCACGGAGCATATTCTGTCGTTCAGCGGCAAGGGCCAGGCGACCGCCGCGGGCGCCATGCTTTTCGAGACCAACTGCGCCAGCTGCCACGGCCCGACCGGCAAGGGCATGCGGGAGTTCGGCTCGCCCAACCTTGCCGATGCCATCTGGCTCTACGGCGGCAGCAAGGAAGCCATCGAACGCCAGATCGCTAATCCCCGCCAGGGCGTGATGCCCTCGTGGTCCAATCGCCTCGATCCCGTGACCATCAAGATGCTCGCGGCGTTCGTGCACTCGCGCGGCGGCGGCGAAGACTTCGTGAAGGTCGCGGCAAAGCCGTTGGCGGCAGCCGATGCCAAACCCTGAAGCTGCCGTCGCGGAGCCGCCGAAAAGCGAGACCGACCGGATCCTGAGCGCAAACGTCGCCACACCGCGCGATTTCGCGCGGCGGACGGGCAAGGAGCAGGGCTCCCCGGAGCTGTACGAAAAGCACCGGACGGTTCACAACAAGCGCATCGACGGCCCCTTCCGCCGCTTCAAGTGGCTGATGATGGGGATCACGCTGGCGATCTACTACGCCACCCCCTGGATCCGCTGGGATCGCGGGCCGTACGCACCCGATCAAGCGGTGCTGATCGATCTGGCACACCGCCGCTTCTACATGTTCAGCATCGAGATCTGGCCGCAGGAGTTCTACTTTGTCGCCGGACTGCTGATCATGGCCGGCATCGGCCTGTTCGTGGTCACCAGTGCCGTCGGCCGCGCCTGGTGCGGCTATGCGTGCCCCCAGACCGTCTGGACCGACCTGTTCCAGCACGTCGATCGCTTCGTCGACGGGGATCGCAACGCGCGGGTGCGGCTCGACGCGGCGCCGTGGACGCGTGAGAAGATCGCGCGGCGGGCCTTCAAATGGTCGATCTACCTCGCGATCAGCTTCTGGACCGGCGGGGCCTGGATCATGTACTTCGCCGACGCTCCGACGCTCGTGCACGACTTCTGGCGCGGGGAAGCGGCCCCGGTCGCCTATGCCACCGTCGCTATCCTGACTCTCACCACATTCGTGCTTGGGGGATTCATGCGCGAGCAGGTGTGCATCTACATGTGCCCGTGGCCGCGCATTCAGAGCGCGATGCTGGACGAAAAATCCCTCGTCGTGACCTACAAGGACTGGCGCGGCGAGCCGCGCGGCAGCGTCAAGAAGGCGCAGGCGAGCCCCGTCACCCTCGGCGATTGCATCGACTGCACGATGTGCGTGCAGGTTTGCCCTACCGGGATCGACATCCGCGAGGGGCCGCAGATCGGCTGCATCACCTGCGCGCTCTGCATCGACGCTTGCGATCGGGTGATGCGGGAGGTCGGCCGCCCTCGCGGTCTGATCGATTACGCTACCCTGGAGGACTGCCGCCGCGAAGCCGCCGGTGAGGAGCCGCGCCCGGTCTGGCGCTCGCTGCTGCACCCGCGCACGCTGGTGTACCTCGGCATCTGGGGGGCGATCGGCGCCGGCCTGCTGTTCGCGCTCGGCACACGAAGCCATCTCGACATCTCGGTCGCTGCCGACCGCAACCCGCCCTTCATGCTGATGAGCGACGGTTCCTTGCGCAACTCCTACACGGTGAAGCTGCGCAACATGCAAAGCCGCCCGCGGACCATGCGGATCACGATCGGCGGCCTGTCCGGTGGCCTCATGTGGACCGATACCATGAACAGCTCCGAAGCCGGCCGTGCGTTCGATGTAATGGTGCCCGCCGATGAGACGAAGCCGGTGCGGGTCTACGTGGTCGCACCGGAAGGAACACCGGCTCAGGATTTCGAGCTCTCGGCACGATCGGCCGGCGCGAATCCGGAAAGCGACACGAGCACGGTGCGATTTGCCGCGCCGGGAGCCGACCAATGACCCGGCGCTTCACAGGGTGGCACATGACCGCGATCATGGTGGCCTTCTTCGCGGTGGTGATCGCGGTCAACCTGACAATGGCGCGCTTCGCGATCACGACGTTCGGCGGGGTAACGGTGGAAAATTCCTATGTCGCGAGCCAGAAGTTCAACCGGTGGCTCGACGAGGCGGCGGCGGAAAAGGCGCTCGGCTGGTCCGCCGAGGCGCGGCGAGGAAGCGACGGACGGGTGGTTCTCGTGCTCGACGGTCCACCAACGTCAGCCGTGATAACCGGCGAGGCGCGGCACCCACTGGGCCGATTGCCGAGCCGCCGCCTGACGTTCGTCGCTGGCAAGTCGGGTCTGCGATCGGTCGAGAGCCTGCCGGCTGATCGCTGGACTGTACGAGTTTCCGCCATTGGCGAAGGCTACCGCTGGCGCAGCGAGATTCCGCTGTCGTGAACGCGCTATCGAAGTCGCTTTTGTCCGCGGGCTCCAGCACCACCCTGGCGGTCCCCGGCATGCACTGCGCCGGGTGCATGGGCAAAGTCGAGCGCGGGCTTGGCGACGTGCCGGGGGTCCGCTCGGCGCGCGTGAACCTCTCCGCGCGCATGGTTACCGTCGAGCACGACACCACGCTTTCGCCGCCCGATCTGATCGAAGCGCTCGCGTCGGTCGGATTCGATGCCCAGCCGCGCAGGGCCGCGCTGGTGAAGGAAGCCTCCGCCGCCAAGCCCCTGCTCGCGCCGCTCGCGGTCGCGGGCTTCGCGGCCATGAACGTGATGCTCCTGTCGGTCAGCGTGTGGTCGGGCGCCGAAGGGTCTACCCGCGAGCTGTTCCACCTCCTGAGCGCGCTGATCGCGATACCCGCCATCGCCTATTCCGGGCGCCCGTTCTTCACCTCGGCGTGGCGCGCCTTGCGCCGCAAGCAGACCAACATGGACGTGCCGATTTCCATCGGCGTCCTGATCGCCACCGGCCTCAGCTTCTACGAGACGATGACCGGCGGGCGCGATGCCTGGTTCGACGGCGCGCTGATGCTGCTGACGTTCCTTCTCGCCGGCCGCGTGCTCGATGCGATGATGCGCGATCGCGCGCGACGGGGCGTCGACGCCTTGCTGAGCCAGGCCGCGCCGGGCGCGACGGTCATGGGCGCCGACGGGTCGATCGCCTGGCTTACTTCGGAAGATTTGCGGCCGGGCATGACGATGCGCGTCGCCGCGGGCGACCGGCTCGCCGCCGATGGCGCGATTATCGCCGGCACCACTCGTTTCGACCAATCGCTGCTGACCGGCGAAAGCGCGCCCGTTGTGGCGCATGAGGGCGACGCGGTCCTGGCTGGCACGCTCAACCTCGACAATCCCATCGATGTGCGGGTTAGCAAGGTGGGCGAGAGCACCGCGCTCGCCGAGATCGCCCGGCTCATGGAAGCGAGCAATCAGGAACGCAGCCGTTACGTCCGTATCGCCGACCGGGCGGCGCGTCTCTACGCACCGGCAGTCCATACCATCGCCGCGGTCACGGTGGTCGGCTGGCTGATAGCGGGCGCGAGCCTCTACCAAGCGCTCGTGATCGGCGTCGCCGTGCTGATCATCACCTGCCCTTGCGCGTTGGGATTGGCAGTCCCGGTTGCGCAAGTGGTCGCCAGCGGATCGCTGATGCGCGCCGGGATCATGGTGAAGGACGGCTCGGCTCTCGAGCGGCTCGCTTCGATTGACCGGGCCCTGTTCGACAAGACGGGAACGCTCACCGCCGGAAAGCCAGTTGCCGACCCTGTCGTGATCGCCCTGATGCCCGCGGACGTCGCTTCGGTCGCCTTGGCTCTCGCCAGTCACAGTCGCCATCCGCTTTCGCGAAGTCTTGCGGCGGCGCTTACCCCCCGCGTCGGCGGGGCGCACCTCACCGAGGTGACCGAGCGGCCGGGCGAGGGGGTGTTCGCCCGGTGGCGCGCGCGCGCGGTGTCGCTCCGCCGTCCCGACCGCGCGCAGGCGACCGCGGTGTCGGTGGAAATCGCGGGCGAGCCCTCGTGGCTGATCCCGTTCGCCGATCGTCTCCGCCCGGACGTCGCGCTGGCGCTCGGCCGGCTCGAGCGAAGCGGTGTCACTGGCGCGATTCTTTCCGGCGACAACGCAGCCGCGGTCGCTCAGGTCGCGCGTGAGGCCGGGCTTCCGTTCGAGGCGGGCGCCTCGCCCGCCGACAAGCAAGCGGTCATCGGCCGCTTACGCGCGGCCGGGCATCGCGTGCTCATGGTCGGCGACGGGCTGAACGATGGCCCCGCCCTCGCCGCGGCGACCGTGTCGATGGCTCCGGGAAGCGCCAGCGAAGTGGGCCTTCAGGCGGCCGACTTCGTGTTCGTGCAGGAGTCCTTCCTCGCGGTCCCGAAGGCGCTCGATGTCGCTCGTGCCACGCTGCGTATCGTCCGCCAGAATTTCGCCCTCGCCATTGGGTACAACCTGCTAGCAGTGCCGCTGGCCGTTGCCGGACTGGTCACACCCTTGATCGCGGCAGCGGCAATGTCGGCGAGCTCGCTGATCGTGATCGCCAACTCGCTCCGTCTCGCGCGAGCCGTCCCGTGAACGGCCTGCTATTCCTCATACCGGTCGCGCTCACGCTCGGCCTGGTCGGTCTGATCGGATTTTTTTGGGCGCTGCGCGACCACCAGTTCGACGATCTCGAAGGCGCCGCCGCGCGAATCATCGTCGAGGACGACGACTGAACCCCGGCACTGGGACCGGCAAAATTGATCGGGCGCATGACCCCGCCCACGCGGCATTCCAGCGCACCCCTATGCCCACCCATTGACGAAGCATCGTCATTTCGCGCGAGGCGACCTTTTACGCTCGTAGTATCGCTATTGCATTCGATCCTTATCGCCGTGTGTCACCGCGGCGTTTCAGGTCCGCCGTCCGACGGCGCGGCCGGCTGCTTGCCCGCTAGGCGGCTCCCAGCCGCAAGGCCACCACGGCGGCGAGGAAGCTCGCCAGCGTAGCGCAGATCACCGGAGTGGCTGCCCGCCACCCGAGCCGCATGATCAGCGTCATGTCCGAGCGCATCGCGGTCGCGATCACCGCAAACAGCAGCAGAGCCTTGGAGGCGGTCATCATTGCTTCCCTGACATCCAGCGGCACTACGCCGGTGCTGTTCACCCCGACCAGTGCGACGAAGCCGACAATGAACCACGGCAGGGTAATTCGCCTCCACAGCGGCCGGCGGGCGTCGACTTCCGAGCTGCCGATCCACAGGGCGACAAGGATCATCGCCGGGCCCAACAGCGCGACACGGGAAAGCTTGATGATCGTCGCTTCCGCTCCGGCCGCGTCGGAATAAGTGAAGCCGCCGCCGATCGCCTGCGCCACGTCGTGGATCGACGCCCCGATCAGGAACCCGGCCTGGCTGTCGGTCAGCGCCATTTCCCCGGCGATCGCCGGATAGAGGGACATCGCCAGCGCGCTCGCCAGGCTGACCCCGACAAGGGTCAGCGCGAACTGCGCCTGGCTCAGCCGGTCGCGGCCGATCACCCCATAGAGCGCCAGCGCCGCGCTCGCTCCGCAGATCGCTGTCGCTCCGCCCGCCAGAATACCCGCATAGCGGGATTGGCCGGAAATCGCGGCGCCGCCGACACCGGCGAAGAAGGCGACGAGCATGATCGCGATAAGAGCCGCGAACGGCCAAGGGCCCAGCCCCAGCACCTGCGCAAGCGTCACCTGGAAGCCGAGCGCGACGATGCCCCAGCGCAGGCAAGAGCGGCTGGCCAGATCGAGTCCGGGATGGGTCGCGTCCTCGCGCGCAACGAAGTTGAGAGCGAGGCCGATGAGCAGGCCCAGGAGGATGATCGGGAACCCGTAGTGCTCGGCAAGCCAGGCGGCCGTGCCGGCGGCCACCGCAACCACCGCGAGGCCCGGAAAGAAGCGCGACAAGGGCTTCCGGGGCCCTCGCTCGGACGGCTCGGACGGGGCGGTTTCCGCGAGATAGATTTCCCCGAACAGGTCGCCGCCATAGGGCAGCGCGTCCCAGTCTATCCGCCCTTTCGGGCCCCCGTTGTCCGGCGGTGTCATATTGTCCTTCCCTTACGCCCGGGAATGACTATCGTGCAAGCGAGACGCGCTGCATAGATGCGCTGGGAGAGGGCGTGATGAGCGACCGGGATAAGTCGACCGACGTCCCTTCGCGAGCGATTGGCGCGGCGGACGACCGGGCGATAGCACGGACGCGAACTTGGCTGATTGCCCTGCTCTTCTTCGGCACGATCATCAATTATGTCGATCGGCAGGTTCTCTCGCTTCTCAAGCCGACGATCTCGGCCGAGTATGGCTGGGGTGATGCCGAATTTGCGCATTTCGCGTCCGCCAGCCAGCTCGCCGCCGCCGCCGCCCTGCTGTTCGTCGGATGGATCATCGACCGGTTCGGGGTGAAGCTCGTCTATGGAGCGGCTGTCGCGTTCTGGTCGGTCGCGGGCATGGCGCACGCAGTTGCCGCCACCGTCTCGCAGTTTGTGACCGCGCGCGTCGCGCTGGTAGCGTTCGAGGCCGTCAACACACCTGCCGCGGTCAAGGCATCGGCCGAATTCCTGCCGATCAAGCAGCGCACGATGGCCTTGGGCATCGTCAACACCGCGCCAAACATCGGCAATATTCTCGCCCCGCTGACGGTGGTGCCGTTCGCCGTCATCTATGGGTGGAAAGCAGCCTTCATCGTTACTGGCCTGCTCGGCTTCATTTGGCTCGGCGCCTGGATCTGGGGGGTGCGCAAGCTGCGCCCGCTTCCCCGAGCCGCGCTCGCCGAGGGCGCGCCCGTGCGCTCGTCCTACGGCGAGGCGCTGTCCGACCGCAAGACCTGGGCGATCGCCGGCGCGAAGGCGATGACTGACATGTTCTGGTGGTTCTTCACCTTCTGGTTGCCCGACCTGTTCCACAAGGTCTTCAAGCTGTCGCAGTCGGAGCTGGTCGGACCGACCGCGCTGGCCTTCGCTATGGCGGCGGTGGGCGCGCTCACCGCGGGCAAGCTGTTCGGCATCCTGCTGGGCCGGGGCCGCTCGGTGGATTCGGCGCGCAAGACCGGGATGCTACTCTACGCACTGGTCATCCTGCCCATCCCGCTGGCGCTCACGGTCAACAGCGCGTGGACCGCGGCGGTGATCATCGGCCTCGGCCTGTTCGCGCACCAAGGCTTCGCCACCAACATCTTTGGGTTTGCCGCGGATGCGATTCCGGCGCGCCGCGTGGCGACTGTGATGGCCATCGGCGCGATCGCGGGCAATGTGGCCGGTTTCGGCATCCAGGAGGCGACTGGCGCACTGCTGACCTCGGGAATCGGCTACGCCCCGCTGTTCATGGCAGCTGCAGTCGCCTACCTCGCTGCACTGGCGTGGATTCACTTCCTCGTGCCGCGGATCGTCGCCGAGGACGAGACGGTCTAGGTTCGCGCGGGCCACTCGGCAAAAGGGCCGCGGGATGATCGTCCCGCGGCCCGATTAGTCCGACGTGATTACCGGTGTCAGAAGTTGAACCGGCCGGTCACGCCCCAGTAGCGATCGGCATCCCGGGGGATCTGGTAGCGAATGCTGCCGCCTGGCCCGCCGCTTTCCTTGTGCGCGACATACGCCTTGTCGAACACGTTGCGGACCTGGAACAGGATCTTCCAGCGATCGTCGCTGTCGCCGACACCGGCCGACAGATTGACAAGGGAATATCCCTCGATTGTCCCGAGAGCGCGCAACGCGGCGTTCGGCGAGAAGATCGAAAGCTGCTTGGTCTGTCCGGAAATCTGGCTGCCGAGGAACAGGTCGAGCCCGTCCGACACCGCGCCGCGATAATCGACGCCGAGCGTGCCTTTCCACTTCGGCGCGAACAGCAGCGGCGTGCCGGGGGGGATGATGTCGGCGGGATTGGCACCGGGCACCGCGCGGAACTCGTCGACCTTGGCGTCGGTGTACGCCCCTCCGCCGGAGACCGTGAGCCCTTGGAAGGGCACGAAGTTGAAGTCGAGCTCGACGCCTCGGGTCGAGACCTTGCCCGCGTTGGTGAAGCGGCTGACCACGACCCCGCCGGCGAGGTCGGGGTTGTTCGCCTGGAAGTTGTCGAACTTGGTGTAGAAGGCAGCGATGTTGAGCGTCGCACGACCATCGAGCAGCGTGTTTTTCAACCCGATCTCGAAGGCGTCGGAGGTTTCCGCGTCCACGGGAGCGGTACCGGTCGCGCCGAGGTTGAAGAAGATGTTGTAGCCCGGCCCCTTGTAGCCCCGGGTGTAGGTCGCATAGCCCATCACGGCGTCGCTGATATCCGTCTGGACGCCGGCGCGGCCCGACAGGTTCTCGGTCTTGATCTTGCTGGTGAACGGCCCGAACGCGGGGTTGATGCCGCCGGTCGCGACAGGGGCGCCCGCCGCATTCGTGTCGAGCCCGCTGACCGTGCGCGTGAGGTAAACGGACAGCTTGTCGACCGTGTAGCGCAGGCCGCCGATCAGGCGAACCGCCTCGGTAAGATTGACCGTCGCATTGCCGAACAGCGCGAAGTTGTTGAACTCGGCTCCGTGCGCGGTGCTACCGACCGGCGTGCGCGAAGGCGCGGCGAGCGGGCTGGTGCACGGCGTTATGGTCGCGGGCGCCGGAGCGGCCGCGGCGCTGCAGACGATGCTCCGGCGAGTGAACACGCGGTCGTTCTGGGCGTTGGAGTAATAGGCACCCAGCAGGTACTCGACCGTCTGCCCGGTGGGCGACGCGAGCCGCAGTTCCTGGCTGAAGGTCTTCGCCTGCTGAGGGCCTTCATCGTGCAACTGGTTCAGCCCGATGTACGCCTGCGGCAGCCAGTCGCCGTCGCGGATCTCGGTGTTCTCCCAATCACGGTAGGCGGTGATCGAGGTCAGCGAGTGCGAGCCGATCTCGGTGTCCAGCTGGGCCGAGAGCCCCCAGGCGGTTTCCTCGGTGCTCGTGACCAGGTTCTGGTTCACGGTGCGCGACTCTTCGTCGAGCGGGGTCGGCAGGACGGAGAAGGCAAGGCCGGTCCCGGTCGTGCCGATCAGCTGGGCGCAGCAATCGTCGTCCGCCGTGCGCCAATCGCCAATGACGGTCAGGGTGGTGGTGGGCGAAAGGTCCGCCTCGACTATCCCGCGAAAGCCGTAGTGCTTGTATCCGTTGACCGTCCGGTTGACCGCGACGTTGCGGATGTTGCCGTCGTATTCGCCGTAGAACCCGGTCCAGCGGCTGCGGACCCCCTCGGCAATCGGCAGGTCGATCGCGACCTTGCCCCTGAACTCGTCCTCGCTGAAATAGCTGGCCTCTACCGTTCCGCCCACCTCGTAGCCCGGCCGCTTGGTGACGATGTTGATCGCGCCCGCGCTGGCGTTCTTGCCGAACAGGGTGCCCTGCGGGCCGCGCAGCACTTCGAGCCGCTCGATATCGATCAGGTCGGAGAAGGCTTCGCCGGCGCGGGCGTACACGACGCCGTCGACGACCGTGGAGACGCTCGGTTCGGCGGCGATGGAGAATGTCGCGGTGCCCACGCCGCGCATGTAGAGCGACTGGTTGAGCGTGGTGCCCGACTTCTGGATGTTGAGCGTAGGGATGATGGTCTGCGCGGTTTCGAGATTGATCCCGCCCTGCTCCTCCAGCTTCGCGCCCGAGATCGCGGTAACCGCGATCGGCACGTCCTGCAGTCGCTCGCTGCGCTTCTGGGCGGTGACGACGATCTCTCCAGGGGCGATCGCTTCCTCGGAAGCCGGATTGTCCTGAGCGAAAGCCGGCGATGCTGCCGCGAGCGCGATCATGCTGCCCGAAAGCGCGAGCGCACGCGCGCGGAAACCCATACGGTTCATGAAACCTCTCCCTGAATTCACCCTTTGTTACGCTTGAAATGCGCCGGACGCCCGGTTATGTCAAGCGGTGTCATACTGCTGCGGCAAGCGGGCGACGCGAGTTCGTTCGAACAGTCGTGCCGGGGGGAGAGCTTGCCCGAAAACCTGATCTTCGAGGCCGATGGCGATGGGTTCCAGCTGCGACTGGGCGGCCGGGTGGTGCTTCGCCACAGCCCGGACTGTCCTGCGCTGGCCATTGCCCGGGGGCATCCCCAAGTGGCGATGGTGCGAGGCAATTTCCGCATCGAGGATTCGCCGAGCGATCGCTGCGACCTTGCCGAATGGACCGCCAGCGCCGGCGGCGTATCGTTCGCCGGAGCGGAACTCGCCTGGAGCGGCACCACGCTGACCGTTTGGGCGAGCGACCCGTCGGTCGATCGCATCTATATCCGTTTCCATGCCGAACCCGGGGAGGTCGTGTGGGGCGGCGGGGAGCAAATGAGCTACCTCGCGCTCAACGGGCGCCGCTTTCCGATGTGGACCAGCGAGCCGGGCGTCGGCCGCGACAAGTCGACCGAGCTGACCCGCGCGATGGATGAAGCCGGGATGGCGGGCGGCGACTATTGGAACACCAATTATCCGCAGCCCACCTTTCTCACCTCGCGATGGCTCGGCGTCCATCTCGATGCCAGTTGCTACAGCGCGCTCGATTTCACCGATCCGGCGGCCCACGCGGTCGAGGCCTGGACCAATTCGGCCCGCTTCGAACTGTTCGCAGCCGGCGGTCCCAAGGACCTGGTCGGTCAGCTCTCCGATCGCTTCGGCCGCCAGCCGCCGCTACCGGACTGGGCCATCGAAGGAGCGATCGTCGGCCTAAAGTCGGGTGCGTCGAGCTTCGAACGGCTCGAACGCTTCATCGAAGCCGGCGCCGCGGTCTCGGGACTGTGGTGCGAGGACTGGGCCGGCATTCGCGAGACCAGCTTCGGCCGCCGGCTGTTCTGGGACTGGCAGGTCGGCGCGCGCAGCGCCGCGCGCTACCCCGATCTCAAGGCGCACATCGCCTGCTTGGCGGACCGCAGCATCCAGTTCATGGCCTATGCCAACCCCTACTTGTCGGTCGATGCCGATCTCTATGCCGAGGCGCTGGCCGGTGGGCATTTCTGCCGGAAGATCGACAGCGACGAGCCATACCTCGTCGATTTCGGCGAGTTCGATTGCGCGGTGGTGGATTTCACCCGCGAGGAAACGAAGGCCTGGTTCGCCGAGCGCGTCCTCGGGCGCGAAATGCTCGACCGCGGGATCATGGGCTGGATGGCCGACTTCGGGGAATACCTCCCCACCAACCTACGGCTTGCCGACGGCAGCGATCCGATGGAAATGCACAACCGCTGGCCGGTGCTCTGGGCGGAGGTCAACGCAATGGCGCTCGCGAGCCGCGGCAAGACCGGGGACGCGGTGTTCTTCATGCGTGCCGGATTTTCCGGGGTGCAGTCACATTGCCCGCTGCTGTGGGCGGGCGACCAGTGCGTCGATTTCAGCCGCCACGACGGCATCGGCACGGTTATCACCGCCGCGCTTTCGGCGGGACTGGTGGGCAACGCCTACAGCCACTCCGACTGCGGCGGCTATACCTCGCTGCTGGGCAACGTTCGCACCGAGGAACTGATGTTGCGGTGGTGCGAGCTGGCCGCTTTCGCGCCCGTCATGCGCAGCCACGAAGGCAATCGGCCCGACGAAAACCTGCAGTACGACAGCACGCCCGAACTGCTGGCGTGCTTCGCCCGCTGGAGCCGGGTCCACGCGGCGCTCGCGCCCTATGTCCGCGCATTGAGCGACGAAGCCGCCGCGACCGGCCTGCCGCTCCAGCGCCCCCTATTCCTCGAATATCCGGACGACGCCGCATCGTTTGCGGTCCAGGACCAGTATCTCTACGGGCCCGACATGGTCGTCGCCCCGGTGATCGAGGAAGGTGCAAGCGAGCGCAGGGTGATCCTGCCGGGCGCCGAGCCATGGACGCATCTCTGGTCGGCCGAGGTGTTCGCGCCCGGCGTGCATACCGTCGCGGCGCCGATCGGCCGCCCGCCCGTATTCTACCGGCCGGACAGCGTCTTCGCCCGGCATTTCGCCCGCCTCCCCGAAGCGCTCGCGCGATGAGCAGCCGGTCGAACATTCGCGACGTGGCTGCGCGCGCGGGGGTAGCGGTCAAGACCGTTAGCCGCGTGCTCAACGGGCATCCGTATGTCAGCGAGGCGACCCGGAAACGCGTCGAAGCCGCCATGGCCGATCTCGACTTCCGCCCCAGCGTCGCCGCCCGCATCCTGTCCGGCGCCAAGTCGAACCAGGTGGCGCTGATCTACGACAACCACAGCCCCTATTACACCTTCCAGATCCAGAAGGGCTGCTGGGACTATTGCCACGCGAAGGGCATTCGCCTGCTTGCGCAGCCGGTCGACGTGGACGATCCGGCGGTGGGCGCCGAAGTGCGCGGACTGATCTCGGAGACCCATGTCGACGGGATAATCCTCTCTTCCCCGGTGACCGATTGCGCCGCGGTGCTCGCGGTGCTCGACACGCTCGACATTCCCTTCGTGCGGATTTCGCCCGGGACCAACCACGCGCTGACCAGTTCGGTGTTCATGGACGACGCCCAGGCAGGCGACGACATGACGACGCACCTAGTGAACTACGGCCATCGCAGGATCGGCTTCGTCAAGGGCCACCCGAGCCACATGGCCAGCGAAGAGCGGCTGTACGGCTACCGCAAAGCGCTCGAGCGGGCAGGCATCGCCTTCGAGCCCGCCTTGGTGATCGACGGCGAATTCGACTTCGACAGCGGGGTTCGCGCCGCCGCCGCACTGCTGAGCCTGCCCGAGCCACCGACCGCGATCTTTGCTTCGAACGACGACATGGCGGCGGGCGTCCTCGCCGAGGCGCACAGCCGCGGTATCGACGTGCCGAGCGCGCTCTCGGTGGGCGGGTTCGACGACACCACGCTGGCGCGGACGGTTTGGCCGCCGCTCACGACGATCCATCAGCCGATGGCCGAACTGGCGCGCACCGCCGCCGAAATCCTCATCGCCGGAGGCGAGATCAACCATCGCCGCCTGCCTCATCAACTTGTCGAGCGCGCGTCCGTCGCGCCCCCCGCCAGGAGACCGTAATGAGCCAACTGCCCGCACCGCCTGCAAGCCGGATGCTTGGGAAAAGCGGGATCGAGGTGTCGCCGATCGCCTGGGGCATGTGGCGGCTCGCCGAAGGCGGGCGCCGCGCAGCCGATGCGGCCAGGCTGGTCAACGCCGCTCTCGATGCCGGCATCACACTGCTCGACACTGCGGACATCTACGGCTTCGATGGCGAGAACGGGTTCGGCGACGCCGAGGCGCTGCTCGGCGAGGTGTTCGCCGAGGACCCATCCTTGCGCGGGCGCATGGTGCTCGCGACCAAGGGCGGGATCCGCCCGCCGCTGCCCTACGACCAGTCGGCCGCTTACCTGACGCAAGCGATCGATGCCTCGCTCGAGCGGCTGCGGGCCGACACGGTCGATCTCTGGCAGGTCCATCGGCCGGACATCCTCGCCCACCCGCAGGAAGTCGCCCGCGCGCTCGAAGATGCGGTTGCAGCGGGCAAGGTCCGGGCGCTGGGGGTGTCGAACTACACTGTGTTTCAGATCGAGGCGCTTGCGGAGTTCCTCGGCCTGCCGATCGCGGCCACCCAGCCTGAGATCAGTCCGATGCGGACCGATTGTTTCGAGAACGGCGAGCTGGACCAAGCCATGCGCCTGGGCCTCACGCCGCTCGCATGGTCGCCGCTGGGCGGCGGCCGCCTGCTGGCTCCGGAAACGGCGCGCGACAAGGCGGTCGCCGCCGAGCTCGACCGGGTGGCGGAGAAGCAAGGCGTGAGCCGAAGCGTCGCGGCCTATGGGTGGCTGATGGCCCATCCGGCGGGCATCGTTCCCATCGTCGGTTCGCAGAGCGCCGACCGCATCGGCGAGGCCGTGCAGGCGCTCGCGATGCGCTGGACCCGGCAGGATTGGTATGCGGTGTTCGTCGCCGCGCGAGGAGAGAAGTTGCCATGACCCTGACCCAGCAATGCGAGATCGCGTGGTTCTCCGCGCTGTGCGACGACGACTACGAGTTTCTCGGAGTCCCCGATCCGCAGCTCCAGTCGAGCTGGGAGCATTGCCGTAACATCGTCCTGCGCGCCGAGGAGGGCGGGTTCGACAACATCCTCCTGCCCTCCGGCTACCAGCTCGGCCTCGATACGACGGTGTTCGCCGCGGCGTTGGCGCCAATGCTCCAACGGATGAAGCTGCTGTGGGCCACCCGCATCGGCGAGGACTGGCCGCCGCAACTCGCGCGCCGCATCGCCACGCTCGACCGCATCCTCGGCCCCAACGCCGACGGCACGGCGGGGCGGCTCAACGTCAACGTGATCTCGTCCGACATGCCCGGGCAGTCGATGCCGGGCGGCCCGCGCTACGGGCGCGCGACCGAGGTGATGAAGATCGTCCGCGCCCTCCTCAACGGAGAGAGCATCGACCACCAAGGCGAGCACTACCAGCTCAAGCTCGATCCGCCGCGCATCACGACCATCAGCGGCAAGTGCCCGCCATTCTATTTCGGCGGCCTGAGCCACGAAGCGCGCGAATGCGCCGCGGAGGCGTGCGACGTCTACCTCATGTGGCCCGACACGATCGACAAGGTCCGCGAGAACATCGCCGACCTGACGAGCCGCGCCGCGAAGTACGGTCGCACGCTCACGTTCGGCTACCGCGTCCACGTGATCGTGCGCGAGACCGAGGACGAGGCCCGGGCCTACGCCGACCGCCTCCTCTCGAAGCTCGACGACGAGAAGGGGCGCGCCATCCGCGAGGCCTCGCTCGATGCGAAGAACTATGGCGTCCAGCGGCAGGCCGAGCTGCGCGGTGCGGCGGACGGCGACGGCTTCGTCGAAGAGAACCTGTGGACCGGAATCGGCCGCGCCCGCTCCGGCTGCGGCGCGGCGATCGTCGGCACCCCCGACCAGGTGCTCGCCAAGCTGCGCGCCTACCAGGCCGAGGGGATCGAGGCGTTCATCCTGTCCGGCTATCCCCATATGAACGAGTGCGACATGTTCGCGCGCTATGTTCTGCCGCAGATTCAGCATGGTCCGCTGGTGTTCCACTAGGAATCGAGCGCTTCATTGACACCTTTTTACGACATCGCGGTGATCGGCGGCGGGGTGAACGGCTGCGGCATCGCCCGCGACGCCGCGGGGCGCGGGGCGAAAGTGCTGCTGCTCGAGGCGGGCGATCTGGCGAGCGGCACCTCCTCCGCTTCGACCAAGCTGATCCACGGCGGCCTGCGCTACCTCGAGCATTACGAGTTCGCCCTGGTCCGCGAAAGCCTGTCGGAACGCGAGCGACTGTGGGGCATCGCGCCGCACATCGCGTGGCCGATGCGCTTCGTATTGCCGCACGTCCCCGGCCTGCGGCCGCGCTGGCTCGTCCGCGCGGGCCTGTTTCTCTACGACCACATCGGCGGCCGCAAAAGACTGCCCGCGACCGAGACGGTATCGCTCGGCAGCCATCCCGCGGGCGCGCCGCTGAAGCCCGAATTTGCCACCGCGTTCGTCTATTCGGACTGCTGGGTCGACGATGCCCGCCTGGTCGTGCTCAATGCGCGGGATGCCGCGAACCGAGGCGCGGAGGTGCGTACCCGCTGCCGCGTCACTTGTATGCGCCGTGAGGGCGAGGGCTGGCTGATCGATGCCGGCGGCGAAAGCTTCAGGGCGCGGGCAGTGGTCAACGCGGCCGGCCCCGGCGTGATCGACCTATTGACGGGTAGCGGCCTCGAGCCCGACAAGGCCATGCGTCTGGTCCGCGGCTCGCATATCGTAGTGCGCAAGCTGTTCGACCACCCGTTTGCGTATTTCTTCCAGCTTCCCGACGGGCGGATCTTCTTTGCGATCCCCTATGAAGAGGATTTCACCCTGATCGGCACTACCGACGTCGATCACCACGGCGGCCCGATCAAGGCCAGCGCCGAAGAGATCGCCTACTTGTGTGAGGGCGCGAGCCGGTTCTTTCGTCACCCCGTTACCCCTGGCGATGTGGTGTGGACGTACTCCGGCGTACGCCCGCTCATAGACGACGGCTCGGGCCGGCCCGAGGCGGCGACCCGGGGCTACGATCTTGACCTGTCGGAAGCCGAGAAGGGTGCGCCCCTGCTCTCGGTGTACGGCGGCAAGATCACCACCTATCGTCATCTGGCCGCGGAAGCGGTCGACGCGCTCGGCGCACGCCTACCGTTTTTGCAGGGTGAGGATTGGACAGGAGGGGCGCCACTGCCCGGGGGCGACTTCGCGGTCGACGGGGTCCCCGCGCTCAAGTCCGAATTCACCCGGCGCTTTCCCTTCCTCGCTGAAGACGCCGGCCGCCTTGTGCGGTCCTACGGCACGACAGCGTTTTCGATATTCGCTGGTGTGATGGACCGGGACGGCTGCGGCCGAGACTTCGGCCATGGCCTCGCCGAGCGCGAAGTCAGGTATCTATTCGAGCACGAATGGGCGCGCAGTGCGGATGACGTGCTGTGGCGCCGTACCAAGCTGGGCCTGCGTTTCTCCTCCGAAGAAGCGCAGCGGCTCGATGATTTTCTCGTTCAGGAGTGCCCGCAATGACCACCCGTATCGTCGGCATCGGCGGCACCGTGAACCCCGACAGCTCGACCGAGCGGGCGATGCGCCTGGCCGTCGCCGTTGCGGAGGAGGCCGGAGCGGAAGTGAACGTATTCGGCGGCCGCTACCTCCACGCGCTCCCCCACTACCGCGGTGAACGCCACGGAATCGAGGACGGCGCAGAACTCGTCGAGGCACTGCGCAAGGCCGATGGCGTAATCATCTCGGCCCCCGGCTACCATGGGAGCATATCGGGACTGGTCAAGAACGCACTCGATTACCTCGAGGATCTCGCGAAGGACGAGCGCCCCTATCTCGAAGGGCGCGCGGTCGGCCTCATCGCCACCGCTTATGGCGACCAGGCCACGATGAGCACGCTCCAGACCTTGCGTTCGGTGGTGCACGCGCTCCGCGGATGGCCGACCCCGATGGGAGCGACCGTGAAGGTCTACGACGGGCTGTTCTCGCCCGATGGTGAATGCCTCGAAGACCGTGCCCGACTGCAGATCGAGCTGGTCGGACAACAGACCTACCGCGGCGCCTGCGCGCTGGCGCTGGGGGAGCAATAGCCATGAACGATGCAATCCAGCCAGCACTCGACGCGCTCGCCAACGGAGGAATGGTCGTCATCACCGGCGACCGGCTGCGGGGCGGCGACATCGACTTCTGCGTTGCGGCTCGCCATGTTACCCCCGAGGCGATAAACTTCATGGCAATCCATGGCCGCGGCCTCATCTGCCTGGCCGTAACGCCGGCGCGAGCGGTCCGCCTGGGCATAGAGCTGATCAATCCCGGCCGCGAAAACCAGTCGGGCAGGCCGCACGGCCGCTCGATCGAGGCCGCCAGCGGCGTGTCCACCGGCATTTCGGCCGCCGATCGCGCGCATACGATCGCCGTCGCGGTGGCCGAGGGCGCGACCGCGAGCGATATCGTTTCGCCCGGTCACGTCTTCCCCCTGATCACCGCCGGGAATGGCGTCTCCGAGCGCCCGGCCGCCGCCGAAGCTGCGATCGAGCTTTGCCGCCGGGCCGGCGCTGGCGATGCTGCGGTAATTTGCGCGATCTTGCGCGACGACGGAGAGATGGCCCGGATCGACGATATCTCAGGCTTCATAGCCGAGCACGGGATTCCGGTGGCCGACATCGGAGATTTGCTGAACGCCAGCTAGGAGGCGTCCGCTTCCAGCGGATTGTTTCTCGGTCACCTTCTTGACCGCGGCGCCCCAGGCATGAAGGGCACACCGATGGACACCCCGCATCGCCTGACACCGGCCCGCGAGTATCTGCTGGCCGTCGCGGCCGCGGTGGTGACGGCCAACGCCTATTACATCCACCCCATCATCGGCGACGTCGCACATCACTTCGGCGTCGACACCGCGCGGATCGGGCTCGTTCCCGCGCTGAACCAGTTTGCGGTGGCGCTCGGCATTCTGCTGCTTCTTCCGCTCGGCGACCGCTATTCCAATCGCACTCTAACGATCGCCTTTACCGCGGGTCAGTGCGTGGGACTGCTGACGATGACGATGGCCCAGAGCTTCGCGGTCTTCACCGCCGGATCGACGTTGCTGGGGTTCTTCACCATCGCCCCATACCTTCTTCCGGCCTACGCATCGAAGCGGGTCGCCCCGGAGCGGCTGGGGCATGTAACGGCGATTATTACCGCGGGCGTCATCTTCGGCATACTGGTGGCCCGTGTCGGTGCCGGCATCGTCGCGGAGTATTTCGGCTGGCGCTCGGTGTACTGGATCGCCAGCGGGGCGATGATCGCCATCGCCCTGGTCTTGCCGTCGATCATGGATAGTGGATCGCGGGAGAGAAGTGCCGGCGATCTTTCGTATCGCGCGCTGATCGGCTCCCTTCTGGGGCTCATGCGCTCGCATCGCGAAATCGTCCTCTCGGGAGCGATCCAAGGCATCGGCTTCGGGCAGTTCATTGCCCTTTGGCTGGGCTTGGCCCTGCATCTGACCGGCCCGGAGATGGGCTACGGCACCGACGTGGTCGGCTACCTTGCGGGTTTCGCGGCGGTCAGCGTAATCACGACGCCCTACTGGGGTCGGCTCGCCGACCGGGTAGGACCTCGCAAGGCGCGGGTCATGTTCTCGATAGTCCAGACGGCCGGCGTCGCGCTGCTCCTGCCGTTCGGCGACAACTTATGGTTGCTGATGATCCCGCTCCTGCTCGGTAACATCGTGGGGCCTGCGATCGACGTGACCACCCGCATGACCTATCTCGCTCTCGAGCCCGAACTGCGCACCCGGCTCACGACGATCTACATCGTGATGATGTTCATCGGCGGCAGTATTGGCAGTGTCGCCGGCACCGCGATTTTCGCCGCGATGGGCTGGGAGGGCACGGCCCTCTACGTGATCGCTTCTTGCGTCGCGCTCACAGCGTTGTCGTTGCTGGGCGTGCGCTTGTACGGAGGGCGAGACTTCCCGACCCGAAGCCACTGAACCCTCGCTGCCTGGCGATCAGGCCACTTGTCGTTCGAGATCTTCGCTGGCCGCGAGCCAGGTCCTCTCCGCTTCGACAAGCTCCTTCTGTACCGCCGAGCGACGCTGGCCGAGCGCACCGGGGCTCATGCTGGCGAGTTCGGGCCGGCAGGAGCTGCGGTCGATCAAGGCCTGATCGAGCGCCGCGAGTTCGGACTGAAGGCGGGCGATGCGCTCTTCCGCTTGTGCTACGGCACTGCGCGCCAGCCGTGCCTCCTCGCGCGCCTTGGCGTCCGCGCGGCGATCTTTCTTGACACCCGCTGCACGTTTCTCCTTGGGCTGGTTTCGCCCGAGCACGAAGTCGATGTAATCTTCGATGCTGCCGTCGTAATCGACCGCGGTCCCGCCATCGACCAGGATCAAGCGATCGGCGGTCAGTTCCACCATGTGGCGATCGTGGCTGATCAGGATCACCGCGCCCTCATACGCATTAAGGGCCTGCACCAGCGCTTCGCGGGCATCGACGTCGAGGTGGTTGGTCGGCTCGTCGAGGATGAGCAAGTGGGGCGCGTCGCGGGTGATGAGAGCGAGCGCGAGCCGCGCGCGCTCTCCGCCCGACAGCTTGGCCACTTGCGTCGTCGCCTTGGCACCGGCGAACCCGAACCGTCCCAGTTGTGCTCTGACCGCCGCAGGCGTCTTGCCTTCCATCGCCCGGGTCATGTGCTCGAGAGGCGTGGCGTCTGACGCCAGCTCCTCGACCTGGTACTGGGTGAAGTAGCCGACCTTCATCCGGCCGGAGGCCTGCACCTCCCCGACCATCGGCGCCAGCTGTGCCGCCAGAAGGCGCGCGAGGGTGGTCTTGCCGTTCCCGTTGCGGCCGAGCAAGGCGACCCTGTCATCCGGATCGAGGCGCAGGTTTAGCTTCTGCAGGACCGGGGTGGTTCCGTAACCCACCGCAGCATGATCCAGCACGATGAGCGGCGGTCTCAGTTCGTCTGGGCTCGGAAAGTCGAAACTCAGGCTGGGATCTTCCATCAGCGCGGCAATCGGCTGCATTTTGGCGAGCATCTTGGCGCGCGACTGGGCCTGTTTGGCGGTCGAGGCGCGCGCGCTGTTGCGGGCAACATAATCCTGCAGCTTCGCGCGCTGGGCGTCCTGCGCCGCCTTGGCGGCAGCCAACTGGGCCGCCCGCTCCGCGCGCTGCGCTTCGAACGCGTCATACCCCCCCGGATAGAGCGTCAGCTTGCCGCCCTGAAGGTGCAGGATCGCGTTGGCGACGTTGTTCAGCAGATCCCGCTCGTGGCTGATCATGATCAGCGTGCCTGGATAGGACTTGAGGAAGCTCTCCAGCCACAGCGTCGCTTCGAGATCGAGGTGGTTGGAAGGCTCATCGAGCAACAGTACGTCAGGTGCCGAGAACAACAGCGCACCCAAGGCGACGCGCATCTTCCAGCCGCCCGAGAAGCTGTCGAGCGGCATCGACTGCATCGCCTCGTCGAAGCCCAACCCGTTGAGGATGATCGCCGCTCGCGAAGGCGCCGAGTAGGCATCGATCGCGATCAACCGGTCGTGTATGTCGCCGAGAAGATCCGCATCAAGGCAGCCGTCGGCTTCTTCGAGCAATCGGGTGCGCTCGACGTCGCCCGCCAAGACCGTTTCGAAGGGCGTCGCTTCACCGCTTGGCGCTTCCTGGGCGATGTAGCCAAGATGCGCCCGGCGCGGCATATCGATCTCGCCGCTATCGGGTTCAAGTTCGCCGATGATGACTTTCATCAGCGTGGACTTGCCCGCCCCGTTTCGGCCGATCAGCCCGATCCGCGCGCCGGACCGCAACGCAGCTGTCGCGCCGTCCAGGATGGTCCGTCCGCCAAGTCGGACGGTAAGGTTGTTGATCGAGATCATCGCCGCGCGCCCCTAGCGCCTCGAAGCGCGCGCAACAATGACATGGTCTAAATGCTTGGAAGCCGGCCAAGATCGGCCGTTTCACACGCCCGCTTCAGCCAAGTGCCTTGTCCATGATTTCCTCGGCCTTACGATGGAGTGCCCAGAAGTCGGGGACCGGTTCGCCGCTGACGCGTCGCTGGAGCACCGCCAAATGGGAGTGCCAGCCGCCTCCGAAGTCGCGCGCGTCATCACGCCCACGCAGGCCGGTGTGGGTCAGGACCAGGCGGGTCCTCCGACCATCCACGTCGAACAGCTCGAAAGTGACTTCTCCGGCGGCGCCCTCGTCCCACGTGAACGAAAGCAGGCGCGGCTCTTCCACCCGAATAATGCGCTCCGGCCAGCTTTGGCCGACGTGCTCCTGGTAACGCTCTGGCATCGGCACAGGCTCGTCGGAGAGATTATCGTGCGCCATGGTCATGCCGATCATGCCCCCGACGCGCAGATCGGTCGGACCACCCATGAACCATCGCGCACGCAATTCCGGATCGACCAGGTGTTGCCACACTCGCTCGATCGGTGCGTCAATCGTGCGTTCGAAGCGCAGCATCTCCGATGTGATGAGATCCGGACGGTTCATGCCTGTTCCTCCTTGAGAGCAGCTTCCAGAGCATCGAGACGGGTCGTCCAGAATTGCTGCCACTGCAGCAACCAGTCGCTGGCGTGCCGCAAATGGTCGGGGTTGAGGCGGCACATCTGTCGCCGCCCCACCTTGCGCCGCTCAATAAGGCCTGCGCGGGCAAGAACCTCGACATGCTTGGCGGCCCCGGCCAAAGTCATCCGGTAGGGCGCAGCGAGTTCGCTGACGGGTCTCTCCCCTTGCACGAGCGCGGCCAACATCCCCCGCCTAGTGGGATCTGCCAAAGCGGCAAAAGTGTTGTCGAGATGATAGTAAACCATATGGTTGAGTAACCGGTTCGACTTCGAGAGTCAACCAAATGGTTTATCGTTCCGTTGGATGGCCTGCCTACCTGATTCGCGCAAGTGAACTCCGCGCCTGGCGCGACCGCAGGCCTCCGAGGGCTCTTGGCTCAATCGGAAGGAAATGGTGCCAGAAAAGGACTCGCAAGAGCATCCTAACTGTTTGGCTTCATTACCAATTAGGGTCATGATTTTGACCGAGCCCCGATAGTGGCCCCTTGGCCCTCAAACCGAATAGGGTGCGAGTCCTCAGGGGGCCGATCGTCGTTGCGAATCGCCCGGATGACGTCCGCTGAGCGCCCAATTCCGGCCATCTATCCGTCTAAACTCAGAACCCGATAGCAGTCGCTGTACCGCCTCTCGGTTGGTTCAGGCTGAGGTGCTGCCCCTTCTCTTGCGTCTGCGCCAGGCATTGAAGCCGAGCCTGCTAGGAAAGAGGATGATCCCTGCGACAATCATGACGAGGCTCAGCGCGGTTGCGCCGATCAGCAGGGGTGTGTTGAAATCCTCGTGGTTCTCAAAATCCATGATGTGCAATGACCAGAGGAAGTCGAAGACTCGCCACAGTGTTGATCGCCTGGCTGTAACCGCGCCAGTATCCTGCGCCACATAAAGCGCTCTGTTCGCGTTATCATCAAAGTCCACCCGCCAGGCAGGCAGGGCCGCCCGGTATTCCGTCGACTCCTTCGTAACGAGTGAAACGCGGGCCGCGCGGCGGTTACCCGCATAGTCGGCCTCGGCGATTTCGCGAGCGAGGGCAGCAGAGATCGGAGAGATCACCCGGCCTGTTTCCAGGTCGTACAGACGCGGTCGCCCATCGTGCGGTGAAATCAGTGCAACCGGGGAACCCATCAGGGTCCGAATTTCGATCTTCTCGCCCCGGGCCTGACCGCCAATCCTTTGCAGCCCAGTCGCGGCCACTTCGGCTGAGACAGGCGCCGGAATGTCCTTTGCTTTGACGTGCTCTGATCGCACCTGTTCGATCGGGGCGATGGCGAAAAACAACCCGCTGACGAACCAGAACAGAACTTGGATGGCCATGAGCAGGGCGAGCCACTTGTGCACCTTGCCCGCGACCCGCGCTGCAGCCGACATTCACTCCCCCTTATGATCGAGAGGGAACTGGCAGCGCTCCCGCCAGCCCGCCCCCGCAACACAAATGCTAGACTGTCAGCAGTGACCCATCTCACGGTGCTCAGGCGTACATTCGGCAACCTTGGGCTCTTCAGCGGCCTTAGGCGTCGCTGTGGGGCGAACCGTCGGGGTAGGCTTCGCGGTTGCTGTTGCCCGCGGACTGATTGCGGCTCGCGGTGCGGATGCATTTGGGGTCGTGGCCTTCGGCGAGGCGGTTGTTTCCGGTGCCGTCGTAGGCGTGGGCTCTGGCGACGCCTCCGCTACCTCAGCAGCTTCGCTCGCTGTGGTGGCCTCGGGCTTTGCTTCTTGCCCTTCGGTTGTTTCGCTCTCTGAGCAGGCCGCCAGTGCGAGCGCGGTCGCGCCCAGTAGGCTAATCGCTAGTCGCCTCATCGTCATTCTCCTGATTGCGCGCTGCCGCGCCGGTTTCCCGTCCGAGTTCAAAATTCATGTGGTCCATGCCATGCACTAGGGCTGCCCCTAGCCAGCCTTGCACAAGCAAAACCACTGTGATTGCGGCTAACGCCAAGACCATTGTCCGACTGAACACCGAGCTCCGCTGTCGATAGGACCAGATCGCAAGAATGGCTCCCGCAATCGAAAGACCAGTGCCCGTCCATCGGTGCCAGAACTGCAACGCGTCATCTTGAGCCAGGGAAAAGCCTCCAGTAGCCAGCCGTGCGCCCCTGCAATCACGCTCGCCACGCCTGCGACGATGATGAGTGATCGGATCAGTTCGACGGTCTCGCCCCGCCGCCTGGCTAGAATGAGCGCAACGAGAGCAACGGGAAAAAGGGCGATAGGAAAGTGCACCGCGAAGGGGTGCGTCCGCCCTGCCCAGCTCATGACTCGTTGATCGAGCGTCTTCGGCGCAGCTGCCTCCATGGCAACGGCGTGATCCTCCATCATCTCGTGCATCGCAGCAGGTGTCATCTGGCTCGGCTGAGAAGTCACCTCCGCACGCTGCCGCGACTGCTTGTCGTGGTCCTCGTGAGCTGACGCCGGTGACATCGCCATGGCCATCAGCACAGCGAAGAGCATCGTTTGCAGCGATCGCACGGCAGTCAGAACCATGCCCGGACCCCTAAGAGGAAGAGCCAGCCTCCCGCGCGTTCACCGTTGAGGCGCCGAAGGCGTGCGGTATCGCCGAATGCGCGGTCATATTCGATGCCCACATAGGGCGAGAATGTCGGTGCCAATTGGTAGCGCAGGCGTGCCCCAAGCGCCGCGTTCGTCAGGCCAGCGCCTAAAGCAAGCTCTGGCACGTCCTGCATCGAGAGATCGATTTCGGCGCGCGGCTGAAGGATCAGGCTTTGCGTGATCCGAATGTCATGTTCGGCCTCGGCGCGGGCAGTGATGTCGCCCTTCGTCGATACGAACAGGGCTGCGTCCACCTCCCACCAATACGGAGCAAGCCCTTGAATACCTATCGTGAAATATGTCCGATCCGGGCCGCTGCGAGCGTCGTATCGCCCGCCCGCCTGCAGGTCGAACCAAGGATTGATCGCCTGGCTCCAGAGGGCCTGGATCTCCGCTTCCTCAATGCCGTGCTCGAACTCTCCTTCAAGCTCCGTCTTCAGCCACAGCTTGTCGATGTCACCACCATACCAGGCTTGGCCGTCAATGAGGTAGCCATCGTCTCCATCGTGAATGCGAGCTTCGATACGGTCGAACAGCACCTTGTACGCGAGCATCCCGCCATGTTCGCTGCGTAGGGTCTCACGCGCCATTGCCATCGCTCCGGCTCCATAGACGGCATCGGCAGCGTTTTCGGGGCCCCACAAAGCCGCTGGCGGCGGTGTGGCTATCGGAGGGTCATTCGATACCAGGGTACAATGCCCCATTGCCGCGTGCTCAGGCGCGCAGGCCGCCGCTCCAGCCGGGGGCTGTGGCGATTGCGCCGGGGGCTCTGCCGATTGCGCCAGTGGCGTCGTCAAGGTGCAGTGGCCCATCGCAGCATGTTCCGGCGAGCAGCTTTCTGCCGGTGCCGGGCGGGGCGTAACCGCTTGAGGGGGATCCTGCGGCAACGTGCAGTGCCCCATAGCCGCATGCTCGGGTGAGCAGCTCGCGGATTTAGGTGTCGGTGCAGATCGCTGCGGTGCGGACGGTGGAGGAAGCGTACAATGGCCCATGGCCGCGTGCTCAGGCGTGCACGCAGCAGCAGCTGGTTTCGCTGTTGCAGCGGGCAAAGTGCAGTGTCCCATCGCGGAATGCTCTGGAGTGCACGAAGGCGCAGCAGGAGCGCTGCTGGTCGCTTGCGAACGGTCCTGCTGGGCAAGAACAGGGCTGGCCGCACCGGCTAGAAGCAGTGCGATGAGCGTCTTCATGCCGGATCTCCGTCGAGAGGCCGCACCTTGACGACGCGCATCATTCCGGCGTGCATGTGGTAGAGAAGGTGGCAGTGAAAAGCCCAATCGCCGGGCGCATCGGCTGTCAGATCGAGGTCAATGTAGCCACTAGGCGAGACCCGCACGGTGTGCTTGAGCGGCTGATGGGCTCCATGGCCGTTGACGATCTCCCAGAAGTGCCCGTGGAGGTGCATCGGGTGAGTCATCATCGTGTCGTTGATCAGCCGCATGCGAACCCGCTCGTTGCGAGCGAAGCGGTAGGGCTCCGGATTTTCCGAAAGCTGCTCGCCATCCAGCGACCACATGAAACGCTCCATGTTACCGGTCAGATGGATTTCGATCTTTCGGGTCGGCTGGCGCGTGTCGGTGCGCGGTGTGAGCGAGACGAGGTCCGTATAAGTCAGAACCCGGTGTCCGACATTCTCGAGCCCGATGCCTGGGTGCCCGACGCGGTTCATCGGCATGGGAGCGATCGCATCCACTCCGACGCCAACCGGGAAGTCGACCTTTGACTTGTCGCGCATGTCCATGTTGCTGTGGTCCATCGAGGCACCAGCAGCGCTCGCCCCAGCTTCCGGCATGGCATGGCCCATGGCTGCGTGATCCGTCGCATCCGCGGTTGCCTCGGAGCCGTGGTCCATCATGCCCATGTCGGTCATCGTGAGGGTCGGACGCTCGCGTAGCGGGGGCACCGCTGCGCGCATTCCCGCGCGCGGGGCCAGAGTAGCAACCCCCATGCCCGACCTGTCGATTGTCTCTGCAACGAAGGTGTATGCCTGGTCGCGGGGTTGCACGATCACGTCGTATGTTTCGGCATTGCCGATCTGGAACTCATCGACCTCGACCGGGCGAACGTCGATTCCATCCGTCGCCACCACCGTCATCGGCAGACCGGGAATGCGCAAGTTGAAGGTTGTCTGCGCCGCTGCATTGATCATCCGCAGCCGCACTCGCTCACCAGCCCGGAATAGGCCTGTCCAGTTCTCCGCGGGGCTGTGGCCGTTGACTAGGAAGGTGTAGGCCGCCTCGGTCACATCCGAGATGTCGGTCGGGTCCATCCGCATCCGGGCGAACATCGCCCGGTCTTCGTCCGAGAGTTGCTCGGCTTTGCCGGTCAATCGATCCGCCAGCGTGAGCTTCTGGCGATTGAAGAAACCGCCTTCCTGCTTAAGCCGCGTGAAGATCGTGTGCGGGTGAAGGAAGCTCCAATCCGACAGCACGATCACATGCTCGCGGTCGTAAGCCACCGGATCAGCACCATCCGGGTCGATGATCAGGGGGCCGTAGTGGCCTACCTGCTCCTGCAGGCCGCTGTGGCTGTGATACCAATAGGTCCCCGCCTGCTTGAGCGGGAATTCGTAATCGAAATTCGAATGTACCTTGATACCCGGGAAGCTGACGCCGGGCACGCCGTCCATCTGAAACGGCACGATGAGGCCATGCCAATGGATCGAGGTATCTTCATCCAGGTGATTGTTCACCCGCAGCCGGACGTTCTGACCTTCCTTTAGCCGGATCAGCGGGGCCGGAATGGTGCCGTTGATGGCTATCGCGTGGCCGGCCTTCCCATCCACCGTGAACTGATGTTCCGAGACGGTCAAATCGACCACGGGCCCAGTCAGGGTGCCAAAGCCTTTCCGGGCGAGCCCGTGGCTCGTCGTCTGCGCCCACGCGGGGAACATCGATGACAAACCGAGCCCAGCGCCGCCAACGGCCGCGCCGCGCAGCAGGGCCCGTCGGCCCAATGAAAGCGTATTTTCCATAGTTCACACAGGTCGCTCTGCGACCTTCCAATCAGGCGGCGTTCGGGGACGACCGCTGGTGATGTCGTCCCCCCTCCGCAGGCCGAAGATTCAGTTGCCTTTGGACTCGGCAGGCGGCTGGTCGCCCTTCGTGGCTGCCATCCTTTCGCAGCAGTCCATCTTGCCGTTGCCGTCCTTGTCGGCGCAGCAGCCGTCCTTCATGGAATGGCCTTCTTGCGAGCCGCCCTGCGGCTTTTGGTGGTCACCGTGCTGAGTATGGCCCGACGAGGCTGGACCGTTGCTCGTCTGGTGCTGCGCATGGGCCGAATGGTCCATCTGAGCGGGCGCCGATTGAGCGGCGGCGGGCATGGCGAACGCGAGCGCGATCGCTCCAACTAGAAGCTTCATTTCATTTCTCCCGAAAACTCGAAATCAATAAGAGATTCGTGTCTCAGGCAGTTCGGGGAGGCGGGTCTGCTGATTCTGGATTTAGGCCATGGAGCGTGTCGATAGGCGAGTTCGCATCGATGACCGCAGCGCCGACTTTACGTTCGGCGATGCGGCTGCCAGGCGCTGCGATTGCAGAGCACGCCATCGCACAATCAGATAGGCAGTCGCTCTGTGAAGAGCCGCGATCACTCGGTCCTTCGTTCTCGCCAGCCATCTCGGCACAATGGGTCGCGTGGTCAGCTGATTGCTGCTCAGAAGACGCCGAAGCTGACGGGGTCAATGCCATGGATGGCCCGCCCCACATGCCGAGCGGCGCTACTAGCAAAGCCAAGATCAGCATGAAGCGGGCGGCAAGCATCGACACGAGGTAAGCCTTCTGGGAAGTTGTTGCAATCATCGGACCTTCGCCTGGTTCCTCACATTGCGTGCGTAGCGGCCGCAGCCAGTCCTAGCGCACCCAGCCCCATCCAGACGGCCATCGCGATCATCATCAGGTTCTCGGTCAGCGAGACAAAGCCAAGCGGTACGTTGCTCGAACCACCGACGCACGCGCATTTGAGTTCGCGCTTGTCGACATAAACGGCCTTGAACACCGACACGGCGCCGATGGTGGCTATAAACAGCGCGATGGGTACCGAGAGCCACGTGAGCGCCCCGGCCGCCATCAACGCCCCCGCCAGTCCTTCGGCGTACGGGTAGATGTGGCTGTAGGGGACCCACCGCTTCGCCAGCAGATCGTAGTTCAAGAACATCGTGGCGAATGTTTCGATGTTCTGAAGCTTGAGCAGCGCCAGAACGATCATGGAGAAGGCAATGAACCACTCGGCTGCGCGCACGGTAAAGGGGTATCCAAAGACCGCGTAGCTAACTGCTCCAGCCATCAGAGCCGTCATTGTGAAAAGAGCGATTATCGGCCGGTAGCTGGTACCCTTAGGGTCGGCGACCGGCTTGCCAAGGTGACGACGCAAATCGTCGTATCCTCCGATGCGCTCACCGCCGATGAAGATTTGCGGAGTGGTTTGGACGCCGTGCTCTGCTTTAAAGGCATCGGTTTGCTCGCGAGTGGTGAGATGCCGATCGTCGACCGCGTATCCTGAGCGCTTGAGCAGATCGACCGCTTTGAGCCCATAGGGGCAGGTGTGCGATTGCATTACCATCCGATGGATGACTGCGCTTTTCCGTCCTTGAATGGCGCCGATTTGGTCCGACATTTGACACTCCTTGTGATCTTGTCGGCGCGGATATAGGGTGCGTACTATGGTACAGAGTCAAGCGCCATCTTCGTTGACCATTGGCCGGTTGGCTTCTGCTGGCGGTGTCGGGGTCGAAACAATTCGATTTTATCAGCGCCGGGGACTTCTTGAGACGCCCTCGCGGGAAGTCGGCGTTCGGCGATACGGTGCCGATGATCTGCGCCGGCTGCGTTTTATCAGGCAGGCCCAGGCTGCGGGGTTCACGCTTGAAGAGATCAAAGAATTGCTAGATCTCGATGCGAGTGACGACCGCGCCCGCGTCCGCACGCTTGCGAAAAGCCGGATTGAGGCATTGGAAGCAAAGATCGCGGACCTTCAGAGTGCAAGAAAGTCTCTTCGGCGCTTGGCGGATGAGTGCGGAACCGGGACCACCGGACCTTGCCCAATCCTAACGTCGTTCGAGGCGAGCTAATTCGCCGTTGTCGCCAGCAGTGCACCACAAGCGAAGCGTGACGTGGAGCGCAAATTCGTTCGTACCTCTGGGTGCTTAGGAGCGGCAGCATTGGGTTTACTCGGGACGGCCGCTCCAATTCCGCTATCGGCCAAGGATCGGCTATTTGGCTGTGCGCTCCATCTCGACGTTCCGGGTGGCGAACGGCACATCTGTCAGCGGTCAAGAATGCTGCACCTTACTCGTGGTGAAGGCGCAATCCCATAGCGGCGAGGCCGAAGGTCGTTCTAAACGTTCGACTGAAATGGGCAGAATCCGCGAAGCCGCCTTCGTGGGCGGCCGCGGTAAGCGAACTTCCTGATGCGTATAATGCTACGGCCATCTCGATTCGCAGCCACAAAACATATGTCTTGAAAGGCAATCCGGTCTGCGCGACGAAAAGGTGGCGTGCTCTACTAGGCGATAGGCCAACGTCTCGCGCAGCGGCGAGCAGACTTATTCTGTCGTCGAGATTACGCTTCGCATAGTCAATCATCGCCAGCACCCGAGGGTCGGGCATCCTCGGCAATTCGGTTGGCTGCAGCGCATTCAAGACAGCTTGCCCGACGCATTGAAGCTCCACTTCGGGCGCTCCCCGCTCAAAACATTCGCGAAGCGTTACCAGCGCCTCTGCCAATGGGCCTTGGGTGATGCCTGCCCAAGACTGATCCTCGAACAAAACGTTCTTGATCGCAGCGCCGACTAAGCTCTCGGGCGCAATGAACAGAAACGCCACCGCGCCGCTCGCCCGAAAGCTATGTTGCGTATCTGAACCGATCGCCGCCACGGGGCCGGCAAGCTTTTCGCGACCGACGTTGATCTCGAACCAGCCCTTGAGTCGGAACGTAACCTGGATCGCATGGTGCGAATGCGGGTGCACATTCGCAGTCTCTTCGCCCTCGAGCATCCAAAGGGCCGCGCCCTCCCAAACCACGATCCTTCCTTGGCCGACAACCGGCACGGTTCCCTACTCCCCCTGAGCGGCCTCATGCTCAATACAGGTCCCGATCACTTGGATTCAGATTAGCCGCTACGTTCAAGTCTCAACCCGATTCGAAGGTTATCCCACGAACTCCACAAACCGAAGAAGGAGTTCAACATGACCGAGAATTGCAAATGCAACCCCTGCAACTGCACCCCAGCCTGCAAGTGCGCCACCGCTGCCAAGGCCTGCAACTGCGGACCGTCGTGCAAGTGCGATCAGTCCTGCGGCTGCGCAAACTGACGGAAATGCGGCGGAGCGGCCGGTGACGGAGAAGGGGGTATGTGTCCCCAATCGCTCGACCTGACTGCTTCGCCGCCATCCGCCACCAAGACAAAGATCTAAGCAGAAGGAAGCAAGAGATGGGCTATTTCATGGGGATTTCCCTCGCAATCGCGGTTGGTGCCTTTCTCACTGCGTCCGGCATCGATCGAGATCGCTCAGTGTATCCTGTCATCTTGCTTGTGATCGCCTCTTACTATGCTCTTTTCGCTGTCATGGGAGACAGCGCAGCGTTGTCGCGAGAGCTCGCCATCTTTTTCGGCTTTGGCCTTGCCGCCACTATCGGCTTCAAGACAAACTTGTGGATGGTAGTCGTGGCCCTTGCGGGGCACGGACTGCTCGATTGGTACCATCACGGGTTGGTTGAAAATGAGGGTGTGCCTACCTGGTGGGCGATGTTCTGCCTGAGTTTTGATGGAGCCGCTGGAGCTTACTTGGCTGGGCGACTCGTTTCCCGGAAGATCAATGCATCCGATCCTTTGACGTTTGGCACGCGGATCAAAGTTGATGTGGACGCCGAACTGGCTGCCGCCCGGTTGGCTGAACTCGGCGGAGATCCGTGCGCCGCCTTCCAACACTTGGAGCGCGCGCACATATTGGGTCAGAGATCGACAGTGCATCATGTTCGAGTGCATTGGCACATGCTGATGTGGTCAATTCGCCGCCAAAGCTTCCGAGAAGTGGTGGGCCAGACTTTCCGAGTTTCGGCAGCGGCAGGCGTGACGTGGGCCGGTCTCGTCCCGCACGGCAACACAGGGGGCGCCGACGTCAGCCCGTTCAGACCCATGAATATCCCGCCTGACCTCAGAGCGGCCATCGAAAGCGCGCGCTTCCCAAATCAATGTGCCCCAGTCCGGCTCTGATTGGGCGCGAATGACACAGCGCTCATGGCACGCAGGTCGTTGTCTGCATTGCCCTTGCAATCGCTGAAACCGGACAGGCCGCAAACGGCCCAGCATCTGACCGGCCGCTCTGTTTCTCTGAAGGCCATTTCGGCCGTGGAGAAATGCCATGGGCTACTCGCAATATAATCCATCGATGCACGGTCGGGCACCTTGGGACGCCGGCAAGACCGTCGGTGCCAAGCGTCCGCTGACGCAGAAGCAGATATGGGCGATCCCCGGGAGCGTCGTGCCTACATTGTCGAATAGCTGCTTATTCTGGTTTGCTGCGGCACCACATGTCGGTCCACGTCTGGTTGAGTTCGTGGGCCTCGCCAGTTCCAACGGTCCAGGAATCGCCGTAATTGAGGCCGAGCGTCGCAAGATACTCGGCGTAGTAAGCGCGCGACAAACCGAAACAAGACTCGTGGTCGACCCGGTCCCAGAACCTCACAGCGCCCTGACCGGCATCGCGTCCCGCCGATTGGGAGCCGGGCTCATTCCCGTGGGGTCGGGCGGAGACAGGACTGGACAAAATCGCAGTAATCATCGTGACGGCTAAAAACTTCATGTGGCTCTCCCTTTATCGATCAAATCGATGAACCGGAGAGCTACTCGATCGATCAAATCGATGAACCGGAGAGCTACTCGCCTTTTCTAGAAATCAGGCTGCTGCGAACCTGCGTGACAATACCTAAGCGGCGGGCGGCGACCATACTCCACCGATTAAACATTATTTGATCAGGGGACAGGAGCCCGCGCCAGGAGAGTGCCGCCGGGGAAAGGCATGGCATTACAGACTCGCCTCAAGACGTAATCTCACGGCGTCTGCTGAATGGCTGGCTCCCAACTTGTTCATCATATTCGCGCGGTGAATCTCAACAGTCCGAGGACTGATCTGGAGCGCCTTAGCAATCGCCTTGTTGCTGCTGCCCTGCGCGAGCCACTCGAGCACCTCTCGCTCGCGGACAGAAAGATTGTCTATTCGGCTTCGAGCCTCGATCATCCGGCGGCGCGCTGCAGCCGTTGCCTCTGCCTCATGAGAGATGCTCAGCAGCATTTGCGACAGCTGGCTGGGATCCAGGGGGAGTCGAAGGTAATCTAAGGCACCGGCCTTCACTGCGGCCACCACGCGGGAAGTCTCTGGCGCTTCGTCTATGGCTACCACTGGCAGCCACACTTGGTACCTGCCGAGCAACTCGATTGCAGCCTCGATTCCGCCTTGCTCGAAATCATCGCGCACAACCGCGATGCCTCGCTGAGGAGAATGCTCGCATAGCTCGACGACGTCCGCGTAAACTTCGGCATGATGCCCGAGTGCAAGAGTGGTTCGGGCTAGATGGCCCCGCATTCGGGCATCGGCGTCAACGAAATGGATTACTTGGCGTTTGAACATGGCGGCCCCCTTCTTATTCACATGACAAAAACGATCGCCCCAGCAAGCCCCATCGCGGCGGCACCGATCACAAGGCCCCAAACGAATGCTGCACCCGATTTGGCGGGGCGCAGATGGGCCTGAGGGTTGCCGAGTGCCGCTCGTACGCGTGCGCGCTCCAGCGCTTGTCGGTTTGCTTCACGAACATGCTCCCGCGTGCCGGATAGTTCACCTGCTTGAGACAAGGCACACCGAAGGCTATGATTGGTGGGCGCGTTCATGAGCGGCTCTTCGTGCTCGGTTCTCGGGAGAACTTTGCGGTGCAGGTTGGCGCAGCTGCGATCGGGTCGGCCTCGGCCCACCTCGTTGCGAGCCGGCGCATGCGGACGCTATATGGTCTACCGTTTTTTGTCTGGCGGACCGTCACTCTCATGGGGCATCCTCGAACACAGCCGCGACAAGCACACGCCCGGCAGTCGTGGGTCGGATAAGCGTTACGCGACCGTCAGGACCAGTTCGGTCGCGCTGGATCAAGCTTCGCGCGGCAAGGTCGTCAATCATCCGCAACAGGGTAGACTTCGGCGCGCCGGCGACCTGAGCAAGCGCCGTTGTAGGAAGGTGTTGTCCACTCTCTTCGGCAACAAACAGCTCAAGCAGGATCGCCCATTGCTGATCGGTGATGCAGCTACGGGGTATGCGCACGCGGCGGCGATGAAGGATTTCCAGCTCCGCGGCTGCTCGCCCCAAGACGTCGTCTTCTGGGACCTTCGAATGAAGCGGGAGACGCGCTCTCACGCTGCCGCACTGCCCGGTGGGTCAATGAGTCCTGCGCGCCGCATACTGACCAGGGTCGCAGCCCCGACAATAAGGTGATCATGGATCTTGAGTTGTAAAGGACGGCATAGCGCAACGAGCATGCGTGTCGCCGCAATGTCATCCGCACTCGGGGTGGGGTCGCCCGAAGGATGGTTATGGATTAAAAGCAGGCCACTCGCTCGGCTCGCGAGGGCAACTTCAATCAGATCGCGGTAGTCGAGTTCGATTCCTCCGTGGGTTCCTTCGCGCTGAAGGCTCGACGAGTAGCGTCCTTTGCTGTCGTGGAGTGTGACGATGAGCGTCTCGCTTCGGGCGGCACTGAGTCCAGCGAAGGCCTGCGCCAAGAGGGCTCCGTCCCCTGGCCAAACAAGGTCGGGGACGATTTCAAATGCCTCTTTGCCCGAACGCGGCGCCGGTAGTTCGCCGTGCCGATCGCGAGGACGATGTAGACGAGCAATGTCGGCACGCTCTTGAGCACCGAGTAGGCCCACGGATCTACAGGCAGGTGTAGCACACGCGCGAAGTGCGCGGACAGGCTGAGCAACTGCAGGGCTGCGGCTATTAATGGCCAGTACCTCCTGGCGCGGAGCCCGATCCACACGAAGCCGACAAAACCGATGAGGTCTTGTGTGAGCGCGAGCGGATCTAGCCCGGTGAACCGCACTGGCATCAGGGGATGGACTGCCACTCGGAAAGCGAAGAAGGCGAGGAGCAAAAGCACCGCGATCCGTTCCGCACCCCCGCCCCTGAACCAGGCGAAAGCAAGTGATGACACCATGACTGCGTAAAAGGCGGTGAGAAGGACCGCGGTCATGGTACCCTACGGCTCATGCGGCAGCGCGATCCTCGTCGCGATGCGACCCTTGTTGCGGCGGACAGTCCATTGGGGTGTCGGCGGTCTCGGCAATGCGGCGAAGATCCTCGTGAGCACGGATCAGATCTTGGCGCGCCTCTACGAGCTTTGCCTGAGCGGCGGCCACACGCGCGATGGCGCGGTGTCCGGTCGCGGCTGGGCTGCCAGTTTCGACTCGAGCGTTAGTCATCGCGGCTATAAGCCCACCCGTGTGTGCAAGCACGGCGTCGATGCCGTCTTCACTAGCGGCGAGCCCGCGGCCGATGCGCAACGCAGCAACTTGAGGTGTCATTTCTTCGTCTCCATGGCCAAAGCCAGTTAAGTCAGGACGAAGGCGTTCTCAGAAGAGGTCGTTGAGTACTTGTGCAGTTGCCACCACTACCAACATCACCATTCCAAAAAGGATGCCGATGATCGGAATTGCCGCAATCCGCCAAACCTTTCCATAACGACGGTCGAGAGCCTCCAGACCCTTCGGAGCGAGGCTATCCCGGAATCCGAACGGCTCGGGAGCGAGCACATCTGATAACCGGAAATGCGCCGAATCCGGCAGGTCCGCTACGGGCTCTGAAGGCACAATGAGGTAGTCGTCACCGGACGGAATTTGGGAGGGATGAATTTCATCCCCCTCGCTCAAGCGCGTAAATACCTGCGCTGTCTCGTAGCGGTCGGTCGTGCTCCACTTCGCGCGGATCGACGCGAGATGTTTGTTGACGGTGTTTTCGTGAATGCCCAAGTCGCGCGCGATCGCCTTACTGGTTTTATGTCCAGCGAGATGAGCAAGCACGTCGAGCTCACGGTCAGATAACTGCTGCAAGGATCGGTCGGAGGTCCGACTGCCAAATGTCGTCTGCACGGTGACACCCATATTAGGAGGTAACCTAACTTCATTCAACGTTCAAACCGCGGTTCGCATCCGGTATTAGACACGAACGATTCACACATTGATTATTCAGGTTTTCATATTCCTGGGGAGCTGGGATACCGGTCGGCGCGCCTACTCCACCCGTTAACGATACAGGCGAACTGAGCGGCAAACATGATGTGATTGTTTGTCGCGCCATAAGCTGTGGCGATACGTCGCCATGGTAGGCGCGCCAAATGTGTTAGCGATTCTTAGCGAGCGGCCCGCGAAGCCGAGAACGTAGCTGCGGCGCGTGCCCAGTCCCGTAGCCCCAAGGCGAGCGCTCCCGCATAAGCCGTAGCCTCATGATCGGAGCTGAGGGTTGACTCGGGAAACAAGTCGCTGGTGACCGACGCTATCGCAAACCCATGGACACCGCGGCTCACCATGTAATGCGCCTTGCCGAATAGCTCCAGCGCTGCCTCCCTCTGTGCGCCGCAAGCCAGCAGCGATTCGATTTGTTGCCGACTGCAGGGAGGCCCTAGCGCTGCCCCGACTTCAGGCGGTGCGATGCACAGTGCTTTGTGAAGCCGCAGAGCGAGATGAGGGAACGTGGCGTCATTGGAATCGGCAAGCGCCTCGGCGACGCGCTCGATCTCGATCCGCCAGTGGCTTTCAAGCATTAGCGCCCCCTGGCAATCCTTAGACGTGTTAGGTCCAATATGGCCCTATCTGCAAGAGTTAGCGCTGCACCAGATCATTCTGCCGACTGGCGGCTTTTTGCAGTCGCGACCTCCAAAGCAGACCATCTGCAGGCGGCCCATAAGCTGCCAAGTGGCAACGCGCCCAGGGCCGGACGTTCGGCTGATCATCAATGATGTCCAATAACGGACGTACGTTGTTCGCAGAGGCGCGAAGCCCTCTCAGCTAAGGGCACGGTTGGATCTCCAATTTTGCCACCGCATAATCAAAGACGAAACGCTGACGCTCTGTCGTGCGCATTCGCTGTCCCGTGGCCAACTTCGATGCAGGCAGGCCTCCATCGATGGCCGCGGCTTCGACTATCGTTTCGATCAAAGCCGCCTCTGGCCATGCCGCACAGTATCGCGTTCGTCCGTTTCGCCAACACGCGACTGCTCCGTCGTTGGCCACCAGTTCTGGCACCGCGTCACCTTCTAAGTGATCGAGCCAGTGGGCTATTTCCCAGCCCGCGCCGGCGGATGCCAAACCAGGCCTCAGGCTTTCGCTCAGGGTCACCCGCCCTCCGATCAATTCTCTGAGATGACCCGGAGGGAGGCTTGCTGGGATAGCGAATTCTTCGTTCCGACTGCCGGTCCGCGGGCCAATGACGACCTGTCCGCCGTAATTTCGCAAATTCTCTGCGAGTACTTCCGGCACAATCGGTAAGCCCGGGATCACTACCAGCCCATAGTCTACGAGCGAAGCGTCGGGCGGCAGAATGTCGACGTTCAGCCCGAGCCGGCGCAGCGCCGTATAGCAAGCAAACGCAGCCCAAAGTGCGGAGCGGCCTTCGCCCTGGGGCTGAGTCGCGGTCACCCACTCCGCATCGTAAGCAAAGATCAGCGCCGCGTGTCGCAAGGGAGCTCCCATCGGACCGAGCTCCGCCAGAAGCTCTCCCGCCTCGCGCGCTTCATCGAGACCGGGCGCCGGCGTGCTGTCAGGCCGCAACAAGCCGGCGTGCATCTGTTCCTGGGCGAAAGGCGCCTGACGCCACCGGAAGTAGCTGACCAACTCGGCGCCGTGGGCAGCGGCTTCGATCGTCCATAGCTTGACCATGCCCGGCAGCGGCGCCGGGTTGTATCGTGCCCAGTTGACCGGACCCGGTTGCTGCTCGAGCACCCACCATCGCTCGGCCCTCGCGCAGCCCCGATACAGATCGTGGTGGAAGGCCGCGATGTCCGGATGGCCTTGTCGGGCGTACTCAAGCTTGTCGGCCTCAGCGAAAGGAAACTGTTCGAGAAACCCGAGGGGATAGCTGTCCCACCCGATCGCATCGAGATCGGCGCCTAGCGCGTGATGATCGTAGTCGGTGAAGAAGCCCATCGCATTGTGGACCACGTCGCGCCCCGGCGACAGTGCGCGGATGACATCCGTTTGAGCACGATTGAAAGCAATGACCTGATCGGAAGAAAAGCGGCGAAACGCCAACCAATGCGCGGGGTTGGCCTCGGTGACCGTCAGGTTCGGCAGTTCGATTTCGCCGAACGAGCGATATTCCATCGACCAGAAGACGTTTCCCCATGCCGAATTGAGCGCTTCAACCTCGCCGTATCTCGCCGCCAGCCATGTGCGAAAGGCGCACCTGGCCGCGTCCGAGTAACTGAGGACCGTATCGTGGCAGCCGTATTCGTTGTCCGTCTGCCAGGCGACGACCGCGGAGTGATGCCCATATCTTTCCGCGACCGCGCGCGTGATGCGCACCGCTTCGGCGCGATATCCGCCATGGCTGAAGCAGTAATGCCGCCGCGATCCAAACCTGCGCGGCCGGCCGTCACGGCTGATCGGAACCATGTCTGGCATTCGGTCGACCAGCCACTTGGGCGGCGTGGCGGTTGGCGTGCCGAGGATGATCCCATGACCTTCCGCGGCCAAAGATTCTATGGCGCGATCAAGCCAGCCCCACTCGAACCGGCCTGGCTCCGGCTCGATGCGCGACCAGGCGAACTCGCCGATACGTACACGAGTTATGCCCGTCTCGCGCATGCGGCGAGCGTCGTCTGCCCACAGCGCCTCTTCCCAATGCTCTGGGTAGTAGCACACGCCGAGTCGGCAGGGCTGGTCGCCGATCATGCTGCGGGCTTGTCCGAGACCGCGAAATCGGTCAAGAGTCGTTGACGATAATTACAATAAGGGGTGGGCATGCAAATAGCTATCGTTGTCGCGTTGATGGCGGCAATCGCAGCCCTGACGATCTATCTCACGAAGCGCGGCGGCGGGACGGATGGTGAGTCGGCCAAGGACGTTTATCTCGCGTCTGGCCGCCTCAATTGGCTGTATGTTGCCGGCTCGATCACCCTCACCAACCTCTCAACCGAGCAGCTGGTTGGTATGAACGGCAACCAGATGCTGCTACTCGCCTGGTGGGAGTTGTGTGGCTTCATCGGTCTGCTGATCCTCGCGTTCGTCTTCGTGCCCATATATTATCGCTACAAGTGCACCACCGTGACCCAACTGCTCGAGCAGCGATACGGGGGCGGGAGCATCCGCACGTTGATCAGCGGCATATTCTTGATCGGCAACATCCTCATCTACCTGCCGGCGGCGCTGTATTCCGGATCGCTGTTTCTCGGTTCGATGCTGGGCGTGGATTGGCCGCTGTGGTGGTTCGCCGCGCCGATGGCGGTGATCGCGGCGCTCTACACGATCACCGGCGGTCTCAAGGCTGTCGCGGTGATGGACACGATCAGCGGCATCGGCGTCCTCGCAGTGGCCTTTCTGGTCGTGATTCTGGCCATGAACGCGATCGGATGGGACCTGTCGGGCATCCCGGGCGAGCGCCTGAGCATGATCGGCGACCGCGACTCCCCGATCCCCTTCCACACGCTGTTCACCGGCATGGTCTTCATCCAGATCTTCTACTGGTCGACCAACCAGAACATCACCCAGAAGGCGATGGCCGCGCCGACCGTGCGCGAGGCTCAGAAGGGCGTGTTTGCGGCGGCCGCGGTGCGGATCCTGATCGTGCCCGCGATAGTGGTCATCCCCGGCGTGGTCGGCTTTAAGCTGTTCGGCGACGCCGACGACGCGACTTATGGCCGGGTGGTCGCCGAGGTACTGCCGGAATGGCTATCCGGCGCGTTCGCGGCAATGATGGCGGCGGCGGTGATCGCGCACACCGCGGCGATCCTCAACAGTTCGGTGGCGCTCTACGACGTCGACTTCCACTCGAAGTTTATCCGCCCGGTTGCCAACCACTGGCGGCTGGCCGCGGTGGTATCCGCCATTTTGACCGTCACCTCGATCTTGATGGTCCCCGCCTTTCAGGGCGCCAAGAGCATCATCAATCTACTGCAGCAGCTCAATGGTCTTGCCTCGATGCCGATTTTGTCCGCATTCGTCGTGGGCCTGCTGTTTCGCGGTGTGGCACCGGGCGCAGCGGTCGCCGGGGTGGTCTGGGGCGTGGCGTTCTACGGCGCCTACACTTTCTGGTGGCAGCCGGCCGGGTTCGTCGGCCTGCATTACATCGACTTCATGGTTGTGACGCTGGCGAGTTCTGTGGTCGCAGCCCTGGCGTTCAACCGCCTTGCGATGGGCAGGCGCGCGGAATGGATCGGTCTGTCGTTATGGCGCGGGACAACGCCCGTCGGGGAGACCGAGAAAGCGACCTAGCGCGGCGTTGGCGGCGGCCGGGTCCTCGAACGGGGTCCAGTGGCCGACTCCCGGCAGCGTAACGGCCTCTAGCGAGGCTGCGTGATCGCGCGCGCGCTGGGCCAAGGGAACGAAGGTGCGGTCATCGCCGCCCTCGACAAGCAGCACAGGCACCGCCGCGCGCGCGCCGGCCGACGGCCACGCATCGCGGAGCGGGTCGATCGCATCGAAGGCAGGAATGTTGGCGCGGTACCAGCCGACTCCGCCATCGACGGTCTCGACATTGAGCGCGTTCTGAAACAGCTTGCCCTCTGTCTCGGTGAGCGCGCCCTTGGCGACCATCTGCCCGTACGCGGTCTTGAACAAGCTGTCCGCCACTCCGCGGGCGGCAATCGTGCCGCGATCAAGGCCCCGCAAGGTCTGCATGTAGCCCGACCGCGACCGTTGTTCTGGATCGGCCGCGATCAGCTCCAGAAACAAATCGTAGGGCGGCGCGCTGAACACAGCGAGCCGCTCGACTCGCTGCGGCTTCCATTCGGCGTACGACCACGCGAGTGCGCCGCCCCAATCGTGACCGACCAGCGTTACCTTCTCATTGGGGGCGAGCTCCGCAATCAGGGCGTCCAGACGCTTCGCAAGATTGGCGACGCGGTACCCTTCGTCGCTCTCCCCCCGACCCGAAAGCCCGGTACCGGGCGCATCGATGGCGATCACCCGCCGGCACGCACGGAAGGCGTCGAGCTGGTCGGCCCAAGTGTACCAGAAGCTGGGAAAACCGTGGACGAAGACGACGGTCGGGCCACGGCCGGCTTCGACATAGTGAATCCGCTCGGCGCCTTCGCCTGACCAGCGCTCGCCATAGATTCCGCCCCCGGTCTGGGCGTCCATGTGCGCGACCGCAGGGTCGACAAACGCCGGCGTCGAGGAGGGAGCAGTCGCGCAACCCGCGAGCAGGAGGGCGGCGATGGAAACAGCGCGCATTGACAACCTCACGATCAATTGTATCAACCGTCAATAAGGGAGCCGAAGTCGAATGCCAACTCTGCGTGCATTACTGGCTCTCGTTTTTGCGTTGATTGCCGCCGCCTGTGCGCAAGGGGAGGCTAGCCGGGACAAGCCCATTGCGCAAAGCGGACAAGCGGCGCTCGCCGAGCGGATTTATACGGAGCGCTGTGCGGGGTGCCATGACAAGGGGGTAGGCGGCGCACCGCTGCGCGCCGCGCTGGAAGATCGCAGCCCGGACTTCATCAAGGCAGCGTTGTTCTCCGGAGTTATGAAGGCCCAAGCCCAAGGGCTGAACCCTTACGACATCAGCATACTTGGTGAACACCTCGGCCGCGGCGCGGCAGTCCCCGCGGCCGCTGGCCCTAGGTGCGAAGGCTCGCTTCGACTGTCGGGTGCACCGCTGTGGAACAGGTGGGGAAATGGCCCCGCCAATGCGCGCTTCCAGTCGGCCCAGAACGCTGGCCTCGACGCCGTCAACGTCGGCGAGCTCGAGCTTGCGTGGGCATTCGGCTTCCCTGGCGCCCAGCGCGCCAGGTCGCAACCGGCGGTCACCAAGGAAGCGCTGTTCGTCGGCAGCCAGTCCGGCCATGTTTACGCCCTGGGCCCGCGCGACGGATGCACCTGGTGGACCTACGCCGCCGGCGCGGAAGTCCGCACCGCCCCTTTGCTCGGAGGTGGCCCGGATGGCCGCCGCGCTCTCTATTTCGTGGACTTCAACGCCAAAGTGCACGCGGTGGATGCGCAGAGCGGCAAGCCGCTGTGGACCGCCAGCGTCAAGGATCACCCCGATGGGACCGGCACCGGCAGCCTCGCGCTGCACGATGGGGTGCTGTTCGTGCCGATGTCCTCAACCGAAGTTTTGAGTGCCTACGACGACAAATACGCCTGTTGTACTTTCCGCGGCGGAGTGACGGCGATCAATGCGGCCACCGGAAGGCGTAAGTGGCGCTGGTACAGCACCGCAGAGCCCAAGCCGGCGGGCAAGACCCGCGCGGGAGCAACGATCATGGCCCCGAGCGGCGCGCCGGTGTGGGGCACGCCAACGGTCGATGCCAAGCGCGGCCTGCTCTACGTCGGGACGGGTGAGAACTACTCGTCGCCGGCCAACGGCAACAGCGACGCGATTGTCGCGCTCGATCTCGCGAACGGCCGTCCCCGTTGGGTGCAGCAGGTGACGAAGGGCGATGCTTGGAACGCCGCGTGCGGCGCGGTCGGCGGAGCCAACTGCCCGAGCCAGGACGGCCCCGATTTCGACTTCGGCGCGCCGCCGATCCTGGTGAAGACGGCGTCCGGCAAGGACCTGTTGCTCGCGGGCCAGAAATCTGGCGAGATCTACGCGCTCGATCCCGATGATGGCGGCCGCATCCTGTGGCGCGCGCGCGCAGGAATGGGCGGCTTCAACGGCGGGATTCACTGGGGCATGGCCACCGATGGCCGCACCGTGTGGGTCCCGATCGCTGACACCCCGGGGAACCGTTTCGCCAAGGGCCCGCCCCGGCCCGGGATCCATGCGTTCGACGTCGTTACCGGCAAACCGCTGTGGTCGCGTATCGAGCCGCCCACTTGCGGGGAGCGGGGCTTTGCCTGCACCACGGCGCTCTCGGCCGCGCTTACCGCAAGCCCGGGAGTCGTGTTCGCGGGCGCCCACAATGGCCGGCTGATCGTCTACGACGCCCGAAGCGGCAAGCCCCTGTGGACGGCCGAGACCAACCGCGCGTTCACGACCGTCAACGGTGTCGAAGCCAAGGGCGGCACCATCGATGGCCAGGGCCCCGTGGTCGCCGGGGGGATGGTGATCGTCAATTCGGGTTACGACAAGTTCGGCGAGATCGGCGGCAACGTGTTGCTGGTGTACCGGCGCAAGGGAGACCGGCCATGAAGCCATTCGCAGCGATGCTCGCACTGGCGCTGACCAGCTGCGCCACCATGCCGGAACCAGTTCCGACCGCCCAGGTCGCGGCGCCGGACGCCATCAAGGGCGTACACCATGTCGGCATCACCGTGTCCGACATCGACGACACAATCGCGTTCTACAGCAAGGCGGTCCCCTATGAGCTCGTCGAGCGCAAGCGCATCCCGGCGCGAGCCTTTCCGACTGCTCTGCTCGCCAAGCGCAGCGGAGACGTCGAGGTCGCGCTGATCCGCACGCCGACGGTATTCCTGCAGCTGATCGATGTCGATCCGGCGCGCAAGGAAGGGCCGGCGCGCCGTCCGGTGATCGGCCCGGGTTATACCCACATATGCTTCCAGACGCCCGAAGCCGCACCCGGATACCACCGGTTCAAGGCCATCGGGCTCGATATGCTGTCGCGCGGTAGTGGCCCAGTCGACCTGGGTGGATATGGGGTCACATACGCCTACGGGTTCGATCCGGACGGCATCATGATCGAGATGGAGCAACTCAGCCCCGCGGTGATCGCCGCGCAGGGCGTGACCGGTGCGCGTCGCTCGCAGTATCCAGCGTGGGCCACGCACCTCGCCAACGTCCCCGGCGACAAGCCGGCAATGGTGGCGTTCTACTCGAAGATCCTCGGCTACGGTCCGCGGCGCGAACTGCCGCCGACCCGGCGCAAAACCTTCGATGATGTTGTCGCCATCGACAACATCGAGGTCTCGGCGAGCTGGTTCGATGCCGGTAATTTCGAACTCGAGTTCTGGCACTACAGCCATCCGACCACCCCGCATCGCGTAACTCCACGGATGTTCGACGAGATCGGCTACAACAGCCTGATGTTCGAAGTCACCGACCTGCCGGGCACACTCGCCCGGCTGGAGCGCGAAGGCGTGACGCTGATCGGACAGACGTTCGAGCTTGCCGGCTTCCGGGTACGCTACGCCCGTGATCCCGAAGGGAATATCCTGGGGTTCCAGCAGAACATGTCGGCCGGAATGGGTCGCTCGATCGACGCCATGCTGGTGACAAACGGTCGGACGCCGTCGACGCCGCGCACTTGATCGCGGTTGCTGGATTATCCGCGCGGCTTTGCTAGTCTACGTCGCATGAGCAGCACTGCCACAAAGCGCCGTACCCGGCTCGATCCCGAGCAGCGCCGCTCGTTGATTCTCGATCATACCGCCGAGATCATTGCCGCCGAGGGAGTTGCAGCGCTGTCGATGGAGCGCGTGGGGCGCGAGGCCGGGATCAGCAAGTCGCTGGTCTACAACTACTTCCCGAACCTCGGCGAATTGCTAAGCGAATTGCTCCAGCGCGAATTGCGGCGACTGCGTCGCATGCAGGGGGAAGCGGCCGAGGGCGCGACCACGTTCGAGGGCCTCGTGCGCGCCGTGACCCATGTATATCTCAAGTACATCGAGGAGCGCGGACTGATCATCGAACGCTTGCAGTCTGAGCCGACGGTTAGCGCGATCCACGATCCGACCGAATACGGCCGCGAGGCGGCGGTCGACTATCTCGCCGACATCGTGATGCGCCATTTCGACCTGCCGCCGGAGGTCGCCCGCGCGGCGACCGACATCAGCTTCGGCCTTCCGGCGTCGGCCGGGGCGTACTTGCTGCGCCACGGGATGAGCCACCAGGAACTCGAAGACCTGACGGTGACGATGATATTGGGTTCGATGACCGCGCTCAAGACCGAGCACATTTCGCGCATGCAACCGCTCAAGCGGGAGCCGCGCATCCGGCCCTTGTAAGCTGGGTTACATCGGGAAGATTGACTGGCCCCCGTCGATCACGATCGATTGACCGGTGATCAAGTTGCTCGCCCGGCTCGCAAGAAACACCGCGATGCCTTCCATGTCTTCGAGTGTCCCCAGCTTGCCCGACGCCGTGCGTCGTTTGCAGGCGTCCTGAAATGCCTTGGGTGTGTTGAGCGACATCTCGGTTTCGATGAAACCGGGCAGGATGGCGTTGGCCTGGATTCCCAGCGGGGCGAGCTCGATCGCGAGGGACCGGACAAGACCCGAGACCGCGGCTTTGGTGGCCGAGTACGATCCGCCCGGCAAGCCGAGCAGCGCGGCGATCGAGGAGGTGACGACGAGTTTGCCGCCCGACTTCTGCGCCGCGAACTGGCGCGCCGCGGCACCGAATGTGCTCACGACACTGTCGACGTTGAGGCGCTGGGTATGGGCCCAATCGGCGAGTTCGAGGTCGAGAAATGGCTTGCGGATCCCCGCTCCCCCGGCGTTGGCGAAGCATGCGTCGAGCCGGCCGAACCGGCTCACCGTCTCCGCCATAGCCGCGTTGACCGCTGCCGGGTCCATGACGTCGCAGACAAAACCGTCCGCATCAGCGCCCAGAGCGCGGAGCTGCGCGACTGCTACCTCGTTCCGGTCGGCCTTGCGGCCCCATACCGCGACATTGGCGCCCGCCTTGGCCAAGCCGCGCGCCATCCCGAGGCCTAGACCGGCATTGCCGCCGGTAACGAGCGCCACCCGTCCGGTGAGGTTGAAGAGATCATTCATGCGCCGTGCTTTCCAATATGTCGTCGCGGCCAGGTTGTTTTCCGCGCGCCAAAACAGTCCGGGCGGCAAGTTCGACTTGCCGCCCGGGAGGCGGAGAGAACCTTCAGAAGCCCTTTCGGACCGACACGCCGAAGATGCGCGGATCGAGCAGGAACGCGCTCCGGAAGCTGCCCACGAGGTTCGAATTAGTCTCGAGGAACGTGATGCTGTCCTCGTCGAGCGCGTTCTTCACAAAGGCCGTGATTGCAAGATCCATAGCCTCGTTGGCGATCTGGAGCGACGCATCGAGTTGCTTCCAGCTTCCAACGCGATCAGCACCGGTATTGAACTCGCGGCTGAAGAAACCGCTTTGCGAGTAAAAGTCGACCCGCGGTCGAACCGACCAATCGCCTCTTACATTCGCCGTGTACTCCGCCGCCAGCTTGAGGGTGCGCTTGGGCGCGTTTGGCAGCGAATTGCCCTGGATCTGGAAGAACGCTGCACCACGCGATGGGTCGGATGACAGGAACGAGCTGCGAATCTCCGTGTCGAGGAGACCCAGCGCGCCTTCGAATACGAGGCCCGGGACCGGCTCGGCATTGGCTTCAAGTTCGAACCCCTGCACCCGCGACGAGGGGATGTTCACGTTTGTCGCAAGAATGCCGACGATGTTACCGACGATGAGGTTCTTGTAATCGTAGCGAAACACGGCGGCGTTTAGCGTGACCCGATTGTCCATGAACTTGTTCTTCGACCCGAGTTCGTAGGCATCGATGAATTCCGACTCGAACGTCGGGACCGCGACGTTGCCGGGGTTGAACCCACCCGATTTGAAGCCGCGCGAATAGGTAAGATAGACGTTGTTTGCGGAGGTCGGCTGCCATTGGACGCTACCGCGCCCCGTCCAGGCGTCGAACGACGCCTTCCCGTTGAAGAAGGGCGGGAGCGCAAAGTTGCCATTGGCGGTGCTGATGGACTTGTCGTCCTTGGTGTAGCGCGCACCCGCCAGGATGCTGAGTGTGTCGGACAGGTCGAAATAGGCCTCCCCGAACACCGCCTTCGATTTGACGCTGGAATCGCGGGTTGTAGCTAGGGCAATGGCCCCAAACGTGCGATTTGCCGGCGTGTATGTATCCACAAACCCACTACCGTTAGCTTCTAGGTAATAGCCTCCGATGAGGAAGTTGAATGGACCCCGGAAATCAGAAGCGAGGCGCAGTTCCTGGCTCACTTGGTCGCGCTCGCCCCCGCCGTACTGCGCGGTGCGATAGTCGGTCGAGCTGATCACGTTACCCGGACCGATCAGGTAGGTAAGAACGCCGTTGCCCTGGCCGTTGTTGGGCGTCGCGGCGGTAACGTTGAATGCGTTAGGCCGGGTGCCCTGATCGAAATCGCGCTGCGAACTGTTGCTGCCGTCGCGAAACCCCGTGACCGACGTCAGTCGCAGCGAATCTCCGATGTCCTGATTGATTTCAAACGTCGCCAGCAGATCCTCGACCTTCTGGATCGGGGCGATATCAATGCGCACCTCGCGCAGGTTAGCTGGATTCTCGCTGAAGGTGTCAGGCCGGACGACCCCTGGCAGTAACCCGAGATCAATCGGAAAGTTTGTCGAGGGGAAGTCGGTTGCGACGGTGTCCGGTGAGCATCCGAACGTCGGGTGGGGGGTGCACAGGGTCTTGACCGCATTGGCGCGGTTGCTGTCTTCGTGGAAATAGGTGACCACGAAGTCGACCGTGGTGCCTTCGCCGGTGTCGAGCCCGGCGCTTCCGCGAAGGGTGTATTGGTCTCGCCCGTCAATCCGGCTGCCGTCGAACAGGTTCTTGGTGTAGCCGTCGCGCTTGACGTAATTGCCGGCAATCCGGAACCCAAAGCCTGGCGCGACCGGGATGTTGATCGCCCCTTCGAGCCGCTTGCCGTCATAGCTTTCGTACTGGGCGCTAACGTAGCCCTCGAAATCGTCGGTTGGCTTCTTGGTCACGAGGTTGATCAGGCCGCCGGTCGTGTTGCGGCCAAACAGTGTGCCTTGGGGGCCGCGGAGGACTTCGATGCGCTCAAGGTCGAAGAACTCACCGAAGGTGCTGCCCTGCTGGAGGAAGACGCCGTTGATCAGCACGCCGATGTTGGTGTCGTTGGTGCCGCCAAATGATTGCGAGCCCACGCCACGTATTGTGAGGTTCCGGTTGGCCGACAGCGTGACGTTGGGAGCGTTGAACTGGAGGTCGAGCGCGTCTTCGATCTTCGCTGCCTCGAGGTCATCCGAAGTGAGCGCGGTGATCGCGATCGGCACTTCCTGGACATTTTCTTCGCGCAACTGGGCGGTCACCACGATGACGTTGTCGGCTTCAGCGTCCTGGCCGTCGGATGATGAAGCGTCGTCCTGAGCAAACGCGGGCGACGCGGCCAGCGCAAACGAGAGCGCGATCGATGATGTGGCGGCCCGAAAAGTCGTGATAGTCATGTGGTGTCTCCTCCCTGAGGGACCATATAGCCATATTGTATAAATCGTCAACAGCGTGTGCGTCGTTGCCGTCCATATGCCTCTTGTAGGCATACCGGCGAGCGCCTTAGTGGCAGAGGCGTCAGTAAGAAGGCGCGATGAGGAGGTCGCACATGACAAGAGCCCCGGCCCGACTCGATGGCGCGGAATGGAGTGCGGTAGTTGAGCAGACGACTGCCGGCGACGTCGTCTGGCGTCATCTTGGCGAGAGCACGAGCAACCCGCCCTCTGGCCCGCTCGAGCGCTGGCTGGCGAATGCGACCTTCTCGCTCGATAGCGAGGTCGGCCTACCGCTCTTGCCGACGCGAGGCCTGGGCTGGTTCGGCCCGGCCGCGCTGGAGTTGCGCCGGCTGGACGGCACGGGCCTACCGGTCGCCTTCAGCGAAAGCTCGTTTGACCATTGCGGCAACCGTTTGAGGATCGAGCTTGGCGATCCGGTCTCTCACCTGTGGGCGTCAGTCGAGCTCGTATCGCTCCCGGGCGGAGCGTTGAACTTTTCAGCCGCGATTGAAAATCGCGGGGTTGAGGCAGTTGTTGTGGAACGGCTCCCGAGCGCGGTTTTCCCATTGCCCGCATACTCGAGTGAGCTGCGTTCGTGGCGCGGGGTTCATGCGGCCGAACTCGCGGAATGCCGCGAGGCCATGCCCGCACACTCATGGTTGCGCGAAACGCGTCGGGGGATTGGCGGCCATGGCGGCCCGCCCGGCTTCTACTGCCTGGCCGAGGGCGCGACCCGCGACACGGGTATCGTGTTCGCGTTGCAGCTCGCCTGGTCGGGCAACACGCGGCTGGCAATCGAACGAAACGACCAGGGCGGCTGGATTGCGAGCGCCGAGGCGTGTTTCGAGGCGGGTGAAGTCGTCTTAGAGGCGGGCTCGCGCTATACTTCGCCGGCCGCGTATCTGGCGATCTCCGCGTTGGGGACGAACGGCGCCATGACTCAGCACCACGCGGCTGTGCGCGCCAGCGTGCGTTGGCCGGGAGGCGCGATGCAGCCCCGCCCAGTGCATCTCAACACCTGGGAGGCATGCTACTTCGCGCATGACGAGGCCAGGATTGGCGCCCTCGCCGAGACTGCCGCGGACATGGGCGTGGAGCGCTTCGTGCTCGACGACGGCTGGTTCAAAGGCCGCCGCGACGATCGCCGCGCGCTGGGCGATTGGACTCCCGATCCGGTAATCTATCCCAACGGGCTCGGACCGCTGGCACGAAAAGTCGAGGCTCTCGGCATGCAATTCGGCTTGTGGGTGGAACCGGAAATGGTCAATCCCGATAGCGACTTGTATCGGGCGCACCCAGATTGGGTGCTTGCGCTGCCAGATCGGGATCGACCCACCGCCCGGCATCAGTTGGTGCTCGATATGCGCCGGCCCGATGTCCGCGATTACCTGTTCGCATCGCTTGATCGCCTTCTGCGCGACGCACCGATCGGCTACCTGAAGTGGGATCATAACCGCGATCTTGCTCCCCCGGGTGGAGCGACCCAGGTGGCGGGCACGTACGACCTCATATCACGGTTGCGCACGTCCCATCCTTCGGTGGAGATCGAAAGCTGCGCCGGCGGCGGAGGACGGTCTGACGCGGGCATCGCCGCCTACACTCACCGCTTCTGGACCAGCGACAATCTGGATGCCGTGGCACGGGTGAGCATCCAGCGTGGGTTCGCAGCGTTCTTGCCGCAGGAATTGATGGGAGCCCACATCGGCGCCGCCCCGGCCCACGCGACCGGACGAAGCCAGTCGCTGAATTTTCGGGCGGCGATCGCCAGCATGGGTCACTTCGGGATCGAGCTCGATCCGACGCTTTTGGCCGAGGGCGATAAGGCTAGATTGTCTGAGTGGATCAGCTTCTACAAGGCGTGGCGCTCCCTCATACATTGTGGGCAAGTGCACTTGGGAGAGGGGGAAGGGATCGTATGGCAGGCTCACCACGGGGGTGATCGTTGCCTCTTGTATGCGATCCGCACCTCCATTTCCGAGATGCGCCGCTCGCCGCCGCTGCCTTTGCCCTGCGTTCGCGGTGGGGAATGGAATGTCCGGCTTCTCAAGCTTGCCGGTCCCAGTCGCTGGCTCGGCGCTGAACCTTGGGGGATTCGCGACGGTCAAAGCGTCCGGATTGAAGGCGATTGGTTGGCAAAGGTAGGATTGCCCTTGCCTCCGTTGGCAGGAGAGTCAGTCGCTATCTTCCTTCTGGAGCGACCTTAAGGCTGATCACGATTTCTAACCGGTCGATCGTCTTTATTATGACGGCAAACTGCTGCTTATTGTTTGAAAGCTGCCTCGCCGCTTACGGCCCATCAGCAGACGTCTGTGTGGGTCCTACTACCGTCTTCGACTTGCTCGAAAAGGCTCTTAAGATCGGGCCGCTTTCGCAGACCCTATCCCGTGGAGGCCCCCGCTGTGGGTCCCTCCCGATTCACCCGGCAGAAGAGGACTCGCCTTTTACCACCCAACTAGTTGGCATTAATTATAAATTGCACAGCAAATTTTAATGAGGCCCCGATAGTAGCGCCAAGGTTGTGCAAGTGAATAGGATGCGAGTCCCAATCGCAGATATCAACCTCCGTTTCGCTCTTCGATTGTGAGTCATGCGTACTTAGGCAGCCCTCTCCCCCTCGGAGTGGAACCGTGCTGGTATCTTCGCCTTGCGGATCACGTCTGCGATGTGACTAGTCAAGCCGACCTCGCCGATCAGCTCGAGGCCGTGATCGGGCTGGAGTTCGGCGATCAATCTCCGCAGCTGGTCGAGGCCGTTCGACACTTCGAACGGCCTCCAGTGCCGCGCCCCGCCGGGAACGAGCACGCCCGCCGTGCTGACGGTGGCGCCGCGGTGCAATTGTACAACCCACGCCCGCTCGCCGTCATGCACCCATTCGAGCCGGATCGCGCCCAGCTCGGACGCGGCGGCATGGAGCCTCCTCACGTCCTCGATTACCGCCGCCGGAAGCAGCTGAGCCTTAGCGGTGCCCTGCATGAAGGCGTCGCCTGCGCCGGCTACCCCTTCGGTGGCGATCTCGCCCGACTGAAGCACGATAGAAGCGCCCGAATAGTGCGGGACGACGCTCGCCTGGCTGACGATCGACGCGATCGCCTCATGCTCGGGATCCTCTGCCGCCATGATCTGGAAGGGATCGGTCCAGCCGCGCGTGGTCGTGAATTTGCCCGGCATCTGCTCGGTCGGCGCGGTCCGGAACCAGACCTCGGCAGAGCCCGTCCGCTGGCCGAAGCTGAACGGCGCGACGCGTCGGTTAACGACGGCGGTGCGGGGGACCGGAAGGCCTATATGGTGCGCTACGAGGAGGCCGAACACCTTGTCGCCGATCATGCGGCTGAAGCGGTTCGGCCATTGGATCGGCGGCGGCAGTCCGAGCCCCTCATGCTCGGCGATCTCCCAACCGAGCGTATGCGTATGCCGCCAGCCGCGCGGCTTAGGGTGGATGCTGAATTCGAGGCGGGTGTTTTCGGGTACGGCGAGGTCGGGCTCGAAGCCGTAGACTGTGACGAGTAGGCGCGAGCCCCAGCCGAGCGGGAGCGAGGCCGTGCCGGGCTTCTCGACAGCGCGCGGCGTGTCGTCGGGTGCGAACTCAATGAGATTGCCGAGGATCACGCCCGATACGCCGCCATCGTGGATGTCGACCGTCTCGTTCACGATCGTATGAAGGCCCTCGCGAGTCAGGCGGAGAACGGCCGAGCTCACCTCGTCAACGCTTTTGAGGCCGTAGATGAACTCGCGGCTGAGCGGGCTTTCTGGAGTGAAGCTGCGGACGTTGACAGAGCCGTCGGCGCTGCGAGCGAGCAAGATTTCCGCGCTCTCCCGCACGCCGGAAAAGCCGCGATTGGGCTCTTCGCCGAGGACCCGTGAGAAGGCCTGCTTCGGCTTCCCGCGGTGCGGCTCATAACTGACGAATTGGGCAACATTTATCAGCTCGGCAAGACGGTCCAGCGATGCGTCCTTGCGCGGCACGCCTCCGCCGGGAACGTAGACGATGGCTGGCAGCGTCGCTTCGAGACGTTGCGCCGTCGTGCGCAGTGTCTCCGCAAGATAGGCGGGCACCGGATCGAGCGCCTCGACTTCCGCCAGCGCTCGGCGGATCGCGGCAATACCGTCGCGCGCGACCACGGGCGTGCCGTCGATCCGCGCGGTCGGCACCCCCTCGAGGTGGGCGCGGCAGAATTCCGACGCGCAGCCCGCGCTGAACTCCCAACCCTCCATCAGCAGGATGCGGCTGGCATGATCGGTGATGAACCGCTCCCAGAGCTCGAGATAGTCGGTCTGCGACCAGTGGCTGACGAACAAGGTGGCTGGCTCGATCACCGGCTCGGCATGGCGGGTGCGCAGCAACTCGGCGGCGAGCTTCAGCGCCTCCTCGTTGGGCGCAATAACTTGCTCGCGGAGGGCGGCGCGATACTCTTCCGAATCCGCCGCGAGCGCATGCCCGCCGCCGCGCCACCAGTCGATGAAGCGGCGGCCGGTGGTGATCGGGCCGGAGAGATAAGCGACGCGGGTGGAGCCGAAGGCCGAGCGCCAGATCTGGCGGATAGCGGCGAGGGGCTGGGGGGGAAAGTCAGGCATCCACATTCAGCTTGAGCTGCTCCTTGAGCTGTTCGAGCAATTTATCGTGCTGGGGGGCGCCATTCTTGTAAGCTGCGAACAGATCGTCGATCCCCTTGGTTTGATGCGTCTCGTGCCAGAGTTTCCAAAGCCCATCAAACTCGATTGGCGGGAAGTCGCTCCAATCTAACTCTCCGTCCTTCACCTTCACCCGCTTGAGGTATGACGCGACGGTCGCAGGTGCGCGCTCCGGCTCTGCGAGCCTCTCAGCGACTGCCTCTTCACTCGCGCCCTTCCCGCCGACATCTTGGACGGCAGCCTTGATGTCCGAGTAGCCATAAAACACAGATCTATCGACGAGCTCGCTTAGAACTGTGCTGTCGTCTCGAAGCCCAATCTCCTTCCTCAAAATCGCCTCTCGCCGCTTCTTGTCCGGCAGGCCGAGAAGATAATGCTGGTCGATGCGCCCCTTGCGCTGGATGGCGGGATCGATCCGGTCCTTGTAGTTAGTGGCGATGATGAAGATCGATCGCGCGAGCTTGTGCAGGTCGTTGATTTTGGTGAGCATCCCAGGCGTCAGGAATTGGAATAAAGTGTCCTGTTTATCATAGCGCGCGCTGTCCCGATCGAGGAGGAAGGCGTCGATTTCGTCGAACAGGATGACGGTGTCGAACTGCGCTTCGAGTGTTTGGAAGATGGCCTTGGCGCGCGCCTCCACGTAAGCGCCGCCGCGGCCGAGAAAGTCGCTCACAGTGACGGTGATCATGCGCATGCCCAGCGCTTTGGCGATATTCTCCCCGACCGTGCTCTTGCCGGTGCCCGGCGGCCCGTAAAGCAGCATCGAGGAGACCTTGTCCTCTTGGTTCTCAGCCCAGGGCACGATGAAGGATTTCCTGATCTTGTCGTAGACTTGGTCTTCCTTCGAGGAACCAAGTTGTGGTTCGAAATCCCTTTCGATCTCGGCCCATTTCTTGACGGGGTCATCCGAGCGGCGACCGGCGGAGCGATTCACCTTCAGGCCAGAAAGCTCCAGCGTCTGTCCGGCCACCGAGCGCTGGAGCAAGTCGCGATAGCCGAGCATGAACTCGACGACCTGGCTTGTGTCCCAAAGCTGGATCAGGCCTGGGTTGTTCACATGCTCGGAGTGCCAGCCCAAAAGCTTGTGGTAGTTGCCCTTCCCGGCTTCCGGCTGAGAGCCATCGCCTGCCGCTTCCGCCAGCGTCTGCGCCGTCACGACTTTCGGCTCTAGCTCGAATGCCACTGACCGGGCGAGCAGCCACTGCCAGAAGCGACGCAGCATGCCGACGGCGCGACGGCTGAACTCCTGAAAATCGCTGTTCTCGTCGAAGGCCGCGATCGATCGCATCACGGAAACGGCGCCTTCGACGCTGATCGGAAGCATCGTCATGCCTTGCGGGGTGGCGTAAAGAGGGCGATTTGGCCGCCAGTGTGCGCTTTCGTCCTGCCTCGCCTCGAGAACATCGAGAACGCGAGCCATCAGCCGCTCGTCCACCGATCGCCGGGAAACGATCAGCAAGCCCTCAAGGCAAAAAATGAGCTCAGCCGGATCGAACCGGCTGTCGGGTATGTCGCTGTACGAAAGCTGCTCATGCAGGGTCGACTCGAAGAAACGCCGGTAGTTCGCCTTGAAGCTCGGTTGTACTTCAAAAATGCCTTCGCATGTCTGATCCTGAACGTCACTCGAGCTGGTCAGGTTCTTCTTGTAAGCGTCGGACTCGGCAACCATGCGAGCGATGCGCAGCGGCACAAATGCGTTGCGCAGATACTTTGGCGGCTTCGTGCCCTTTGCCTCTGCCTCATCCGTAGGCTTCGTGCCCTCTGCATCCAGCGCGTCGGTAGGCTTTGTATAGTAAAAGGGTAACGTCGGCAGCAAGGAGCTGTCACCATTTGGATCGACACTCACCAACTTGGTGATTGCCACGGATGCCGAACCTAGGATCTTGGACGCGCTCGTACAGATGTCGTTGCCGACTTGCCCTCCTCGAAGCTCGCTGACGTGGCTCGCGGTGATCGGGTCATTCCGGCCGAACGACCCGGAGATGAGGGCCATCTTATCGGCAACATCTTGCTCCAGCCGGTTCAGGCCCGCGTTCAGCGCCGCTCCGAGATGCCGTCTGAACTCCGGCTTCAGCCGGGCAAGCTTCACTGCCCGAAGACGGGAGTCTCCGGTTATCTTCGAAAGGACGGCGGCGATCATGCCCTGCGTACCATGCGACAATTTCGGACTCTCCGGCACGACCGGCTTCTCGTCCCGGGAAATGTCGTACGCCCATGTTCCGTCGTCTGCCTGCGCGTAGAGGAACACATTCGCTGCGCGCTCGATCATCCCTTCAAGCTCGCGGATGTCGGCCACATCACGATGGTAGTCGCTGGCCAGATAGTCTTCGAGGGTTGCGCTGGCGGGGCTGGGGCTGAGGCTGCTGGTCATGATTTCCGTCGTTCAGGGTTGATCCTTGGCCTAACCGTAGCGGACGGTCTTTGACAACCGGCGCCCTAGTCCCGTCTCGCTTTTGAAAGATTATTCGCCGCAGTCGGCGGCAGAGCCGCTTCGCCACGCCGCTGAACAAGGCTGCTGGAATTGGGCAACATTCGCCGCAACTATCTGGCGAAGGCCCCGCGGGGTCCCTTCCAGTTCACTCAGCGGAAGAGTACTCGCTATGGCGGGCTGCCAGCCGCTCGGCGCAAATGTCCGGCAGGGGTCATCGCTGGACAGGGCGCGAGATTAGGCGTGACGGCAGCCGCCATGTGGATCGACCCCAGACGCCCCTTAGAAGGTGGTGATGCCTGCGAGTGTCATCCGCCATCGCGACATCAGGGCACCCACCGATGCTCCCGGCGCTGCGTAAATCGAATCCAGCGTTGCGATGTAGTAGTGCGTTGCCAAGCGCCGCGCGCCAGGTTGGAAATTGCCAGCGCGAGCAATGGCAAATGTGCCGGTCGAATAAAGTCCGCGATAGGTGGTGTTGCGAATTCCCCAGCGGGAGTTGGTAGACACTTCGAAAATACGACACTCGCCAATGCCCTGCGGCGCCGTGATTAAGGCAAGGTCGAACATCCGTGCTAGAGTTTGGCGCGTTTCGTCGAGCACGCCGTCCCCCGTCTTGTCCTTGCACTCGATGGCAGCAATTGGGAGTCCGTGCGGATAGCCACCACCGTTGAACCGAAGCCGCTCAGCGATTTCCGCCGGGATTACCGAGACATCGCACTCGTGCCGCGCATTGCTGCGTCCCATCCATTGCAGGCTACCGTGGATCTCGAGCCGGGTGCCATGCAGATTGTGCTCGAGATGGACGAAACAGGGACCGGACGGATTGCTCGGGCGCAATTGGCTCGGACCTCCCGGCAAGTCAAAAGGCTGGCCAGCGGGGAGCGGTGAGCCGTCGCCGCGTCGCAACTCGACCGTCCAGTGACCGGTCCGTCTCGCTTCCATGGCAATCTTCACAAGCAGCCACGCTTCGAGCGCTTTACCATCGCCATTGGGCACGGCGGTCGGTCCGTGCGCCGCGCGAAACGCGCGCAGCATGTTGCGCAATTCGGTCTCGGCGGTGGAGTTGAGCGCCATCAGACGATCGCCCCGGGTGTTGCGATCCGGGCCAACAGTTGGTCGAGCTTGTCGGCAACATCGCTCTGGCCAATTTCGTCGCGGCCGAGCGGAGAATTGGGATTGTCGTCGCGGGCCGTCGCCAGCCGGTCGGTGCCTTCGACGGGGTCGACGAACCGGATGCGGACCGGTTTGCCCTTCCCAAGTTCACCCAGCAGACGCTCCGCTTCGGCAAGCGCCCTTGCCGGTGCGACGAGTCGGCGATGCAGGATTTGCATGGCTGCCGGGAGCTGATCCTCGGGCGAGATCGGATCTCGCGCATCGTAATCGGCTTTCTCGGTATCGAGCGCCTCTTCATCGAGTTGGCGTGAGTCTCGTCCCTGGCTGATTTCGACCATGAGGTCGCCGGCAAGGACGCTGAATCCTTCCTCGTTGAGGATGCGGATGATTGTCATGACATCTTCGTTGACGGCCATAATGTCTCCTGCCGACGTTTTGACAGGAGTAGTACCATTTGGCGAGATCGCGCTGAAGGCGACGCCGCGAACGCTTCAGTCGCGTTTGATTGCGAACAACGGGTTTGGTCTTGCGTTTCTCAAGGGATGGCAGTCGATCGGGGTCCGGACTGGTTCGCCGTGGCCATCGACTGGCTGGCCGCGTGTTCAGCTTTTGAATTTCCTTGCTTCCTAAGGCGCGCACTTGGCGCACCGCTTGATGTTCCAGTTCGCAGGTAAATCAGCATTGTGGCGGATCCAGGACTCGATCTCTCGAATTTCACCTGCGCAAACTTTGAAGTAGTCAGTGCTAGTCCAAGGTTTTTCGCCGTTCTTGTTTGGCGAAATCGTGCAACAGCCAACCTTATGTAGGCAAATATGGCCTAGGAAATAGTCGCGCTCATTGCCCGCCACAGGGTTTGGCATGTTGCAGATGTAACCGCTCGGATTACGGTTTCGCCAGCTGATAAAGCCAGCATCATCCTTCTTGAATAGGGTGGCCAAACGTCGTTTCCCTCACAGCTGAAATTAAAAGGTCCGCTGATCTGTTGCTGAATTAGTGAAATTTACGGAAAGGACCTGCTGGTTTCCACTAGGCGAATTTCTTAGGCTAAGAGGAGCAATTGACCGCTGCAGCCAGAAGATGCTGCATTTGCTGATGGCTTCAGGCAAATTTGCCGCCTTGCCTGCCGAGCGCCAGCCTTCGATGCAGCACTCGATGACAGTTTGCGCAAAGGCATTTGAGATCAGAAAGCTTGGTCTCGTGAGCGCCCTCCATTTCCGAGACCTGGATCGCAGCATGATGAACCTCAATGCAGGCATCACCAGTCTCATCTCCAAATGATACCTTTGGCTGGAATCCGCAGCTCTCGCATTTGAGCTCGCCGTGGAGTGCCTTGAATTCCTCGCGTTTGGCCTTGGCAAGTCCAGCCTTGCGTTCTCGACGCAAGTGACGAACCATACGCGGATTGCCTTCGATCCAGACCCTTTCCTCGTCCGAAGCGGGAACTGCATTGTCACTCAGGCCGGTATTGGCGTTTGGCTGCGGCGGTCGGACAGCTTCCGGGCGCTTGGCAACGATCCAGAGATTGCAGTCTTCGAGGATGTCAAAGCACGGCGTGCCCCATCCGGCACTGAAATGTCCGGGCATTGCCTCAATTTCCAGTGCCTCTTCGAGGGCCAGACCAAACACTTTCTTTGGGGCAAAGGCTCTACCGTCAGGCGTGAGGACATCATAGTCGGTGGAATCAGCAAAGTTTGTTGCCTCGTCGCCTGTCGTCAAACGGTGCAGAGCTTTCTCGATGTGCTCAGGCTTCACCTTGCGCAGCTCGGAGGACGGCAGGCGTTGGACAATGGCAGTCGTCTTATTCGTGATCGAAGTTGCAGCGTCTGATGCAAGCGGCTTGGCTCGCAACAGTCCCAGAAGCTCGCTGCCGGCTAGGTCTGTCTCGATCCTGAGCCTCTTGTTGGCGTTACCCTGACCCTTCGGCATTCCGGGTGTTCGACCGAAAGCCTTCATGCGCCGCCTGACGAGCGTTCGCAGCTCTCCGATGCTTATTTTCCCGATGGCCTCCGTGTCTGCGAGGAGGCGCTCTGATTCAGGTCGGAGACGAGCAGGTTCGCTGTCCAGATATATCGAATGAACCTTGGCTACGTAGGGTGCCAGCCGGTCAAGAATGGCGGTGAGCGCGATGTCATACTGCGGGTTTCGTGCCGGCGCTGTCTTGCTCGCCCCACTGCGACTATGAAGGACGATTGATCCGATTTCGATTGTGATACGAGCCTCGATCAGGCCGTCATCGTCTGATTGCAGGAAATAGTCCAACTTGCCCCCCTGATTGACCGAGACCGGTGCTGTGAGGTCTCAAGAGTCACGGTAATTACGCTTCGAAAAACTCGCTGGATGATTTCAACCAGTCGGCCACCCTCGTCACCATCTCTTCAGCGCCCAATGTCTTGAGTGAGCATTCCCAGACGATTCCCGTGCGCCAGCCAGCCGTACTTAGTTCATTTCTGTTCCTGACATCTCTCTCGACATTTGCATCGAACTTCTGCTGCCAGAACTCGGTTCTCGTTGCCGGTGTCGTCGCAAATCGACAGCCTTCGTGGCGATGCCAGAAGCAACCATTCACGAAGATGACTGCCCTGTACTGCGAAAAGACGAGATCCGGGCTCCCCGGCAGATCCCTGCGATGAAGTCGATATCTGTAGCCGGCCGCATGAAGTGCATGGCGCAAAGCTAGTTCCGGCCTGGTATTCCTTCCGCGAATCCCAGCCATCATTCGCGATCGGGTTTCGGGATCAACGATATCTGCCAATTCTGACCCTGGTGCTCCTCGGGCAACCTGGTATCAGGAAGCGCTCGAGGAGAATCATTGTCGCGATGGGCCGTACTTACAAGACCATAGACCTATTTGCTGGCCCCGGTGGTCTCGCCGAAGGGTTCTCGAGTGTCAGAAATTCGTCGGGCGCGCGTGTATTTCCGATCGCGCTTTCCGTCGAAAAGGAACCCTCGGCGTTTTCCACGCTGAGGCTTCGCTCGTTTGTGCGGCAATTCGACAGGGCGCCTCGGGAATACCACTACTATGTCTCGGGTCGCATTTCCAAGCAGGAGATGATCGACACGCATCCGGCCGAATGGGTGAAGGCACAGCAGGAGACCGCAATGCTGGAGCTGGGCAAGCCCGAAGCTGATGCGGAACTGACGACCCGTCTTTCGGATCTCGTTGCCGAAGGCGCTGCGCAAACCGTCGTCATTGGAGGTCCGCCGTGTCAGGCCTATTCGCTGGTCGGACGCGCCCGGAACAAGGGTATCGAGGGCTATGACCCAGCCGAGGATCATCGTCACTTTCTCTATCGAGAATACATCAGCATTCTGCGGAAGCTCAAGCCTGCGGCCTTCGTGATGGAAAATGTCAAGGGAATGGCCTCCGCCAAGGTCGGCGGACAACGCATAGTCGACCTCATCCTCGAGGATCTGAGAGCCGCAGGCGGCACGAAAGACAGCTACCTTCTCATTCCGATCGTAGTCGACGCGCGCGGAGTCCTGCCCGGGTTTCTGATAAGGAGCGAGGACTTCGGTATTCCGCAAGCCAGGCATCGAGTCATCCTTGTAGGTCTGCGCAAGGACATCGCCGACCGACTGCCGCCGGGCACATTGGACGACGCTTTTCTGCAACTGACTGAGCCATCTGCTACCGTGGAAGACGTTCTGAAAGGGATGCCCGAGTTGCGCAGCGGACTTAGCCGCGGTGAGGATTCTGATGCTGCATGGATAGCCGCGGTATCGAAAGGTTTCAGAAAGGCTGCGACGTCGTGTCGGAGTGACGAGCCATGGCTTTCTTCGGTGGCCAAACGCTTATCCAGTGCCGCCAAGGAGATCAGGAACCGGGGAGAAGCCCTGCCAAGAAGTTCGACCCGCCCGAGCTCGGTTAGGAGCAACTGTCTGGGAGACTGGATTTCGGATCCTGATCTCGACTTCCTGCCGAACCACGAGAGTCGAGGGCACATGGAAGCCGATCTCGCGAGATATGCATTCGCGGCGGCCTTTGCGGAAATCCACGAGCGGTCACCCAAGGCGAGCGAGTTTCCGCGCGATCTGGCGCCCGACCATCAGAACTGGGATTCCGGGAAATTCGCCGATCGTTTCCGGGTCCAGGTCTGGGGCCGCCCTTCGACAACCGTAACGAGCCACATCTCGAAGGATGGCCACTACTTCATCCATCCTGATCTCACGCAGTGCAGAAGCCTGACAGTGCGGGAGGCCGCACGGCTGCAGACGTTTCCTGATAACTACTTCTTCGAAGGCAATCGAACCCAGCAGTTCGTCCAGGTCGGTAACGCGGTCCCCCCCCTGCTTGCGAGACAGATAGCGCTTGTCGTCGCGCGATTACTCGGAACCGACATCGATCAGCATAGAATGCGGTGACATTATGTTACCTTGTTCGGAGTAAGTCGTTGACTTGGATGTCCTGTTTCAGGAGCTTGTCGAAACGGACTGCGAAGGGGACGCATGAGTTCTGAACAGATAAGGTCGATGGCGAAGGCGCTTCGCCGCCACCGTGCGGAGCACGCTTCGCTGGAGGCGGCGCGCGATGCCTTCCGTGCCGAGACCGAGGAAAATCTCGGTGAGGCACTTTCCGATCTGCAGATCCAGCGGCTGGAGGAAGCGTACCAGCTTGTCCGCCAGGAGGAGGAGGAGCAGGTCGAGATCCTGCGCCGGAGTTCGATGTTCGATCCGAAGCCGGAATGGTACGCCGGGCCCACTTCGACCGATCGACACTGGCCGGCGCTTTCCGCCTATCTCGTCAACGCGAAGGGATGGAGCGAAGGAACTGTCCTGAAGACGATCGGCGACAGTTCGACGGAGATCGTCTCCCTGCTCGGCGACCCGAGCCAGGAGAAGTTCGCGTGTCGGGGGCTCGTGATCGGCCATGTCCAGTCAGGCAAGACCGCGAACATGACTGCGGTGATCGCCAAGTCCCTCGACGCTGGCTACAACACGATCATCGTTCTTGCGGGCCTGACCAACAAGCTACGGCAGCAAACCCAGCGCAGGCTTGAGGCCGACGTGGCGGATCGCCACCGCACGCTCTGGCAGATGCTCACGACAGGTGACGACGCTGGCGACTTCAGGGGGCTCGCCAACCGGGCCTTCTTCGTTCCCGCGGCGCCGTCGGTCCAGATGGCGATCGTCAAGAAGAACGTGGCGCCGCTGAAGCGTCTCATCGAGACGGTCGAGCGCACACCGCTTTCAGTGCTTCGCCAAATGAGGATCTTGATCATCGACGACGAAGCCGATCAGGCCAGCGTTAATTCGGCCTCGAACGAGCTCAACATGACGCGGATAAATGAGCTCGTGCGCAAACTGCTGCATGTGCTGCCGGCAAATTCCTATGTGGGGTACACTGCGACGCCCTTCGCCAATGTCTTTATCAGCCCTCACGACCGGCACGGCAATCTCGACGATCTATATCCCAAGGACTTCATTACGGCGCTGGAACGACCCGACGGATATTTCGGGACGGAACAGCTGTTCGGCGTAGAGCCTGTCGATCCTTCAAACCCCTCACAGGGCGAGGAGGGTCTAGACGTGATACGCACCGTACCGGACGAGGAGATTGCCCTGCTCCAGCCGCGGCGCCGGGACGAAAAGGACGCGTTCCAGCCGCTTCTCGTTTCCACACTCGAGAAATCGGTGCTGTACTTTCTCGCGTGCTGTGCGGCACGGCGCGTCAGGGGTCAGGCCGGACAACACATGTCCATGCTCGTGCACACCTCGAGCTTCGTGATCATGCACGAGAAGCTTGCCGGCCTGATCGAGGCCTGGCTCAAGAAGAATCGCACCGGTATCCTCACGCCGGGTAGCGAAATCAGCGAGCGCATGAAGACGGTCTGGGAGGAGGAAGCCGGCCGTCTTCCAGACGGCATCACCCTGGAGGAACCGGTCAGCTTCGACGAGCTGACACAGAAGCTCGATGAGGTTCTCAACGTCCTCGAGGTGCCGATAGAGAACGGTGTAAGCGAGGATCGCATCGACTACGCCGGCGCACCCAAGACATACATCGTTGTTGGCGGATCGGTGCTTGCGCGGGGTCTGACGCTCGAAGGCCTGATGGTCAGCTACTTCCTGCGCAGCTCGAGCCAGTATGACACATTGCTGCAGATGGGGCGGTGGTTCGGTTACCGGAAGGGATACGAGGACCTGCCGCGCATCTGGATGACAGCGGCTCTCGAGGAATCATTCCGAGCGCTGGCCTCGATCGAGCAGGAAATCCGCGAGGATGTGGCGCAGTATTCCGAGCGCGGCGTATCGCCGATGGAATTTGCCGTGCGTGTCCGTTCGATCCCGGGAATGGCGATCACGGCGGCCGCAAAGATGCGGCACGCGATCGAGTGCGACATCAGCTATTCGGGTCAGCACATCCAGACCATCCAGTTCGCCGAGCTGGACCAGGCCATCACGTCGAGGAACTGGCAGGCCGCAGCCGATCTGCTCGCGACGGCAACTAGCGTCGGCTGCCGGTCGCCCCGTGACGACCGGATCCTGTTCGAGGAGGTGCCGAAGAACCTCATCATGCAGTTCCTTCGCAAGTTCCATGTCGAGACTTCACGTAACGACATGAAGACGGAATTCCTCAGGGGCTACATCAACCGGGAGGACGAGGACCTCGAGACTTGGAATGTCGGGGTCATCACGTCAGGCGGCGCGCACCGTTCGGAAAGGGAGCTGGGACCGCTTGGTGCGGTCCCCATGGTCAACCGCTCGAAGCTGAAGCCGAAGGCAGAAGGTCCCGCCAACATCAAGGCGCTCATGTCGCGTCAGGATGTGATGCTCGACTGTCCCGATGCCGAATTCAGGCGAGACACCAAGTGGACGGAACTCAAGAACCTGAGGCGGGCCCGGATCGGGGACCGACCGCTTCTTCTTCTCTACCCGATCGACCGGTATTCCGAACCGCGCACCGGTTCAAGGGAGCGCGTGCCTCTCGACGCTGTCGGCGACCAAGTGGGTCTGGGAATCGTCTTCCCGGGCTCGACCACCGGTTCTGGCGGATACTATCATGTCGACCTCAATCCGGAGGACACCGAGCAGCTCGACGACCTTGAAGCCGAGATCAGCGAAATGGAGGCTGGGGGCCTTGTCTGATCGTCCTGCGGCCGAATGCTGGCGCCGGCTCAGGCAGGGCGGCCACGATTCGAACGGCGAGGATGTTCCCAGCCTGCTCTCCGGGATCGATGCCGATGCGGGGCCGGTGCGATTTGCCCTGGGCCGGCATGGTGAGGGCCGCCTGCTTGTGCCGTTGAGTACGTCAGAGAGGGTGCCGGCGATCGCGGAGACACCCACGCTGAGGATCGTCGACGAGCACTACTCGTTCGGCCGGACATCGTGGCGCTTTCTCGACCTGACTTGCCTAGTGCCGGAGCTCGACCGCGTGTTCGGAGAGGTTGCCGACGAAATCGTCTCGCGGATTTCGGCAGGTCACGGCGCACTCCGTGCCTGCACAAGCACGCTCGACGAATTCAGGATGCTGCTGGTGCCGAAGGGCGCATCGGTTCCGGCCGAGCGACTTGTCGGACTGATCGGCGAGCTCCTGCTTCTCGACGAACTGCTCGACATCGAGCCGTCCGCCATCGAACTCTGGCGCGGTCCCCTTGGCGACCGTCACGACTTTCGCGGCGGCGCGCTGGCAGCAGAAGTGAAGACCACCAGCCGGACTGCCAACCAGACCCTTCACGTGACGTCGATCGATCAGCTCCTCGAGCCGGCGGGCGGCGAACTGCGGCTGGTCCGATACACGCTGGAAGAAGCAGCAGGCGGGGAACTCTCGCTTGGAGCGCTCTTCAACCGGGTCTCGACGAAGTCCGGCAACCCCCTCCGGATACGCGACCTGCTGGCCCGGGTCGACTGCCCGGACCCGCTCGCCGAGGAATGGAATGCGTCGAGCTTCCAGCTTGAAAGCAGACAAGGCTATCGCATCGACGCGTCATTTCCCCGGTTGATTGCCAACTCGCTTTCCGCAGGCGCGCTTCCGTCCGGAGTCTCGAAAGTGCGATACGACGTCGACCTCGCGGCAGCCGAGCACGCCCGCCTCACGCCGGTCGAACACCGGGAATTTTTCGGGAGGATGATCGCGTGCCTTCGAGCTTGAGCCTTCATTCTGAACCCTACAGCCCCTCCGGCAACATGGCCGCGACCGGTGTCCGGAAACTGCTCGGAGCGCCGCGACTGGACCTCCTGCAGACAGTAGTGCGCGAAGCCGTCCAGAACTGCTGTGACGCTGCCAAGATGGGTGCCGGTCCGCGGGTACTCTTTAGGCTCAGGCGGCTAACCGCGGACCAGCTTGCTGTCCTTAGGAATGTCGTCCTCGCGGACCTCCCGCGTCACGAGGAGACGGCTGCACCGGTCCGCACATTTCTCGCAAGCAGCGAGCCGTGGGTGCTGGAAATCTGCGACTTTGCCACGACGGGACTCGAGGGTCCGACCCGAGCTGACCTTTCGGTCGCCGAAGGCGAGCGCACCGACTTCATAAACTTCATGCGGGACATCGGGACCGCCCGCGATACGGTTCTTGGCGGCGGGACCTACGGTTTCGGCAAGTCGGCTCTCTACCTTGCGAGCAACTGCAGCCTGATACTGGTCGACACCGAGACCCGCTGCGGCGGGCAGCCAATCCGGCGCGTCATCGGCGCGCAGCTGGGTGACGCCCACGAAGCCACGGTCGACGGTGTCGAGAGACGTTTCACAGGGCGACACTGGTGGGGTGTCACCGAGGGCCGCGAGGGCTTTGCCGACCCGCTCGAGGGGCAGGACGCCGAAGCGTTGTCGAGCGATCTAGGCCTGCCCGGACGCACGCGGGGCGCGACCGGGACCTCGATCATGATCGTCGATCCGCAGTTCGTCGATGGCAACATCGGCAACGTCATCGGTGCCATCAAGGAGGCACTGTTGTGGAACTTCTGGCCGCGCATGATGGCCGATGTCCCCGTAAGCAGGAAACTCGACGTGACAATCGAACTGGATGGCGAAATCCAGCCGATCCCTGCACCGGAGTCCGTTCCGCCGCTCGACCTTTTCTGCGATGCCATGTCGGGCATCCGGAATGGCGGAGCGGGGGTGCGCAAGGTCGAGAGCCAGAGGCCGGCTGCCGATCTGGGTCGTCTCAACATCGTCAAGGGCTTCCGAGGAGAGCGGATTCCGCTCCGGACCGACGGAGAGAGCCTCTTCCCGGCAACGAGCCGCCACATCGCTGTCATGCGGCCCGTGGAGCTGGTCGTGCGCTATTTTGACGACGGCGAGCCCCTACCGCAGCAGGATTTCGAATGGGCGGGCGTGTTCGTCTCGTCCTCCGCGCCGGAGATCGAGAAGGCCTTCGCCGACGCAGAACCTCCGGCCCATGACGACTGGCAGCCCGACATGCTGCCTTCGCGAAGCTGGGCGCGCACCTATGTCCGAGTGGCACTAAGCCGGATCAGGGACGCAGCCCAGGCGGTAGCTGGCGGAAGGGCAGAAGAGCGCGGCGGTCAGGTGGCGGCACCGTCGCTAGGGCAGGTCGCCGACCTGTTCGGTCGGGCGCTTGGTTCGGCGAACCGGCAGGGCGCGGGTCCTCGAGGTGGTGGATCCGGACCGGGCGGTGGAGGCCGGCGCGCATGGGCCATAAGCCGGCCCGTTTTCGAAAAGCTCGACGAGGCGTCCGGCGCGGCATTCGCCCTGTTCCGGTCGGATGTGCGAAACGACGATCGCAGCTCGCTGCTGTTGGAGCTTCAGCCTTCGGTCGTGGTCGATGGCGGAGGATCTGCCGGGGACAGCGGCAGCGATGAACCACCTAGGATTCTCGCGGTATGGTCCGAGGCGGGAATGATTCCAGAACAGCACGGTCAATACAACCTGGGTGAATACGCGGGCCGATTGCAGATCGCGGTCGGGCTTCCCGGTGACGGTGCGGTGACGCTCAAGGCGCGTGTGACACCAGGAGACGATGCATGAAGCATGTCGCCTTCCCCTTCCTGACCATCGATGACGGCATGGTGGATGCAACCGCGTGGAGCCTGCTCGACGAGGCCGGGAATGCGCAGGCGATGTGCGAATACCTTCCCGGCTGGGACTATGCGCGCGATCTGCGAGTCAGCAGGATGATCGGACTTTCCGATGAGCTCGACGAGGAGACGCTGGGACTTCTGTCGGGCAAGGCCGAATTCTCGGTGATCGTCCGTCTCGGAACCGGCCCCGGTTCGCTGCCCCGACGATCGTGGACAATCGCGCGCGAGAATGTTGGTCCGGGCGACAGGATCATCATCGATCAGCACGTGTCAGGCCGGCAGCTTTCGCAGCGCCTGCGGCTCGAGACGACGATCATCCTGACCGGCGCGGAGGGTCGAGGCTCGCGATTTGCCCCACGGCGACCGGGATCTGTCCTGTGGCGCGACGAGCATGATCTGATGCTCGAAGGAAGCTCGCCGCGATTCCCCATGGAGATCGTCAGCTTTCGCGAGCGTTTCGCCGGACGACCGGAAGCTGGCGCTCTCTGGCACCTGCACTGGCGACCCGGCAATCTCCATCGCGACTTCGGCGGTTCGGTCCGCCTGTTCCTCAACCATGACCGGCAGGATTTCATCGACCGGTTCACGGGGTCTGACCCGCAGACGCTGCAATGCACCCTTGCGGACGTGATCACGCAGGTCCTGTCCCGCGCGCTGCTCGACGAGGACCTCGAGGATGCTCTCGCCGATTGCGAGGAAACGTCGGTGGCCGGGCACATTGCCGTGTGGTTCGATCTGGCCTTTCCTGGGGAGGGCCTGACTTCGATCCGGACCCTTCATCTTTCGTCACCAGGCCATTTCCATGCGGCAATCTTGGCGATGGCGGACACACAGGTTTTCGGAGGGGACCGATGACAGGTGTCAGTCTTTTCCCGCGCCTCGATCCGCTTGCGGTCGAGCAATGCCTGACGAGGATCGACGAACTGATCGCCGACAGCAGTCGGCCGCTGATCGATGACCGGCTCCCCGTCGGAACGGGCTGGACTGCCATCGGTGGCGCACAGATCGCCCTGATGGTACTCGGGGAACTCAGGACGCTGCTTGTGGAAGCTGCTCGCAGCTGCGGCTTTCCGGAGCGCGGCTCGGTCTCCGATCGGGCACGGTTCGACGCACTGGTTACGGCGAAATTGGCAGACTTTCCTCAGCTGGAGAGCGGCGAGGCTGACCGGGATGATGTCTGGGCATTCCTGACTACTGTTCTGGCACCTGATGTCGTCGCGTGGCGGTTCGTGAACCGCTCTCCTGATCGGTTCATGGGAGGTGTCAGGAATGCCTTCCAGCGGCTGTGGATGCGAGCCCATGCGCTGGATCGGGGAGCGGAGGCAGGCGAGGATCGCTGGCACCTCGTCGAACAGCTCACCGAGGATGCATTGGTCCAGATCACCGAGCGACCCTCGGTCGGTGCGGATCAGCGCCTTTCCCGAGCCATTGCCGAGGCGTGGATCCGGACCGCAGCAAGCATCGGGGCGACGCGGATGGAAGAGGTGATGCGCAAGGCGATCATCGACCTCCGCATCCGCAACGAAATCCAGATGCTTTCTGCACTCGCGGACGAGCTGCTGCTCGCACATGTCGAACAGATCTTCGCTCGTGCTGCCGGGCTCGAGCAAGGGGACGATGCGCCGCCCACGCCAATCTCCCTAACCAAAATCGAGATCCCTGAATCTTCGCCCCGAGGTCCGGCCAGTCTTTCGATAGGAACGGGAATCGGGAGCGAAACCGTTTCCAAGACCGGGGAGCTCGTCATCCAGCATGCAATCCTCGAGCTCATGTTGGATGGAGAGGAATGGTCCAACGGTAAGCTTAAGGCGCGGCTGGCGCACCTTCTCCCGCTGACGGATGCCGACAGAGGAGTCGGCGCGCGCCCTGCCGAGGAGCTGTGGGAGAACAGGGTCAACAACGCGCTGGGCCGAGCAAGGGCGAGCTCGCTCTACGCGAAGGGCCTTGTCGAGAGCTGCGGTCACGGACTCCACCGAATCACGGCCATAGGACGGGCCCATGTTCTTGAAGATGCCGATCTTGATCGGATTCAGGAAATGCCGGGCGGCGAAGCGGAAGCCGATCGCCCAGCAACGGGCGCGTAGTCGGGTTCGTGGCGCGGAAGCCTTCCGAGGCCCAACTGGCGGCATGGGAAGCTCTGCTGTTGCGGCATCTCGAATTCTACAAGGCGCTGCATGAGGGTCGCAGGCCGGCCCGGACGCCTGCCCAAATGAACTTCGTCGAGGTGACGAGCGGCCTTCGCGAAGCGCAGACGCTCCACGAGAAGGCCTACCTCCAACATCTTAGGATGGAGGGCGCGCCCGTGAGGTGCGAGTATTTTGCGCTGCCGCGCCGCCTTAAGTCGGATCCGAAGAACGCGCAGGAAAACATGGCCCGCTGGCGGCCTTGGCATGACTGACAGATAACCCCAGTCGTCTTGAGGGACCGTTGGCCCAGTCGGGGGCGTGACCGTTTTGGGGCGAGGTGCCCCGCTTGATGCCCCGCCCACGTAGTGCATCTCGCACTTGAATAAACAGGATTTCGCGCTTAGCTCGCCTCTGCGGATCCTTCCGCATTCCTGCCATTGACAGGCATTGCTACTTGGTAACCGGACCTCGATGCCGGCTACCGACCGGGTCACTCCGGGGTCGCGATGCATCGGTGCCGGTACCTCGCATGAGGTAACCGATGGAAGTTCTGACTCTACGCAACGGTCACTCCTGGGGAGGGTCCCAACGGGGTCCTTACCCCTCCGAAGCCCGGCCCTCCTCTACTCTGAGCCTTGGCGAATTTGCCTTCTTCCAGCGGCGAAGCGCGGACCGAATGTTGTCGGAGCTGATATGGCGCGGCTGGGAGGCATACTGTTTTGCATTGACCCTGATCGCGCCTGCGTCCTCTCTCCCTGACCGCCGCGCTCCTGATATAGCGGGATTGATGATTGCCTGGGATCGTCTCTGCACCGGCTACCGAAGGCACAAGCTCGAGAAGCAATTCGATCTCTTTCTACCTCATGACGAGAATGAGATCGCTCGCTGGTCGGCGTTCGTCGAGCACCAGTGTTTTCGCCCGATCTTGGGTAACCCGCATCTGACCCGCTGCCTGATGTGGGCCACCCACATGCTGAAAGGGTCGCTCGAGCAACAGGCGAACGGTCAAGCCGGCATCACATCGTTTCTGGAGGGGGTAGCTGCAGCCTGCGGCGACACTGTCCCGTTCAGTCCAGAGCTCCAAATCAACCCCAACTAAGGATAATTATGACTACCGTAGCAACATTACTGGGCGAACGCTTCGAGTTTGCCCTTACCTACGCCAATCAGGCGCACCGTCATCAACCACGCAAGGCGACAGGCATACCCTACATTTCGCACCTGCTCGGGGTCGCATCGATCGCGCTCGAACTGGGTGCCGACGAAGATCAGGCGATTGCAGCACTGCTCCACGATGCTGTGGAAGATCAGGGCGGTACGGCACGCCTCCGGGACATCGAGACCAAATTTGGGAAACCGGTTGCTTCGATCGTGGCGGATTGCACCGATGGCGAGTTGGGCGGAGATCGGTCGGACCCGGACCTGTGGTGGGCACGCAAGGAGGCATATCTGGCAAAGCTCGCACACAAGCCGCAGCGTTCTCTGCTGGTGTGTCTGGCGGACAAGACCCACAACGCGCGCTCAATTCACGACGATCTCGCGGTGGTCGGACCAACCGTGTTCGAACGCTTCAACGGGGGTCGGAAGGGGACCCTGTGGTACTACCACACCCTTGCCGCGACGTTGTGCGATCTGATGCCCGGGCCTGGTTCGAAGCGGCTGCACACGGTCGTCAGCGAAATACACCGGCTGGCAGCAACGACCCCCTGACGGGGGGCACCGACGGGGGCCACACCCCCGTCGACGGGGTCGTTTTGGCAGTCTTTCAACAAGGTAGCGGATCGCTGCGCGTCCCCAAGAAGGACCGACGCAGTTTTCGGTACATTCCAGATCGTATCAATCACATGATGATCGACCATGCTGCAGGGTTCGCGAGTGCCCGTTGCGGCGGGTCATTTGGCGAAAGACAGGCCGGGCGAAATCGAGCCATCGGTCCCGAGATTATCTGACGATCGCGCGCCGATAGCCTGCCGCTTGTGCCTGCGCTTCGCTGCAGAATATCTCTTCCGCGCGGGTCGCTTCGTAATAGGGGAACCCCGGAAGATGGTAGATCCACTCGCCGCGTCGATTGCGGTTACCCTTGATCGCGCAGCGCCCCATCACCGCCGGCGCTTGGGCAACCGGTGACGCAAATCGCTGCGGGGCCTGTCGGGCCAGCGCCTTGTCTTGCTCTTGATGGCGGTAATCGCCGGGCAGCTGAAAAGTTGAATCCCAGATGCCAAGCCGATCGGCTTTCGCACGCGTTTCGTCCGCAATGTAATCCGAGGCATACTCGCGGAAGGCTGTTGCCCAGCCCGTCGCCACCATCGACCTGTTCAGCTCCGACGCGCCCACGTGGCAGACGGCGACACTGCGGCCGTAGCTGTCACGCCCGCGCGCTCGACAAGCAACAGTTTGCCCTTCAATCATCGATCGCAGTTTGCCGGCGGCCGCTTCGCCGCACGGCCATTCCTTGCCGTCGCGTTCGCACGTCTGCTTGCCCTCAGGAGCATCGATACCGAACAGGCGGACTTCAATGCCGCTAACCGTCAAGCTATCGCCATCGATGCCCTTGGCTTGGCCAGCGATCGTCTGCGCCTGCAGCGTCGCAGGGATCGCGCAAAGTGCTGCCAGAATTGCGACTCTGTGTCTCATGTGTCCACGCTACCCAACAGATTGATCGCGTACAAGAAAGCCCCCGCTGCCCAATGGCAGCGAGGGCTGACTCTAAGCTTCCGCGCTCACTCGCCCGCGGGCGCTGCCATTGCGACAGGCATGGGTGCTGACGCCTCAACGGATAGGGGCGCGGGCTTGTCGCTCGCCTGGACCGCAAGCTCCAGGTCCTCGTCGAGGAAAGCACTGACCTGTCCGCCATTCGGCAGGACCGCGCTTGTGCCGGTGACGAAGAACCCGGCGATCGGCACGAACGCGATCGCACCCACCACGGCTGCGGTGCCGGTCACGCCCTTGTCGTCGAACGTTCCGGCGAGGCGGATCTGGCGGCCATTGACGCGAGCCCACAGCGCCCGCGCGCCCAGGTGCCCGGACTTGCCCCACATGCCCTTGTTTCTCACGCTGGTGATCTCGCCCTCGGCAGGCGACCCGGCAGGGATAACAACCATGCCGTTGTATTCGACCGGCGAGGCCACTTCCATCCGGAAGCGCTGACCCACACGGGCCTTCTTCTCTTTGGTTGTGACCTCCTCGAGCATCCGCAGAGCAATAGGCGCCCCGGCCCGCAGGACCGCATTCGAAGGCGCGATCATGGCTACAGTTGAGGTAGTCGCCGACTGAGCTTCCGGCGCGGCAGAAGCGGGCGGATAGATTGTTCCGCTGCTAGTGATCGACTGCGCCGAAAGCGGCGCGCCAGCAATAAGCGCGGCAAGAGCCGCGAGCGAACGATAGTGCATAGATTACCCCCCATTGGAGGCCGCGACCCCTGTGCGGCCGACCAGATCTCTAGGCGATAAGTCAGCAAAAACAGTCAACTTTAATGGTTGTCGCCAAATGAATCTGCGGTTGCGTATCGCATCCGCTCCCGGATGCAAACATAACTCGTGGCCAGGATCAAAGCAGCCCGGTCAGGGTCGAGTGCCGGAGTCTTTCTTCGCTCCTTAGGTATCGGGCCCGCACCCGTAGACGGGGCTGCACCCAGGCCGCCTTTCGATCGATCTTTACCGCTGGGGCTTCCGTCGCCAAGTCCTCCACCGACCGCCAGAAGCGATCGCGCTCCGCCTCTTTCAACGTAACGGCAGCTCCGCCCGCATACGTTAGCTCGCCGTGGTCCTCTTTGGCGAGCAGTGCCATCGCCGGACGACCCTTCTCCCGCTCCACCCCGACAAGGAGGAAGTCACCTTCTTCAAAATTCTTGGTCTTCAGCCAAGCTTTGGTGCGCCCCGATGTGTAGCGGCTCCTTCGCTTCTTCGAGACGATGCCTTCCAATCCTATCGCATCGACCGCAGCCAGAAAGTCCGCCCCGCTGCCCGTCAGGTCCGCACTGAATTGGAGTGGGCACTCTGGACTGTTCGAACCGAGCAGGGTTTCCAGCGCCTCTCTCCGCGCCATGAGGGGCCTCTCCTGCAAATTCTCTCCATTCACGTGCAACAGGTCCCACGCGACAAACACCAGCCGCGCCGGTGTTCGGTGAATGGCCCCCGTAAGCGCGTGAAAGTCCGAACGGCCTTGGTCGTCTTGAACGATCACTTCGCCATCCAGGATAGCGCTCGAACATCGAAGCTCGCCAACGGCGCGAACCACGGGGCCGTAGCGCTCGGTCCAGTCGTGGGCGTTGCGGGTGTAGGCGCGGACGCGGCCCCCGCTCACGTGGATCTGGGTTCGGTAGCCGTCATACTTGATCTCGTGAATCCATTCGTCGCCCTCCGGCGGCTGGTCGACGAGGCTGGGCAGCATCGGTGGGACGAACCGCAGGACGGCAGGCGCGGGTTCACACGGCCGCGCATCGTGGCCAGGTGTCTCGTGGTGGATGACGTCGCCCAGGTTCCGGCGATCGACCAGCTCGCCGCACTCAGCGCAGACATGGAAATGCTCCGCCTCAGCGAGCGCGGGAGCGATCGCCGACTTGCGGTTCGCCGCCTTTCGCGCCTCGTTGGTGATGCGAGCCATAGCGGGACTCAACAGGAGTCCAAAGCTCAGGTTCCATGCAACGAACAGCCGCAACTTTCCTACTGCGCGATCATTGGGCAAGGTCGCGAAATGCGCCGCCCCGATCGTACCGAGCTCGAGTTCACCATGCTGCTGTTTGCGGGACTAGCGCCGGTTGGCTACTACACTTGGCGATTTGTGATGGCCCTGCTTCAACCGGGGCATCTCGTTGCTCCTTCGCTTGGGACTCAATTGCGGCGGAGCGTGCTCGGCGCTTAGAGCTCTTCCCTACCGGTCTTTCGATCTGCGATGGGGTTTGGGTTTAGGGGGGACAAGGGGGGGTGAACGGGGTCAGAGTCCCCATCAAGCCCCCCATCTGAACGGGGCCCCAGTCAGCGAATTGGTTCAATAAGGAAACGCGCCGGGCAACAGCGGCGCACATTCTCAGCTGCTGGCGTTGAGGGGTTCAAGCAGGCATGGGAGGGGTACTGCGACCTGATTGCTGATTAGCGTCTTTGCCGCTCTGTTTCGATTTGCATTGATTCATGGCGTAGATGGCAGAACGCATCCGCGGACAGTCGCCGGCGTTCGTGCGCGAAAGAAACAAGCTGCCCGCCGAAGAAGTCAGGCGATTATCCGCTAATCACCGGCTAATCGAAAAGCTGTTTCCCCCCGTGGGGGGCAGCCGGGAACGTGGGCTCGATGGTTGGTTTCTGAGACCCCCCTGCTCGATGGGCATACGAGGGGGTCAACGGCAAACCTCGGACTTCTACCGACCAGAACTCAGCCCGAGCGAGGTTCAGACGGACCGACCCTCGTCATGTTCCATTCGGGCGGACACGCGAGAGCCTGGAGGTGCAATTCCAATGCCTGCTCTGAGGTCCAAATGGCCTGTCGTTGGAAGAGGATTGTGCTCTGAATGATCGATAGCTGTCCTGGCAGCTCATCATGGCTGCAAGCCAGATGAAGCTCTCCCCCTGAGATATCACCGAGAGGGTTCGTACGGGCAGAACCCGGTGCCAGTCGAATTTGACCATCGGCAGTCTCCACAGGAAGCGTTACTTCCAAGGGAATAGGCGACAAGAACCATAGAAACGGGTCGCCGCGGAATTGAACGGCGAACCTAGATTGTCGACCCACTCCCATCGGACGGGGGTCCGTCATTGAATCGAGCTCCAAGGGCTGGAAACTGGCACGCCTCACAACCTCGTCGATCAATTGGGTGTAATGCCAGTCTCCGCACCCTTCGAGATAGGTCTGGACCGCCCACTGGTATCGATCCTGCAAGACGGTGATAAGTGATGCGCCCGAGAAGAGCCTCAGCCCCACCCTTCGCTCACTTCCATTCGCATTGGCGTACGGCCTCATAGCGCTAACGCCGTGCTGCGCTGACAACCGCGACCGCCAGTCCATCCATCTTTCTGGCACATCAGGCAGTTGGAGCGAGCCTTCCGGTGAAGGTTCTGCGAGATCGAAACCCGCTTGCCAAGTACGGTGCAGGGCCCACGCCGAGTAATCCCGAAGGCTTCTTGCACCGCGCGAGAGCAGTGCTTCATCACGTATCGTTCGAGGGTGCCCAGATTGGCAGCATATAGCTGAGCGTGCGCTAGATCTCCCATTTCGTCCAAGGTGGACCCCCTGACGACGCGAGTACGCGAACTGCCCGCCACGGGGCTGAGTCCGCAACGTTTCAGCCATCTTGGTTTGCGCCGGGCAAACCAGCCGGGACGATCTGGCAAATGCAAGAGCACATGGACGTGGTCGCCGACTTCGGGACCTGTTTCGCGCACCCAGACGAAAGCAATCGCCTGCCCATGACGGCGCGCCGCGTCTCGCAGAAGTTTCAAGAACCGTCCGATGGCCGCGATGGGGTCGGCGGCACCCGCTTCAGCCAGGTTTAGGGTCATGTGCCGATTAGGCGGCAGACCTAAGTGGATGCTGTGAACAAGCGCAGCTCTAACATCTCGAGCGGTCAGGAGATCGATTTCCTCGGTCTGCCTACGTCGGGGAGTAGGGTTCGGGGCTCGCCCTGAGAGGCGAGCACTGGAACCTATGCCCGGCCGCGGGTTGTTTTTACCGCGTGCGTTGGGCTCGCTTGGAAAAATCCTATCTGTCGCAAGTTTTGATTGCATGGAGAAAATCCCTGGAAGAGGCACACGGGCGGCCGCGCCCGATTGTCGAGCACACTCGGATAGGTTTTCGGGCTATCAGGATGAGACTGCGGCGTTAGCCCTGGCCAATCAGTGCTCTGAGCGACTCTGCATGAATTAAGGTACGTCTGCCGACCTTCGAGATCTTCAGCCGTCCGTCCTTGATGGCCGCGTACAGTGAGCTCTTCTTGATCGAGCTAATGCGAATTGCTTCCTTGACCGAGTAAGCGAGTGGTGAGTTTTCCATGGCGAGACATCCCGAACGTTGGTGGAACGGGGCGACTAATTGCGCGCCAATGTATTGCCCTGCAAAAGGATTTGGCGACCTCACGGAGCGTCCTCCACAATGTCCTGTTCGTGTGGATGGAGCTGCGGCAAAGCGCCCCTTCCAAGCGTGGCCATCGCTAAACTTCGGTACGGGCGCACAGCCCGGCGCACTGCCAGCCATCCTAACGGCGGTTTTTGCCTTAGCCCCACTTCGTGGCAGGCGCGCTTAAGTTGGGTCCGCTTATCGAACCCCCCTTCCAAGGCGACTTCGAATGCCATTTGGCGCGCGCGCAGCTCCAGGACAATACGGGGCACGAAACGGGATCCCCGGTTCTTCCTGGGCGCCATTTTCAGCCGAAACTCTCGATGCGAGCCGTCCAGCAGCTCAAGAAGCTTTCGAGCAACTGCTTTGTCGATATGGAACTCGCAGAGCCGGATATGTTCGGCTAGCCAGTCAAGACGCCCCGCTTCCAACTCGGCCACGGCATAGCGGGCACTGGCATTGGGGTTGGCTTCGAGCAAGGCGGCGATCTCAGGGCGGGGATCTGGCCCCAGTTCAAGGTCGTTGTCGATCATGCCGGTACCTCTTGGGCCATCGCCAGCGAACTCTTGAGATCGTCGAGATAATCGCTCCACCACTGCGCCATGCGCACCCGTTCATCCCAGTGCTGACCGCGGTGATAAATGCCCCGCACCGCGTTGTGATCCTGATGAGCAAGCGCCCGCTCGATGGCATCGTGGCTCCACAGTCCGGACTCATTTAAGAGGGTGGATGCCGTCGCCCGCAGCCCGTGCGCTGTCATCTCGTCGCCTGAATACCCCATGCGTCTCAGAGCCGCATTGACAGTGTTCTCGCTCATCGGACGATTCCGAGCATGCAACGAACGGAAGACGTAGCGCGAGCCGTCGTAGAGCGCCCGGATCTGCTCGAGGAGCGCGAGCACCTGCTTTGAGAGCGGCACGGCATGCGGCCGGCGCGACTTCATCTTGCCAGCCGGTATTCGCCATACCTTGGCGGCAATGTCGAACTCGTCCCACTCGGCGTGCCGCAGTTCGCCTGGCCGCACGAACACGTGGGGTGACATCTGCAGCGCGAACTTGGTCGTGTAGTTACCCTCATAATTGTCGATCGCGCGAAGCAGTCCGCCAAGCGCGTCCGGATCGGTGATCGCCGCGTAGTGCTTGGCCTTGGGTGAGATCAGCGCGCCCCGGAGCGGCGAACACGGATCATGCTCGCAGCGCAGAGTCGCAACCCCGTAGCGGAACACCCTTGAGCCAAAGCTGCGCAAGCGCCGGGACTTCTCGTAGTTGCCCTCGCCCTCATGTTTCTTGAGCACGCTGAGCATCTCGTGCGGCGTGATCTCGGCGATCGGCCGCCGGCCGATCGACCTGTTGAGGACCGCTGCCAGCCAGTTCATCTTGACCAGCGTCGCCATCGCGAGGCCCTCGGCCTCGCGCTTGGCAATGAACTCATGACACACCGATTCGAACGTATCGCCGGTGCGGATCAGCGCCGCGATCTTCTCCTCGCGCTTGCGCCGGGCCGGGTCGCCGCCGCGGCCAATCTCCACCCGCGCCTCGTCGCGCTTGAGGCGGGCCTCGCGCAGTCCGACCTCGGGATAGCGGCCGAAGGTGAGCTTCTTTTCGCGCCCGTCCTGGCGATATTTCATGCGCCACAGCTTGGCGCCGCTGGTGCGGATTAGGATGTACAACCCGCCGCTATCGGACAGTTTGAAGTCCTTGTCGCGCGGGGTCGCCTGCTTGAGTTGAAGGTCGGTGAGCACCGTGGGGGCCTTTTCTCCAGGGCCGGCGCTTTTTGAGCCCTTTTCGGGTGGGGCCTCGGGCAAAAAAGGCCCCCGAGGCCCCCAAGTTCGAAAATGGACGATCGCGAACGCCAGCGATCAAACTGGAGAAATTCCTACAGGAAAACAGTGGGTTTGTCGACCGTCGGCGAACCGTGGCGGAAGAACAAATGGTGCCCAGAAGAGGACTCGAACCTCCACGCCCTTGCGAGCGCCAGCACCTGAAGCTGGTGCGTCTACCAATTCCGCCATCTGGGCACCGGAGCGGCTCGGGCGTTGGGTCCGGGCCGCGGGTAGGCGCGCGCCGATACGAAGGGGGGGCCGCCTTGTCAACGCGAGTTCGTTACCCGGTTGCGGCGCGCGGTCGTTTACGGCAGGGCGGCGGCGCAGTTCGGCAGGAGTTCGATGGCAAACAAGCAATCACTGACGGGCAAGCTGGTCGTCGTGGTCGGCGGCAGCGGCTTTCTCGGCGATCATGTCGCCCAGGCACTGTTGTCGCGCGGCGCGCGGGTGCGGATTGCCAGCCGTAACCCCGAGAAGGCGTGGCGGCTGAAGCCGCTGGCGCAGTTGGGCCAGCTCCAGTTTTCGCGGTGCGATGCGACGCGGGAAGCGAGCGCTGCTGCTGCGGTGGCTGGGGCGCACGCAGTGATCAACCTCGTCGGCACCTTCGAGGGGGACGTGCACCGGACGATTTGCGACAGCGCCGGGAACCTGGCACGCGCGGCGACGGCGCGCGGTTGCGAAGCGTTCGTGCAGGTTAGCGCGATCGGAGCCGATATCGATTCGCCCGTCGATTACTCGCAAGCGAAGGCCGGTAGCGAGCGCGAGGTGCTCGCCGCGTTTCCCAAGGCGACGATCATCCGCCCATCGGTCCTGTTCGGCGAGGACGACAACTTCGTGCAGATGTTCGCCCGCCTGATCGCGGCGCTTCCCGTGTTGCCGGTGTTCGGACCGGGGGCGCAGATCCAGCCGCTGTCGGTCGACGATGCGGCTTGCGCGATCGTCAATGCGGCGGCGGACCCGGCGACGCATGGCGGCAAGACCTACGAAATTGCCGGGCCCGAGGCGATCACGATGCGCGAACTCAACGAGCGCATCGCGGCGGCACAGAACCGCAAGCGCGCCTTCATCGACGTGCCGGACCCGCTTTCGGCGCTGTTCGCGGCCTTGCCGGGAACCCCTCTGAACACCGACCAGTGGACCCTGCTCAAGGCAGGCAACCACCCCTCAGGAAAGCTGCCCGGCATGAAGGAGCTGGGGGTCACCCCGCGGCCGCTGGGCCTGTTCCTCGACCGGTGGATGACCCGTTACCGCAAGCACGGGCGGTTCAACGAGAAGCTGGTCGGCTAGCCTTCGGCCGGCGGTAGCGTTCCTTCGTCCTTCAGCAGGGTGAGCGGCTCGACGATCAAGGTCCCGCCGTCGAAGCCGATAATGCGAACCCGCTCGCCGGAGGCCAGTTCGGGGCCGCGCGCGGGCCACTCGCTATCGCCGTGGCGCACCCTCCCCTCGCCATGCTCGATCGGGGCCGCGACGGTGCCGCTCTGGCCCACCAGGCGCGCCATCCGGTTGTTGAGCAGGGGATCGGCGCTGACGATCGGCTGATCGCGGAGGATCCGCCGAGCCGCGAACACGAAGATGAGCGACAGGAAGATGAAGTTGACGATCTGCAACGGCACCCCGGGGTCGACCGCAAACGTCAACACCGCGGTCGCCAACGCGGCCAGCGCAAGCCAGAACAGGTAAACCCCGGGAACGAGCATCTCGAGCCCTGCGAGCGTGAGCCCCAGCGCGGCCCACGCCCAGTAGGCTTCGATGTCGAACGGGCCTTCCATCAGGCTTGTTCACCTCCGGCGCGAGGCACGCTCGGACGCTGACCCTGGGGCGGCAGGGCGACGCCGGCTGGCTCGGGCGGGGAGACGGACCCGGTGCCGGAACTAGCCACCTCGCGGATCAGTTCGCCGATCCCGCCCAACGAGCCGATCAGCTGGGTCGCCTCCACGGGGAAGAGAATGGTCTTGGCATTCGGGCTGGTTGCGAACTTCCCGACTGCCTTGGTGTATTCCTGGGCGATGAAGTAGTTGATCGCCTGGTTGCCGCTTTGTGCGATCGCATCCGAAACCACGCGAGTGGCCTCCGCCTCCGCCTGCGCGGCGCGCTCACGCGCCTCGGCATCACGGAAGGCAGCTTCCTTCTTGCCCTCGGCGGAGAGGATGGCAGACTGCTTCTCCCCCTCGGCGCGCAGGATGCGGCTGGCGCGTTCGCCTTCGGCCTCCAAAATCTCGGCGCGCTTCAACCGCTCGGCCTTCATCTGCCGCGCCATCGCTTCGGAAATGTCGACCGGCGGGCGAATGTCCTTGATCTCGACCCGCGTGATCTTGAGGCCCCACGGCGAGGTCGCGTGATCCACCACGCCGAGCAGGCGGGCGTTGATCTCGTCGCGCTTCGACAGCGTCTCGTCGAGGTCCATCGAGCCCATCACGGTGCGGAGGTTGGTCGTCGTGATAGCGTTTATCGCCTGGTAGAGATTGTGCACCTCGTAGGCCGCCTTTCCGGCGTCAAGCACCTGGAAGAACACCACCGCGTCGACCCCCACCATCGCGTTGTCAGCGGTAATGATCTCCTGCCCCGGGATGTCGAGCACCTGCTCCATCATGTTAACCTTCTGGCCGACGCGATCGACGAAGGGCGTGATGATGTGGAGACCGGGATCGGCTGCCTTGGTGTACTTGCCGAAGCGCTCGATGGTGTAGACGTAGCCCTGCCGCACGACGCGCACGCCCATGAGCAAGAAAATGACCAGCACCGCTACCGCGAGCGCCAGCGTCAACGACATTCCCATTTCCCCACCTCCTGTTGCTCGGCGATATCGTAACGGCGGCGCAACTGCGGGCAAGCGAAACCGGTGATGACCGGGGCGTTCGGCGGAACCTTCCCTGCCCGTTTAAGGAACGCATCCCGCTGCCTCCCCGCCCTCAGCGAGTTGCACCCGAATGGCAGTTGCAGTGTGTCCCTCCAAGCGACGCGAAATCAGCGCGTAGTGTGCTTCCCGCCGGGCAGCCAGCATACCAACATTGTAAGTAAAGCGGCTGCCATCGGCAGAATGAAGAAGACCACGCCCGTGTAGGACGGCGATCTTTTCGACGAACGCTTTCATCGACCGTCGGACGCCGCTCGTCGAGGCGCGCGCGCCAAGAGAAATCTCTCAACTACAGGCCTTTGCACTGGGTTGAGGGACCGATTGGATGAGATTCACCGCCGCATTGTCGCTGCTGGCAACTACTGCACTTGCTACACCCGTGTGGGCGCAGGATGCGGTAACCGGCGACGCACCACCCCCTACGCCCACCGAAGTGGTCCCGCCCGAGGCCGCTACGGAGGGGAGCAAGGTCTATACGGCGGCCGATTTCACCCGCTACGCGCCCAAGACCGCGGCAGACATGTTCCCGCAGATTCCAGGCTTCCAGATCCGCGATAGCGAGAACCTTCGCGGACTGGGCCAAGCGACCGGCAACGTATTGTTCAACGGCCAGCGCCCATCCACCAAGTCCGACGACTTGCGCACGCAGCTTTCGCGCATCCCGGCGGGCAATGTCACCCGGATCGAAATCGTCGATGGTGCGACACTCGATATTCCGGGGTTGTCGGGCCAGGTGGCCAATGTGGTGTACAAGGCTACTGGCATGACCGGCCAGTTCAGCTGGACGGGCGAAATGCGAGCCCACTACGCCGACCCGCTCTACACTCGGGGCGCGGTTTCAATCAGCGGCGTCACCGGCGCGCTCGAATACGAAGTGGGACTCGACAACAACCAGGCCGGCCGCAGCGCGGCGGGCGGGCAGACATTGATCTTCGACGGGGCCGGCATGCGGACCCAGACCCGCAGCGACGTCTGGACCAGCAACTACGACGCGCCCAAGCTGTCGGGAAAGCTGACCTGGAACGGAACCGGCGGCAGCCTCGCGCACCTCAACGCCCACTATCAGCGGGGCTACAACCCTTACGACGAGCGCGGACTGCGCGTATCGCCCGGCTTGGCGGACCAGGTGCGCACCGTGCGCCAGCGCAGCGACACCTGGAACTACGAGGTCGGCGGCGACTACGAATTCGGGCTCGGGCCGGGCCGCCTGAAGGCGATCGGCCTGCGCCGATTCAATCACGAACCGTATCTCGAGGAGGTCATAACCGACTATGCCGACGCCACCCCTTCGATCGGCGACGGCTACTTGCAAGTGGGCGGCCTCGGCGAAGCGATCGCGCGCGGCGAATACAGCTGGAAGATGTTAGGCGGCGATTGGCAGCTATCGGGCGAAGCGGCGTTCAACTCGCTCGACAACGTCGCCAGCCTCGGCACTCTGGGCGCGGGCGACGATTTCTCCTACTCCCCCTACCCCGAGGGTACCGGAGCGGTCAGCGAAGACCGGTACGAAGCGCTACTGAGCTTCGGGCGCCCGCTCACCCGGACGCTGTCATTCCAGATCATCGGCGGCGCCGAGCATTCGACGATCACCCAGACCGGCGCCAACGGGCTGACGCGCAGCTTCTTTCGACCCAAGGGCACGCTGTCGCTGGCGTGGAAGCCGAGCGACACCTTCGACGCCTCGCTGAAAATCCGCCGCCGGGTGCTGCAGCTGTCGTTCTACGATTTCCTCGCCCGCGCGAACCTCAACGACAACACCGTCAACTCGGGCAACACCGACCTGCGGCCGCAGCAGGACTGGAGCTACGAGGGCGAGATCAACAAGAAGCTCGGGCCCTGGGGCTCGCAGCAATTTCGCTTTATCTATCGCGACGTCTCGGACTTTGTCGACATTATCCCGGTCCCCGGCGGTGGGGAGGCGATCGGCAACATCCCCAAATCCTGGGCTGCCGCGATCGTTTCGAACAGCACGATCAACTTCGATCCGATCGGGCTGAAAGGCTTGAAATTCGATGGTGGCTTCGTGTTCCAGACATCGCGCCTGCGCGATCCCTTTACGGGCGAAACACGGCAATGGCGCGGATTCACTACCCGGCAGGTTTTCGGCACTTTGCGCCACGACGTTCCCAATACCGATTGGGCGTGGGGCGCCGAGGCCAACCACAATTACGTAAAGCCGAGATATCGCAGCAACGAAGTCGATCGAGTATGGGAGGGCCCTTGGTGGGCGAGCCTCTTCGTCGAGCACAAGAACCTGTTCGGCCTCACCGTTCGCGCCGACGCCGGTAATCTGCTCAATGCGCGTTCGCGGCGGGAGCGGATCATCTACACCGGCCTGCGCGGGGCGAGCCCGATCTCGTCGATCGAAAGCCGCGACAGGCTGATCGGGCCTACCTTCACGCTCTCGGTGCGCGGCAACTTCTAAAGTATCCGAGCCACCGCTAGGGCGGCACGATGGACAAACGGACACTTGCTGGCCGCACGGTCGCGCCCGTCGGCCTCGGCTGCATGAATTTATCCTGGGCCTATGGAGATCCCCCGCACCACGCCGACAAAGTGCGGCTTCTCGAGCGGGCGCTGGAACTTGGCTACGACCATTTCGACACCTCGAATATCTACGGCCTCGGACGCAACGAGAGCCTGATCGGCGAGGCGTTGTCCGGGCGGCGCGCCAACTTCCTGCTGGCCAGCAAGACTGGCATCGTGGTCGAGGGCGAGAGGCGCGCGATCAATTGCTCCCCGGAAGCGATGACGCGCTCGATCGATGAGAGTCTGGGCCGCTTGCGGACCGATCGCATCGACCTGTTTTACATGCACCGCTTCGATCCCAAGGTGCCGATTGCCGACACGGTTTGCGCGCTCGCGCGGGCCATCGAGGCGGGAAAGATCGGCAGCTACGGCGTCTCAGAATGGAGTGCGGCCCATATCCGCGAGGCCCACGCCGTGCATCCGATGGCGGCGGTGCAGACCGAATATTCGCTGTGGACGCGCCAGCCGGAAATCGCGGTGCTGGAGGCCACCCGCGAGCTCGGCATCGCCTTCGTCGCGTTCTCGCCGGTCGGGCGCGGGGCCTTCGGGGGCGATCTCGGCAAGAGGCCGCAATTCGGGGAGCGAGACATTCGCGCTGGCATGCCGCGTTTCCGACCGGAGCACTGGCCCGCCAACCATGCGCTCATCGCCCGCTTCGAAGCGCTGGCCGCGACCGCCGGCGCCGCCCCGGCCCAGCTCGCGCTGGCCTGGCTGCTGGCGCAGGGCCCGCACGTCCACGTCATCCCTGGCACGACCAGTCTCGCGCACCTCGAGGAGAACTTCGCCACGCTATCGCTCGATATCCCGCAGGTTGTGCTCGATGAGGCCGGCGCACTGATCAATCAGGCGACGGTTAGCGGGCCGCGCTATTCGCCCGCGATGCAGGCTTCGATCGACACTGAGGACTTCTAGAGCTTGGCGTAGAGCGCCAGCAGCCGTTCCCACGCCCGCTCGGCCTGGACCTGGTTGTAAACCGGGCTGTCGGGCACGCACCAGCCGTGGTCGGCGGGGTATACCTCGATCTCGGCATCCGCGCCGAGCTTGTCGGCGGCTGCGCGCAGGATCGTCTTGGCCTCCGGCTGTTTGGCGTCGTCGTTCTGCGCAATCGCGATAAGGTAGTGGTGACCGGGCTGGAGCATGAGATGCGGGCTATCCGGCTTATCGGTCACGAGGCCGCCCCCGTGGAAGCTCGCCGCCGCCTTGACCCGTGCCGGCACGGCGGCCGCCGAGTAGATGGTGTAGGCCCCGCCCATGCAGTAACCCTGGTTGCCGATGCCCTTGTTGCGGTTGACGGCGCGCTGGCCATCGAGCCACGCAACCAGCGCTTTCGCGTCGCGGTTGATCGCTGCCGGCGCAGTCGCTTCCGTGCGCCACGGCCCGACCTTCTCGAACCCTTTCTGCGCCTGGAAGTCGGCGAAGTCGGCGAACTGGGGTGCGGCCATATCGCGGTAGTAGGGATTGGCCACGAGCACCGCGTAGCCGCTGCCCGCTAGCCGCCGCGCCATCGCCTTCTTGGCTTCGCGCAGGCCCGCGATGTCGGGCCACAGGATCACCGCCGGGGCGGGCTTGGCGGGATGAACGAAGAACGCGTCCATCGTGCCGTCGGGTGTGGGGATTGACACCATCGTCTCGGTCAATGAGGGCGTCCCGGTTTCCATAGAGGTGCAGGCTGCCAGGCCGGCGAGCGCGCCCGTCGCGGCGAAATCGCGGCGGCTGAGGCCTTTTGCGGCAAACTCGTCGAGATCGGCTTCATCGCACATTCGGCTGCTTCCTCTTGTCCCGTCGCCGCCGTCCTAGCCTTCGATTGCGCTCGGTTGCAAATGAGAACCGGCAAGCGCAACATATGTGCGGAACCGCGCCAAAGCGGACCGGGAGGAGAGGCAATGCGGATTGGTCTGGCGGTAGTCGCCGCGCTCGCGCTGGCGGGCTGCGACATGTCGAAGAGCGGCGAAACCGCTCCCGAGGGTGGGATCGACTCGGTTCGCTTGCTCAACGCCGAGGCCGACACCGCCAACTGGATCACTCACGGGCGAACTTATTCGGAGCAGCGCTTCTCGCCGCTCGATCAGGTGAACCGCAAGACGGTTGGAAAGCTGGGCCTAGCCTGGTTCGCCGACATGGACACCGCGCGCGGCCAGGAAGCCACCCCGCTGGTGATGGACGGCCAGCTCTACCTCACAACCGCGTGGAGCAAGGTGAAGGCCTTCGACGCGGCTACCGGCGAGAAACTGTGGGAATACGACCCCAAGGTGCCGGGTGAGACGGGGGTCAAGGCGTGCTGCGACGTCGTCAACCGCGGGCTGGCGGCGTGGGGCGACAAGCTTTACCTCGGCACGCTCGACGGGCGGCTGGTGGCGCTCGACCGCGAGACCGGCAAGGTCGACTGGGAAAAGGTCACGGTCGACCAGGAACAGAGCTACACCATCACCGGCGCGCCGCGGGTGATCGACGGCAAAGTCTTGATCGGCAACGGCGGGGCCGAGTTCGGCGTGCGTGGCTACATCGCCGCTTACGAGGCGGAGGACGGCGACGAATTGTGGCGGTTCTACACCGTCCCCGACAAGCCCGACACCGACGATCCCGAGTACCTCAAGGCCGCAGCCAAGACCTGGAGCGGCGAGTTCTGGAAGCTCGGCGGCGGCGGCACCGTGTGGGATTCGATGGCCTACGATCCCAAGCTCGATCTGCTTTACATCGGCGTCGGCAACGGCTCCCCGTGGAACCGCGCCTATCGCAGCCCCGGCCCCGACGGCCGCGGCGCAGGCGACAATCTCTATCTGTCGAGCATCGTCGCCATCCGCCCCGACACCGGCGAATACGTCTGGCACTATCAGACCACGCCCGGCGAAACGTGGGATTACACCGCCACCCAGCACATCGTGCTCGCCGACTTGGAGATCGGCGGCAAGACCCGGCAGGTGCTGATGCAGGCGCCGAAGAACGGCTATTTCTACGTCATCGACCGGGCGACCGGCGAGTTCATTTCGGCCGCGCCCTACATCCCCTTGAACTGGTCGACCGGGATGAGCCCGGATGGGCGACCGATCATGAACCCGGAGACCCGCATCGACACGACCGGCAAGCCGGCAGTCGTCATGCCCGGGCCACTCGGCGGCCACAACTGGCACCCGATGGCGTATCACCCCGGCGAGAAGCTCGTCTATATCCCGGCGTTCGAGGCAGCGATGCTCTATGCCCCCGAGGCGGACTGGAAGCCCGACGTAGGGCGCGGCTTCAATGTCGGCTTCGATCTCGGCGCGGGCGATCTCCCGCCTGACCTCGGCATCCGCCGCCAGGTAACCGGGACGGTCTCGGGCAAGCTGGTGGCGTGGGACCCGGTCGCCCAGAAGCCGCGCTGGACGGTGAAGCACCCCGGCCCGTGGAACGGCGGCCTGCTCGCGACCGGCGGGGGGCTCGTGTTCCAGGGCACCCAGCAGGGCGAATTCAACGCCTACGACGCGGCAAACGGCAAGCGACTGTGGAGTTTCGCTGCGCAAACCGGCGTGGTCGCTCCCCCGGTAACCTATACGGTCGGCGGCGAGCAATATCTCGCCGTCCTGGCCGGGTGGGGAGGCGCGTTCGCCATAACGGCCGACGGTACCTTGATCGACGACCTGGCTCCGGTGCAGAACGTCAGCCGGTTGCTGGTCTTCAAGCTGGGGGCCGCCGCGAAGCTGCCCGCCAAACCTGAGCTCGCCGCACTGCCGCTCGACCCGCCGCCGAGCCGCGCGAGCCCGGCGGTCATCGAAGCCGGACGCAAGTCGTATGCGCGCTATTGTGCAGTCTGCCATGCCCCCGGCGCGGTCGGATCGACGGTTCTGCCCGACTTGCGCCGCTCGGCGACGTTGGCCGACGAGAAGGCATGGATGGCAGTGGTCCACGACGGGCTGCTCAAGGACAACGGCATGGTGAGCTTCGCCAAGTCCATTAACCGCGAACAGATCGGCGCGATCCGCGAATATGTGATCGCCCGCGCCAATGCGGACAAGGCGATCGAGCGCAAGTAGCGCGCCGCTCGCCCGCTACATCGCATTGCCGGTTTGCGCCCGAGCGAGGCGTGGTAGGTTGCTGCCCACAACCGATTCGATTCGACCAATGGAGAGCCCGATGCCCGAGACCTATCCCTGCCTGATCGATGGCGCACTCGTCACTACCGAAGCGACGATGGAAGTGCTCAATCCCGCGAACGAGCAGGTCATCGCGCTGGTGCCCTCGTGCGGTAAGGAAGAATTGGACCGCGCCGTCGCCGCCGCGCGCCGGGCGTTCAAGACCTGGAAGAAGACCCCCGCCGAGGAGCGCCAGAAGGTCGCGCAAGGCATCGCCGCGGCGATCAAGGACAATGCCGATGAGCTCTTCCGCCTGCTGACGACCGAGCAGGGCAAGCCGCATGCGCAGGCCCAGATGGAAATCTACGGCGCTGCCGGAATGGCCGGGGCGCAGGCGACGCTAAGCCTCGACGACGTCATCAATCAGGACGACGACACCCGCCTCAGCCGCACGCGCCGAGTGCCGGTCGGCGTCGTCGGCGGCATCGTCCCGTGGAACTTCCCGGTGATGATGGCGATCCAGAAGATCGTCCCGGCGATCATCTCTGGTTGCACGATTGTGCTCAAGCCGAGCCCGTTCACCCCGCTCACGACGCTGCGCATCGCCGCGCTGATCAAGGACGGGGTACCGGCGGGCGTGGTAAACATCATCACTGGCGAGGACGTCCTCGGCCCGATGATCACCGAACATCCGGACATCGACAAGATCACTTTCACCGGTTCGACCGCCACCGGCAAGAAGATCATGGAAGGCGCCTCCAAGGACCTTAAGCGGATCACTCTTGAATTGGGCGGCAACGACGCCTCGATCGTACTTCCCGACGCCGACGTCTCCAAGGTCGCCGAGCAGCTATTCTGGTCGAGCTTCTCGAACGCCGGGCAGATCTGCGTCGCCGCCAAGCGCATCTACATCCACGAGGACATCTACGACGAGCTCTCGGCCACGATCGCCGAGTACGCGAAGAACGTCACCGTCGGCGACGGCGCGCAGCAGGGCACTGGCGTGGGCCCGATCCAGAACAAGAAGCAGTTCGACCGCGTGTGCGAGCTGATCCAGGACGCCAAGGATTCGGGCTACAAGTTCCTCGTCGGCGGCGAAGTGGATCCTTCGGGCTCCGGCTACTACGTGCCGATCACGATCCTCGACAATCCGCCCGAGGACGCGCGGATCGTCGCCGAGGAGCAATTCGGCCCGGTCATGCCGCTGATGAAGTTCTCGACCACTGAGGAAGTGATCCAGCGCGCCAACAACTCCGACTACGGCCTCGCCGGCGCGGTGTGGACCGCCGACCCCGCCAAGGGCGTCGAAATCGCCGAGCAACTCGAGACCGGCACCGTGTGGGTCAACGAGTATCTCCACCTTTCGCCGTTCGCGCCGTTCGGCGGGCACAAGCAATCGGGCTTCGGCGCCGAGTACGGTCTCGAGGGGCTGAAGGAGTTTACCTACTCGCAGGTGATCACGGTCAAGAAGGACGCTTTCGCCTAACGCCCATAACGGGACTCATAACGCTATTTCCTTTGCCGCCGGGAGGCCTATCCTCCCCGGCGGGGAGGGTTCGGGCAATGGCGGAGCTCAAGGAAAGTCAGGCGAGCATGTTCGGCGCGTTAGTCGGCTGGACGCATCAGGATCTCGGCGACCGGGTGATGGTCAAGGTGCAGAGCACCCGCCAACACCATCTCGAGGACGGCGAGCCGCTCGATGAATTCCGCTACATGATGACCAAGAACCAGGCGGCGGTCCTGGGACAGTATCTTTATTCGATTTCCGGACGTCTGCCCCAGCCGGCAAAGAAGCGCCGCTGGTTCGGCTGACCGGAAGTCCGGGCGCGAGCATCGGTTGCGCTGCCCCGCGCGGCACGCCACAGCTCCGCGCCAAATGGAAGCCTTCCTAACCTCCACCGCACTCGTCGCGTTCGCGGAGATCGGCGACAAGACCATGCTGCTGGCGATCGTGCTCGCGGCCCGCTTTCGCCGGCCGCTACCGATAATCGCGGGCATCCTCCTGGCGACGATCCTCAATCATGCGCTGGCGGCGTGGGCCGGCAGCCTGGCCGCCGGCTATTTCGCGGGTCAGTGGTTCCGCGTCGCCGTGGCGCTCAGTTTCATCGCCATGGGCCTGTGGACCCTCGTGCCGGACAAGTTCGACGACGAGGAGGCACCGGCCGCCCGGCGGGGCGCCTTCGTGACGACGCTGGTAGCCTTCTTCCTTGTCGAGATGGGCGACAAGACCCAGATCGCCACCATCGCCCTCGGTGCGCAGTACACCTCCATCGCGGCGGTCGCCGCGGGCACTACGCTGGGAATGATGATCGCCAACGTGCCCGCCGTGTTGCTTGGCGAAGCGCTGGTGAAACGCGTGTCGCTGAAGGGCGTGCGCATCGCCGCGGCGGCGCTGTTCGTGATAGTGGGCCTGTGGATGCTGGCCGAGGTAATCTGAAGCAGAGACAAGGAAGGGGCGTGCAATGGCGAAAGTGCTGGGACTGGGCGGACTGTTCTTCAAGTCGGCCGATACAGCGGCGATGCGCGAGTGGTACGCGCGGGTGCTCGGGATCGACTTCGCGGAATGGGGCGGCACCGTTTTCCTGCCGGAGACCGCGGCGGCCCATCCGGGCGCCGGAACGGTATTCAGCCCGTTTAGCGCGGAAACGAAATACTTCGAGCCGTCGACCGAGCGCTTCATGATCAACCTGATGGTCGACGACCTGAAAGCCATGCTGGCCCGCTGCGCGGAGAATGGCGTGCAGCCCGTCGCGGAGATGCTCGGCGAAGCCAACGGCGACTTCGCGCACATCATGGACCCGGAAGGCCGCAAACTCGAGCTGTGGCAGCCCAAGCCAATGAGTTGACTTGACAGTTGCCCAGAAGAACAAAGGCGCGCGCCCGGCATCCCGGGCGCGCGCACTTCTGATCGGCCGAAGACCGCGCTTTACAGCCCGCCCGGGCCGCAGTCGTTCTTCAGGAAGTCCAGCATCGTGGTGTAGAGCTTGTGCTGATGATCGTACATCAGCGTCGTATAGAAGTGGTCGGCACCTTCCAGCGTCACGAACTTGACGTAGCCGCCGCTGGTGCCCGGCACCGTCGTTGTCGTACTGCCGCCCGTTGAGGTGAGAACTGCCGGGCTCGCGCTGGCCGATTGGCTGCTCGACGGCCCATCGCCAACGATCACGCGCCCGGCGATGCCGGCCTGCTGGGCTGCCGTCTGGTAGTCCTTCAGGTGATAGTACTGCACCCGGCGGTCGAAATCGCCATGGACCATGAGGACCGGGATGTTGGTCTTGTTGATGTCCTTGATCGGGTTGATGCCGATCGTGCCACGGCGCTTGGCCCAGTCGTCGAGCGCCTTGGGCGCGTTGGAGCTGCGACCCATGATGTAGCTCTTCTCGGGGTCCGACACGGCCGCGCCGGCAATCGCACACTGGTATAGCTGCGGCGTGCGCTCGCTGGCGACCAGCGCCGCGTAGCCGCCATACGACCACCCGAACATGGCGACGCGGTTGGGATCGACGAGACCCTTCGAGACCAGGTGCTTAACCCCGTCGTCCTTGTCGTCCTGCATCGCGAGACCATGCTGGCCATAGGCGCTGTCGAAGTGCTTCTGGCCCCAACCCACCGACATCCGGTACTGCGGCTGGAGAACCATGTAACCAGCGTTGGCGAGGAGCTGGCCCCACTCGTCGTAGTCGATCACTTCGTTGACGTGCGGGCCACCGTGCGGAAGCACGATGAGCGGGAACGGCCCCTTGCCCTTCGGCTTGGTGATGTAGGCGGGGACGTTCTGCCCGTCGCGCGCCTGGTAGTTGATGAACTCGACGTCCGACAGCTGCTCGGGCTTGAGGAGGGGGTTCTTGCTCGCCAGCTTGCCGATCTTGCCGTCGACGAACAGCCAGTACGATCCGGGATCGCGCGGACCGGTGTTGGTGACGATCATCGTCTTGCCGTCGCGCGAGCGCGACTTGATGTTGACGTCGTGCGAGTAGGGGATTGATTTGGCGAGCAGGTCGTAGAGCGCCTTTTCTTCCGGATCGAACCAGTGGCGCTCCATCTTGGCGCCAGGATAGATCGCAGCCGCGAGTGTGTTGTCGCCGGCCCAGGTCATCGAGTTGGTCTGGATGCCGAGCACGTCCGCTGTCGGAGACTCAAAAAGCTTGCGCCCGAACTGGCCGGTGCGGAAGTCGAACTCCCACAGCGCGGCTTTGTCCTCGCCGCGGTTATCGACCATGTAGCCGATGTTCGGATCGTCGGGCTTGAAGCCCACAAGGCCCTGGAATCCGCCCAGCACGCGATAGAGGTTCTCGTGCTTGTCGAGGTCGTAGCGCTGCCCGAATTCCTTCCAGGCGCCATCGCCCGGGTTGCGGTAGTAAGTGACCAGCTCCTTCGAACCGTCCTTCACGCCCTCAGTATAGCGCGGGTTGCCGTCGATATCGAACACCGCGGTCGGGTGCTCGGAGCTGCCGCGCAAGACGAGCTCGCGCGCACCGGTGTTGAGATTGAACTTGTAGTAGGAGCGCGGGCGGAATGCCGCGAACGGATCGACGCCCATGCCGCCATCGTTGGGAGTCGAGGTGGCGACGAGAACCTTGTCGTTCTCCTTCGGCAGCAGACCGACGATATTGAAGTTGCCGTCCGCTTCGGAGAACTTGTTGGTAGTGAGGTTGTAGGCCCACGACTTGTAGCTGCGTACGTCGTCCTCGGGCCCATTGACCTTCTTGCGGACGACCTGCCACGCGTTGCCGAAGATGTAGTTGTCGTGCACGAAACGCGCGTTGATCATCTCCATCGGCTTCGCGTTGAGCGTGCGCCACGGTTTGCTGAGATCGTCGGTCTTGAAGATCTCCATGACGTACTCGCCGTCCTTGCTGGGCATGCGCAGCATCAGGAGGTGCTTGCCATCCGGCGAGAGATCCATCGTCGCGATCGTATCGCGCAGAGCCCAGATATCGATGGGCACGCTCGGCATGCCGTTCTGCGCGACGGTCCCGGTTAACGGCGTGACAGCAAGCGCCACGGCCGCCAGAAGCGGAAATTTCCTGATACCCATCAATGCGACTCCAAAGTCCCCAAGATCTAACTTCTCGTGCACTAGCATAATGCCGCTTCTTTTCAATGGCATGAACGTTGCATGAGATGGACTGCTCGATGAAGTGCGCAAAGCCCGACAAACGCTAGTCTTTTGCCCGGTTTAGCGCCGACAAAGCGCCGCTTCGCTTTCCGCCATGAGCTGAGCGATGATTTCGGCGACCGGCTCTTCTGCCTTCACCATGCCCACCGATTGCCCCGCCATCAGACTGCCGTTCTCGACATCGCCGTCGATCACTGCACGCCGTAAGGCGCCGGCCCAGTAATGTTCGATCTGCAACTGCGCCTCGACCATCTCGATGCCGTCCCCATCGAGCGCGCGAGCGACCTCCAACTGTTTGGCGGTAAACTCCTCGGTACCATTGTTCTTGAGCGCGCGGACCGGGATCACCGGGAGGCGCGGATCCACTTGGACGCTCGCCACCGCATCGCGGGCATTCGCGCGAAAGAACGCCTTCTTGAAGTTCGGGTGGGCGATGCTCTCGGTAGCGCAGGCGAAGCGCGTGCCGAGTTGCACGCCGACCGCGCCCATCTCGAGATAGCCGGCGATCGCCTCGCCCCGACCGATTCCCCCGGCAACGAATACGAGGTGCTCGCCGGCCAGCTCGGGCAGGAACTCCTGCGCCAGAACGCTTGTCGACACCGGGCCGATATGGCCGCCCGCCTCCATCCCCTCGATCACCAGCGCATCGCCGCCGGAACGCAGCAACTTTTTGGCGAGCGCCAGGGTCGGCGCGAAGACGATCACCTTGCCGCCGAACGCCTTGATCGCCTCCACGCTGCCCTTCGGCGGGATGCCTCCGGCCAGCACGACATGCCTGACCGCGTGCCGCGCGCAGACCTCGATGAGCTCGAATAGCTGCGGGTGCATGGTGATGAGGTTCACCCCGAACGGCTTGTCGGTCATCGCCTTGGTCGCGGCGATTTCCGCATCGAGCAGGGCGGGCGTCATCGCCCCGCAGGCGATCACCCCAAATCCGCCGGCATTGCTGATCGCACTCACCAGGTGGCGTTCGCTGACCCAGCTCATCGCCCCGCATAAGATCGCGTACTCAGTGCCAAGAAACGCGCGGCCACGCGCCATCAGCGCGGATGTCTTGGGATAGAGGCTCATGGCCCGCGCGCTTACGGGCGCGGGCTTACTCGCACAACCCCGCCGCCCGCATCGCCACGCCCTTGAGACCCTTGCACTTGGGCTTGGTCGAAGGCACCGGCTGGCCTTGCTCTGCCGGGCCGCTGGCATCCGCTGCGCCCATCCCCGGCATGCCGAGCATCAATGATGTATTCGTGCGAAAACGCACCCGCGCGATCCACTCGGGCTTCCACGCCGCCTTGGCGTTGGCCGGGCGCGGGGGATAGGAGAAGTCGGCCTGCGGTCCATAGCCGAACAGCTGCGTCATCATGACCTCCCCGCCGGCCGCCTTGACCTCGGCCGGGATCGTGCATGTCGTCTGGGTAGCGGGCATTACGGTGTTCGCCGCGACCAGCTTGGCGACCGCCGCGGGCGAGAGCCAGCCTGCCAGCGCCCCGCCGAACTGCTGGGTGCCCGACGAGCTCCACCAGACCATGTCCGGATTGCCGCCGCCGGCATCCTTGGCGCCCATCGCCCAGGCGTAGTAGCCCGTTGCCTTGGCTACCGAGTTCCAGTCCAGCCGGGACGCGCCGCTGGGCAGGCTCCCGGCACGCGCCTGCAACGGCGCCATGAAGTCGTCGGCCAGAGTGAAGTTGATCTCGGGTGCATAAGTGCTCGCGATCTTGTGCGGGCCGAGGAGCGACGAGCGGGCCGTCACGTTCTTGCTGTCGCGCCCGTTCGGCCATTCGCCGTAAGTGGTGCTGTTGGAGGCGAGGATCTGCCAGTCCTCCGGCAGGCCTGCGCCAGCGGCGAACAGGCCCGATGGCACTTGCCCCTTGGCCATCTTGGCGAAGTCGATAACCACCGGCTGGCCCTTTGGCGCGTGCTCGCCGCAACCCCAGAACAGCAGGAGGCGGCCCTTGGGCATCTGGCCCGGCGGGATGGCGCCCTCGGTGTACGTGCTAGTGGTACGCTCGGGGCTCACCAGGGGAACGGAGGGCCCGAGGGCCGCTACCGCCGGCATGAAATGATCGGCCTTCGCCGCCCCGGTCGGTGCCCGGCTCGAGCCGAGGCGAAGAGTGAGCTCACGCGCCACCTGGCCGCTTCCGCCGCGCATCATGCTCATCGCAGCGCCGATGCCGCCGCCGCCCGCGCCCATGCCGGCCATTCCGGACATCGTGCCCGCGTCCATGGTGTAGCGCGCGACAGTGGTTGTGCCGCCTTGCGACAGGGCGGGCGCTGCCAGCGCGATGGCAACCGCCGAACCGAACGCCGCCGCGCCTGCGAGTAACTTGTACTTCATGAACCTGACCCCCCGTGCACCGAAACAGCGGTGCTGCGCGCAGCGTCATAGTCCAGCGTGAAGGGTTACGAAAAGAGGCTTGCAATGCTGCCTCGATTGACGCTTGCCGCCTATCACATTTTCTGTCCCATTTCGAAACGCGTAAGTCCGCTAACCGGTTGACTATAGTTAACCAAAGGCTAACGTTCGCCTTGCTCGCCGAGTCGTTCGACGCGTGAGCCCAAAAGGATATTCCGGCACAGGGTCGTCCGCGCCTGCGAATGCGCCCCCTTTCGAAAGGGGGCCGGTTTCGTGGTGTCGGGCCGCATCAGGGCCGGCGATGATCGCTCAAGCCCGACAATCATTCCTGGTCTTCGACGCATCGCGGCCGGGCCACGGGGGCAAGGAGCGTATCATGACGGTATATCAGGTCGGTGCCACCACGGGCTATGAAAGCACAATTACCGTCAACGGGGTGACCATCAAGGTCGCCGCACCGCGTAACTCAGGCACCGGGGGCTACAACACGTTCCTCGCCATTCAGGATAACGACGGGACCGAGCAGGGCTTCAATACCGACTCCGAACCCACCGCTGAAAACCAGATCGGCGATTCCAAGACAATGGCAATCAAGCTGAGCAGCTTGCCGATCTATACCGATCCCGTGACCGGGAAGCAGTACATCGAGATCCGCCTCGACCTCAACGAATCCAACGGCAATACCAGCCCCTTTGTCGACCTCAACTCGCTGAAAATCTACACGGGTTCGAACACGGTTGCCGGCTCGCCAGTCGACACGATCGCGGAACTCAGCACGCTCAACCTGCAATACGACCTCGATGCCGGGGGCGACAACACGGTACACCTGTTCGACGGTAACAGCGGCAGCGGCACTGACGACTATCAGATTCTCATCCCGCTCGAGACGTTCGCGGACGCTAACTTCGCCACGGACTACATTTATGTCTACGCCCAGTTCGGTACCGTGCCGAGCAACTTCGATGCGGAGGGCGGTTTCGAGGAATTCAACCTCCAAAGCGCAGTGATCCTGCAGGGCACCAAGTTCAACGATGCTAACTCCAACGGAACGAGGGACGGCGCCGATATCGGCAATACGACAGGCGTCGCGGGGATTCCGATCTACCTGTTCGAAGACACCAACACGAATGGCGTGCTGGATGCAGGCGATGCCGTCATCCGCGAAACCGCGACCGACGCGAACGGTAACTATTCCTTCTATGGCGTGCTACCTGGCGCAACCTACTTCGTCGACGAAGCGGATAATGCGGCCTATGCTCAGACAACCGGAGCTTATGAAACGGTGATCGTGCCCGGCACGGCAACCGCGGGTTCCACCATCCAGGTCGCTCCCATCGGAAACCACTATCCGGTGCCCAGCGTCTCGATCGACAAGGTGTTCGTAAACGTCACCGATGGCGACACCGTCAACAACGGCGCTCCATCGACCGCGGTAATCGACGGTGCCGGCGATATTGCGAACTATACCATCGCGGTCACCAACGACGGCGAGACCGCGCTGACCGACGTCACTGTGACTGACGCACTGGCGGACGGCGCAGCCGTGACGGAAGTTTTCGCGAACGGCAGCGTCACCATCAACGTCGGGGACGCGGACGGGGACGACGTGCTCGATATAGGAGAAGTCTGGCAGTACACCGCGACGCAGACGGCGACCCAGACAGACATCAACACCAACGGCGGCACGAACGACGGCGACAAGGATAATTCCGCCACGGTCGTCGCCACCCAGCAGGGCAGTTCGAACACCGTAACGGATACCGACACGGCGGCAGCTCCCATCCTTCGGACCCCCGCCATCGCGATCACCAAGGTGTTCAACAACTGGTCCGGAGGTGATGGAAACACGCTTGGCGACGTCGCCGGCGACATCGCCAACTATACGATCGTCGTCACGAACACGGGCAATACCACCCTGACGAACGTCAGCGTGACCGATCCCCTGACCGGCAATACATATCCGATAGGAACGCTTGCGCCCGGCGCTTCGAGCGCGCCGATCGCGGAGACTTATACGCTCACTCAGGCCGACCTCGATTCGAACGGCACGGTCGAAGCCAACAGTACGCTGTCCGGATCGATCGAGAACACCGCCACGGCGACGTCGGGCCAAACGGGGCCGGCGTCCGCCAGTGCGGTTGCGCCGATTGTGCAGAACCCGTC
>NZ_JBSOQY010000004.1:0-125364 GCF_053819205.1 Tsuneonella sp. HG249
TGGCCAGTTCGCGCATCGGCGCGCTGCTGATCGAGTGGGCGGCGTTGATCACGACTTCGCCCTCGGGACCATCCGCGGTAAGGCGCCAGCCGTTACCAGCGGCGGCCAACTGCTTCATGCCGTGGCCCATGAGGACCTGCCCCTTGCCGGTAGCGACGATCTTGTCGCGTGCGGCATCCCACATCATGCCGGGGCCAAGGCGAGGATAGCGGAAAGTCTCAAGCAGGGTCTTCACCTCCTGCCCGTCGTTCGGGCGCTTGTTGAGGCCAAGGCTGCGCTTGAGCCCGTCGGTGACCGCGCCCCACAGGGAAAGTCCCTTGATGCGCTGGGCCGCCCAGTCGGCACTCATTTCATTGCAGGGCATGCCCCACACCTTCTCGGTATAGGTCTTGAAAAAGATCGAGTAGAGCTTCTTGCCGAACTGGTTGCTGGTCCAGTCCTCGAAGCTCTTGATCTCCTTGATTGGAAACAGCTGCGACCAGACAAAGCTCGCCATGCATACGGTCGAGCGAATGATTCCAAGGTTATGAAGCGCTTCAAACGCACGCAGCGGGTAGCTGTAGAACTTCCCCTCATAGTAGATGCGGCTCATCCGCGGGCGCTGGATGAAGTCGTCGGGAAGGATCTCGTTCCACAGGTCCACGACCTGCTGGCTCTTTGAAAAAAAGCGGTGTCCACCGATGTCGAAGCGGTAGCCTTCGTGCTCGACCGTCCGGCTGATGCCGCCGACGTAAGTCGCATCTTTCTCGATGATCGCGACGGTCTTGCCGGCCTTCGTCAACAGGTAACCGGCCGTGAGGCCCGCCGGGCCGGCGCCGATAATCGCGACGTCGACGTCGACTGTGGCTGCTGTTTTGGCTGCTGGCACCTGCGATCCCCAAGGTCGGCAACGACACGGCGAGTCGCTGCGATTCGAGATAGATAGGTACGGACCTAACGAGGCTAACGCCACACGGGCGATCGCAGCCGTGCCATTTCGGGAGCGGCGCCACCGTTGGAGCCCGCTCAGCAGAGCGCTCCCCGGGGCGGGGGCCGGTTGCCATCACGCCACGGCGCGCCTTAGCGCGAGCCGTGCCGCAAAGAGACGCAGTCGGATCAAGGGGATGGGAGCGTTGACAACGTTAGTTCACTCGTGCTCACCACCCTCTGACAAGGAGGGTCTAGATGGCTCGTCAGACGTATGGCCGGCGCCGGACCCTGGTTACCGGTGGCGCCGGGTTTCTTGGTTCGCATCTGATTGACCGTCTCCTTGCGCGGGGCGACGAGGTACTTTGCGTCGACAACCTGTTCACCGGCGACAAGCGCAACCTCGATCACCTCGCGGGTCATCCCCGCTTCGAGTTCATGCGGCACGACGTGTGCTTTCCACTATACGTCGAGGTCGACGAGATCTGGAATCTGGCCTGCCCGGCCAGTCCCGTGCACTATCAGCACGATCCCGTGCAAACGACCAAGACATCGGTCCATGGCGCGATCAACATGCTCGGCCTCGCCAAACGCCTAGGGGTCCGCATCTTCCAGGCCTCGACCAGCGAGGTCTATGGCGACCCGCATATGCATCCCCAACGCGAGGAATACTGGGGCAACGTCAATCCGATCGGTCCACGCAGCTGCTACGACGAAGGGAAACGCTGCGCGGAGACGCTGTTCTTCGATTATCACCGCCAGTGCGGCCTCGACATCAAGGTCGCGCGTATCTTCAACACTTACGGCCCGCGGATGCATCCGTCGGACGGCCGCGTAGTGTCAAACTTCATCATGCAGGCGCTTCGCGAAGAACCGATCTCGATCTACGGGCAGGGCAATCAGACCAGGAGCTTCTGCTTTGTCGACGACCTGGTCGACGGTTTTCTTGCGCTGATGGAGAGCGAGGAAGGCCGTCCCGGTCCCGTGAACCTCGGCAATCCGCGGGAGTTCACGATCCGCGAGCTGGCCGAGCTCGTGATCCGCATGACCGGCTCGCGCTCCAAGCTGGTGGAAATGCCGCTACCGGCCGACGATCCGGTGCAGCGCCAGCCCGATATCGCGCTGGCCCGCGAATGGCTGGGGTGGGAGCCTGCCATTGCGCTCGAGGACGGCCTGGCCCGGACGATCGAATATTTCAGGAGGCTCGCGCCTTGATGCCGCGGCGCGGTCTCGCCCTTGCCCGGGCCCGGCGGATGGACGGCCACCGCGGGGGCGGCCTTCGTGCGTCTCCGAGGACACCTGCGACTTCCGCAACGGCCCGGCCGAGCAGGGCGTCGACCCGGTGATAACGTCTGGCACCGACGTCCCGGTAAGAGACTTGGGACCCGCTCCGCGCCGGCCGGTTGCGGCGCGTCCGCCAGAGGGGCCTAGGTTGCGCGCCGGACGCCTGGCAGCGTTCGGATGGGCCGACTTCCTGCTCGCCGCGGGCCTTCTCGCGATCGCTTTGCCGACGCTGGTGCTGGTCGGCCGGAGCACTTGGTCGAGCGAATCGGGCGCTCACGGCCCGATCATTCTCGCCACCGGGCTGTGGCTGCTGGTTCACAAGTGGCCCGAGGTGCGCCACCTTGTGCGTCCGCCGTCGGCCGGGGCGGCGCTGCTGGTCTTCGTCTTGGCCGCCCCGGTGTACCTCCTGGCGCGCATCACGCAGATCGTCGAGCTGGAAGGCTATGCGATGTACCTGCTCGCCCTCGGCGCGCTGTATGCCATTGTCGGCTGGCGGGTGATGCGCGCGCTCGCCTTTCCGCTGATTTACCTATTCTTTGCGTTCCCTCCGCCCGAGACGCTCATCTACACGCTGACGTTGCCGATCAAGGTCGCGATCACCCAGAGCTCGATCGCCATGCTGCAGTTCGCCGGGCTCCCGATCGGCGGAACGGGTGTCATGATCCAGATCGGCCAGTACCAACTCCTCGTCGCGGCGGCCTGCTCCGGGCTGAACTCGATCGTCTCGCTCTCCGCGCTGACGCTGTTCTATATCTACATGATGCACCAGCATGAGCGTCGCCGGCAGCTCATCCTGCTCGCCTTTGTCCTGCCGGTGGCGATCGCGGTGAATTTCCTGCGCGTTCTAATCCTGATCTTGCTCACCTACTATGCGGGCGAAGGGGTGGCCCAAAGCTTTCTGCACGACCTTGCGGGCGTCACGACGTTCGTTCTTGCGTTGCTGCTGATGGCGTCGATCGACGCGGTTCTGGGCCGCGTCATGCGCCGTCGCCAACCGGCCGGGTACGAGGTGTCATGAGCGGCGAGATCGAGCCTGCCGTGCTTGACCGCCGCAAGGTCCTGATCGGCCTGGGGCTCGCCGCCTGTTCGGGGGTCGCGATCGCGCGGCAACCGGTGCCCAACCATCCTCGGCTCGAAACCAAGGCGCTGGGGGCGATGATCCCGGCGCGCATCGGCGCCTTCGCATTCGATACGACCAGCGGGCTGGTGCTCCCGCCGCCCGACGCGCTGTCCGATCGCTTGTACGACAACCTCATCACCCGCACCTACGCCCGGCCTGACGGCAAGGTGGCAATGCTGTTGATCGCCTACAACAATCGCCAGGACGGCGTCCTGCAGATCCATCGCCCGGAGATCTGCTACCCCGCGGGCGGGTTCGTCCTGACCCCGACCCGGCCGGTCGATACGCCACTTGGAGGGGGTGCGCCGCTCCCCAGCCAGACGTTCGTTGCCCGCAGCGAAATGCGGACGGAGACCGTCCTCTACTGGACGCGGGTCGACGACGCATTCCCGCGCCGGTGGATCGAGCAGCGTCTCGTGGTCGCGCGGAGGAACCTCGAAGGGGTCATCCCGGACGGCGTCCTCGTGCGCGTCTCGACCCTGTCCGGCGGCGGCGCGGACGACCTGCCGTTGCTGACAAGTTTCGTGACCGACCTCCACCGACAATCGCCTGGCGCCTTGCGCCAGCTGCTCTTCGCAAGGAGCTGACCCGCGAATGGTTGCACGCGGAGCAACTCGAGATGCCGAAAGGACCCGTCCAATGAACACCTGTCACAATCGCCTGGGAGCCACCATCCGTCGATCGGGGCTGCTCCTCGCCGGCGCCGCCATTCTCGCGGGGCTGGCCGCTTGCGACCGCGCCCCCGAGGGCCAGGTCGTCGCCGTGGTGAACGGCGAGGAAATAACGACCGACGAGCTGAACGGCGAGCTCCCCCCCCAGGCGAATTCGGCCGAGGGAGACAAGGCGACCCGCAACGCGGCTCTCGACCGTGTGGTCGAGCGCCTGCTGCTGGCCGAAGCCGCGCGCGAGCAAGGCGTCGACTCTTCGCCTGAGTACATCCTGCGCGAGAAGAAGCTGCGCGAGACGCTGCTTGTCCAGATGCTCAACGAAAAGCTCGCTCGCGAGATCAAGGACCCCTCGGCGCAGGATATCGACAAGATGATCGCCGGCAATCCCCAGGCGTTCAGCGGGCGGACCGTTTACGCGCTCGATCAACTGGTGTTCCAGGCACCGAAGCGGCCGGGCATCATCGAGGCCCTTGAGCCGACCAAGACGATGGACGAGGTCGCCGCAGTGCTCAACCGGGCCGGGATCAAATTTCAGCGTGGCAGCACGACGGTCGACAGCGTGACTCTCACGCCGCAAATGTTCGCCCAGTTTCAGAGGATCGGGACCAGCGAGCCGATGATCATGGCCGCCGGCCCATCGGTCACCGTGGCCAAGATCGTCGCCGAGCGGGCCGTACCGATAACCGGCAATGCCGCAAGGCCGCTGGCAGGCACCGGATACCGGCGCGAAGAGACGCAGAAACGACTGAGGGAGCTGCTCAAGTCTGCCCGCGGCGAGGCCGAGATAACCTATCAGTCGGGCTACGGCGCGCCCTCGGCCGGCGCCTCGACCGCAACTACCGCACCCGCCAAACCCTAAGCTGCGTGCCGGCCGCCCCGCGGTGGAGAGTCGGCCGGCTCCGCACGTGCGCCAGGGGAATGCACTGAGCTCCGCGGGGGGCCGCCTGGTGGAGCGCCTCAAGCAGTCGGATCGGTAGCCGCGGTGCTTTTCAACTCGCTCACGTTCCTGGTTTTCCTTGCCGTTGTTTACGGCCTCTATCGCGTTCTGTCCTTCCGCGGGCAGAACTGGATGCTGCTCGCTGCCAGCTACGTATTCTACGGTTGGTGGGACTGGCGTTTCCTGTTCCTGATGATCCTGTCGACTTCGATCGACTTCTGGACCGGCCTGGTTCTCGAATACGGCCGCCTCCATGCGCGCGCGAAATACGTCCCAGCGATATTCCTGGCGGGCGCTGCGCTGCTCCTCCTTGGCGTGGACCTTTCGGAGGTTCTTAACCGCGCGGCTGGCGATCCCGCCGCCGGCCCCCTGCTGACGCCGCTCATGCCGTATGTCCTCGTCGGAATCCCGGCCTTCCTGGCAGCGGCGGCTGCCATCTACCGGGTGCTTGCAGCGCTCGAGGAGGAACGTCGCCGCAAGGCCACCGTGATCCTCAGCATCGTGCTTCAGCTGACCATTCTCGGGTTCTTCAAGTACTTCAACTTCTTCACCGAAAGTCTCGCCGAAGCGCTCGCAGGGATCGGCGTTCCGATGGAAGCCAGCCGCCTCGATATTGTCCTTCCGGTCGGAATCTCGTTCTACACCTTTCAATCGATGAGCTACGCCATCGACATATACCGGCGCGAACTCCGGCCGACGGACCGGTTCTTCGACTTCGCGCTGTTCGTGTCGTTCTTCCCGCAACTCGTCGCCGGGCCGATCGAAAGGGCGCGCAACCTGCTCCCCCAGATGACCCGCCCGCGTGTTCTCAGCGCGGATCAGGCGCGGCGAGGGCTCTTCCTCATCGCGCTCGGTTTGTTCAAGAAAGTCGCTATCGCCGACGGGATGGCGATGACCGCCGACCAAGCGTTCGCGTTGCCCGATCCATCGTGGGGCACGGTTGTCACGGGGACGGCTGCGTTTGCGATCCAGATCTACTGCGACTTCTCGGGCTACTCGGACATTGCGCGTGGGGTTGCCAAGCTCTTCGGCGTCGAGCTGATGCGCAATTTCGACCAACCCTATTTCGCCCGTTCGCCGCGCGAGTTCTGGCAACGGTGGCATATCAGTCTCTCGACCTGGCTGAGCGACTACTTGTACAAGCCGCTGGGCGGAAACCGCGGCAGCCTGGCCTTCACTTGCCGCAATCTAATGATCACGATGATGCTCGGCGGCCTTTGGCACGGCGCCGCATGGAACTATGTGCTATGGGGCATCTACCATGGGGCTATCCTCAGCGGGCATCGCGTTCTGGTGCACCGGTTCGGCCAGGCCCGCGATGGTCCTGTCGGCGCCGTGTTCAAGATGGCGGGCTTCGGCGTGCTCACGCTCTACGGCTGGCTCCTATTCCGCGCCCGGTCGTTCGAGCAGATCGAGACTTACACCGTTACGCTGCTCACCGGCGGGGGCGGGATGGCGATCGAGGCGGGCCGGCCCGCGGTCTCCGCCGCGGCCGGCGTGCTGCTGCTCGTCGCCTGGGAAATCGCGCAGTACCGAAGCGGCGGCGACGCCCGCTTCTATCGCCGATGGCCGGCCGCCGCAGTCGGCTTGGCGATGGCAGCAATGCTGTTTCTAACACTGATGGGAACGAGCAATGAGCCCGCCCAGTTCATCTATTTCCAGTTCTGAGGCATCCGCGACAGGGGCGCCGTACGCTCGTCGGCGGGGCTGGTCGACGCTTGCCTGGGTGCTGGCATGGCTTGCTGTTATCGATGTCGCCGTGGGCGCGGCGTTCGCCTACCCGGAGGATCCCAGAGACACCGAACCTGGCGCGCTCGCGCTCTATTTCGACTATGGCCGGTCGATGGAAGGCCGGCTGCGGCGCGCGACACGGACGGATCCCGCCCGCACCGCCCCGATTACTCTTGCCGGCTGGTACGATCCCCTCATCGCGGTCGAGCGGCCTGCGGGGCCCGGGACCACTGGGGTGACAATGTACGGCATGTCGCACGCGGTGCGCCTGGCCGATGCGCTGCCGGGGGTAGCGCCCCGCTATCGCGTGCGTTCGGTGGGCGCACCCGGCGCGACCACCAACTGGTCATATGGGGCGTTTCTGCGCGACAGGGACCGCCGTGAAAGCCGCGTGGCGGTGCTCGCGATCATGTCCTCGACATTGCCGATGATCCTGTCGCCCACCCCGATGGACTGGAACACGAGCTTTGCCATGCCCTATACCGCCGATCGCTTCGCGATTGACGGCAGCACGGGGCGGCTGCAGCGGATCGCTCCCCCCTACGACAGCTTCCCGGAGTACGTCCGCACGCTCGAGGATACTGCCGCGTGGGAAATGGCGCTCGACCGGTTCGCGCGAACCGATCCCTTCTACGACCCTTTGCTGGTCAAGGCGACGGTGCTGGACAACTCGGTGATCGTCCGCCTGGCGCGGCGCGCTTGGTCGCAGCGGCGGGACCACTCGTGGCGCGAAGGGGTGCTGAGCGCCGCGGGATTTGCTGGCAACAGCGAGCCTGTGCGCGTGGCCAACGCGATCGTCGCCGATTTTGCGCGCCAGGCGCGCGCCGACGGAATCTTGCCGGTCATCTACATCGTCGACAGTTTCGGCTATCGAGACCAGCTGACTCGATCGCTCGAGGCGACCCTCAGGCGTAACCGGATCCCGTACCTGTCTAGCAGTCAACACGTCGACCCCACCCGGCCGAACAATTATCTGCCCGACAGCCATTTCACCGACGCCAACGACCGCGTTCTGGCCCAAGCCCTCGCCGAGCTCATCGACACCCATATCGCCAACGGCACAGAGGGCCCGTGAGAGTATTCGACGCATATGACCGAACTCGGGTCATCGGCTAGCGGATGGCGGCGACCGTCGATCGCGGACGATCGCCAGGCTGCGCCGGCCAGGCTGGACGATCACCACAGGTTGGCATTGTTCGGGGCGACACCCGGGGGACTCCCGTGCCTGTCTACTCGAAAGGCGCGCACCGCTTACCTCAATTCGTTGGCGGCGGATTATCGCGTGGGGCGGACCGGATCACCGCCGCGGCGTGCGCGTCCAGCGGGTCGACGGACCGCGCAGGAAAGCGAGGTAGATCGGTAGTTTCCATAAGGCATATAACGGCGCGCGCAGCGCCGCGCCCCCGCTCACGTAAGCGCGCCCACCGGCGAACCAGCATGCTGCAACCAGCAACAACGCGCCCAGCAGCGCCGCTGCAACCGTCAATACGGGTCCCATGCCTGCGCCGAGGTCTGCGAGGCCGAGAAGCCCAAGAAGCGAAACTCCTGCTATCATGCCAAGCAGCGCCAGCGGGGGAACGAGCAGATGCAGCCCGAGAACGAACTCGGCGCGCGACCTGCGCACAACGCCGCGGGCCAGGGTTGGCAGCGCGGTGTGTCGCAGCGTGTCCAGAAACCCGTGCTCCCATCGCTTCTTCTGCTCGAGCGCATCGGCGCGATGAGCCGGAGCGCTGGTGACCCGGGCCGTCTCGACCAGGAACGGCGGATATCCAGCGCAAGTCATTTCGACACCGAGTGCGAGGTCCTCGACGATCGACCCGCTGGCGAGGCGCGCCCGTGCCAACAGCGGCCAGGGAAACGCCATTCCGGTGCCGGTCAGCAGCGCGGCGCCGCCAAGCCGCTGCATGCCCCGTGAGCGGATGCTGTTCTTCACCAGCATCGCGAAGCTCGATATCTGGACGATAGGATCGGCGGCCAGATCGGCCGCGATCAGATTGATCGCCTGCGCCGGTAGCCGCCGCGCCTGCGCGGCCGAGGCGAGCGCCTCGAGGCTCCCGGGAGTCATTCGGCAGTCGGCGTCGAGAATTACCGTGACCTCGGGCGGACCGGTCGCGGCAAGGTGGTCGCGGCCAAAGGCTAGCGCGTAGCCCTTTCCCCGCCGCGAGAGGTCGTGGCGCTCGATGACCTCGACACCGGCCTCGCGCGCCACCTGGGCCGTCTCGTCGTCGCAATTATCGGCCACTACGAGAATGCGCGTGCCGGCTGGCACCACCGGCTTCAGGGCCTCGAGCGTCGCGGCAAGGCCCTCGGCCTCGTTGTGCGCCGGGATCAGCACGGCGATCGTGCAGCCGGAGGCGGCGAAACGCGCGGGGACGGTCCGCGCAAGCCCCGCGAGGACTTCGAGCGAGAGCACGGCCAGCGGCAGGCTCGCGGCGGCGGCGATCGACCAGGCGAGGAACGACAGGATCACCGCGCGGCGACCGACTGCGCGAAGCGGCGATAACGTCCGGCGATCTCCGGCCACGCGAAAGCCTGGACCCGGGGATCGGGCGCGCCGCGCCCGACCTCCATCGCTCGCGCCAGTGCCGCGGTTGTCGCGCCGGGGTCGCGAGTGTCGCAAAGGGTGCCCCGGTCGCCCACGATCCAGCGCACCCTCGGCGTGTCGTGCGCCACCACCGGCAGGCCGCAGGCCATGGCCTCGACGAAGACGTTACCGAAGGATTCGAAGAGCGACATATGGAGAAAAGCGTCGCAAGAGCGGTACAGCGAGGGCATCCTTGCGGCCGGCAGCGCGATCCGGGTGAAGCGGCCCGGCAGGATCCGGGCGCCGAGGGCGTCCGCCTCGGCGCGCAGGGGGCCATCGCCGGCCACGACCAGGTGGGTTCCGGGCAGCGCCGCGACCGCGTGCATCCCGTCAAGCACCCGCTTGGTGTCGATGAAGGCGCTCACCATTAGGACCACCGGGACGTCTTCAGGGAGGCCGAAAGCAGCGCGATCGGGTGGTGCGTCCCGATAACGCTCGGGATACACGCCATTGGGGATGAGCGCGGTAGTCCAGCGTGCGCGATTGGCCTCCTCGTAATCGGGATTGATGCAGACCAGCCCGTCGCAGTCGAAAAAACGGAACTCCGCCGCGTCGCTGGCCGCGGGCCAGTCGCCGTTCTGCGTGACGAAGATATGCCGCGGACGGGTAGCGCCGCCCCGCCGCAGGCACCAGTGCGTGAACGGGAAGTTGCAGGTCAGCGTGATGTCGAAGTCGGCCGGATTGTAGGCCCGGACCAGTCCGGCGGCGAAGGAAGCATCCTCCCACACGGTCTCCGAGCGAAATGGGGGGATGCGGGGGAATCGCTCGAAGGTACGCCGGTTGATCGTCCTGACCTGGCGATAAGCGTAGGCAGTACCCGTGCGCGGCGGTCCCGCCCCGATGACCGTGACCGCGTCGCCGGCGCGGGCAATCTCTTCGGCAACGGCGAGCAGTGCGACCTCGGCGCCGCGCTCTTCCTGGTGGAACCCAGGCAGCGCGAAGAGGAAGCGAAGCTGCTCGGAAGGTTGCTCGGGTTCGGGCCGCTCGCGCATGGTTGCTGCATAAGCGCGAAGCGGTGCGGACGCGCAATTCAATTCGCCCTGTCCCATAACGGTCTTCGCATCGCGCCGCCGGTACACACCGATTGGAAAGCGCCCGATCGTGCGTTAGGAGTGCAAGCTAACTGCCGGCTGCTCGCCCCGGGCACCGGGGCGGGGCTCATCCGGAGTCATCGGTGGCCTGGCGAATGCGTGACCTTATCCGAGCCTTCGAGGCCAAGCCGGCGCCGTCGAGCGGTCTGCTGCTGCGCCGGCCGGGCGCCGCGATCTTTGCGCTGTCCGCGGTGGTCGCCGTGGCGATAATCGCCTGGGTGCTGGTTGCGGCGCAATCGCGGCCGGCCGGCGCCGATCTCGGCCGGGCGGCAGCGGGGACCGATTTCGGTTCGATTTCACCGGGCTCGGTCATCTTCGATCAGGGCACCCTGCCGATCGCGCCGCAAGAAGCGAAGGCGCTGAACGACGCACGCCCCGTCGATATTGCGCTCCCGCAGCCCGCACGCCCCTTCGGGCTGACAGCCGGCGACGGGACTTCGGCGGCCTACGCGGCGGCCCTCCAGTGCCTTGCCCAGGCGGTTTTCTACGAAGCGGGGAACCAGACCGACGCGGGCGCGCGGGCGGTCGCTCAGGTTGTGCTCAACCGGGTCCGGCACCCGGCCTTCCCGCACACCGTCTGCGGAGTGGTTTACCAGGGGTCTGCGCGGGCGACCGGCTGCCAGTTCACTTTCACGTGCGATGGCAGCCTGTCGCGCAGGCCGTCGGCGCAAGGGTTCGCGCGCGCCCGCCGTATCGCCCGTGAGGCGCTCGAGGGTACGGTCTATCCGGACGTTGGACTCGCCACTCATTATCATGCGGACTACGTAGTGCCGTACTGGGCCTCCTCGCTCGCGAAAGTTGGCCGCGAGGGCGCTCATCTGTTCTACCAGCTGCGCGGCCGCCTGGGCGCCATCGCCAGTTTCGACGCGCGCTACGACCTCGAGGGCGAACTGGCATCGGCTCCGGGGTGGACGGCAGGCGAGGATGCATTGGGGGTGGCCATTCCCGCAATCGAGGGCGGGACGGCCGCCCAGCCGGTCGCCGCCCTGCCACGCCTGCGCAGCGATGCCGAGGCCGGCGATCTGATCGCCGACCCTCGGGTACTGGCGGAAGATGCGCGGCGCCTGCGGGCCGATGAAGTCGCCGGATCCCTCAAGGCCGGCGGTGGCTCGGAACTCCTCGCCGACCGGCAGCAACCCAAGGGACGCTGAACGCGCCGACCGCGATGCTACTCGTCGAGCCCGTAGTGCTTGAGCCCGTAGGGGTCGCCGTACCCGTACCCGTAGGCATCGAAGAGCCCGCCTTTGTACCGGTTAAGGACCGTGCCAAGGCACGGCACGGGATCGAGCAAGCGGATCGTTTCGGTGATTTGCTCGGCCGTGTTGCGGCCGTACTCGACCACAAGCAGATACCCGTCGAGGCGGCTCGCCGTGAGGAGCGCGTCGTCGCTGGCAAAGACCGGCGGAAGATCGACCAGAACGATGACTTCTTCCGGCAACGCCCGCAGGCCGGCTATCAGTTGACCAAAGGGCGGAGCGCTGAGGAGTTCGCTGCTGCCGCGGGCGCGCGGCCGGCAAGGGACGACGTAGAGCCCGCTGTTATCGATCCGGTAGAGCGCATCGGTCCAGTCGGAGGTCTCGCCCCGCAGGAGCGCCGAGATGTCGACAGGCGGTTCGCTCTCGAGAACCTCGCGTACCGAGCCGCGCCGCAGATCGAGGTCGCACAGCACTACGGGCCGGTTGTTGAGGCTTGCCAGCGCTGCGGCGAGGTTGAGCGAGATGTAGGTCTTGCCCGCTGCGGGGGTGGCGCTGGTAACGCCGATCAACCGGTGGCCGCTTTCGTCGATGATCCGTGCGATCTGCGTTCGCAGCAGGGCGAACGGCCGCATGTTCTCGTCGGCTTCGTCGAACCCGAAAATGCGGGCGTGGTCGGGCCGCGCCTGGGACAGCGCGAGCGACCCCGCATGCGGAATGAGATCGGCTGTGCTGGCCGCGGACCCGTCCGCGCCGGGCAGGGGGAAGTTCATGGTCATCGTCCCTGGGAAGATAGCCGGCGGCGAAGGACCGACAGCCAGCCGCCGGAGCGCGAGCGCGCGCCCCGTCGTGCGTCGCCGCCCTGCGGCACGAACACCGGGATCGTCGCGAGCGGCCTCGATCCGGTGATCTTGGCCAGCGCTGCCGGATCGCGGATCGGACGCAGCAGGATTTCGATCCCGAAGGCGAGGAAGAAACCGAGCGCGAGGCCTCCGAGAGCGCCGATGCCGATGACCAGCGGCCGATCGGGCCAGATCGGGGTGTCGGGAACGACCGGCGGGTCTACCACCAGCAGGCGCTCGCCCATCTGCTCCTGGTCCGCCCGCGCGGCGGCCCTCGCGGCGAGGAGCCGGCCCGAAATTTCCTCGGCCTGCTTGTAGAGGGTTTCGATCCGCTGTTGTAGCTGCGCGGCCTGCTGCTCGACCGCGGGCGCCTGCGCGCGCTGGGCCATGACCGACGCCGCCTGCGCGAACTCGCGCTGCTTGGCCACCTGCAGCTCGACGATCTGGCTGCGCGCGAGGCGGATCCGCTCATCGATCGCGCCGCTCGGCACTCGCGCCACGTTCTGCTTCGCGAACTGCTTCGCTTGCTCGAGCCGCTGCTTCGCCAGCACGACGTCGGGATGCGACTCGGCGAAAACGGCCCGTGCGGCCGCCAGCGCACCCTCCGCCTGCACGACCGCGGGATCGCGTGTTTCGGCGCTCTGTTGCAGCCGCTTTTGTCCCTGGAGCTCGGCGATCTCGCGCTCGAGGTTCGAGATTTGGAGGTCGAAGGCACCGCTTCCGCCACCGATGGTCGCCAGCGATCCCGATGCCATGACGCGCCCGTTGCGAGTGTTGAAGGCCGCCAGGTCGCCTTCGGCCCGCGCGATCCGCGTCTGCAGTTCCTGCTGCTGGTCGCTGAGGAACTGGACGGTCTCCGTCTGCTGCTCTGCGTTCGTCGTCGAGTCGACCTCGACCACGCGTTCCATGAGCTGCTGCGCAACCGCCTGCGCCAGCACCGGATCCCCGTATTCGAACGCCAGCCGCACCGAGATCGTCTTGTCCGCGGTAGTTGAGGGTCCTAGATCGACGGTCTGCGGTTCGAGCGCGATGGCCTCGCGCATATCCTCGACGATTTCCGACAGCGGCGTCCGTTTGCGCTCCTGGGCATAGAGACCGTTGCGCTCGATCATCGCGATCAGGGCCGGACGATTGATCAGCCGCTGGCGGATCGCTTCGATCCGCTGGGCAACCGCGTCATTGCCCGATACGCCGATCACTTCCGGGGGCAGGCTGGGTGCCTGTACGAGAAGGACCGCCGCGGATTCGTACTTGCTGGGCATAAGGAACGCGGTGGCCAAGGCCGCCAACAGACCGATCAGGGCCGGGCCGACGATCCACCACTTGCGTTCCGCCAGTACCACTGGAAGCTGGGACAGGAACTTGCCGGTGGCGGGCCCCTCGGTCAGCTGCTCGTCATCGAGCGCGTGATAGTTCACTTGGTCCTCCCCAGACGCAAGCGGATGCCCACCCCGGCATTCACGCTCGCACCGCTGGTGAGGAGATCGCTGTACGACCGGGCGACGGACGCGAACGCGTAGGCTTCGGTCCGCTCGCCGAGGGTACGGGTGTAGTTCGCCTCGACGCTTGCGATCTTTACGGATGGCTGCGCAAAGGGGCCCCGGGACAGGGTCCGGCTGCGCGCGTACCGGGCGCCGATCTCGACCCGCTCGCGTGCGGAAAGCCGCTCGCCGTAGCTCAGCACCGCATTGTCCACTCTCTGCGTGCGTCCGACGGCGCCCGGGAGCTGCGAGCGTTCGAGGCTTGCGCAAAAATTGCGGGAGGGGCGCTCGTTGCACAATGCCACCATGCCGCCGACACCGGTCGAACGGCTCGCGGGGAACGCCCCGACCGCACTGGTGCGCGCGGTCGACACGCCCGCGGCGGCCGTCAGGGTCCAGTAGGCGTCAAGCCGCTGCTCCAGCGTTCCCTCGACGACGAGGATCGTCGAATGCCCGCCCGCATCGTAGGCCGTGCGGCGCGCCTGGAGCCGGGCGCCGGCGCGGGTCTGCTCGGAAACCTGGCGCGAGTAGGCCGCGCCTGCGGTGAAGCTGTCGTAGCCGATCACCGCGCTGCCACTCGCGGAGAGGTGCTGGTAACCGGCACTCGCGCCCAGATAGGATCGGGCGCTCAGCTGGTGATCCACCCCCAGATCGGTGCTGATGCTGGTCGTGCGACCGGTCAGCCCAAGCAGAGTGATATCGTCACCGGGGAGGAAGGTCGCCGCTTCGGTCTGGAGGGTGCCCGGGTCGACTGGATTGACGGGATCGGTCACCCCCGGGCTTGCCCCGGAGCGAGGGAATATCGAGCGGGCGCTGGTCGAATCCAGGGCGGCCGAGCCGTAGAGCGAGGTGCGCGAGCTGCGCTTGCTGCGAAAGGCGACCGACGCGCCTTCCGAATCCTCGAAATCGTAGGTGTTGGAGAAGACCCGGCCGTTGGCATAAGCGGCGAGATCGAAGGTCGTGCGCGCGGTCTCGATACGCATCCACGGCCGGACCTCTACGTCGAGGACCCCGGCTTCACGGGAATTCTCCTCGGTCAGGTATGGGTTCGAGGTCACCCCCGCCGCGGCGCTGACATTGACCCCGGTGGTGGTGTCCTGCGCGGCCACCGAGGTCGCGGCAAGGGCGCCTGCGGCTACCGAGCTTTTCCAAAGCGCGCGTGGGAGTGCGGACATGCGGTACCTCAGGGAACGATTATCACGTCGCCGGGCTGCACCCCGATGATGCCGGCCCGGCGTACCGCCTGCTCGCCCGCTCCGGCCTTGAACAGGCTGCCGAGCCTGACCTGGAAGGAGCTGCTCTGGGGTCCGGTGCCACGGATGAGCAGAACGTTGTCGAGGTTGGCGAACTCATCTGCGCCGCCTGCCTGGCTCAGCGCCTCGAGCACGTTGACATAGCGGCTGGTGGTGAAGGTGCCGGGAGACCGGACTTTGCCGAGCACCGAGAACCGCATCCCCGTGGGCGCCTTCACCGAGACCGTGACGTATGGCACTTCCCCCCGGTACTGGTCTTTCAGCCGATCGCTTACCATCCGCTCCACGTCCTGGGGCAGGCGATCCGCGACCTGCAGCTGGCCGACGAGCGGAAAGGCGATCGTGCCATCGGGTAGGACCGTCAGATCGCGCTGCAGCCGTTCCTCGCCCCAGACGTAGATTTCGAGCTCATCGCCCGGGTTGATCCGATACGACGAGATCGACGGGGTCGGAACTCCGGACACCGGCGGTTGCGTGGCCGGCGGCTGGGTGGCGGGCGATTGCGTGGCGGGCGCTTGCATGACAGTCTGCGCATGGGCCGGTGAACCGGCCAGCGCGAGTATTGCAATAAGAAGCGCCGCGACTAACGGACTTGCGGTGAAACGGCCGGTCATTGATGATTTTTCCAAAAGGTAGACTGCCTTGGCGTTGGTTTACGGTTTGTGCAACGCGCTTAACACGCGATGGCGTGGCGGCCAAACAGATGTAAAGCGGGCCATCTCATTACGAGACATGCTGTTGGCGATTGCTTGCGCTGGGTCCCTGGTGCTCGGTGCCTGCTCGAACGGCCTCGATGAGGCGCAGCGCGAGGCGGCGGTCGCGAGGTCCGAGCTCGATGCCGGCAATATTGCCGGCGCCCGAGTCGCCATAGCGCGCGCGCTCGCTCACCGCGACGACCAGGTCGACATCCTTCTCCTCGACGCCCGGATAAAGTACCTGTCGCAGGAGCTGCGCGCGGCCTTCGACGCCTACCGTACGGTGCTGGCGTTCGACCCGAACAACCTCGAAGCGCTGTCTGCCGTATCGCAACTGGGAGTGCGGGCGAACGAGCGCGACATCGCCCGCGACGCGATCCGCCGTGCGCTGGCGATCGATCCGGGGAACCCCGAGGTCCTGCTGAGCCAGGGCATACTCCTGATCGAGGAAAAGAAGTACGACCGGGCGATCGCGAGCGCCGAGCAGTTGCTCGCGGCGCACCCGCAGGATCCGCGCGGGACGGTGCTCAAGTCCCGGAGCCTGTTTCTCCTGGGCCGGGCGGCGGAGTCAATGGCTCTCCTGAAGGCCTCGGCCGAGACCCATGGGAACAACCAGTGGATCGCCGCGGCGCTGCTCGAAAACGCCCGAGCCGCCGGCGACGTGCCGTTGATGCTGGAGCAGTTTGCGCTCCTCGGGGAGGCCAATCCGGCCAGTGTCGACCTCGCGCTCGACGAGATCAACACCCTGTACAAGTCGGGGCGGCAAGAAGCGGCGCGCAGCATGGGCGCCGCCTTCATCGACCGCTTCGGCGAGGACGTGGAGAAAATGAACGGTCTGGTCGATCTTTGGGCAGAGTACGATGCGTCGCCGCTCGCGCCGGGCCTGGTCGAGGACCTGGCACTGAGCGAGCGAGCGGCGGCGCGGCTGGCGACGGCGCGCTTTTACCTCGACCGCGGCGACGCGAGCACTGCGCGCCGACTGATTGAGCACGCGCCCGACCGCCGGTACATGGGCCTCGTCGCGCGCTTGCACGTCCGCCGTGGCGCGCCCACCGGGCGCGACCTCGCCCGCCAGATTCTCGCCGACGACACCACCAATTGCGACGCGCTCGCGGCGTTGACCGAGTGGCATCTCGCCCACCGCGCTCCGGGTGATGCCGTCGTCACCGCGCAGGTTCTCGCGACCCAATGCACCGACCGGATCGAAGGCTATCGCCAGCAAGCTTTGGCATACGATCGCCTGGGCCGGGCAGCCGCGGTCGAGCGGGTCTATCGCGAGGGCATCGAGGCCCATCCGCAGGACCGCATCCTCACCGGCGAACTCGCCCGGTGGCTGCTGGCGAGGGGCCGGACGGACGCCGCCGTCTCGGCGGTGCGGCGGCTCAGCAAGGTCGCGCCGTCGCGCACGTCGACCTGGCGTCTGTATCAGGCAGTTTGCCGGGAGGCCAGGAACGCAGGCTGCGCGGCTGTGGCGGCCGCGGGACTGCGCAAGGCGAAAGCGCAATACGCCCTTGACCCCCTCCCCGGCGTCAGGCCCTCCGATCAGCTCTTCGGGCGGAGCTGGGTGTGACCCAGCCCCTACTGCGCACGATCGAGTTTCTGGGCATCCGCTTCGCCGACTGCGACCTTGAACGGGCCAGGGATTGGGTCCTGGAAGCGGTCGCGCGGGAAAGCTTTGCCTATGTCGTGACGCCCAACGTCGATCACGTCGTCCAGTACCACCGGGCAAGGGGCGAGAGCTGGCACCAGGACTATCGCGACGCGGTACACGCGAGCGACCTGTGCTTGAATGACAGCCGCATCCTTCAACGCCTGTCGCGAATCTCGGGCGAGAGGCTCCCGCTCGCGCCTGGCAGCGACCTCGTCCGCTGCCTCATCGCCACTCGCCGGAGCGCCGAAGGGTCGGTGACGCTGATCGGCGGATCGGCGCTCGACGCGCAGTGGCTCGCGGCTGCGCTGCCCCGACACCGGGTTCACCATTTCGCCCCCCCGATGGGCGTGCGGGACGACCCCGCGCTCCAGGCCAAGATTGCCCGGTTCGTCGAGCACTCCGACGCCGACATCGCCTTTTTCGCGATCGGCGCGCCCCAGAGCGAGATTGTCGCGCACCTGATCGCCCGCCGCGGCGCCGCGCGCGGAGTCGGTTTGTGCATCGGTGCGTCGATCGAGTTTCTCAGCGGCCGGAAGCGGCGGGCGCCCCGCTGGATGCAGCAGGCCAGCCTCGAGTGGCTGTTCCGCCTGGGCACCGAACCGGCGCGGCTATGGCGCCGTTACCTGTTCGACGGTCCGCGCATATTCTTTATCTGGTGCAGGGCAAGGCGGGCCATGCGGAAATCGGCCGACAACGCCTAAGGACCCGGTGCCGGCCGGTCTGTTGCAATTGGTCAACGCATGCCGGGCTACGGGCCGATGCGATCGGTGTCCCCGCCTCCCCGTGGCGCAAATCGCAGCGCCGTCTTGGCGCACATGTTGGAGTATTTCAAAGGCCGCCAGCGCGCCTGCTGCCGAGGAAGGTCCAGCATCTCGGGCAGGCGGGCGCGGCCGCCGAAAAACAGCCGGCTAGCCAATGCCGCCGCTGCCCCCGCCAGCCGCACGAGCGCATAGGGAATCGGGACAGGAATACCCGTCTCGACCCCACTTTTGCGCGCCAGGCGATGGAAGCCCCAGTGGCTCGGCTGTTCGTCTCCAACCAGATTGAGCACCAGTTCTCCCTCGATCTCTGCCCCGAGAGCCGCGACGATGGCACGCGCACAGTCGTCCACATGCACGAGGCGCATTGACCCCAGCGGAGCGAAGATCAGGTCGAACGGTCCCATCCGCAGTGCCCGCCCGTGATCCCAGTCACCCGGCTGGCTGTATATCGCGCCCGGACGGATGATCGCCAGGGGGATACCCTTGCTCCGGCAGTGCGCGCGCACCATTCGTTCCTGGATTAGCTTGGTCTGAGTGTAGGCGTCGCGGCGCAAGGGACGCGGTTCGAGCGGCGTCTTCTCGTCCAGCCGCCCCCCAAAACCGGGGGCCGAGAAATCGTAGACCGAGAGACTCGACACGTGGATGAAACGCTTGAGCGTGGCGGGGAGAGCCGCCAGGAGATTCTCGGTCGCGAGCACGGTGCCGCCAAGCTGGGTTGGAAGGTCGCCCGTCGCCGCCGCTGCGCAGTGAATCACCGCAGTCGCCCCCGAGAGCGGCTCCTGCCACCTTCCTGGCTGGCGCAGGTCGCCGAGCACCTGAACCATGCCCAAGCTCGCGCTCTTTGCCGAGCCCCGGCCCGAAGGGCGGAAGAGGGCGGTTGTCGGGATTTCTGCCTCCCTCAGCACCTCGAGCACGGCGCTGCCGAGGAATCCCCCGGCACCGGTCAGGAACACGCTCATGCCATGCGGCCCAAGGCGACGATCTGGTCGGTCAGACGGGCCGTCGCGAGAATCTCGTGGGGGGTCATGGGCGGCGGCGTGCCGTCCTGGATCGCCGCGTATATCGCGGCGAGCATGCGAGGCATGCCGTGCATGGTACCGTGCTGGGCGATCTTACGATAGAGATTCGTCGCGCCCGCCCGGGCCAGCGCGAGTCCTGCGCTCACCTGTCCGACGGGGTAGGTTTTTCCGGTGAAGGGCGGTCCTTCAAACCGCAGGTACGGGTTGTAAAGGTCGGCTTCGGCGGATCCCCGCGTGCCGCGCAGCGCAATCCGGAACGCAGCCGGTTCGACGTCGGCCGCGATCCGCAGTCGACCGCGCACCGCCCCGCTCGAAAGCAGGATGTCGCACGCATCGTAGACGGCGCGGCGATTGCCGCTCCGGTTAACGTATTCGCCCAGCACACGCTCGGCGGTTGTGGTGCCGGTAAGAGCCTGGAACAGATACACCAGGTGCGGCAGGAAATCGTGTACCGCGCCGCCCGGCAGGGCGACCCCGGTGCCACTGAGGTTGGTGTCGCCGAACGGCCCCGCAAGAAAGTCGAGACTGAGGAGGATGTCGCACTCGCGGATTTCCCCGAGCAGCCCCCCCCGGGCCATCTTCAGAAGCTCGACGACGACGTCGTTGAACAGGAGATTGCGGCTTTCGAAAAGAAGCCTGCCCGCAGCCCGCGCGGCGTCCAGTAACGCGGCCGTCTCTTTCGCCGTCCCGGTCATCGGCTTTTCGCACACGACATGGGCCCCTGCCTCGAGCGCCCGCCGCACAAGCCGGTCGTGGGTCTCGGGCGGGGTGAGAACGTGCACGATGTCGAGGCGCTCGCTCTCCAGCATCGCCTCGGCATCGGTGTAGATTCCGACGTCCAGTTCGAACATCCCGGCCGCTGCCGACGCCATCGCCCGCGAGCGGTCGCAGAGCGCGACGGGATGCGCCGCGCCGGACCGAGCCACGAAGGGCAAGTGCTCGTAGGCGATCGCGCCGCATCCGATTACGGCGGCGCGCAGCTGCCGGCGGGCGGTCACGGCCCGGGCTGCCGCAACAGCGCGGAGATGACCTCGCCGCTGCGCCGCAGGTCGTGCTGCGCGCTCACCCGGTCCCGGGCCGCGCGCGCCAGGCGGATCCGCAGCTGCCCGTCGCCGATCATCCGGCCGATCGCCTGGGCGAGTTCCCCGGCATCGGCGGGTGCGACGGTCAAGGCAGTCTCTCCATGGCGGGCAAGTTCCGGGATGCCGGCGATCCAGGTCGACACGACCGGTGTGCCGGTCGCCATCGCTTCGATCAACGAGATCGGCAAGCCCTCGCTGAACGAGGGCATCACGAAGACGTCGGCGGCATCGAGCTCGCGGCGGACTTCGATAGGCATGAGCTCGCCCGCGAGAACCACTTCGTTCTCGATTCCGAGTTCGGATATGCGCGTCGCGAGCCGCTGGCGCGCGGGTCCGTCGCCAATGATCCTGAGTTCCACCGCCAGGCCTTCTAGGCGAAGCCGGGCAACCGCTTCGAGCAGGATTTCGAACCCCTTTTCCGCCGACAGCCGCCCGACCGAGACGAGACGCGGGATGCCCGTGATCTCCGGAGGATCGCGGTACTCGAATGCGTCGCTGTCGACGCCGCAGCGCACGACCGTGAACTTCGGCCAGTGCCACGGTTCGGTCACAAGGCACAGCTGCGAGAGCGTATAGCGGCTAATGCACACGACGGCCGAAGCCTGCGCGGCCTTGATGTCCAGCCTGCTTTCGGCAGGGTCGACGAAATCGTGAAACCCGTGAATGGTGAAGCTGAAGGAGGCATCGCGCCCGCAGGAGCGCATGATGGCGCTGGCGAGCCAGGCGATCGTAGCCGGCGCGAGCCCGAAATGGGCATGCAGTCGCTCGATGCCGTGGTCCATCGCGTGGCGCGCGAGGAGGGCGGCTTGCGCAAGATGCGACAGGCAGCGTGCGGTCCGCACCGGCGAGCCGCCCGCGCTCGCGATGGCGGCGCCCCAGACTTTCGCGAGGCCGAGCGGGCGGCGTACGGTGAACCCGAGCAGTTCGATCGCGCCCCTGGAGATGCGCGGCTTGAGATAAGTGGTTCGACCGATGTGGCGCGGCGCATCGGGGCGATCTCTCTCGGTCGGTCCGGGCGGGTTCATCGCGAAGATGCGGATCGGCTGTCCGGCCTGTTCGACGGCGTCCACTTCCGCGGCGATGAAAGTCTGCGCCAGCTGCGGATAGTGCGTCAGCACATAGCCCACCGGCCGCGGGCGGGCAGGGGGCTCCGGATGGCGCTCGGCGGTCACTTGTAGGTTACCGCGTCGCTGTGCGCGCCGGTCGCTGCGCGCATGGTGAATTTCGCCATGCCAAGGAGCTCAGCGTACTTGCCGGCCACCGCGAGGGCGCCGGCGGCCATGCCACCCCTGCGGGCCAAACGGACGAACTGGAGCGCAGCCGCGGCCGGCCATACGAGGAAGAGCCAAGGAGAAGCCAGAAGGGCGAGCGCTATCGAGGCGGCGGGCAGGACTCCCGCCCAGCCGGCGGCACGCACGATCTGGCGACTGTAGAGCGGGCCGGTCGACCGGCGGCGCGTTCTCCGCCACGCCTGGGCGTACCCCATCCCGCTCCGAACGGCCCGCCGCCACCACTGCGCGAAGCGCGTCATGGCGGCGTCGTGGATCGTCATCGGCGCGTCGATGCGCCGGATTCGCCACCCCCGCTCCAGCAGACGGCTGCACAATTCGGGTTCCTCGCCGGCCAGCATCCCGGGATCGAAGCCGCCGGCCTGCTCGTAGGCCTGCGTCCGGAACAGGGCATCGCCCCCGCAGGACCCGGTCTCTCCGATGGGTGTGTCCCACTCGCGGTCGATCAGCCGGTTGTACAGCGACGCTTCGGGAAACCGCTCGCGCCGTCGCCCGCAGACGGCCGCAAGCCCGGGGTCCTCCTGCAGCAGCCTTGCGGCGGTCGGCAGAAAGCGCGGCTCGAGCTCGCAGTCGCCGTCGATGAACATGACATACTGCGTCTCGGGCCACCGCTTGCGCAGCTCGGCGGCGCCGTCCGCGCGGGCCCGCGCGGCGGTGAAGGGGCGCCCGGGACCCAGCCTCACAACCGCGGCGCCGAGTTCGGCCGCGTTGTCGCAGCTGCCGTCGCGGGAGCCGCTGTCGACGTAGACGATCGGACGGCCGGCCGGCACCAGCGAGCGCAGGCAGCGCACGAGTCGCTCCCCTTCGTCCCGGCCGATCACCACGAAGCCGGAGGCGGCGACCGGGTCAGCCATGCAACAGCCCCCGCATGCTCCACCACTCGCCAGGGCCGGGCACCAGGCCCGCACTTGCCAATAGAGCCTTCGCGGCAAGCGCAACGCCGACCAGGAGCCCGGTAAGCAGGATGTCGTCCGAAACGGTCGCGAAACCCTCGGTCTGCGAGGGGCGGGCGAGGACGAGCCAGCGGGCCCATTCCGCTACCACAAGCACCAGCAATGCCTCGAGCAGGCCGGCCTGCGCCATCGCTAGCGGCAGGCCCATCGCAAGCACGAGGAACTTGCACCCGTTGGCCCAGGCGCCCGGTGCCGGCCGTCCCGCGCCCATGAGCATGGCTTCCGCGAAAGACGAGAGGATCCCGAACCATGCGCCGAACAGCAGTACCGGGATCATGAAGGCCGCCGCGTGGTACCGGGCGTCGTAGGCAAGCAAGATGAACTCGTCCGAGATGGCCATGCCGAGCCCGGCTGCGGCGGCTACCAGCGCCAGCGTGGCGCGCCGGGTCTTGCGCAGAAAGGGCGCCGCCTCCCGCCGGTTGTGCAGCGCAGCGACCTTGGGGAACACTAGATACGAGCCCGCCCGTTGAGCGAGGGCGCTGAGCATGTCGGAGAAAGTGCGGGCCACCCCGAAAACGCCCGCGAGGGCCAGCGGCAGCACGCCCACGAAATACATGCGGTCGATGCTGGTCGCCGCGTAATAGATCGCCGTCGACAGGAAGATCCATTTGCCGAAGTGGAGGATCTCGGTGACGAAACCGGCGTCCCACGCGAGCCGGACGCGGTGCCCGCCGGGAAAGAGGTAGCTGATGCCGGTAGTGAACGCCGTGCTGACGAGCAGGCCGAAAACCAACGCCCAGACGTTCGGCATTATCGCGGCGAGCGCGATCGTAAACAGGCACTGGAAGACGAGGCCGACCATGTCGTAGCCGGCGCGTGCCTTCACCAGCATGCGGCGCTGCATCACGAAGAGCGCGGGCGAGAGCAATCCGGAAATCAGGAATATCGGACTGACCGCGAGCAGGATCTGCAGGAGACCGGGCTCCGCGTAGAACTGCGCGATCGGCCACGCGCAGGCCAGCATGATCAGGCTGAGGCCGGCACCGCGCAGCACCTGCAGCGTCCACGCAACATCGAGAAACCGGCGATCGTCGCCGTTCGGCGAGCGGACGACGCTCTGGCCGATGCCGATATCGGACAATAGCTCGGCGCCGGTGCGCAGGGTGTTGACCAGGAGCATCAGCCCGAACATCTCGGGGGCGAGCAGGCGCGCGAGCGCGATCTGCGTGGCGAGGCGGATGACCTGCTGGGCGGCGAAGGGGGCCACGACCCAGCCCACTTGTCCGGTGATCGGGCGCAGGCGCCAGCCATCGATCCATTGCGCTAGTTGCCGTCGCCGGAGGGAGAGGGGGGGCATGACCGAGGTTCAGCGCGCCAGCGGGCGTCGTTTACTTGACCGCATGGATGTATGCATACGTGCCGAATACATGCCAGTCGCGGTCGGCCGCGAGCTCGGAGAACTTCTCGTGCACCTGTTTCAGGCCAGGAACCTTCTCGTAGTAGAAGTGGCCGTAGAACGTGCGGATCTCGACTTGGCTGTAGCCGATGGCGCGCAACATGCGGCGCATACGGTCGGGGTTCGAGTAGCACGCCGAATAAGGCGCCGGAAACTTTGGGCTGATCGCGCGGCGCGGGCTCAGCAGATCGAGAATCCGCTCGGTCACCGCTTCGGGCAGGTACTTGTTGATGAGGAAGGGCAGCGCGTAGAGCGTCGGGATCAGATGGAACGCAGCCCCGCCGTCCCGCAGGACCGCGAACACGTTCCGGTGCATGGCCTCGCCGTCGGGCACATGCTCGGCAAGGAAGCGCGAAAACACCACGTCGTAGGTGTCGGCGAAGCCCGACGCATCGCCGCTGACGTCGAAACAGGCTTTGGCATAGCCGTCGGGCAGGAGCGCCAGCTCGTCTTCGCAGACATCGTTGACAGTATAGCTGGCCACGTTCCGAGGCATTTCGGACAGCGTGAACGATGGCCGGCGGCCCGCGCCCAGCTCGAGCACGTCGGCACGGTCGTAGCGGCCGACTATCGTATTCAGCTCCTCGCCAAATCCGAGCATCGCGGTGTCCCACGACTTTGCCCTTGCAATGCCCATCTACGCTTCCTTGATTTGCGACAGGCCGGCCATAGCGGCGTTCGGGCGAAGGTCTCACGATTTTCGATTGGTGTGCCATTTTTCAACGGTGGCCCACGGCGCGCGAGGCGGGTTCAGTGGAGGACCTCAGCTGTGCATGCGCCGGATGGGGTCGATGCCGTAAGTCCGGCACACGCGGTCCATGTACGAACCAGGCGGGGGGGCGCGGTCGTGCCAGGCCGTCAGGCGCGAATGCCACATATGAACGGCGCGGGTGGCCGGCGTGAGCATGCCCTCGACGATCCGGGCCTCGGCGAACAGGTCTTCCGCGCGTCCGTACGGCACGGGATAGAAGACCTCCCGCGCCTGCGCCAGATGCTGTTTTCCATGTTTCCGCGCAAGGTACGTGATCAGCGCCGGTCCGGCGGCGCCCCATGGCAAATCCTCGAGCTTCACCTCGCCGCGCCTGAACCGCTGCCAGTAATAGAGCAGGGTCCGCCTGGGGCCGAAGAACGGCGGGAGCCAGTTCGTCTCGGGGACATTGCGCAGCTCGTGCAGCATGGGCGAGTCGGCGGGGAGCTTGAGGATCGCCCCGTTGATCGACGTGTCGTGCTCCCACCCGAAGACATGGTCGAGTTCATAGTCGAGCGGTCGCAGCAGGATGACGTCCAGATCCATCCAGTATCCCAGGCCTTTGGCGAAAAGCTCGTAGCGGAAGAAGTCGGAGCCCAGCGCCTTGTATTTCCCTTCGAACAGCCGCACGCGTCGCTCGTCGTCCATCACTTCGCGGGCGTCGCGCATCTCGACCGCATCAGGGACGCCGGCGAGAGTTCCAGGATTGTAGGAGAAGATCCTGACCTGGTGCCCTTGCGCCAGGGCGCTGGCGATACTGAGCTGCTCCATGTAGCCCAGACGCCCCTCGAACCACAGGGTATTGAGCCGGTCCATCAGGTCGGTTCGCGGGCGTTGGCCCGGCCGAGAACGACGCCGCTGATGAAGTCGCGGACGATCGATCGAGCGTCGAAGCCCCATGGCCAGTTGCGGTAATCGCCGCGCGCGACCGAGACCACGAGGCCGCGGAGCCGACCGGTGAGCGCGGACCCGCAGTAGGTGGTGCACCGCCGCCTGTGCCGGCCCTCGAGGGAGACATAGCCGATTGCCAGCGCGAGGGCGCGGTCCCGCAGCGCCGGCTCCGCCGCCGCGATGGCCCGCAAGACCTCGGCCCGCGCCCGGGCCGCCTCGGCGCAGCGCGCATCCTGGCGACCATAATGCTCGAGACGCGCCAGGATGCCCGAGCGCAGGAGCCGGCGCCCGGGGTTCGCTCCCACGGAGTTGGCCGCGTGCTGCCGGTAGTCGACCAGCGCCTCGTCGAGGAAGCGGACCTCGCCGCACGCCAACGCTAGGAAGAAATACCACTGGTCGTGCGACATGATGTCCACCGGGTCGGCCACGTCGTTGCGCGAGAGGTTCCACAGCCCGTCGAACCGCCGCAAATCCGCGCGGAACACCTGCGTCATGCCATACGAATGATGCCAGGGCGAGAACGGACGCACCGCGATCTTCGCTCTTTCGGCCGCGGCGTCGTAAAGGGTCGCTGCGCCCTGCCGCTGGACGTCGACCACCCGCGCATTGTGGTACACGAGCATAGCGCGCGGATCATGGAAAAGCGCAGCGGTCCGCTCGAGCTTGCTCGGGTGCCACCAGTCGTCCTGGTCGCAGAACGCGATCAGCTCGCCCGTGCACATCGCGGCGGCCTGACGGAAGTTGCGGGCATAACCGAGGCGCTCGCGATTGACCGCGATGCGCACGGGAAAGGGGGCGTGCCGGGCGAACTCGCGCAGGATGGCGACCGTCGCGTCGGACGAGCGGTCGTCGCATACCACCAGCTCGGAGGGCGGGCGGGTCTGGCCGGCGAGGCCGGCGAGCTGGTCACGCAGGTAGCGCTCTCCGTTGCACGTCGCGAGCGCAACCGACAGGTCGGGTTCGCTCATGTCCGGCCCCTCGCGGGCGGTCGGTCAGCGGCCCTCGCGGCGCCGCGATCCGGTCCGTGCGCTGCCGTCGCGATGACCGGGCCGGCGCGCCTCTCCACCGCCGCCTGCCGTTCCCGAATGGCCAGCACCCGCAAGCCGGAAACGAGCGCACCGATCACCAGCAGCAAGGAGAACAGGTTCGGGGTCAGCAGGGCGTATTCGAAATTGCTGTGCAGGCTCACCGCGAGAATCGATCCAGCGGCCCCGAAGGAAATCCCGGCGAAGGCCGATCGCCGGTATTTGAATGCCGTCAGGACCGCCGCCGTGGCCAGCCCGCCAAGCAGGAGGATGAGCGATGCTTCACCAGGAAAGCCCCTCTCGGCCCGCGCCACCAGGTAGGCGTTGTGCGCCGGCTGCGAACGGGTGGCCGGAGTCAACGGGGTGCGCGTCCGCTCGACGTAGCCGCCGACGTTGTTGGCAATGACGAAATTGTTCGCGCCGACCCCTGTGAACGGGTGATCCGCCGCCATGCTCCGGGCGGCCTCCGCGAGAGCGGTCCGAGCCGTCTCCTCAGTCTCGAACGGACCGCTGCCGAAGCGCTCCGACAGCGTCGCTACCGCGAGCGTCGCCACTGCCGCAGCGGCCACCGCCCCCAGCCCGACCACCTGCCATTTGCGCCTTGTTCCGCGTCGGATCACGCTGCCGGCGACGACCACTACCGCGCCGATGGCCAGAAAGCCCATCGTCCCGCGCGAGCCGCCCCCCACCACGCAGATCGCCCCGGCGAGGATGCCGGCATAGACGAGCTTGCTGCGCTCTCCTTCCATGACGGCGGCGATCAGCGGAAGAATGCTGAGCTCGACCGCCAGTCCGAGAACGTTCTGATGCTCGAATGTGCCCGGAGCCTGGATCATTCCCCCGACCTTCTGACGGGCGACGTAGGAGGCCTGGATGAGAAGGCCGATCGACAGGCCCTTGAGCAGGGCGCGCACGGCGCTCGGCCGCTGCAACTCGCCGGCAAGCGCGAAGAACAGCAGGCCGGTCTGCAGCACCTGGAAGACGATGAACGCGCCGGCGACCCGGTTGCCGGCGAGTACCAGCGAGGCGATGACGGTGAGGAGATAGAGGGCGATGAGCGGCAGGAACGAAGCCCGGTAGCGGCCCGGCGGCCGCGTGACCAGCAGGGCGAGCGCGGCCGTATCGACGAGCGAAATGAACACGCCTTTCGAAAGCCCGAGCCAGCCTGGCCAGACGTAAAGCGCCGCCGAAGGCGACAGCGTGCCCGCGAAGAACAGCAGAGCGCCGATAGCGATCACGGCCATGTCCCGGCGCGCGACGACCCGTCCGAGAAGGGCCGCGAACAGCGGAAAGCTCAATAAGATGACGGCGAGGCCGGCCCAGCGCATTTCCGCCCTTTCCAGAAAATCGCCTTACCGGAGGTAGAACCTGCATCCGACGTTCTTCGCGCAAACTCAAGATCATTTGGCGGCCCGCGGGCCACTCGAATCGTCGATGTCTCATAGTAGGGCAAGTCGCCGCCCCGATGGCGCCATAAGCAGCGACGTGGTTCCTTCGGGCTATGCTACCCGGGGGCGGTCTGCCGACCTTCTTGCCGTCGCACCGGCGGGATTTCTACCTGAAGCGCCCACCGCGCGGTGCCCTCAAGCCCGATCGCACTCAGTCTCCCGGTCCGGTATGCACCCGTATCGACGTTGATCCGGTTGGGATGAAACTCAGGTTCGCGCGCCTCGGTGTGGCCATGCACGATTACCGCGCCGTGGTCGGCCGTGTTGCGGACGAATTCTTCGCCGATCCACAGCAGGTCGCGCTCCTTCTGCTGGTCCAGCGCGACACCGGGGCGGATCCCGGCATGACAGAAGAAGTAGTCTCCCGAGACGAACCGGGTGGGAAGCGCGCGCATCCAGTCGATAACCGCGCCGCCGATGGCGTCGACAATGGCGCGGCCGCGATCCGACGGGCCGAGACCGAGCAGATGCTCCGGCGCCAACCCGAAGCTCGTGAGGGTCTGCGCGCCGCCGTTTCGCAGCCAGACGCGCTGCGCCAGCGCGCTGCCCCGCGCGGCGCGCAGCAACATGTCCTCGTGATTGCCGCGAAGCGCGATCATTCCCGAGTTCGCTTCGACAAAGCGCTGCACGAGCGCCAGCACGACGCTCGACCCGGAACCCCGGTCAATCAGGTCTCCCAGGAGGACGATCCGTGTGGCGCTCCTGGTCTGGCGCCACCGGGAGTCCTCCTGAATGCGTCGCAACATCAGGGTGAGAAGGTCGGCGCGGCCGTGCACGTCGCCGATCGCGTAGATGCGGTCGTGGCCGCCGGGCGCGGCGGTCGCCCGGGCAACGAGCGGCACCGAGCGGGCGGTGCAGGCAGGTGCAGTTCGAGGCACGGTTGACTGATCGCTCGCGATGTCGGTTCCCGCAAGCCCTATGGGGCACCGACCGCAGGCCGGCGCCCGCTGCGCCGGAAACTTCGCCGGAATGGCCGAAGCCGTTCGAGTGGTTGCCTTATAGGGCGGGGCGAAACGCGTGCCGCGGAAGCGGTTGCGGCTCTTCGGCGAACCGCCGTTTCCGACGGCGGCGCAGGACCGATGCAACGGCGGCGAACCCGACGATGAGGGTGAGCCAGGTGGCCGCATCCGGCACGGCAGAAACCGGCGCCTGTGTGAGGGGCGGTGTGGCCGTTCCCGGCGGTGCCCCCGCCGGCGGCGCCACAAGACTGACGCTGCCGAACCGCGGCGGACCACCGGCTCCTTGGAAGGCACCCACTGGCGCTGGCGTTGCCGCGTCGAACAGCGCGCCTTCGGTTGCGGGCGCGAACGGCATCTCGCCGTAGCTCAGTGGAGTCTCCCCGGACCCCCCGGGTACGGATGGACGTGACGTCTGGACGGGAGCCACGAACGATGTCGGGGACGGGGGCCGCGGATTACTGGCCGCGGCGGCGGTGGTCGCGGCCGCCTTCTTGACCAGCAGCTGACCGGCGAGCTGGGCCTCGGCGATGTGCGCAGCGCCGCCCGCCAGAATGCTGCCCGCAGCACGGCCCACGGCGACAAGCCCAGAGTCCACCACTCCGGAAGACGTCAGCGGGCCGAGGGCGACGATCGCAACGCCGGTCGAGAACGGCAGCACCGCAAGAGCGGCCCACCGTTTCCATGGCGCGTTGCGCGTCGGGGTTTCCATGATTGGCATTCAGACTCAGTCAGTTGGGGCTTCACTGCCGAGATTTCCAGAGCACGCACGCGCTGGATATGCAAGCCATCGAGTGCGGACCAGTTACGATGTGCCATTCTGGGTCAATCGGGAGAACGCGGTACCCGGTCTCGGGCCCTGTGCCGTCCCTGGGACTCTCACTCGGTCAACGAGAGCACTGCCTTTCCGGTCGCATCGTCGTACGCGATGCGGATACCCGCGCGCGCCAGTGTCTGGGGCGTGACGAACTTGTCGGCGTTGGACGATGTCTTGAGCCAGACGAAGAGCGGGCGGTCGAGCCGGTCCTCGAACAGCGAGATGAGCTCGCTCAGCTGCACCGCCACCAGTTCGCCGTCCCGGATCTGCAGCGAAATGTCACCTCCGAGGCGCTCTCCCGTGGTGCCCGCGATCGGCGTGAGCCCGGCGCCGTCGGCGGTCAGACGGGCCGATTTCAGGCGCCTGCCCTCGGTCGGCACCGCGGCCGCTTTCTGCCGGGCGATCCGGCTGTCGAGCCGTCGCACCCGCTCTGTGAGCTGGCGATTGCCTGCCGATGGAGCGGCCGGTACGGCGGCGAGCGGTGAGGCCGCCCCCGCCGGCTGCACTGGCTCGCTGGCTGAAGCGGTCTCGGCGGGAGCGGGTGCCGCAGCTGTCCGCTCCGGGGCAGGTTGTCGGACGGCCGAGCCCGACGCATCGACGGGCGCCGCGGTCCCCGTTTCAGACGGTGAAACCTCGTCCGGGACCGTACCCGAGGTCGCGCTCACCTGTATTACCGGCCACGCCGGCGCGCCGAGATCGGCAATCAGGGCGGGTCTGCCATCCGTTTCATCTGCGAGCTGGCTGAAGTCGGGGGCAAGGCGGGGCGCGTCATCCGCCATCAGCCGTGCGTTGCCGGGTGTGCTGAAAGGCGCATTATCGAGCCTTGCCAGCAGGGTGCGCTCCGGGATCCCGTCCGCTTCCCGGGGTGTCTCCGGTGACGACAGTGCATTCGCTCCTCCGACGGTGGCGGGCAGCGCTTCCACGCCTCCTGCGGTGGCGCTAACGATCGGCTGCGTGTGGGCTACCGGCGCGATCGTGGCATGGTGCACCCGTGCGAGGACTGCGCCGGGAGCCGTGCCCGCCGCGCGAGCGCTGGACTGTGAAGCGTCTTCCCGTTTCAGCGAGGCGCGAAACACGGGCTCCGGAGCCCTTGCCGTATCCTCGCTGCCCCGGCCCTCCCGATAGACGGGTGCAGGTTGCTCCGAGAGCGACTGCTGGTACAATACGAGGTACGCGGCGAACGCAAGCGATGTCGCGCCCGCGGTGGTGGCCAGCCCTTTCGCGTTGTTCCGAAAGCTCCCTTTCGCCTGGCGAGGAGCGAATCCGTACGTCACAATGGGCTGCCTGCGGGAGTGCATTCGTCACTCGGCAAATCGTTAGCTAGATGAACAGAACAAGGCTAATCGGCGCGAGCGGTCAAGCCGCGCAGCGAACTTTGCGGGGGAAACCGCCTCGCATCGGCGGTTCCGAGCGGGAAAGCCGGTTCGCTTAAAAGAAGGGCTCCGCGAACAGATTGAGGCCGGACACGACGGTCCAGTTCAGCCGAATGTGCTGTCGTTGCACCTGTGCTTTAACCGCACTTAGGTTCTTTTTCGTTCGAAGTTGTGTGAAACCTAACAGGGGTGTTCCCGCCTGTATCGGGAGGCTGGAACAAACCGATGGCGCGCCAATCGGCAGCCCTTTCCATCTACGCGGGGGGCAGTGTGCGTCTCCGGCGGTATTGGCGGTTCCAACCAGGTTTCTCCGCTCGAGCTCGAACTGCATAGATCGCGCCGGCGTCTGAGCCCGGTTCTCCGTCGGTCTTTATCAGTAAGCAGCATCTGCCGCACATGCCCAGCTGTGGCAATAAATGGGGGCCGGGAAGTCTTTTGCCGCCGCGCGCGACGGGCCGACGGCCAGGACGCGGCTGGCCTGATCAGTCCGCGGCAGCTGCAAGACGCACGCGGTCCGTCAAATCGACTTGGAGGTATGACCGATCAAATTCGGCAACGGCGACCAAGGCATCCCAGTCTTCGATCTGCACGTCGAAATTGCGAAAGACCGTTCCCACTTCTCGCAACGACTTGAGCGACCGACTGATATGGACCGAGGTCAATCCGGTCGCATCTGCCAGATGTTCCTGCGTCATGAGCAGTTCGTATTCGATCGGAGATTTTTTCATCACACTGAAGCGGACTGCCATCTCGCACAACAGGCGGGGATGCGACGTTTTGCACCCCGCCGGCCAAGGTTTAACAACCATTGTTCGAGAATTGCCGTGTCGGCCGCGTAATCCCTCCAGAAGGCCTCTGCGACGGGCGGGTTGAGTCGCCGCTACTTCCCGCAAGGCGGTATGCGGGATTTGAAGGATCGTAGATGTCGAGAGCGCTTGAAGCCCGGAGGTCGCAATTGGCTGCACAAGCGATCACAAGTTGGGTATATCGCCTGGTATATGCAGGGCGGTGATTATCCGTTCTTCGTTCGAGACTTGAACCGATCGGGCTACGAGCCCGTCAACCACGAAGCACGCGTGATCGACGCGCTGGCCCGGCCTCACAATGTACTGATTGCGCCTGGCCTGAAAAGCCTGTGTGGGCAATCGTAGGATCGCGTCCTGTTCGGCTTCTTTGAGGTCGGACCGCTGCAACAATCGTCTCAGGAACGGTCGGAGATCGGCGGACGGTTGTTGAAGCATATCAGGCGTTCCGACTTCGCATGCGGCAGCAAACGCAACTATGAGCCGCCGAAGCATACGAGGCTGGTCATCGGCGATAACCAAAAACGAGCACAGATCAAGGACGGCACCTAATCACGAATGGGGAGACGTCTTGCAACGCTTTATCGCATCCCCGCTAACCGATTTGTGCTGCTTCGAGAAATCAGTGTGCAAATAGAGACTCGGCTGGACAAGTTTCGACGCGAAATTACTGTGCCAGTCGGCACGCTAGGTCCAAGCGACCCGGGCCTAGCGTGCTACCCGCAAACGCGGATTGGACTGCCGGATGGCACCAAGAAGCCTCTGCTATCGGCGCCGAGTTAGCTTCCATCCCGCCGAGGAACTCAGCGCACCGACCCGGAGAGCCAAGACGAAAAAACTCCCGCCGAGGCGGGAGCAAAAGGCTGGCTGCATCATGCAGCGCCAGGTTAGCGGTGTGATCGCGATACGGTCAGACTGGAAAATCGGTTCCCCGCGCGTACCAGGAGCATTGCCTGACCCGAATTGAGGAAAATGCAGGATTGCTTGCGAACGGGCCATCGCGGTCAAACAAAAAACTCCCGCCGGAACAGGAGGATGAGGTTTGCTTTCGAACGGGTCGGGGCGCCGACGGCAGGGGGAGTCGACGGCGCCCGGCCTCTCAACGGCGCGTGGGTGCGGCAGTTCCGATTATCGTTCCAGAATCTTACATCTTGGCAAATGACATTGCGGCGATCGCTGTCGTCTGTTGGATTGGCGCAATGCACATGATGACGTCCGAAAGGCAGAGGATCATCTCCTACATCCGCCGCCAGGCTGATCACTGCCATGAAGTCTCGAACTCGTTGCCCGATGACTACCTGATCGACGCCGGACCCAGGTCAGTCTGGCTCGCGATCGCCGGAGCTTTGTCGAGTGTCGCGGATGACATCAATCGAGGCCAGCACCTGATGAGCAATGAGTGGTAGCGAAGAACGGACCGCCCTTGGTTCGATCCCAATTCGAGGGGTCCGGACATGGCCGTGCGCCATCGCGCAGGGCCCGGAATTGCTAGGTGACTCACTCAGGCGGGCGTGGCAACCTTGACCGATGCTTTTCAATAACTTCGACCGTATTCGGATCATCAACCTGCCGCACCGGAAAGATCGACAAAGCGAGATGAATCGCCAGCTTGCCCGAGTGGGCTTGCTGGGCGATCCGCGGGTCGAATTCTTCCCGGCCTTTTCACCTTCCGCGCCAGGCCTTTTCACCAGCAACGGCGCGCACGGCTGCTTTGAGAGCCACAGGACCGCTATTGAGCAGGCCGCCGACGACGGGCAATCGGTCCTCGTGTTCGAGGACGACTGCAACTTTCGCGTGCCCGAGCTACTCGCCTACGAGATGCCGGAGTGCGAGATATTCTATGGCGGCTATATCGCCTCCGATCCGGACGATCTTGTCGGTAGCGACATCATCGGTTCGCACTTCATGGGCTTCTCGGCCCGTGCGGCGAAGATGTCAGCCGAGTACCTGCGCTCCTATCTTTCGCCCGACTTCAGGCCTGTGCTGGCGACCCGTGCCCCCGAAAACCTTGTCCCGCGCCCCGGCATCGACGGCGCTCATGTGTGGTTCCGGCGAACCTATCCCGATCTGGCGACCGTCTTTGCCGACCTGAGCTATCAGCGTCCTTCGCGAACAGACATCGGCGATCAACGCTGGTTTGATCGGGTTCCCGTGATTCGGGATGCCGCAGCTTTCGCTCGGCGGTTCAAGCGTCCCGATTCGAAGGGATATGTGTTCGGCCCGCTGGAACGGTAGGTTTGGTTAGGATCACAGGGGCATTGTGCACCGGAGTGAGTGAAATCCGCCTGATTCGATGCCTTGGATCGCTTAGCGCGGCCCCTTCGGTTAGCCGCTTTTTGACTTGGCGTTATGCATGCGGACAGCGCCGCATTGCTGCGGTGTGTGCATTCATAGTTGCCCGGTCCGAGCCCGGCTTCAATTCCAGGAACCCGACACGATCTTTCGGCTGCATGGCGCCCATGACGAAGCTGCGGATCCGACCGGCTGGACAACTAGGTTTGCTAGCCTACGGTTTCGGCGCGGCGTGTAGCGTTCCGGTTCACGGCGCGTCGTAGCTGGGGGGATATTGACGTAGGTTACCAGGAACTCATCGTCCCGCACTCCACAAATCCTTAGCGGGCCGCTCGACCGACTCGACCGCTTGAATCATTCGGCGAGTGAACTCGGCCGTGGATGAGCGCCCCCCTGAAGAACTGCCCCGTCCCCACTACCGGCGGGGTTCGTCTATATACCAAGTCTCAATTCTGCATCGAAGGCAGGTCGGCTGATTCCAACTGGGATAGCCTCGCGTACGCTAAACCGCTTTCCTACAGCCATCTCGCCAGGTTACCCGACAGGATGCGCCGCCCCGACCGTACCGAGCTTGAATTCACGATGCTGCTGTTCGGAGCGCTGGCCCCATTAGGATATCTGACGATGCGATTCTTCTTCGAACTGGTCGGATAACAGTATGGCAAGGCAAAGACCTCGAGAGAAGGTCAGCTTCCGAAACGAGCTGGTGAGCCTGGCGATCGGCGTAGTCGGGATGAGTTTCCTGTGGCTCGCGTTTCAAATGGGTTGGCTGGCGTCGCTTGCCGAGTGGATCGTGGGCCTACTAAAACCCAAGTAACGCGTTCCAGCGACTAGGTTCGTATAGTACATGATCGCCTTTAATAGGGCCTGCGAGACGGCGCTGGTTGCTTAAGCCCAATGTCTCACTGGTTGAACTGGCTGTATTTGTGACTGCCTCACCGACGCCGCACCGAGGTCCGTTCGTCTCGCGATCGCTGGAACGCTGTCGAGTGCCGCGGATGACATCAATCTCGGCCAGCACCCGCTCCGCCAGGGAGCTTAAACGCCGCGCGAAAGATGTAATTGGTTCGGCTGCTTCCGCGTGTCGCTTGCGAACTTTCCCGATCAGAATTGGAAAAAATTGGGCCTCCAAGAGGAGGCGCGCTTGGTGAAAAGGATGTCCACCTGAACCAGATCGCGGCCATTGGGGCGGGTGAACCCCGAAAAATCGAGCGGCACAAAGCCTCGATCATCCATGTAAGCGATTGTCTTCAGAAAGCTTGGCGCGCCTTTGTTATAAGGCAGCATCGCCACTTCGAGCTGCACTATCTCGCAGCGATCGAGGGTCTCGGCCGCGCCCTCCAAAACCCTCAGTTCCGCACCCTGCACGTCGATCTTCAGAAATAGCGGCCCCGGAACGTCATCCGCAATTTCATCCAGAGTAGAGGTTATGAGGCTGCGCTCGATGCGCGGCACATTGCTATTCTCCGGCATCATCGAGGAGCCGGTCTCCATCTCGTAGAACTTCACGCTTTCCCCGGCTCGTTCGCCGAGCACCGCATTCACGTAGCTCACCTCGTTCAACGCCGCGCAGGTTGCCTCCAGGACGGCCCGCTTGCTTTCTTGAGGTTCAACCATCCTTATCGGGGCGTGCGGAAAGACCCGACGTGCCAGGCGTGTCCAGTTGCCCTCGTAGGCCCCCACGTCGACGATGCCTGAGGGCCTGAAGCCCATTGCTGAAAGGCGCCTGTAAGCGCGCTCTTCTTCGCCTACAAACGATGACTTGCCCAGGGCTGTTCTAGCTACTTTCGCGATTGATTGAATGATCATAGTCCACGGCTAACATACCGGAGCGGCGCCAGCTATTCCGGAATAGAGATGGGGAGCCTGGTGTTTGTCCGTGGCGATACCGTCGCCTAGCTGCTAAATCCCAATTCGGGACGAGCATTCAGAAAGGGTTAGTCGGAGTTGTGTTGATTGGCTAACTGTATCGGGACGTGCGAATTGACTGAAAGGCTGATTCGCGCTGCAGAACGCAATCGCGGTCAGTGAATGGTCACGGACCTGCCCACGAGGAATATATGTCGTGAAACAGGCCTTAGCGATCAGCGCCGCGGTTCTCGCCAGTCTCACTGCTCCTTCCACTGCGCAGGCCGCTACTGTGGTTGGGCCGCCCCCCAGCGCAAGTTCCTGCAATAACTTCTCGTTCAACGTGTCTATCATCTCCTGCGCGGGGGGGTACGACGGCAACTTGCTTCAGGATACGTTGACCGATCCTATCGGGATAGCTGCAGTCCAAGCGCTCGGCGGCCCCAATACCGGCATCTTCGTCGAGCCGAAGCTAGATGGCCTTAACGCAAACGGCACGATCAATTTCAACTCCTTTCTGAATGGTCTGACAGTGTTCGGTATACACACTGGCAAGGCCGGCGATCCTAATGGCAACGCGACGTATTTCTTTTCCTTCAACGCATCTAACACCGACGTTATCCAGATCACGGGGCGCGCAGGCGCGAACAACTCCGGCCTCTCCAACGCGGCGCTCCTCGCAACGACTAGCGCCGTTCCGGAGCCCGCTACTTGGGCTCTGATGCTATTGGGCTTCGGTTTGATCGGCGGCGCAATGCGCTCCGCCCGCCAGAGGCAAAAGCTGACTGTTTCCTACGGCTGATCTCCACCTGAGCTTATGACCACTGCTGGGGCAAGATCACCTAGTCCCAAAAGCTGACAGATTAGCCAGCGGCTTTGCACCTGTTTGAGGGGTGTGCTCCGGTTGGGCGATGCGCATGGCGACTTCAGAGAAACAGCGGATTGTCTCCTTCATCCGCCAGCAGGCCGACCACTGCGTCGAAGTCCTGCACAGGTTGCCGGACCGCTATCTGATCGACAGCGAGGCGAAGGCAACTTGGATGGGTATCGCGAGCGCATTGAATTGCGTGGCCGATGACATTGAGCGGGGGGCTACATGTGAAGGATCCCGCTGGAGTTAGGCGACTACATCCAGGTAGTTTGCTGCCGGTCCGCTCGCTGGCTCGGGCGTCCTTTCCCGAAAATCCGGTGGATAGGTCGCGGGCGTTGCGCTCTGCGCCGGGTGGGCTAGGCTGGCGCGGGCCGCTTCCTTCGCTGGAGAGCGTGATGCGTCTCAATCCACTGTTGTTCCTGCCCCTGGTGCTACTGGCCGTGCCGGCCGTCGCACAGATGCAGCTGTCGAGGGCGGACAGCGCGGCCGCATTCCGTGCCGCAGGCTTCAAGCTGTCAAAGGGAACGTGGCGAGCGTGCGACGCGCCGCCGGACAGCATCTACACGCCGGGCAGGATCGAACAGGTCCGCGACCTCGACGGCGATGGCCGGCCCGAAGCGATCATCACCGAGGGGAGCACCTTCTGCTACGGCGGCGATGAAGTCGGCTTCGCGATCGTCAGCAAGCAGTCCGATAAGAGCTGGAAGCTGATCACCTCGAGCGAAGGCATACCGACGGTGCTGAACTCAAAAGGCGTGAAGGGCTGGCCCGACATCGAGATCGGCGGCCAGGGCTTCTGCTTTCCGGTGCAGCGCTGGAACGGCAGCGAGTATGCCGTCGTACGGTTTCAGTACGAGGGGAAGGCCTGCAAGCCGTAGCGGCACCAGGAAGAGGCGGAATGACTGCACTCTGTCGAGTGCTGGTGCTCCTCTTAACGTCCGCATTTGGGTGGAAAGCGCCGTCAATGCTGTTCCCACATCGTCAGATTAGCTTCGTGGCAGCACCGGCGGCTGGCACGAGCTCCTCTGCCGCCCCCGCAAAGAATCGCAGCGGTAATCTACGCCGTAGACAGCTTCACAATTCGCGATCAGTTATATGGCGCCCTGGTCGAAACATTGCGTTGCGACCGCGTCCCGAAATTGGCGACGCACACCGTTTTATAGACCCGTTGAGCCGGACCGATTACTTCCCAAACCGTCACAGATGCCAACGATCGCAGGATATCCCGGGCGATGAAGAAGTCTTTGATATGAAATCTCCTGCGTCACGACGGCGTCAAAGGCGTAACAGTCAGCCCCGACCAGGCTCACACCGGTACACAGCGGGTCGCGTCCAGTGGCAACTGATGATGGTTTGCAATTTGTCAGGACTCGCCGAGCCCCTTCGCGCCGGCTTCTCCGGCGACTCCCCCAAGAAGGAAGGATCCGCATGCAGTTTTGCAAGCGCGATGTTGGGTCTATGGGAGTGAAACAATCCGCGGACTTAGTTGGCGATAAGCATCCCAGTCGCAACGTGGGGGTTTTCGTGCTGGATCCTGCCTCAGGACTTGAAGCATCAAAAGGTAGGCCACCGGTCCGAAAAATCGACGAACTCGAAAGCCTTCGCGGCATCGCCGCGCTGTTCGTCGTCCTGTTTCACCTTCCCCGATGGCAGCCGTGGCTCGACATCGGCCTTATCAACAACAGCTATCTCATGGTGGAATTGTTTTTCGTTCTGTCCGGCTTCGTGATTTTCAATGCGTATCATGACCGGATCGGCAGCGTTCGGGATCTGCTTCAGTTCCAATGGCTGCGCTTCGGACGGCTCTACCCCATCCACCTGCTGTTTCTGCTCGGATTTCTGGCTCTCGAAGTGGGCAAGGCTGTTATGGCGGGCAGCGTGACCGCGTCCGAACCTGCCTTCAGCGCCAACAGCCCCACAGCCGCTGTCCAGCAACTGTTTCTCGTTCAAGCGATCGGCCCGACAGGGAATGCCTACAGCTTCAACTCACCCGCCTGGTCGATCAGCACCGAGTTCTATACTTATCTTTTGTTTGCGATCGTGCTTCTGGGCGCTGCTCGCTGGCGGCATCTGGTTTTCGCAGCGCTGGCCGCTTCGGCCTTTTTAATGACTGTTTGGTTGGGACCGGGCGAGGCCGCGCTGCTCTTTCTCTGTCTTGTCGGCTTTTTCATAGGGTGCCTGCTCTGCGCGGCACTTCAACGGTATACGTTCGAGCTGCCAAGCTGGTCTTTCGCGCTGTGCGCGGCAGCTTTCGTAGCATACCTCTGTTTGAAGGCGCCGCAGGAATCCGATTGGGCGGTCTTCCCCTTTTCTGCCGCCCTGATAGCGGCCCTGCTCCGCTCGAAACCTTCGCCAACCACGGGCATCATGCGAGCTAAAGTACTCGTGTGGCTGGGCTCGATTTCGTATTCGGTATACATGAGCCACAGCCTGATCATCAGTGTGTTCCTGTTGATCATGAAGCGCGGTGTCGGCGTGTCTGGCATCGGGGAGAATTACGCACAGGGCGCAGCTTTGAACTCGGCGGAGGCGGTGGCGGCGACCGCGGCCTGTCTCTGTGCCGTGCTTTTCATAAGCCACCTGTGCTTCCGCTTGGTCGAGGTTCCGTTTCGCGACTGGTCGCGACGCGCTGCCGCGAACATGTCTTTGCAGCCATCGCGAGAGATCGGGGCTGGCTAAGTTTGAGTGTGTCTACCGGTCCGCAAGAGCTGACTGTTTATTAATGCTGGTGTAGCTGCAACTTGCGCAAGGCCTACGCCAGCAGCGGCGCCCGCCGCGCTGGCGTCAAACGATGGGGCGTCCTCCAACTTCAGCGAGGTTCCGAAAAAGGCGTCCAGACCTATTACCTATCCTGTCCGCTGCGCTTATGGTAACCGGTGCTGTTCGGCCGAAGGCGGGAATCCGCGCAGTCGCCGCTTCTGATCAGCGAGAAAAGTAGTACGTTGCACCGGGAGCACGCAACTCAAGCACCGTGTCGTTTGCGATAATCCCTAACAGTGGCCCGGCTCTTGCGGAATTTGTTAGAATGGGCTTCTCACCTCTCTCGGCTGATGACTGCGAAGAATTTGATAGCGCTGGGCTGACCTCTGAACCCGAGGGCGTCAATTGATCATAACCTGGGTGTCCGCAACGCTCTGAGGTTCGACCCGACTGTAGGCTTCTCACCATGCACGAGCGTCAACCAATGTGGCGACCGGCGGGCGAACGCCTCGGCGATCGCGTGCAGGTTGATGCCGTGACGCTGCTCGAACTCGGCTTCGCCGATGCGGTGCTGCTCGGCATGGTGGGTCCTGCACAAGCTGACAGTCCAGCGGTCGGACGGCTTGAGCGCTGTTCCGCCGTCGGTGCCGGTGCGAACGTGGGCGCACTCAATGGGGGTAAGGAGACACCCGGGCACACAGCAATGGTGGCGGCGCACCCAAGCCCGGTGGGAGGGACAGGAGCGGCTGTCCCCCTTGATCCGGGGCCGAGCGATGCGTCCTGGCAGATGAAGGCTAGCCATGCGTCCCGCTCCCGTTGGCGCGCGAGGGGTGGCAGCGTTTGGCAGCAGGGTTGGTGATCGGGCCATTCTTTCGCCGACCGGTGCGGGTCTTCCGCGGCTTCTCCGCCGTTGCTGGCTCATCGTTTGCCCCGCTCTGATTGCCTTCAGCGACCTCGGGCGGCGGTGTCTCTAGCTGCCTTGCAGCCGGCATCTCCTCGATGCTTGGCGCGCGGCCAACCACCGCCCTGGCCCTCACGATTGCCTCGCCGATCTGACGATAAAGCTCGGGCCGCTCGCGCGAGAGTGCGGCGAGGCTGGCGCGGTTGTCGTCCTGCAGCTGCCGCATGGCATCGAGCGATGCGCAAGCCTCCAGCTGGGCAGTGAGGTTATCGCACCATGGCTCCCATCCGCCTGCAGGCTCTGCGGGCAGGTTGGCCGGTACCAGCCGGTGTGAACGTGCATCGGCGTCCTCCTGCTGGATGGCTGGCACGCAGAACGCCTGCAGTACGGCGTACTTGTAGGCCGACTGCATTGCCTTGGGCGTCGCCCTGTCCCCGGCGTCGAGCGCTTCGCCATAGGCCTCGATCGTGTGGCACGAGCCGTCCTCCGCGCTCACGAGGTCGAACGCTACCCGTAAGGTCACCGAGACGAGCAGGCCACCAGCCTCGTCCTGTCGTTCGGTAGCCTCTCGTTCCAGGACCCGAGGGAGGATGCACAGCCGGTGGGTAGCCAGCTGCGGGGCCAATCGCGCCAGCACGTCGTCGATGCTGCGGTAGAGGTAGTTGTCGCGGGCGTTGAGCCTGGTCTTGGCGACCCCGTCCTCCGCCAGCGCGGCGCCCACGGCGTTGATCGCGTGATACACCCGCGCGATCATGCCCCGAGCTCCTTGATGGTAAGCGCGCCGGCCTTGCTGCGCCGCGCCTCGATCCCGTGGCCGAACGCGCGCGCGACATCTGGCTCGACGAGTTCCTTTAGACTGACGGTGGCCGCCTGATGCTTACGCGCGGCCTCGCGGTTGGCGAGCCAGTCGGCTGCCGCGGCCGCCCACTCATTGCTGCCTTCAAGGCACACCTCGCGCACCCCGATGGGCCTCGGGGCGGGCGGCGGCGGGAGAGCGGTGGGCGGCGTGCCCGAGTGCACGCACTCACGGAACCGCTCCTCGGCATCGAGCAGGTCTTGCTGGTAGAGCCAGTCGGCGGCGACCTCGAACACTTCCCACTTGGAGTTGCCAAAGATCACCGAGAGGACCGCGCGGTCGCACATCGCCACCGCCATGTTATGCTGGAGCTGGGGCATGTAGCGCGCGAGCACTTCGTCTGCCTTGGCGAATGCGTTGGTGTGCTTGGCCTCCCACACCGAACCTGTCTTCGCCACGTAGCCGTCGAGCGTCGCCGAACGCCATGCGTTATCAGGACAGAAGACCTGTTCACCCACGCGGCTGACACGCTCACCGAACGCGCGCTCGTACCACTGCCGGTTGAACGCCTCGCTCCAGCAGCCGAGCATGACCGCCAGGTTACCGGACAGGTCTTCGGGCGCCTCCTCTCCGCGCTTCTCGCGCCACAGCCGAAGCACGCGTTCGGGCGAGCCTGAGAGGATCGTATTTGCGTCGCTCCCACCGATTGATCTAATCCGTGCGTCCTTATCTTCGGGCGATAGACCAAGCGATGACAGCGGCGGCCAGGTGCAAAATGCCCCGTTCGCCCTGGGCCGCCGGCGCCCTTTCGATCCGGTGGGAGGTAGGGGCGGAGTGGCCGTATTGGCCGGAGTGGCCGGAGCGGTGGCAGCACTCAACCAGTCTGGCAGGCCGGAGCCAACCGCGATGGGTTTAGCAGTGGTCGTGGTCATAACCTTGTTTTCCCTTTGCTTTCTCCAGTCGAGCTGCTTCAGCTCGTGCAAAGAGGTGTGCTCGATCCACCGGGAAGTGGAACTGGAACTTGCGCGTTTGGCCATTTAGCGAGCATGTTGGTGCAAACTGTCTCTCGAGCGAGACACCAGCCAATGATGAACCCCAGCTCGAGTGGAGCCGTCCAAGCCCACCTTCAGGCTAAACTAATGGGCCGGCTGATTTGAGCGACGCCTGCTCTCTTGGGCGGCGGGCTGAGCAGCGATCCCGGAGCATCCCAGTGAAGCGCTGCTTTAGAACCTTGACAGCGCGCAGTCGTCCACGACTGGGACTGCTGCGAGACGATCTTTCCGTTGCGCGTGTTGTCCGCGGCGGGCTAACGATAACGAATGAATTCTCTCACTGATCCTATTGAAATCCAGACCTCGGAGGGTCCGGCGGACATTGCTGCACCAAAGAATCTAGGCAGTCGTATTCGGGAGGCTCGCCGCAGTCGCGACTGGACCTTAGACCATCTGGCTGAGCTGGTTGGCGTCTCCAAGACATCTGTGTGGAGCTGGGAACACGATCAATCGCATCCGAGACTGGAAACGCTAACCCGCCTATCTGAGGCTCTGGGCCTTTCAGTTGCTCATTTGATGAATGTGGAGCCCAGTTCGGCGGGCAATCTGGCTGAGCTTGTGAGCGACTGCCGACGCCGGATTGCTGCCGAGCTTGGTATCTCGGCCGACGCTATCGAAATCAAGATCAACCTCGCGGCAGTCAGCACCCTCAATCCAAAACTCTAAGCAGCGCGACTTCGACGACCTCGAGCGCAAGTTTAGGAAGGTAAGAGGTTCAGCAGCACTGTATGACACGGGTTGAAGGCTTGATAAGCCCGGGGCAACCATTGTGATCCATCAATACCCGCCGCGGTGGAGCGTTGCGCGAAGTCGCTACAATGGGACCAATCCGGTCAGGAACCGCGACGTCCGATCGGCCGCAACGGCGCACCTTCAGGCCGTTTGTCTCCTTTGGGACGCTTTGTACCGAGCGGCCGCTCGCGCAGGGTCTGCGAGAACCGCTGCTGGAGATAGTCGAGCGCCTGACTCGTGGAGTCGACCTGATCGTCCTTGCGGCTATTGGGGAACGACAGCAGTTCCTCGAGATAAGTCCCAAGCCACTCGGCTGACCGCGGCACCAAGACCTTGCCAGTCTCGAACATCACCGCGCGCGCCTCCATTCGTGCGAGCTTCTCGTACTGCGGCTTGATCAGCAGGGGGCGGCACACGCTCGAGGTGCGGCGGAGGTCTTGGACGATTGCGCGGCCGATTCCTTCATCCTCGATGATTGTGACGTCGGCCTGGTGGCGGCCGTGCAAGCCCTCGATGAGGCGGCGCAGGTCAGGCACTTCGAGGCGCTCACGCTCATGGTCGAGCAGGTAGAACTCGCCGACTGCGGCCCCCCACACGGTACCGACCGACCAGTCGGCGTCCTCGGAGAGGGTCGAGGCGCAGTCCCAGCTGACCAGCTTGAACTCGATTCCGTTGGGCGGGGCGTCGTAGAACTTGAGCCAGCGCCGCTTGACCACCCCGCCTTCGGCTGGAACCGGATGCTGCTGGTATTGCGCCTCGAACGCCATCAGGCCCATGTTGCGGCGCTTGAACTCGAGTTCCTCATGCCCGACGTGAAACGGCTGAAGGAGCTCACCAGGCTTGCGCACCTTGGTGCGGCCATTGCCGAGATCCCAGACTTCGCGCTCCGTTGCGACCGCTGGCATGACCACCATGTCCCACGGCTCCTCGTCGAGCATGTGGCCGGCAAGGTCATCGGGGTGGAGCCGCTGCATGACGCAGATGATTGCGCTCTCCCTGGGTTTGTTGAGGCGGGTGTAGATCGTCTTGTCGTAAGTGTCCTTGACCTTATCGCGCATTAGCTTCGAGTAAATCTCCTGGGCCTTGTTGGGATCATCGATGATGATGAGGTCCGCGCCGCGCGAGAGGATGGAGCCCTGGATCGACGTGGCCAGACGGTGGCCGCCCTTGGTCGTGTGCCAGTCCATGAGCTTCGTGGGCCGTCGCACTCGGCACTCGGGGAAGGTTTGCTTGAACCACGAGCTGTCGACGATCTGGCGGAACAGCTGAGCCTGCGTCTTGGCGACGTCGTTGCTGTAGGTGACACAGATTATCTTCTTCATCGGATCGTGGCCGAGCACCCAGGCCGAGTAGGCGACGCTGATGATGTGGGTCTTTAGGGATCTTGGCGGCAAATTGATCATCAGCCGCTTGCACTTGCCGGTCCGAACAAGCTCCAGCTTCAGCGCCAACACGAGGATGTGCCAGTTCTCGCGGTACCCGGCGCCCGGGTCGATGGTGTCGATGCACTTGCCGATGAACGAGAGGAAGTCGAGCCGCCAAAGGGCGTAAAGCGCGAGCAGAAGGTTCATTGGCCGTCCTCCTCGTCGTCCTCAGGCCAGGTCTCGTCCACCTTATCCTCCTCTTCCCCGGAGACGCTCATGGGGAAGTCGACGTCGACACCGAACCGGTTGGCAAAGAAGCGGGCCACCATCTCCAGATCGGCCTTGCTTACTTCGTTGTCGGTCTTCGCCGGACGACGCGGGATGAAGTCCTTGATCTGGCGGATGTCCCCGCCCCTGAGCGCCTTGTTGACGGTAGCCTTGGCTAGCACCTTGCCCTTGGGCATGACCTGCTCCTTGCCGGTCTCGTCGACGAACTTCATCGGCAGCCGCAGCTCCTCTTCGAACCAGTCCTCGAAGCTCGGCTCGACTTCCGGCCTGGGCTTGCGGGGAGGGCGGGGCTGACCCTTCTGGAACTGAGTGTGGCGCGGGGGCTTGCGGTAGCCGACCTCGTAGGTGGAGGCAGCGCTGGCGCTGCCCCCATTGATTTGGTCCGCCGCGGCGCGCTGGCGCCTTGCGCGCGGCTTGGTCTTGCCTTGGCGATCAGTCATCGATCGCCTCCTCGTCCTCGAGGTTTTCGTCCTTGCCGAAGTCATCCTCGTTGTCGAACCCCTCATCCGTGAGGCCGAGCGCAAGGTCGGCCGCATTACCGAGCCGTTCGCGGGCAACTTCCTCGAAGGTCTGCCCGGTTGCGGCCAGCACGGCCTCGAGCCCGCATCGCCTGGCGGCACGGCGGATGATGACATCGACATATAGCGGATCGATCTCGATCAGGCGCGCGCGGCGCCCTGTCAGCTCGGAAGCGAGCAGCAGCGTCCCGGATCCGCCGAATACATCAAGGGCAATTCCGCCGCGCGACGAGCAATCGCGAAGCAGATCAGCGATGAGGCTCGTACCCTTCACTGTGGGATGATCGGCGAGGTCCTCGTCGCGGTGGGCGCCGAAGCTGTTGCAGCTGGGGTATCCCGTCAGGACGTTGGACCGCCAGCGTGCACCCTTCTCGATCCCGAAGGTGGTAATGTGAGGTGCCGTCCCGTTCTTAAAAACACAACAGAGCTCAAATTGGCTACGGTACCAACCTCTCGCAGCGTTTCCCTTGACCCACACCAGCACATTTTTGTGTTCGGTGTACACCTCGCGGCCTGCAGCGATCATCTCGTAGACCATCCGCCAGTCGATGAAGTGATAGTGGATAGAGCCGTCGATGCTGTATTTGGCGCACAGGCTCATCACGGTGCGTTCAAAGTTGATGAACTCACCGCTCGACATCTCCCCGCTCGCGAAAGCGAACTCGCGCGAATCTTTGCGGCTGCTGACATGACCGCGCACTGGGCAGTTGTAGGGGCCGTCACATATGACGATTTGAGCGCGTTCGTTCCCCAGGAGCGTGTTTAGGCTCTCCTCTTTCTGGGAATCGGCGTTCAGCACCTTGTGCTCGCCGACAAGCCAGAGGTCGCCAGGGCGTGACACCGCGACCGGCGCAGGGGACAGGTCGTCGGTGCCGTCGGCCGCGTCGGTCTCGCTTTGTTCGGGCCGGTCCCTAAGGGTTATCTCGTCTATCTCTCGGGTCGAGAAGCCGGTCAGCTGGAGGTCGAGCTTAAGGTCGAGGTCGAGCGCGAGCGCGAGCTCCCCTAGCTCCTTGAGATCCATCGCTAGAGCGTCCTCGTCCCATCCGCCCATCGAGATCAGCTTGTGGTAGGCGATCCGGTAATGGCGGAGCTCGTCGGGTGTCTGGTTCTCGGCGTACAACACCGGAACCGTGGTGTGACCGAGCTCCTTTGCCGCCATCCAGAACGAGACCCCAACCACGATCGTGCCATCGCGCCCGACCAAGATGGGGAACACAAGGTTGCAACGCTGGACGTGAGCCTTGTAGGCCGCCGCCTGGCGTTGATTGCGGTGCCGGACGTCACGCGAAGGCGGCCGTACATGGTCGGTGGGCACTTCGGCAAAGCGCAGCGAGTTGCGGATTTGCGCTAACTCACCGTTCGGGAGCGAGGGTGGGGCGGGCGTTGCCGGACGCTGCCGGCAACGAACAGGCTTAAGCTTCATGGGAGAGGGTCTCCGTGTGCAGACGCCCGAAGACCATCGGGCGGAAACGACCCCTCTTGAGAGGGATGGGGTCGGTTTCATGCTGCTGCACTCGGAGGAACGGAGGGGCGTCCCAGAATGAGATCTTGCTGCTCGAAACGCCAGGGTCTTCATGTGCCGGCGCGAAAGGGTTGCTAAGCCAACCAAGACAGCATAGCAAGGAAAAAGTCCAATGAAAATAAAGCTTAACGAAGGATTTGCGACTTGCTCTGCAGATTTCGACTAAGGGGTTACGCGTGCAACAGCTCTACTTGTGATTCAAGCAAGTAGGTCGAGGATGACTGGCAGCGATAAAATTTCAAACTTGAAGTTGGCAGCTCGGCTAAATTGAAAATTCCCGTGAAAATTCCCGTGCAACGGGAATTCTCTTCGCCGGCTTCGACGTTATCCTGCGATAGCGCGCACCTGGCCGGGTCATCACCGTAGTGACTGGAGGGGGATCAACTGCTCGCGTCGATCCGCTCGATGATCACCGCGGGGGCCATGCCGCCAGCCGCGCACATGGTGATGAGGCCGTAGCGGCCGCCCGAACGCTCGAGCTCGTCGAGCGCGGTGCCGACAAGGATCGAGCCGGTCGCGCCGATCGGGTGGCCCAGCGCCATCGCACCGCCGTTGATATTCACCTTCTCGCGGTTGAGTTCGAGGTCGCGGATGAACTTCTCGGCAACCACCGCGAACGCTTCGTTGATCTCCCACACGTCGATGTCGTCTTTGCTGAGACCGGCCTTCTCGAGCACCTTTTTCGCCGCGGGGACGGGGGCGTTGAGCATCAGCGTCGGGTCGTCGCCCTGGTTGCAGTAAGCGACGATGCGCGCGCGCGGCTTGAGGCCATGCTCCTTGGCGTATTCAGGTGAGGCGATCAGCAACGCGGCCGCGCCGTCCACCACGCCGCTGCTGTTGCCGGCGTGGTGGAAGTGTTGGATCTCGACGTCGGGATAGCGCCGGTTGATCTGCTTCCTGAAAGTGGTGCCGCCGATCTCGAAGTCGGCAATCTTGGCGAAGCTCGGCTGCAGCGCGGCAAGGCCCTCGGCAGTGGTCTCGGGGCGGGGGAACTCCTCGCGGTCGAGCGCCACGGTGCCGTCCGAATTGTGCACCGGCACTACCGACTTGGCGAAGCGGCCTTCCTTGATCGCGCGGTCGGCGCGTTGCTGGCTGATCAGCGCGAGATCGTCGAGCGCCTGGCGGTCGATGCCTTCGATGGTGGCGATCGCGTCGCCGCACACCCCCTGGTGCGATTGCGGGTGGAGTTCGTCCAATGCCTCGTGCCCGCTGCCCATGAGCCGCGGCGGCAGGCCCGCGTTGGCCTGCTCGGCGGCGTGCGCTGCGGTGTAGCTCATCATCTCGGTTCCGCCGGCGATGACGCAGTCTTCCATCCCGCTCATCACGCTGGCAGCGGCGAAGTTGACCGCGCTGATCCCGCCCCCGCAGAAACGATCGAGCGTGGTCCCGCTGGCCTTAACGTCGTAGCCGGCGCTGAGCGCGGCCATCCGCCCCAGGTCGCCGCCCTGCTTGCCGTTCTGGCTGCTGGTCGACCAGACGATGTCGTCGACCGTAGCGGTGTCGAGGTGGTTGCGCTCCTTGATCGCCTTGAGGACGGTGGCGGCGAGGTGCTGCGGGTGGAGGTGGCTCAGCGCGCCTTTGCCCGGCTTGCCGACGCCCCGGGGGGTGCGCACCGCGTCGATAATGTAGGCTTCGGGCATGGGGGAATCCTCTCGTTTCTGGAATCAGGTTGACGGAAGCGTAAACCTTGCGGACAACCGGCACAAGACGAGTTGCAAAGCGAAATGGAGAGTTGCCGTGAGCGAAGAACTGCTGACCGAAGTCCGTGACGGTGTGCTGATCGTCACGATCAACCGGCCCGAGGCAAAGAACGCGATGAACGCGGCCGCCGCGCAAGGAATTGCCGACGCGATGGACCGGCTCGACTCGGATGACAGCCTGCGCGTCGCGATCCTTACTGGCGCCGGCGGCACGTTCTGCTCGGGCATGGACCTCAAGGGCTTCCTGCGTGGCGAACGTCCGAGCGTCGAGGGGCGTGGGTTCGGGGGGATCACCGAGAAGGGCCCGGTCAAGCCGCTGATCGCCGCGGTCGAAGGCTATGCGCTCGCCGGCGGGTTTGAGCTGATGATCAGTTGCGATCTCGTGGTCGCCAACTCCAAGGCCAAGTTCGGCATCCCCGAGGCCAAGCGCGGGCTGGCCGCGGCGGCGGGTGGGCTGGTCAAGCTGCCGAAGATGATCCCACCCAAGATCGCGATGGAATTGGCGCTGACGGGCGACTTCATCGACGCGCAACGGGCTTACGATCTCGGCCTGGTTAATCGGGTGACCGACGGCCCCGCGCTAGATGCCGCGCTCGAGCTCGCCAAGGCGGTCACTGCCAACGGGCCGGTCGCGGTACGAGTGTCCAAGCAGGTGATCAACGAATCGCCCGGCTGGAGCATGGAAGAGCGCTGGCAGAAGCAGGGCGAGCTGATGCCCCAGGTGTTTATGAGCGAGGACGCACGCGAGGGCAGCCTCGCCTTTGCCGAGAAGCGTGCGCCCAACTGGAAGGGCAAGTAATGCCCGGCCCGCTGGAGGGGCTGCGGATAGTCGAGTTCGCGGGCATCGGGCCGGGGCCGTTCTGCGGGATGATGCTCGCCGACCACGGCGCCGAGGTCATCCGCATCGACCGCGCCAGTGGCAGCCGCGGCGGCTCGCAACCGGTGACGAGCAAGGACGTGCTCGCGCGCGGGCGCAAGTCGATCGCCATCGATCTCAAGAGCGCCGAGGGCGTCGCGCTCGCGCGCAAACTGTGTGCCAGTGCGGACGGGATCATCGAAGGCTTCCGCCCGGGCGTGATGGAGCGGCTGGGGCTGGGGCCGGACGAGCTGCTCAAGGACAACCCCAAGCTGGTGTACGGCCGCATGACCGGCTGGGGCCAGACAGGGCCCTACGCGCCGTACGCCGGGCACGACATCAACTACATCGCGCTCGCTGGGGCGCTGGCGCATTTCGGGCGCGCCGGGGGCAAGCCGACCCCGCCGATCAACATGGTCGGCGACTTCGGCGGCGGCGGCATGATGCTCGCGTTCGGCATGGTCGCCGCGCTGCTCAACGTCGCGCGCGGGGGTAAAGGCCAGGTGATTGACGCCGCGATGACCGACGGCACCGCAGTGCTGATGAGCATGATGCACGGGATGAAGGCGATGGGCGTGTGGTCGGAGGAGCTCGGCGTCAACATGCTCGACACCGGCGCGCACTTCTATGACACCTACGAGACGGCGGACGGCAAGTTCGTGAGCATCGGCAGCATCGAGCCGCAGTTCTACGCCGAACTGCACACCCGCGCGGGGCTGGCCGACGATCCCGACTTCGACGCCCAGCACGACCGCAAGGCGTGGGGACCGCTCAAGGACAAACTCACCGCGCTGTTCAAGTCCAAGACCCGCGCCGAATGGGATGCGCTGATGGAGCATACCGACGTCTGCTACGCCCCAGTGCTGACGATGAGCGAGGCCTACGAGCACCCCCACAACACGGCGCGAGGGACCTTCGTCGAGGTCGGCGGCGCGATGCAGCCGGCGCCGGCGCCGAGGTATTCGGCGACCGCTAACGCGACCCCGCGACCCGCGCCGATGCCGGGCGATCAGACCGAAGACATCCTCGGCTCGCTCGGGATGAAGGCGGACGAGATCGGCAAGTTGCGGGCGGCGGGCACCGTCGCCTGAGGATTGTCGCCCGGTTCCACCCTTGTTTGGAGCAGTCGGGGAGGTCGTGCGTTCAGGCTCCTTACGGAGACCTGTTGAATGAAGACGACCGCATCGCTCTTGCTCCCCGCGCTGGCTCTCGGGCTCGGCGCATGTGGTTTCACCAAGCCTAATGACGGCGCCGAAGAGGCCCGGGCCCAGCGAGAACGATCGCTGGCCCAGCGCCTGAAAGCCGCCTGTTCGTCCCAGGCAACCTACGATCGGCTGAAGCAGGTGGCGTTCGATGAGGCGATTCGGATCCGGAATGCCGATCCGGTCAACCTCGACACGCTTTCCACCCATTCGCTTGTTCGGATCGAAAATCCGATCGTTAAGAGCCGCGACGAGAAACTCGACGTCACCGTGTGTAGCGGGCGCTTCATTCTCCAGGTTCCCCCGGGGGCAGAGCGCGCATTCGATGGTGAGCGCCAGCTGGCAGCGGATATTGAGTACGCCGCTCAGGCCGCCGCCGATGGCAGCGGATTGGTCTACCAGATAAAGGGCGCCGAGCCGATCATCTACCGCCTCGCGACGTTCGACTTGCGCTCCGAAGCCTACCGCCCCGCTGCTGCACCGAGGGTCGCTGCGGCGGAACCGCCGGAGTCGCCGCCCACCGCGACGCAAGCCTCCGAGCCTTCGGAGGCGCCGCCTCGTCCCACCCCGGCGGCCAAGCCGACGAGCGCGCCTACCCGAACGGCTGCGGCGCCCGTGAGCCCGCCCCAGCGCGCGGCCTTCGCCTCACCCAGCTTCAGGTGTCGTTCCGGCCAATCGCGTAGCGAACGCATGGTTTGCAGCAGCGATCGCCTGGCGGCACTCGACCGACAGATGTCATCGCATTTTTACTCCGCACTGAGCCGCGGCAGCGAGCGACAGCGCGCCGAGCTCCGCCGTACGCGCGACCGCTTCCTCGGCTATCGCGAGCGCTGCGCGGACGAGGCCTGCGTCGCGCAGGCTTATCTCGACCGGATGGACGAGATCAGGGACATCGCGAGCGGGCGCTGAGCTCCGACGTGCCGGTTCCCATCGCAACTGGGCGTCGGACTACCGCCCCGGCGGGAACTGGCCACTATGCGGCGTTTTCCTTCATCAGCCCGGCGGCCGTGGAGCTCCCGGCATTGCAAGGGAATGCGTTATGAAAAAAATCCTTATGGCTCTCGTACTGTCTGGCGGGTTGGCTCTCTCGGCGTGCAACACGGTCGAAGGCGCGGTCGACGACGTCGAATCCGTCGGCGATTGCACGGACGGACAGAAGGGCAACTGCTGATCGCATATGCTTGAGCGGGGGCGCAACTGCCCCCGCTCAAGCATCCCGCTACCCGATAAATCGGCGCACCTCGGCTACGAAATCCTCGAACTGGTCATGGTGCACCCAGTGGCCCGCGCGCTCGTATTCGCTAACCCGCACGTTATCGCCGAAGTACGCCAGCCGCCCATCATTCTCCGGATTGCTGGCCCACGAGTCCGCGCCGTAGATCATCAGCGTCGGGCAGGTGATCGCGGCCCATAGCGCGTGCTGGCCCTTGGTCGGCACGTCGTCCGGGGGCCAGGCGTGGAGGTGGGGGTCGAATTTCCAGCTGAAGGTGCCGTCCTCGTTGCGCATCACTGCGTGCAGGGTGAGGTGGCGAGCCTGCTCGTCGGAGAGATAGCTGTTCGCCTCCCGCATCCGTTGAAGCGCGTCCGCGAACGTGTCGTACTTCCTCACCGAGCGCGCGCTCGCCTCGCGTTTCTTGTCGATCCAGCTCGTCCATTGGTCGCCGTACGGCCGCTCGCGGCGTTGATCGATCATCTTGGGGCTGGGCCCTAGCCCCTCGATGGCCACCAGACGCCGGACGTTATCGGGGTAGAGCCCGGTGTAGCGGGTGGCGATATTGCCGCCGAGCGAGTGTGCCACGATCGTCACCGGCGCGAGGCCGAGCTGATGGATCAACTGGGCGAGGTCGTAGACATAGCCCATCGTCGTATACACGCCGTTGTTGTTCCACTCGCTGTCGCCGTGCCCCCGCAGGTCGGGGCAGATGACGTGCCAGTCGGCGCGCAGCGCCTCGGCGGTCCAGTCCCAGTTGCGGCAGTGGTCGCGCCCGCCGTGGAGCAGGACCAGCGGTGGCGCCTCCGGGTTGCCCCAATCGGCGTAGTGCAGCTTCGTCCGCTGCGAAATGTAGCTCTGGCTGGTGGGGCCCCCTCCGAACCGATCAGTATCGAACATTGTTGCCCTTTACGTAAGCGTGAATTTCCGTTGCGGATCGCTACCCGCCTGATACGTTCGCCTGCAACCACAGAATCGACGAGAGGACCAGCCCGATGCCCGTGATCGACGTTCCCGACCCAGAGTTTATGCAGGACGAGGAAATCGCGATCTTCAAGGATGCGGTGGGCAAGTTCTACGAGCAGCACGCGCCGCAGAAGCGGGTCGAGAAATGGCGCGAGGACGGGCAGGTCGAGGCCGAATTCTGGCGCGAGGCGGGCGCCGCGGGCCTGCTCGGGATGACGGTACCCGAGGAATACGGCGGCCACGGCGGCGATTTCCGCCACGACCTTGTGGTGCTGAGCGAGCAGGCCAACAAGGGCGTCGACGGGTTCGCCGCGAGCTTACACAACGTGATCATCCTGCCCTACATCGTGCGTCATGGCACCGAGGAGCAGAAGAAAAAGTGGCTTCCCAAGCTCGTCACCGGTGAGCTCATCAGTGCGATCGCGATGACCGAGCCGGGCGCGGGCAGCGATCTGCAGAGCATCACCACCACCGCGATCAAGGACGGCAACGGCTACCGGCTCAATGGCGCGAAGACTTTCATCTCGAGCGGCCAGCTCGCCAATCTGATCATCGTCGTGGCCAAGACCGATCCCAAGGAAGGCGCCAAGGGCATCAGCCTGATGGTGCTCGAGACCGAGGGCGCGGAAGGCTTCCTTCGCGGCAAGAAGCTCGACAAGATCGGGCAGGACGCGTCCGACACGTCCGAGCTGTTCTTCGACGACGTCTACATGCCTAGCGACAGCGTGCTCGGCGGGGTCGAGGGGCGGGGGTTCTACCAGTTGATGGGCGAGCTGCCGCAGGAACGCCTGGTGATCGCAATCGGCGCAATGACCACGATCGAGAAGGCGCTCGACACCACGGTCGAGTACGTCAAGCAGCGCAAGGCGTTCGGCAAGACCATCTGGGACTTCCAGAACACTCAGTTCGTGCTTGCCGACCTCAAAGCCAAGGCGACGGCCGCCAAGGTGTTCGTCAACGACTGCATCGCCAAGGTGCTAAAGGGCGAGCTCGACGTCACCACCGCCTCGATCGCCAAGTACTGGTGCACCGAGCTGCAGGGCGAAGTGGTCGACAAGTGCCTCCAATTTCACGGCGGCTGGGGCTACATCAACGAATACGCGATCGCGAAGATGTACCGCGACAGTCGCATCACCCGCATCTTCGGCGGGAGCAACGAGATCATGAAGATGCTGATAGCGCGGTCGATGTGACTAAGTCGTCCCACCACCTTCGTCTTTGCGAGGAGCGGCAGGCGACTAAGCAATTCGTCGACCTATGCGGGCGGTAGGACCGGCGGGTGATGGATCGCCGCGCCGCTTCGCGGCTCGCGATGACGAGGTTGAGAGGGAGAAGCGATCATGACCACATTCCGTAACGGCCTGCTCGAGGGCAAAGTGGCATTCGTCGCGGGTGGGACCAGCGGCATCAACCTCGGCATCGCCAAGCGCTTCGCGGAGCTCGGGGCGCGTGTCGCAGTCTGCGGGCGCGACCCCGAGAAAGCCGCGCGCGCGGCCGGCGAGATTGGCGGCGACGGCAGCGGCGGGGCGCTCGGGCTGTCGGCGGATGTGCGCGACTTCGGCGCGATCCGCGGCGCGCTCGAGCAGACGGCAGGCGACTTCGGCAAGCTCGACATCGTCGTGGCGGGCGCGGCGGGGAACTTCCTCGCACCGGCGCTCGGCATGTCGGCGAACGCCTTCAAGACCGTGGTCGACATCGATCTGCTCGGGACCTTTAACACCTTTCGGGCCTGTCACGACCTGCTCGCCACGCCCGCCTCGCTCATCGCGATCACCGCCGGCCAGGCCGAGCAGGCGATGGCGCTGCAGGTCCACGCCTGCGCGGCCAAAGCCGGGGTCAACCAGGTGATCCGCACGCTGGCGATCGAATGGGGCCCCGACGTGCGCGTCAACGGCATCTCCCCTGGACCGATCGCGGGTACCGAGGGCATGGCCCGGCTGGCGCCCAATCCGGAGCTAAAGCAGGCGAGCGAGCACCGCATTCCGCTCAAGCGCTGGGGCGAGATCGAGGAAATCGCCGAGGCGGCGGTGTTCCTCTGCTCGCCCGCGGCGAGCTACGTGACCGGCACGATCCTCGACGTCGACGGCGGCAGCTCGGTGGGTGACGCGGGCCGGATGGATATCGCCAAGGGCCTCAGCTAGCCGCGGCCCGCACGGCAACTTCGCGCTGGGCGGCGAAAGCGCGCTGATAGGCGGGGCGCGCTTCGCCGCGCGCCACGTAGTCAAGCAGGTTGGGAAACTCCTCGAGCAGGTTGGGCCCATCTTCAAGCCGGCGCAGCACCATCACCATCATCAGGTCGCCGGCCGAGAAGGCACCGTCGAGCCACTCGCCCGAGCCGAGGAACGCCGACAATTCGCCGAGCCGCTGGCGCACCGCATCGTCGAGCAACGGCGAGCGGGCATGGAACCACGGTTTTTCGCTTTCCATGACGCGGGCCTGCTCGCGCTCGACGATAGGCGGCTCAACCGTATTGAGCGCGGCGAACAGCCACACGATAGCGCGCGATCGGCCGTCGAGTTCGTCCGGCAGCAGCCCCGGGTGGCGCTCGGCTAGATGGAGCACGATTGCGCCCGATTCGAACAGCGCGAGATCGCCTTCCTGATAAGTCGGGATTTTGCCGAACGGATGGATCGCGAGGTGCGCCGGCTGTTTCATCTCCGCGAACGTCACCAGACGCTCATCGTAGGGCTGGCCGACTTCCTCCAGGGCCCAGCGGACTCGCATGTCGCGCGCATGGCCGTGCCCGCCGTCGGGCGAATCCTTGAAGGCAGTGATCACCGGCTTCACGCGCGTTCTCCCTAGAGATCGGGCAGCGCCTGCTCGGCAAAGCCCCAGCCGGCGAGCGCCTTGCTCTGCGCGCGCTCGAGCAGCTTGTCCGCGTCGAGGATGGTGAACTCGTGCGCCGTCTTGAAGCCCGGCAACTCGTCCCACGACACCGGAACCGCCACCGGCGCGCCGGCGCGAGCGCGGGCGGAGTAGGGCAGCACGGCGGTGCTGCCGCGCTGGTTGCGCAGGTAGTCGATGAAGATTTTCCCCACCCGCTTCGCCTTGCTCATGTTGGCGAGGTACTTGTCGGGCTCGGCCATGCTCATCGCCTCGGCAAAGCGCTTGGAGAAGTCCTTGTGCGCTTCCCACGAGTGCCCCGGGGTAAGCGGGATCACCACGTGCACGCCCTTGCCGCCCGAGAGCATCGCGTAGCTGGCGAGGCCGAGGTCCTCGAGGTGCGCGTGGAAATCGATCGCGGCCTGCTTCACGTCCTCGAAATCGAGCCCCTCGTCGGGGTCAAGATCGATCACCATCCGGTCGGGCGCCTCGACGTCGCTGGTGCGGCTGCCCCACCCGTGGAACTCGATCGTGCCCATCTGCACGCAGGTAAGCAGGCCCTCCATATCCTCGACATAGAGGTAGTCCTCCATGTCGCCCTTCTTCTCGCGGATCGGGACATGGTGGACGTGGGGGCCGAACGAGCCGCTGTCGTGCTTCTGGAAGAAGCATTTCTTGCCGCGCCCTTGGGGACAACGGACGAGGCTGACGGGGCGGTTGGCCGCCCACGGCAGCATCAGCGGCGCGATCCGGGCGTAGTAATCGGCGAGTTGGCCCTTGGTCTCGCCGGTCTCGGGGAAGATCACCCGGTCGGGATTCGAGATCTTGACCGAACTCGTGGGCGGCTCGGCCGGAGCGGCTTGCGACACTTCGGGGACGACCTCGGCGGCTTTCTTGTCACCGCGCAGGCCGAGGAAACTGCCGTGGCGCACGCTGCCGTCCGCGGTGAATTCGGCAAAGGCGATCTCGGCGACTAACTCGGGCTTGAGCCAGGTGACACCTCTGCGTGAGGGGCGGTCGACTTCCGCCGCGGGCTCGCTTTGCTCGATCTTGGCGAACTGCGCGGCGAGATCGCCGAGCGTGTCCATGTTGAACCCGGTGCCGACGTTACCTTTGTATACTAGCTGGTTACCTTCGTGCTGCGCGAGGAGGATCGAGGAGAACGGCCGCCCCGCCGCGCTCGACTTCTTCCAGCCGATGATGACGAATTCCTGGCGCCGTGTGCACTTCACTTTGACCCAGCTCTTGGTCCGAGTGGAGCGATAGGGCGCGTCGATTGCCTTGGAGATGATCCCTTCCTGCCTCGCATCGCACATCGCCTTGAACAGCTTTTCGCCCGCACCGATCACGTGGTCGGCGACGTGGATCGGCGGCTGCGCGGTTTTAAGTAGCCCCTCGAGTCGTTCCTTGCGCTCGATGTTCGGGAGTTTGGCCAGGTCCTCGCCGTTCGCCTCGAGCAGGTCGAACGCATGGAACGTCAGCTTGTCCTTCTTCGACTGTGCGCCATGTCCGCGCTTCAGCACCGACTGCAACGAGGAAAAATCCGGGTTGCCGTCCTCGCCGTAGGCGACGATCTCGCCGTCGATCAGGCATGGCGGAAGGTCGAGCGCGGCGACCGCTTCGGCGAGCGGGGCGAACTTGTCGGTCCAGTCGAGGCCCTTGCGGGTGTAGACGCTGACTTTGACCCCCGCCGCGGCGATCAGCGCCCGATAGCCGTCGAATTTTATCTCGTGCATCCAGCGGTTGCCGGCCGGAACGCTGTCGACCAGCGTGGCGAGTTGCGGCTCCCGGAACTGGGGCGGATTGCCCGAAACCTTGGTGCCCTTCTTCACCACTCGTTTGGCGACACTGCCGGTATGCTTCTTGGCCCTCTCCATCTCGGCGGCGAAGGCGTTGCCGCGCTTGCCCTTGAGCGAATGCGAACCCGCGACGTCGGCCTCGATCTCCGCCATCGTGCGACCTGTGCTCACGCTGGTCAGCGCGTGCTCGACCAGCGGGTCGCCTTCCTGGGCGAACTCGTCGTTGATCTTGCGTAAGAGCCAGTTGTCGCGCTTCTCACCGGGGCGGCGCTTCAGGCGAATGAGCAGCCATTCGCCCCTCATCCGCTCCCCGTCGCAGCGGAAGTGGAGGTGGCCCTTGGCGAGGTCCTTCCAGCTTTTGCCCTCGACCGGCTCCCAGGTGCCGGTGTCCCACAGCATCACCGTGCCGCCGCCGTACTCGCCCTTGGGAATCGTGCCCTCGAAGTCGCCGTAGGACATCGGGTGATCCTCGGTCTGCACCGCGAGCCGCTTAATCTCGGGATCGGGTGAGGGGCCCTTGGTGACCGCCCAGCTCTTGAGCACGCCATCGGCCTCCAGTCGCAGGTCCCAGTGGAGGCGCGTCGCGTCGTGCTTCTGGACCACCAGCCGCCCGCCTTCCTTGCCCGCCGCGCCCGTAGTGCGATTGCCAGCCGGCTCGGCGGTCTTCTTGAAGTCACGCTTCTTGTTGTACTCGGCTAGCGGGTCGGCGCGGCTCATTCGGTGAAGTCCTCGTCAGGCCAGAATTTGCGCTCGAGCATCCCGATCCCAGTCAGCATCACCACGGAGATGACCGACCCGATCACCACCAGCGGCCAGAAACCGGCGCCGCAAGCGATCCCGATCACGGCCGTGAGCCACAGGTGCGCGGCGGTGGTCAGGTTCTTGACCTTGCCCTTGCTGAACACGATCAGCCCCGCGCCGATGATACCGATGAAGGTGCCCGTGGCTTCGAAGATGCGCAGCACGTCGGCCCCTTCGCCGCCGACCTGGTGGTAGAGCGAGATCATCGCCACCGTCATCGTCGCGGCGGAGACGCAGATCAGGCCGTGGGTGCGTAGTCCCGCCGCCCGCCCGCGCACTTCGCGATCGATCCCCAGCAGGAGCCCGATGATCGCGGCCGCGCCGATCCGCATTATTACATCGGTATCGATCCAATGGACGAAGACCGGCGGGTTGAGCTCCATCAGGCGCGCTTCCGGGCCTTCGCGGCGGGCGCGGCTTTCTTGGCCGGCGCCTTCTTCGTCGTGCCCTTCTTCGCTGCGGGCTTCGCGTCTCCGCTATCGTTCGCAGCGGCCTTGCCGCCGACCGACTGTTTGAGCGCCGCCATCAGGTCGATGACGTTCGAGCCGCGGGCAGCGGGCTCTTCCACGTCTTCCAGCACCTTCTTGCCCTTCGACTTGGCCTTCTTGTCGATGATCCTCTTGAGCGCTTCGACGTAGCGGTCGTGGAATTCGCTGGCATCAAAGGGACCGCTCTTCTGATCGATTAGCGATCCGGCCAGGTCCAGCATCGGCTTGGCCGGCTTGGTCGCCGGAATGTCCTTGAAGTAGCCCTGGGCGCGGCGGACCTCATCTTCGTAACGCAAGGTCTCCATCACTAGGCCCTTGCCGCACGGCTTGAGGCTGACGAGCTGCTCGCGCCCGCGCACCGACAGTTGACCGAGCGCGACCTTCTTCTTCGCCTTCAGCGCCTCGCGCAGCACGACGTAGGCTTCCTCCGCGAGGTCGTCCTGCGGGACGACATAGTAGGGCTTCTCGAAGTAGAAGATGTCGATCTCGTTGGCGTCGACGAACTGGACGAGCTCGAGCGTGCGCTTGCTCTCGACCTTGGCGGCCTCGATTTCGTCCTCGTCGAGCAGCACGAAGTTGCCCTTCGACACCTCGTAGCCCTTGACGATCTCGTCGCGGTCGACCGGGCCGATGCCCTGCACCACCTTCTCGTAATTGATCGGCTTGCCGGTCGGCTCGTGGATCTGCCGGAAGCTGATGGTGGCGCCCGATTTCGTCGCCGGATAGATCTCGACCGGGATGGAAACCAGCGCGAGTCTGATCTGTCCCTGCCAATAGGCGCGTGCGGCCATTTTCGTATTCCCCTTCGGATTCGCCAAGTCAGCGATTCACGCGGGGATTCGGTTCCAATCGCATCCGGTGGCGGTTATCGCGCGCGCATGATCGCCCAGACCATCCAGCTAGCCCTCGCACCGGTGTTCGTGCTGGTGGCGATCGGCAACATCATGAACCTGCTCTCCACCCGCCTCGGCCGGGTGGTCGATCGCAGCCGCGCGCTGCAAGAGCGCCACGGCAAGACCGAGGGCGGCGAGCATGACATGGTGGTGCGCGAGATTCGGGTGGTCGATACTCGCATCCGCCTGATCGGGCGCGCGCTGCGTTTGTTGGTCGGTAGTGGCCTCGCGATCGGGGTCACGGTAGCGGTGCTGTTTCTCGATGAGCTGGTCGACGCTGACCTGCAGAGGGTCGCGGCCGGTACATTCCTGCTCGCCGTAGGAATGATGATGTGGGCGCTGGTGTTGTTCCTGCGCGAGACCCAGGCCGCCTCGGCCGCTCTGCGAATTCCGGAGGAGTATCTCGAGCGCGAACGGCGGCTCTAGCTCAGGTCAGCAGCTTCTGGCCCTGGCTCTTGATGGCGCCGGCCACCATCGGCTCCATGAACGCCAGCGCCGGCGGCAGGTCGACGTCGAGAACCAGTTGGCCGGGCTCCAGATCGACGTTGGCGCGCAGGTTCTGGCCCATGGCCGAAATGTCCATCGTCATCCGGTCTTCGCTCGGCCATGCCGTGCTCACCGCGCCGCCGCCGGGGATGGCGTTGCCGATCTGGTGGCTCTTGGACTTCAGTCGTTCGCGCACCGTGTCGTTATCGAGACTGTGGGGAATGGCGACGCGCATCAGGCGTGATCCTTGGTCTTGTCTTCGAGCATGGCTTCATCGCCATACTTGTAATCGAGGTAACGGGTCTTGACCGCAAGATCGTCGAGCGAGCCCTCGGCAAGCTGGCGAGTGACCCGGTCGATCTCGCTGCTGATCTTGCCGAGACCGCTGGTGAGCTGGTCGTCGGGCGTGACCCCTCCGCGCTGCTCCGTGCGCAACTGCTGGGGGATGCGGCGGTAGCTGTCGACCATTTCGGGCAACGTATCGCCCACCAGCGTGCGCACCTCGGCGGCGGCAGGATGGTGCGGATCGATCCCGTCGAGCTGCAATCCCAGCGCATCGAGCTGGACACCGATCTTGCCGACCATGTCGGCGGCGGGAGCGGGCAGGGCGGGCCGCTGCGCCTCCAGCCACAGTTCGGTCCTTCCGACCAACTGCTTTGCATCGGCGGCCTTGGTGAGGTCCGCGCGCCTGGGGACCTTCATCTTCGGGAACTGACCCAGCAGGGTGATCACCAGCACGCTGGCGAGCACCAACGCCACCACCCCCATCAACCCGATGCCCTCGATCATCGACCCGATAATCCCGGTCGCCACCCAAATCGCGAACAGGGCGATCACGATATTGCGCAGCTTCTTCCCGCGATGACGCCGCTTTAGCTTTCGCGATTCCGTGCCGATCGACCGCCCCAGCTCGCGGCGGTGCCGCCCGCCCGCGCGATTGTCGTCGCGCACCCGGCGCGCTTCGTCGAGCACGCGGTCGGACTGGCGGGTCAATTCGCCCAACTCAGGCCTCCGCGGTCAGGAACTTGGATTCGCTGACCGACGCCGAAGCCTTCGCCTGCCCTTCGGCGCGGGCGATATAGCCCTTCGACTTCTCGACCTCGGCCGAGAGCGTGGTCACGGTCTGCTTCATCGAATCGAGCGCGCGCAGCTTGAACGCGTCGACCTCGTCCATCGTGTCGTAGATGTTCTGGAACGCGCGTTGCAGCGTCTCGAGCGGGATGGTGCTCGCGGCGGCCTGTTCGTGGATTTTGCCGGTCTGCTCGCGCAGCAGCGTGCTCGTGCTGTCGATGATGTTGGCGGTGGTGGTATTCAATGCGGTGATCTGGTTGAGGACCAGCCGCTGGTTGGTCATCGCCTCGGCCACGGTCACCGCGGTGCGCAGTGCGCCGACGGTGGTGGTGCTGGCGCGGTCGACGCCCTTCACCAGCTCGACGTTGTTCTTCTTGACCAGGTCGAGGCTCAGGTAGCCCTGCACCGAAACCGCCATCTGGGTGAGCAGGTCCTGCGTGCGTTGGCGGACGTAGAACAGCGCGGTCTCGCGGATCGCCTTGGCCTTGGCCGAATCGGTCGCGTCAAGATCGGCGGCCTTCTCTTCCAGCTTCTCGTCGAGCACCTTGGAGATGTGGATCATCTGCTCAAGGTTGCCCATCGCCTCCCACAGCTTCTGCCGTTCGACGTCGATCGCCGCGTTGTCCATGAGCAGCTCGTCCTTGCCGCTGGCGAGGTTGCCGAGGATCGACTGGATGTGCGTCTGCGCGCTCTGGTAGCTGCGGAAATAGTTGGTCAGCTTGTTGCCGAACGGGATGATCCCGAGAAACTTGCGCGTGCCGCTCTTGGCCCCGCGGCGACCCGGATCGAGATCCTCGACCACCCGGCGCAGCTCGGCGAGATTGGCGCCGACGCCTTCGTCCTTGCTCATCGCCCGCACCGGCCGGTCGAGGAAGCGGTTGGAGTGGCCCGCCGCCGCCATGATTTCCTTGCGGCCCATGTTGGTGATCTGGTCGACCTTCTTGCCAAATTCCGGCGAGTTGGCGTCCTGTGCCACGAGGTCGGCGACGAACGCATCGGCCTTTTCCTCGAGCTTCGATTTCTTCTCGTCGGTCACCGGGACCAGGCCCGAAGCCTGCGCTGCCGCCACAACCGGCACCGGGTCGGGCGGGGTCAGGTTTAGGTCGGTCGCGGTCTTGGTCTGCGTTTCGGCCATGGATTCCTCTCAGCGCGCTGTGTTAGCATGATAAGACAGTCTACGCGCGTTTCAACCCCGTCTAGCACGCCAGACGCGAGGGTGAACCAGTTCTGCGAGAAGTTCAGGCCGCCTCGAGCAGCTTAATCGGCTCGATCTCACCCGCGAGGTAGAGCCGCTTGGCCTTCGCCCGGCTGAGTTTGCCCGAGCTTGTGCGCGGCAAGGTGCGCGGCGGGACAAGCTCTACGACGCAGTTCATGCCGGTTATCGAGCGCACCTTGTCGCGGATCTGGTCGTGCAATCGCACCCGTTCTTCGGGGTCCGACACGCGGCAGTGGACCAGTACCGCGGGGACTTCCTCACCGTTGTCGGATTCGACGCTGAATGCGGCGATATCGCCGTGGTTGAAGCCGGGGAGCTGTTCGACCGCCCATTCGATATCCTGCGGCCAGTGGTTTTTGCCGTTGATGATGATCATGTCCTTCGCCCGTCCGACGATGAACAGGTAGCCGTCGCCGAGGTAGCCCATGTCGCCTGTGTCGAGCCAGCCATCCACCAGGCAGTCGTTGGTAGCTTCCTCGTTGCGGAAGTAGGAGTGCATCACGCTCTCGCCGCGGCACCAGACTTTGCCGATCTGGTGATCGCCCTTGATCTCGCCGTGCTCGCCGCGAATCTCGACTTCCATTCCGGGGAGCGGCTTGCCGCAATTGACTATTGCCCGGTAGCGCGCCGGGCGGCTGAGGTCGCGGGGACTTCCCGAAAGGCGTTCTTCCTCGACCAGTTCGACCCGGATGCCTTCACCTGGCGGCATCACGGTCACGGCCAGCGTCGCCTCCGCAAGGCCGTAGCTCGGTGTGAAGGCGCTCGCCTTGAAGCCGGCTTCCGCGAAAGCGTTGACGAAATTCTGCATCACGTCGGGCCGGATCATGTCTGCGCCGTTCCCCGCGGTGCGCCAGCGCGAGAGGTCGAACCTTTCCGAGACGTGGCTCTGCGACGAGATCCGCCGCGAGCAGATGTCGTAGCCAAAGGTGGGCGAATAGCTCAACGTGTGGCCCGGATTGCGGCTGATGAGGTCGAGCCAAGCCAGCGGCCGGCGCGCGAAGTGTTCGGTCCTGAGGTAGTCGCAGCTTACCTGGTTGGCGATCGGCGATAGGAAGCACCCGACGAGGCCCATGTCATGATACCAAGGGAGCCAGCTCACCACCCGGTCGTTGGTGCCGAGATCGACCCCCGTCGCGTGGCCATAGAGGTTATGCAGCAACGCCCGGTGAGTGACCGCGACGCCGGTGGGAAAGCGCGTCGAGCCGCTCGAATACTGCAGGTAGCAGATATCGTCCGGCTGGGGCGCGGGGAGGGGCACTTCGGGCGCGTCGTTGGCGGCGAAGTCCTCCCAGCTCATCCCTTTGCAGCCTTGCCGGTCGGCCGCGGCCTTGGCCATCTCGGCGATCTCGGCGGGATAGAACAGCACCTCGGGATCGCTGCTCTCGAGCTGCACCGCGAGCTGTTCGATGTAGCTTTCCTTGCCGCCGAAGGTGGTCGGCAGGGGCAGCGGCACCGGCCACGCGCCGGCGTAGATGCAACCGCAGAAGAGGGCGGCGAATTCGGGACTGGTTTCGGCGACGAGGGCGACCCGGTCCCCTTTGCCGATGCCGGCGGCCACCAGCCGGTGCGCCATCTCGAGGCCGTCGGCGCGCATCTCCGCGAAAGGATAGGCGCGGTCGAGATCGCCCCGCATATCGTGGAAGTTGAGTCCTTTTTCGCTCTTGGCGGCGTAATCGATGGCCTCGGCGAAAGTCGCGAAGTCCGACCGCCGCCGTGGCAGCGGGCAGTCATTCGGCGTCGGCTTCAGTATCGAATCGGTCATGTGTGGAGCGTAAACCCGTTGTCTGCGCGCTTTTTAAGCGCTTCCCGTATGCAGTCTCGGCGTGCGCAATCCCTCTTAGCGCTTCCCCGCGCATGGTCCAAGGTTTCCCATTCGTTACACAGTGTGGCACGAATATGGCGGCCATGGTTCGCAATCGGAACACGGAGCGCCGGCAGGCGCCGCCATTGACGGCGCGCAAGCTCGACGAATTGGCCCTGGCCTACGTCGCGCGGTTCGCCACGAGTGCCGCGAAAGTCGAGCAATATCTTGTCCGTAAGCTGCGTGAGCGGGGCTGGGACGACAAGAAGACCGCAGACCCGCGCGCGATCGTCGATCGGTTCGTCGAACTGGGCTATATCGACGACGAGGCCTGGGCGCGGGCCAAGAGCGGCGGGCTCTCGCGCCGTGGTTACGGTCAGCGGCGGGTGAACCAGACGCTGGCCGCGGCGGGCATCGCGGAGGATATCCGCAACGAGGCGCGGTTGGGGGAAGCGGAGGAACGCCGCGCCGCGCTCGCCCTCGCCTCGCGCCGCCGCTTCGGCCCATGGGGCGAACGGACCGACGATGGCGACAGGCGGCAGAAGCAAATCGCCGCCATGCTGCGCGCAGGCCATGGATTCGACGCCGCCCGCGCGGTAGTCGACGCGGCCAGCATCGCCGACGCAGAGGCATGGGCCGAAGAGGCCGAGGAGAATGAATGATCCGCTTTCCCGTCCTCGCTATCGCCGTGCTGCTGGCGGCGTGTTCGCCGCAACCGGCTGCCCAGGCGACGCCCGCCGCTCAAACCAGCGCGACCCATTCCGTATCCGGGCTGAGGGTGATCCCGCTGACGGTCACGACCGACAGCGGGAAGCACGCCTTCCGGGTCGAAGTCGCAGCTACCGCCGCCGAGCAGGCGCAGGGCTTGATGTTCCGCACCGAGATGGGGCGGGACGAAGGCATGATCTTCCCGCGCAATCCGCCCGACATCGCGAGCTTCTGGATGAAGAACACGCCGCTGCCGCTCGACATCATCTTCATCGGCACCGACCGCAAGGTTATCAACGTAGCGGCGAACACCGTGCCGTATTCCCTCGAACCGGTCGGGGCGCGTGGACTGACGGCGGCGGTGCTCGAACTCAACGCGGGCCGCGCTGCCGAACTGGGCATCGGCCCGGGCACGCGGGTCAACTGGTAATGGGCTCGCCGAGATGCTTGGCGGCATGGGCCGAATCGGCTAGGCGCGCGGCCCATGGGCATGCTCTCGAAGATTTTCACTTGGTGGGACGGCGCGACCATCGGCACCTCTCTGTGGAGCGCGCTGAACGGCGAGCAGGTCGGCACCGATTTCGCCGGCAACAAGTATTTCCGCGCCAAGAAGCGCGTGCCCAACGGCCAGCCCTTCGCTGGGTCGGAGCGGCGCTGGGTCATCTATTCGGGCGCGAACGACGCCAGCAACGTGCCGCCCGAGTGGCACGGCTGGCTTCACGGCAGCTTCGACGACGTGCCGGAAAGCCGCTTGCCCCCGGCGCGCATCTGGGAAGTCGACTACAGCCCGAACGCCACCGGCACTGATACTGCCTATCGCCCGCAAGGCGCGCTCGAGCGCGGTGGCAAGCGGGCCGCGGCCACGGGTGACTACGAGGCATGGACCCCGGACGCCTGACGATGCGCCGGGCGCTCGCCGTTCTCACACTCGGAGTGTTGGCCGCCTGCTCCGAGGCGCCGCCGGAGCCGCGCCCGGTCGAGACGGAGATTCCGGCCGAACTGCGCGCGCCGCGGCCGGTGCGTCCGGTCGATGCCGGGCAGGGCATGCCGATGAAGGACCGCGTGGCGGTGATCGGGCTGCTCAACAAGCGCAACAACCTGACGCAAACCATCGAGGTGAAGCCGGGCGAAGCGCGGCGCTGGGGCGACCTGATCGTGCGGCTCGCGGCATGCGAACGCACGGCGCCGTGGGAGTTTCCGCGCCAGACGGGCGCCTTCGCCCAGGTCTTCGTCCGAGCCGCGGGCGAGGACGGCGACTGGGGCAAGGTCTTTTCGGGCTGGCTGTTCAAGGAAACGCCCAGCCTGAACGTCGTTGAGCACCCGATCTACGACGTCTGGGTCAAGGATTGCAGGATGACCTTCGACGGCGGCAGGCCCGCTCCTTCCGCTTCGGCGAGCAGCGCCCCGAAGGCATCGGGTAGCGAGGCGGAGCCTCCGCCTCGGCCTGCCGCGTCACCCTCGCCGAGTCCGGAGGCCTCGCCCAGCAACGTCACGTAGCGGTCCTGCGGAATCTCGATCGCTCCGAGCGAGGCGAGGTGTTCGGTCATGAACTGGCAGTCGAGCAGTTTCGCGCCGCCCCGCAACATCAGCGCGACCAGCCATGCCAACGCGACCTTGCTGGCATTGTCCGCCCGGCTGAACATCGACTCGCCGCAGAACACGCCGCCGAACCCGACGCCGTAGAGCCCGCCTACGAGGTCGTCGGCGTCCCAACATTCGATCGAATGCGCGCTGCCCGCCTCGTGGAGCGCGCGGTAGCTGGCCATGATGCGGTCGCTGATCCAGCTGTCCGGGTGCCCCGGCCGGGGCTCCGCGCAAGCGGCGATCACTTCGTCGAAAGCAGCATTGCACGTCACGCGGAAGCGGTCCTGGCGGATCGCCTTGGCGAGCGACTTCGACACCCGGAACCCAGTGAGCGGTAGTATCGCCCGCCGCCGCGGCTCGACCCAGAATACTTCGGGATCGTCGCGGCTGTCGGACATGGGAAAGATGCCGTTGCGATAAGCCAACAGCAAGAGGTCGCTGGGAATTATCGGGAGGGCGGGCGCGTGCATCGGTTGCCTGGCTACTAGCAGGGTTTGCCCGCTTGCGATGCAGGGCTTTTGCACCTAAAGCGCGCCACCCGAGCGCAGGGGTGTAGCTCAGCTGGTAGAGCATCGGTCTCCAAAACCGAGGGCCACGGGTTCGAATCCTGTCACCCCTGCCAATTTCCTTTCGTGCTGGATTAACGGATCGGCGGTCCCCGGGCCGCCGCGAGAAAATTTGTCCGTTCGCACCTGTGAGTTAGGCGACAATCGGAGGGTTAGCAGCAGGTTAGCCGGGAACCGCGCCGACCAGCCGAGGGTTATCAGCGACAGCCGGAGGGGCAATTCGGTTCATGGAGGTTACCATGTCAGGTTTGTCGTTTCGTAGCAGTCGGCCGGATTCATGGGTCCAGCCACGTCCGTTCAGCGATGCGTCGCAGCGCTATCGGATCTTCGGCCCCATCCGGCCGATGGAAGAGCCGGGACTGCTTGCGCGCCTGTTCGGCCTGCGCTGACGTTACCCAGCCAACGACGTCCGGGGCCGGTCGCCTGAGGGTGGCCGGCCCCGCGCCGTTTCGGGGCCGCTTGATTTTGCCTATTGCCGGGGCTAGGGCGACCGGGCTTTTTCCGCACAGATGGAACGACTGTTTGCCCTCCCGGACTTGAACCGGGGCGGCGCTGACCCCATCCCGGAACCAGCGTTCATTTTGTGGGGGGCGAAAGCTTCATCGTCATGGCCAAGACAAGTCCGGCAGAATTCATCAACCAGGTTCGTGCCGAGGCGCGCAAGGTTGTCTGGCCGAGCCGTGAAGAGACGGTTCGTACCGCGATCTTCGTGGCCATCATGATGCTGATCCTCTCGATATTTTTCCTGGGCGTCGACACCCTGTTCAGCGCGGGTATGCGCTGGCTTTTGTCGCTCGCCTGAGCAGCTACGGGACGAACGCACTTTCATGGCTCGTTGGTACATCATCCACGCCTACTCCGGCTTCGAGAACAAGGTTCGCGACTCGATCATTTCCGAGGCCGAGCGGCTGGGCCTGTCGGAGGCGGTCGAGGCGGTCGAAGTGCCGACCGAGACCGTGACCGAGGTCAAGCGCGGCAAGAAGGTCCAGGTCGAGCGCAAGTTCATGCCGGGCTACGTGCTCGCCAAGCTGGCCCTGACCGACGACGTCTACCACCTGGTCAAGAACACCCCGAAGGTGACCGGCTTCCTCGGTTCCGGCCAGAAGCCCCAGGCGATTTCGGAGCGCGAGGCCGCCCGCTACTTCGGCGGCGTCGAAGCCGCCAAGGCGGAGCCCAAGAAGCACGTTAACGTCGACTACGAGATCGGCGACCAGGTCAAGGTGCTCGACGGGCCCTTCGCCAGCTTCAACGGACTGGTCGAGGAGCTCGATTTCGACAAGCAGAAGGTCAAGGTTTCGGTCTCGATCTTCGGCCGGGCTACCCCCGTCGAGCTCGACTTCGAGCAGGTCGAACTGGTCAAGTAACCCTCTCGAGTGTTCCGCTCAGCGGATGCAAGTCGATGCGTTGTCCGTGCTAAGCCGGGCGAAACCGCTCGGCATGCTACTGATCCTGATCTGGGCCTGATCGCACTTGCGGAGCTGGAACCGCACCTTCCGCGCGCGGAAGTCGAGCGAGATGCGCCGGAACACTTCCATCAGGTCGGTGCCGAGCAGCAGCGAAGGCTTCTCGCTAATCCCGAACACCTGAAACGGCGGGATGTCGGCGAAGGCGATCGGCACGTTGCGTAGCCTGATCGAGCCAAGCCTAAGTTCTGGCACGCGCACGAGTTGCAGGTCGGACACGACCCCGGTCACCCCAACGACCTGAACCGTTTCGAAGTCGTCATGGTAGCGCTGGAACAGCTTGTCGCGCAGCGCAGTGTTCCCGATGGTAATCTCCGAGCCGGTGTCGACCACCGCGTCGACCGCGGTATTGCCAGCCTTCACTTCAGTCAGGATCAGTTGACCGCGCTTCAGGCGCGCCGTGACAACGATCTCGCCGTCCATTCGGGGCGCGGGGCTCAAAGCATCATCGACGTTGATCGCGCGCTTCTCGAAGTCGAGCATCAACCGCTGCTCGACCAGGGCGTCGAGACCCAGCATTCCCTCTGCGCCGATATGTAGCTCTTTGAGGACGGGCAGGTGAAGGTTGTAGATCGAGCTTGGCCCGACTTGGAGCTGGTCCACCCGCACCCGATCAACCATGCTGCTCGCAGTTATCCCATTGAGAAGGACCGGGGTGCCGGAAGGGAGCTTCAAGGCATTGGCGAGCCGTTCGCCGACGACCGACGTGTCCGCACCGCTGTCGACGACGAAGCGATACGGCCCGGTTCCGTTCACGTTGACCGCCACGGTCATGCGGGTGCGCACTTTGCGCGCAGCGATATCCTCGCCGCCGATCGCCAGCGCATCGTCGATCACCGCCGGCGGAAGATCGTCCATCCTCGCCGCGGGATCGATCGGTTTCGGTTTCTCGGCCGCGGCCAGCTCATTGGCATGGACGGGCGTGCCTAGGAGGCAGAGCGCGCAAGCTGCGAAGCGCAGGAAAACAAGGCGAGGGATCGGGTTCGGCATCGATGCACGATACCGTCAGGTACGTCCTGCTGCCAATAGCGCTCGGCAAGGTGGCCACAGGCGCCGTCGAACCGCTTCGCCCTTGATTTGCGGGCGTCATTCGCCTAGGCGCGCGCCTTCCCAAGCGATAGCATCGGGAATCCACGCGGGAGAGGCGCCGCAAGGCACTTCGTTCGACCGCTTACCATGAGCTCCGTTGCAACGGAGCGACAGTGAGAAAGGAGGCCATCCGTGGCCAAGAAGATCGACGGCTATATCAAGCTGCAGGTGCCTGCGGGCGCCGCGAATCCGTCACCCCCGATCGGCCCCGCGCTAGGGCAGCGCGGTGTCAACATCATGGAATTCTGCAAGGCGTTCAACGCCGCGACCGACAGCCTCGACAAGGGCATGCCGATCCCGACCGTGATCACCGTCTTTGCGGATCGTAGCTTCACCTTCGTCACGAAGACGCCGCCCGCGAGCTTCCTGATCAAGAAGGCCGCAAACCTGAAGTCAGGCTCGAAGGAGCCGGGCAAGGTCAAGGCCGGCACGATCAAGCGCTCGAAGCTCTCGGAAATCGCCGAGATCAAGATGAAAGATCTGAACGCCAACGACATCGAGATGGCGACCCGCATCATCGAGGGCTCCGCGCGCTCGATGGGCCTTGAAGTGGTGGAGGGCTGATCCGATGGCCAAGCAATCGAAAAAGCAGAAGGTCGTCGCCCAGATCGACCGTGACCAGTTCTACACCTTCGGCGATGCGCTGAAGATGCTCCGCGAGAACGCCAGCAAGAAGTTCGACGAGACTCTCGAAGTCGCCTTGAACCTCGGCGTCGACCCGCGCCACGCCGACCAGATGGTCCGCGGCATGGTCTCGCTGCCCTCGGGTACCGGCAAGGACGTCAAGGTCGCGGTTTTCGCCCGCGGCGACAACGCCGACAAGGCGCTTGCCGCCGGAGCCGACAAAGTCGGTGCCGAGGACCTCATGGAAGACATGCAGGCCGGCAATCTCGATTACGATCGCGTGATCGCCACCCCCGACATGATGGGCGTGGTCGGCCGCCTGGGTAAGGTCCTCGGGCCCAAGGGCCTGATGCCGAACCCCAAGCTCGGCACCGTCACGCCGAATGTCGAGCAGGCCGTGAAGGACGCCAAGGGCGGCCAGGTCGAATTCCGCGTGGAGAAGCAGGGCATCATCCACTCGGGCCTCGGCAAGCTGTCGTTCTCGGACGAGGCGCTGAAGAAGAACTTCGACGCGCTGACCGGGGCGGTCGTCAAGGCCAAGCCGTCGGGCTCCAAGGGCAAGTACGTGCGCAAGGTCTCGCTGACCACCACGATGGGCCCGGGCCTCAAGGTCGATCTCGCCGAGGTCGAAGGCGCCTGATCATTACGCACTAGCGGCAAGAGGGCCGGCGGAGAGATCCGCCGGCCTTTTCGTTTGTGCGATCAGATCTCGCCGCGGGTGACCGAATGCCCTTGTTCGGCGAGCGCCGCGAACAGGGCCTCGACGCAGCGCGCGACCGTTTCGGGATCGGTCGAGCGGACGACGAAGTTGGCGCCAACGCGCCCCTCGCGAAAGAAGGGATAGCTGCCGATCTGCACCCCTTCATGGTCCTGCTCGGCGCCCCGAAGGAGGTCGGCGACCTCGCTCTCGGCGGCCCAGCAGCCGATCGATTCGCTGACCAGGGGCGCGCCCCCTTCGAGCGTGCCGGTGAGCGCCTCGAGCATGCCCGCGGTGATGTGCGGGACGCCGGCCATCACGAAGAGGTTGCCGATGCGGATGCCGGGCGCTCCCGACATCCGGTTGGGGATCAACTGGGCGCCCTCGGGCACGCGCGCCATGCGCAGCCGCGCCTCGCTCAGCGCCTGGCCGCGCCCGGTATAGTATCGCTCCAGCATGGCCCGCGCTTCGGGGTGGATGACGACCGGCACCCCGAGCGCCTTGGCCACGGCGTCCACGGTAATATCGTCGTGCGTCGGTCCGATCCCGCCGGTGGTGAACAGATAATCGTTGCGGGCCCGCAGGGCGTCGACCGCTTCGACGATGCGATCCTCGATGTCGGGCACCACGCGCACTTCGGCGAGGCGGATACCTTGCACCTGTAGCCAACTCGCGATCTGTGCGATGTTCTTGTCGTGCGTGCGGCCGGAAAGGATCTCGTCGCCGATTACGACGAGGGCGGCGGTCCAGATGCGATCGGTTGCCATCGGCGAGCGCTAGGCCAAAGGCACAACCGGCGCCAGAGTTACTCGGCCGCTTCGAGCTGGGATTCCTGGCCCGCCTCGACATGATCGAACTTGAGTACCCCGTCGGCCACCGGCGTGGTCGCCAGAGCCTTCCGGTCGAAGCGGTAATCCTGATTGAGCCGCCAGGGGAGGGTGGTCGCGCTCTTGGGCATGATGTGCTTGCCGCGCTGGATATAGCCGCTCGAGAAGTCGAACAGGTCGTCCTCCACCAAGCCATGGTTCTCGGGGAGCACGGGGCAGGCGACGTTGGCGCCGACTTGCTCCATGTGGTTGAGCACCTTGCAGACGTACTCCGAATTTATGTCGGCCCGCAGCGTCCAGCTGGCGTTGAGATACCCGAATACGACCGAGAAGTTCGGCAGGTTCGAAAACATGCAGCCCTTGTAGTAGAAGCGGTCCGCGAACTGGACCGCCGCGCCGTCCTGGCTCACGGCGATCTTGCCCGCCACCGCCAGCTTGAGGCCGGTGGCGGTGATGATGATGTCGGCCGGAAGCAAGCGCCCGTCGGTAAGCCGCACGCCGTCCCTCTCGAACCCCTTGATATTGCCGGTTACGACGTCGGCCTTGTCGTGACGGATCGCCTGGAACAAGTCGTCGTCGGGCACCAGGCAAAGCCGTTGCTCCCAGGGATTGTACGGCGGCGTCCATGTTTCAGCATCGTAACGGTCCCCGAGAGACGTTTTGATGCGCTTATGAAGCGCTTCTTTGACCTTCTCGGGCTGGCTGCGCGCGCGCTTGAAGCCGATGTCCTGGAGCAAAACGTTTTTCCAGCGGGTGATCTTGTAGGCGGTCTCCTCCGGCAGCCACTTGCGCAGGAAGTTGGCGATCGCATCCTTCGCCGGGCGTGAGAACATCCATGTCGGCGTGCGCTGGAGCATGGTGACCTTCGCCGCCTGCTCGCTCATCGCTGGGACGATGGTGACCGCGGTCGCGCCCGAGCCCACGACGACGACGTTCTTGCCCTTGTAGTCCAGATCCTGCGGCCAGAATTGCGGGTGGATTACCTGGCCTTCGAAGGACGAGAAATCGAATCCGGCGTCGTACGGATCGTCGTAATCGTAGTATCCGGTGCCAAGGTAGAGCCAGTTGGCCGTCATCGTCTCGCGCTTGCCGCCCCGCTCCACGGTCACGCGCCAGCATGCCTCGCCGGAATGCCAGTCTGCCGAGATGACCTTGCAGTCGTAGCTGATCTTCTCGCGTATGCCGCGCTCGTCGACGATGCGGTGGAGATAGTCGAGGATCGCCGGGCCATCGGCAATCGATTTCTCGTGCTTCCATGGCTCGAACACGAAGCCGAGCGTGTGCATATCGCTGTCCGAGCGGATGCCCGGATATCGGAACAAGTCCCACGTGCCGCCGAGGTCGGCGCGCCGCTCGAGGACCGCGTAAGTGCGGCGCGGGGACATCATCTCGAGATGCGCGGCCATTCCTATACCGGAAATTCCGGCCCCGACGATAAGCACGTCGTGGTCGCAGTGAGTCAGGGCCATCGCATCTCTCCCGGTTGACGCGAGCGTAAACCGTTCCGTTGCAGTGTGCAACGATTCCTAACCGCCCGTGCGGCTGGCCTCCGCTGCCGCCGCTACGCCGGCAGGCCAGGTGACTTGCGTCTGCGTCTGTGGGTTGAACACGTCGCCAGGATACTGCGCCGCCTCGGCGGCGGCGATCTCCTCGGCGGTCAGGAATTCGCTGGGTGAGAGCGCGAACACGTCGATTCCGCGGGCGATCTCGGTCGCGTAGATGCGCCCCATGTACCAGTAGGCCGACCAGTAGCCGCCGGTGACGAGTTGGTCCTTGTCGACCGGGCCGCGGTCGAAGTACGCGATCTCCTTCACGTTTGCAGGATCGGTGAAGTCGATCACGCTTATGCCGCCCTGGTACCAAGCCTGCACGAAAACGTCGCGTCCAGGCACCGGCACAATCGAGCCGTTGTGCGCGACGCAGTTCTCCTTGTCGCTCTGTGGCGCGGGCAACTTGTATGTGCCGCGATATACGAGCTTGCCATTCTCGATCGCGTAGAACGCGTTCGCGCCCCAGTTCATCGGGTCGCCGGCCTGGCAGCGCGGCCGGCCGCCACCGCCCCACTCGTCGGTGAACAGAACCTTGGTGCCGTCGTTGTTGAAGGTGGCCGAGTGCCAGTAGGCGAAGCCCTTGTCGGTCACGTCGTCGATCCGCTTTGGCTTAAGCGGATCCGAGATGTCGAGAATGATGCCGTTGCCCGAGCATGCCCCCGCGGCCAGCTTTTTGGCCGGGAAGACGGTAATATCGTGGCACATGTCAGTCTGGCTGGTTTCCTGAGTTCCGTCGCCATGGTCCCCACCGCGCCACAGCCCGGCGATCTGGCCTCCCGCGGCAAACACCCGCGGCCGGTCGACGATGCGCGCTTGGGCCGGATTGGCCAACGGAATCTCGATGACGTCGATCGAGAACAGGGCTGTGCGGTCGTCGCCCTGCGTATCGAAGCAGCCGGCAAGCTCCTTCTCGTCGCGCACGTAGCTGGTGCCCGAGTTGTAGACGACGATGCGGTCCTTGTCAGCCAAGACCACCGAGTGCGTGTGGCTGCCGCGGCACGTTTGCACCTGGCCGACTTGAACGGGGCGCGAAAGGTTCGAGATGTCGAACACGCGGATGCCGCGGAAACGCTCCGCGCTCATCTTGTCGCTCACGCCCTGTAGTCCGCAATCGACCCGGCCCCGGTTGTCCTCCACGCTCATGATCAGCAAGTTGCCGACTACCGATACATCGCCTTGTCCCCCGGGGCAGACGGTCGAGCTCACGAGGCTGGGCACGCCGTCCGCGCCGAGACGGTAGATGTTGAACCCGTGATAGCTGCCGGCGAACATCAAGTCGTCCTTGAACGCGATGTCGGTCGTCGCGAAATCGAGCAGCGAGCCGCGCTCGGAGAAGTCCGGCTTCGCGGGCTCGCCATCCTTGTCCGGCTTCGGCGCCTCGCCATCCTTTTTGGGCTTGAGCGGCTGGAGCTGCGCCGGGTTGGCGGGGTCGAAGAAACCGGGGGGCTTCGGCAATGCCGCAATCTTGCGCATGTTCAGGATCGCTTCCCCGGCGTCGCGAAAACCCGCGGCCAGGGTTGCGCGGGGATCTCGCGAAAGGCTGGCCGCGACGGAGTTCATGCGGTCGATCTCGGCTTTCTGGTCGGTTACCACCTCGCTGGTGAATTCGAACATCACCGGATCGTAGGCGGTACCGGGCTGCTCGTGTAGTTCCTCGACCATGTCGACCGCACCTTGGTGATGGGCGGTCATGAGACGAAGGAACATGCGGTCGAACGCAGTGCCATTGGCGGCGGCAAGCGCGGCCATCTGCTCGGGCGAGGCCATACCTTTCATGGCGTGATGCGCGTGTCCCATGCCAGCCATGGCGACCGCTTCGTTGCGGTCGGTCAGCCAGGTGGTCATGAATTTGATCTCGTCCTTCTGGCTCGACTCGATACGGTCGGCGACCTTCAGGATGGCAGCGTTGTTCGTTCGCGAACGGGCGAGCGTGGCCATGTCGAGCGCTTGTTTGTGATGGACGATCATGTGCTGCATGAACGCGACGTCGCCAGGCGCGTAACGGGTTTTGGCAAGCTGCGTCGCTTCCGCAGGAGTGAGCGTCCGGCTCGGCTGGCCCGGCGCACCGGGGAGGGAGATGGGCGCCTCATCGGCGGCGAAAGCGCTGGCGGGGAAGGAAACCCCCGCAAGCAAGGCGAGGCGAAGCACGGCAGCGGCGCGAACGGTCATGTGAAGAGTCCCCAAAGACGAATTGCGCTTCTGCCAACCGGCTTTGCAGTCCGTCAAGCACGCCGCTCGGATGTTCATGGCGTTCGTCGATTAGCGACGTGACGTGGCGAACCGCGCACATTAGACGCCCGGCCATTCATACCCGGGGACACATTTCATGCATTATTCGGTCGCTTCGGTTCTTGCCGGCCTGCTCGCGATATCGGCTGCACAGGCACAGGAGGCTAAACCCCTGCCCCCCGTGGAAACGACCGAGGCGCCCGAGAACGAAGCGACCAGCCCCGTCATTCAGGAGGGCAAGTTGCCACTTCCTGATAGCGGTCAGGCCACGTCCGTCGCACCTGCCGACCCGGCGCCTGGCGACGAGGCAAAATGGGATGTCACGGCGCCGCGCGGAGTTACTCTGCGGCACGCAACGATACGGACCATCGAGGGCACGTGGATGGACGTGGACGTGTCGCCCGACGGCCGCGTGCTCGCGTTCTCGCTGCTGGGCGACATTTACACCATGCCGATTGCCGGCGGCACGCCCACACGCATCGCCGAGGGGCTCGCGTGGGAGGTTCAGCCGCGCTTCAGCCCGGATGGCCGCCGCATCGCCTTCGTCACCGACAGGGGCGGGGGCGACAACATCTGGCTCATGAATGCCGACGGCAGCGGCAAGGTGGCGCTGACCAAGGAAGACTTCCGCCTGCTCAACCAGCCCAGCTGGAGCCCGGACGGGCAGTACATCGTCGCCAAGAAGCATTTCACGACCGGTCGCTCACTCGGCACCGGCGAAGTATGGCTCTATCACGTGTCCGGCGGTGGCGGCGTAAAGCTGGTGGCGCGGCCCAGCGAGCAACATCAGAAGGAACTGGGAGAGCCGACGTTCGCGCCCGATGGCAAGTCGGTCTATTTCACCCGCAACAATACCCCCGGCCCGATCTTCGAATACGCCCAGGATTCGGTGCAGGGGATATTCGACATCCAGCGCTACGATATCGCCACGGGTGAAACCACCGACGCGGTTTCAGGCCTCGGCGGAGCGGTTCGCCCGACGCCATCGCCCGATGGCAAGCGGATCGCGTTCGTAAGGCGTGACGCGGATAAGACCGGCTTGTGGGTCAAGGACATCGTCAGCGGGATCGAGCGCAGGCTTGCCGACGATCTCGATCGGGACGTGCAGGAGACTTGGGCCGTGACCGGGGTCTACCCCAACATGGACTGGACCCCCGACAGCGGATCGATCGTGTTCTGGTCGGGCGGGAAGATTCGCCGGATCGACGCGAATAGTGGGGCGGCCGGCGTGATCCCGTTTGCGATCGACGACACCCGCTCGGTTGCCGAGGCGCCTCATCCCCGCATCCCGGTGGGGGAGGACAGTTTCAAGACCAAGATGATCCGCTTCGCCGCGATCTCGCCGGATGGCCGCCAGGTCGTCTACGAATCGCTGGGCCATTTATGGATCCGGCCGACCCAGGGCGGGTCGGCCCGCCGTCTCGTCTCCAGTGGCGGCGACGCGCTCGAGCTTTACCCTGCGTGGTCACGAGATGGAAAGCGCATCGCATTCGTTAGCTGGACGGATGATAGGCTGGGCAAGCTCATGATAGTCGCAGCCGGTGGAGGCGCGGTAAAGGCGCTTACCGGCCAGCCCGGACATTATGCCAACCCGGCGTTCTCGCCCGACGGGACAGCGATCGTATTTGAAAAGCGCGGCGGAGGCTCGCTCACGTCGCCCGATTGGTCCGAGAATCCCGGCGTCTACCGCGTGCCGGCCGCCGGTGGGATCCCCACGCTGATCGGGCGCGGGAATGCCTCTCCGCAATTCGGAGCGGACGGTTCGCGCGTCTTCATGGTGGGAAGTTCGAGCGGCAAGAATCAGCTCATCTCGACGGACCTGAACGGCGAGGCGAAGCGCGTCCATGCCGAGGGCGAACTGGTGAACGACTTCCGCGTCTCGCCCGATGGCAGGACGGTCGCTTTTCGGCAGAACTACGAAGTCTTCGCCATGCCCCTGATGCCCGGCGGTCAGGCCGTCTCTGTTGACGAGAAAGGCGGCCCCCTGCCGGTAACGAAGGTCTCGTCGGGCGGCGCGGACTATATCCATTGGTCGGGCGATGGCTCGCAGCTGCATTGGAGCATGGGGCCGACGGTGTACACCGCCGAGCGCTCCTCTTTTTTTGCCGATGCCCCCCACGAGAAGGATGCGGCCAAGTTCGTTTCCCCTTCGAGCGGCATCGACCTCGGCCGGTCCGTCGCGGCCGCCAAGCCGCGCGGCAGCGTAGCACTGGTCGGCGCACGCGTGCTTACTATGGCCGGCGAGGAGGCCGGGGCGATCGATGACGGCGTAGTAGTGATCGAGGGCGACCGGATCGCAGCGGTCGGTCCACGCGACGCCGTGATCATCCCCGCTGGAGCGCGGGTGATCGACGCTTCGGGCAAGACGATTATGCCCGGACTCATCGACGCCCACGCGCACGGACCCCAGGGCGAGGGCGACCTGGTGCCGCAACAGAATTGGGCGCTCATCCAGGCGCTCGCCCTCGGGAGCACCACGCTGCATGATCCCTCGGCGCAGGCAAGCCAGATATTCGCCGCCGCCGAGCGTCAGCGCGCCGGGCTCCTGCTCGCGCCGCGCATCTTCTCGACCGGTGAGATCGTCTACGGCGCGAAGGCCCCGGACGTATATGCGAGGATCGACAGCTACGACGATGCGCTGGCGCACGTCCGGCGGATCAAGGCGCAGGGCGGCCATTCGATCAAGAACTACAATCAGCCCCGCCGCGAGCAGCGGCAGCAGATCGTCGCTGCGAGCCGGGCCGAGGACATGCTCGTCGTCGCCGAGGGAGGAAGCTTGTTCGGGTTCGACATGAACCTCATTGCCGATGGTAACTCGACGCTCGAGCACAACGTGCCGATCGAGACTTTCTACCATGACGTGCTGCAGTACTGGCGCCAGTCGCAGACCAACTACACGCCGACGCTGGGCGTCACATACGGCGGGCTGGCGGGCGATCCCTATTGGCGGCAGGCTACCAATGTGTGGGAAAACCCGTTGATGGTGCACACACCCCCCAAACAACTGCTGGCGGATACCGCCCGGCGTGTGACCGCGCCGGAGTGGTCGTTCGTCGACGACGATAGCGCGCGCGAGGCGAAGAAGGTCGCGGAGCGGGGAATCGAGGTCGCCATCGGTGCCCACGGCCAGCAGCCCGGCATCGCCGCGCACTGGGAGCTGTGGAGCTTCGTGCGCGGCGGCATGACCCCGGTCGATGCGTTACGTGCAGGAACGATCGCCGCTGCCCGCTCGCTGGGAATGGACAAGGATATCGGCAGTTTGGAGCCGGGCAAGCTCGCGGACCTCATCGTGCTCTCCGCCGACCCCAGCGCCGACATTCGTAACTCGGACAAGATCGACCAGGTCATGCTGGGTGGCCGGCTCTACGATGCCCGGACGATGGACGAGGTGGAGACCGGCTCCGCTCGCCGCGCACCATATTGGTGGGAGAATACAAGCCGCACGGGCTCGGCCAACCCTGGCCGTGGCCAGTCGTCCAGCCACGGCGACAGGGACTAGCCGCCGCAGCGCTCAAGCCGCGCGGACGTGCCTCAGGAAGCCGTCGACCTGGCTGCGTAGGCTGGCGGCCTGAGATTTAAGCTCGCTCGCAGAGCTTAGGACCTGGCTGGCGGTCGCGCCCGTTGCCAATGCGGTCTCGCGCACTTGCACTACGCTGGCGGAGACATCCCCCGTGCCGCGCGCGGCGGTGTCGATGTTGCGTGCCAATTCCTGCCCGGCCACCGATTGCTGATCGACGGCGGACGCAATGGATACCGCCGTCGCCTCGAGCTGTTGAATTTGCTCGGCAATCGATTTGAGCGCGCCCACGCTCGCGCCGGTCGATTCCTGCATAGCGCGGATCTGGGCTGCGACCTCGTCCGTCGCCTTCCCGGTCTGCGCCGCGAGTTCCTTGACCTCGCTTGCAACGACCGCGAAGCCACGACCCGCTTCGCCGCTGCGGGCGGCCTCGATCGAGGCGTTCAGCGCAAGGAGATTGGTGCGGCGGGCGATTGAACTGATCATCTCGACGATCTGGCCGATCTGCTCCGCCGAAGCCGCCAGCGCCTGAACCGTGCCGTCTGCCTGCTCGGCGGCCGTCGTCGCCTCTCGTGCCAGACCGGCTGACTGAGCGGCCTGGCGGCTTATCTCGCCGATCGACATGGCGAATTCGTCGCTCGCGGCGGCGGCGGCTGCGACCCCGGACGAAGCGTCGTTCATCGAGTGGGAGACCAGATCGACCTGGTTGGCGGATTGGTCGGCGGCCGTAGCCATCGACCCTGCTGCATGTTCAAGCTGATTGGCAGCTGAGGCGACCGCGGTCACCACATCGCCTACTTCGCGTTCGAAGTTGGCGGCCAGTTGAAGTAGCATTCTCTGTTGTTCTATGCGGGCAATCTTGCGTTGCTCGAACATTTCATCGAGCTTGTGCCCGGACTTCACGAAGACCTGGAAAGCTCGCGCCATGCCGCCGATCTCGTCCGCCCGGTCGAGATATCCCAGCGTGAAGGAGCGGTCTCCCGCGCTTAGGCGCTCCATGTCGTCGGTCAGCTTCCGGAGCGGGATGGCGGTATCGATCAGGATTCGGCGCAACGCGATTCCGCCAAGCCCGAATCCGAGAAACCAGACCGCTGCTATCATGCTTAATGCGGCTTCGAAACTGAGCAACGCGATATAGGCGGCGTAGGTGACTGCCGTGCTGGCGGTCAGACCGAATAGCAATCCGCCAATCAGAAGCGCCAGCTTGCGGGCGAGCGGCAGGTCATTGAACCAGCGCGCCGCGATCCATCGTTCGCGTTGCTGTGACACCGTGCCCGCCGCCAGCGTCACGCTAGCGATTTCCTGGTGCAGATCCTGCTCAATTGAAGTCATCGCGTTCATGCTGCCCTCGTCCCCGCGCCCCGATGACGGCTCGCGGTCTTTCCTAGATGACCCGCCACTTCTTCGGCGGGCATCGCCTTGTAATAGAGCCAACCTTGGATCTGGTCGCACCCGGCGGCGCGGACCAGATCGGCCTGCTCTTCGGTTTCGACGCCCTCTGCCGTGACGTCCATATCCATGGCGCGGGCAACCGAGATGCTCGAAAGCATCATCGCCCGGCTGCCGTTATCCAGTTGGGCCTGCACGACCAGCGAACGGTCGAGCTTCAGTTTCTCGAACCGAAACTGCCGCAGGAAGCCGATCGAGGCATAGCCTGTGCCGAAATCGTCGAGCGCGATATTGACCCCGAACTGACGGATCAGGCCGAGGCTGCGCTCGGCGACCACCGGATCGAGCACGAGGCAGGTTTCGGTGATCTCCAACTCGAGCTGCTCGGGTGGGTAACCGGTGTCTTCCAGGATCTGACCGAGCTGAATGGGAAATTCTGGGTTGCGCAGTTGGGCCGCAGAAAGGTTGACCGATAGCTTGATCCCATCCCAATCCAGCGCGTCACGGCACGAGGTTTCCAGAACCCACAGGCCGATCGCGTTGATCAGACCCGACTCCTCGGCCACCGGGATGAACACATTGGGACCGATTTTCTTGCCGTCGGGGCGGTTCCACCGGACCAGGGACTCGACCGCCACGATCACGCCGGTTCGCGCGTCGACCAGCGGCTGATAGGCGACTGCGAACTCGCCGCGGGTGAGCGCCTCCCGCAATTCGATATCGAGCTGGTGGGTCGCTTCACGCGTGCGGTCGAAGTCGTCCGAAAACCACGTGCAGCGCATCTTGCCGCCGCGTTTGGAAGCGTACATCGCCACGTCGGACCGCCGTAGCAACTCGGAGGAGCCATGCCTCTCGCCACTGGGAGATCGGGCAAGGCCGATGCTCGCGCCCACGGGGATGCGTCTATCCCGGACGGGAATAGGCGAACCCATTCGTTCGATGAGACTGCGGCAAATTCCTTCCAGGATCGTGCCTGCCAGCGGGCCGACCTTGAGGATGGCGAACTCGTCACCGCCCAGGCGGTAGGGTCGGGCTTCGCTGCCGCAGATCTCCAGCAAAACCTCGGCACACTCGCACAGCACTTGGTCGCCGACGACGTGACCATAGTGGTCGTTCACGAGCTTGAAGCCGTCGAGGTCGATCAACGCGACCGCGACTTCCTCTCCGGACTTCCCAAGCCGTGCAGCATCCTCATGGAGAGCCCGCCGATTGGGCAGACCGCTCAGGCTATCGGTCCGGCTCAGTCCTTCCAGACGGGTTATCTGGCGAAGGCCATATCGCCCGAGCAGAACGACGACGGCTCCATAGGTAAGCACTGCGGCTCCGGCGATCCAGGCCAGTGGAATGGCTGGCACATGGGCCCCGAGCACAAACAAAGCGGCGAAACCGCCGAACAGCGCAGACAGGATAATCAAAGGTGCAAACACGAGCACCTTCGATCCGATCGGTTCTCGGCCGCCTAGTGCTGTCACGCGCGCTCCCCCCAGCGCTTCTTACGCGCCCCCGGGAGACCGTAGAAGGGAGAGCCTAACAAGCGGTTAAATCGCTGTTTACCTTGCATTTCGACGCAAGCAGGCGGGCGTCGGGCTCTCGATAAGCTTCCGCCGATAAAGCCCGCTCGTGTCGCAGGCCGGAATGAATTCGGTCGAATGCCCGGAGGCGGATTCTCCCGCTCCGATCATCAGCCAGCCGTCCCGCGCCACGGCCTCACCCAGCTGCGCGAACCCGCGAGCCCGATTGGCGCGATCGAAGTACAGTAGGACGTTCCGGCAGAGCACGAGGTCGAAGCAGCCCGGACCGGGCGGCGGATCGAGCACGTTGCGCTGCTCGAACCGCACACGACGATCAAGCTCGCGCCGCGGGCGCCAGCCTTGCGGGGTTTCGTTGAACCAGCGCAACATCTGGGTGACGCCCAGCCCACGCTGGATCTCGAACTGCGAGTAGCATCCCGAGCGAGCCGCACCGATCGCCTTCGAGGAGATATCGGTGCCCAGAATATCGATCCGCCAGCCGTCCCACCGCTTCGGTTCGTCGGCGAACAGCATGGCAAGTGAAAGCGCTTCCTGGCCGGTGGAGCAACCTGCCGACCAGATCGACAGGCGGCGAGTGGCCGAGCGCTTCGTGGCCAGATCCGGCAATACTTCGCGCGCTAGCAGGTCGAACATGATCCGATCACGGAAGAAGTAGGTCTCGTTGTTGAGCAACGCCTCGACCACCTCTTGTGCGAGCGTCTGTTCTCGGGGATCGGCCAGAAGGCACACGAGCTGGTCGAGATTGCTGATCCCCCGTTCCCGGAAAAGCCCAGCCAGCGCGGTCTGGATGCGCCACCGGCGGCTCTCGGTCAGGTGCTGCCCGGTCCGCGTGAAGAGCAAGTCTGCGACGATGCGATGCGAGATCTCGCTCATGACCGCACCGGCTCGTCGACTCCGGACAGCAGCATGAGCCGGTGCGCAATGGCCTCGGGCGGCAGGACCGCAGTGGCCAGCCCGGCCTCGGCGACCGCGCGCGGCATGCCCCAGACGGCGGCGGTGGCGGCGTCTTGTGCAAAGAGGGTGCCTCCGGCGCCGACAAGGCGTGCAGCACCGATCACTCCGTCGCGTCCCATGCCCGACAGGACCACCCCAAGCGCCTTCCCGCCGGTTGCATCGGCCAGCGTTTCGAACAGCGGGTCGAGGGAGGGCGTGCAGCCGCTCGGGGCGGCGTGATGAGCTATTCCAGTAACTAGCCTTCCCGCGACCTGTCGGACGATCATGTGACCGTTGCCGGGCGCGACCAGTATCTCGCCGGGCTTAAGCGCTGTATCGCCGCCGGCGACCTTGGCAGGACGGCCCGAGGCCAGCGTGAGCTGGCGCGCCAAGGTCGCCATGAAACTTTCGGGCAGATGCTGGACTACGAGGATAGGCACTGTGAAGCGGTTTGGCAGCGCTCCCAGAAGGAGACACAGTGCGTGAATTCCGCCCGTCGAGGCGCCGATGGCAAGTGCCTGTGGCTGTCCACTTGAAGAAGCCCTCGATGCTGGCATTGCGATCTTGGTCAGGGCGCTGGCGGACCGCGTTCGCGGTCCTGGTGCCAATGCCCTGATCTTTCCGACCAGAATGCGCCCGTAGCCGGCATCGAACTCTCCGGAGCGCGGCTTGAGCATGGTATCGGCCGCGCCCATCGAGAGGGCCCCCAGCGTCGCTTCGGCACCCTGTTCGGTCAGCGATGAGACGACGAGGACTTTGGCACCCCTCGCCAGTTGCAGGATGCGCGGCAACGCGCCCATTCCGCCGATGCCAGGCATTTCGAGATCGAGCAGGATGACGTCGACGGGAGTTTCCGCGAGACGCGCGATCGCCATTTCGCCCGTAGTGGCCTTGGCCACGATCTCGAGATCGGGTTCGGCTTCGATGATCCGTGAAAGAACCGTGCGGGCAACAAGCGAGTCGTCGACCACCATCACCCGGATGTGATGCTGACGCGCCCTCACGGGCTGCAATTCGGTGGTTGCGACCCCCCGGTTCATTCGAGTCAGGCGAAGCCGACGAGTTGAAGCTTGATCTGCAGCGTCTCGTGATCGAACGGCTTCATCACATATTCGTCGGCGCCCGCGCTAATTGCTTCGCGGATGTGGGCGACATCGTTTTCGGTGGTACAGAAAACGACCTTCGGCTTGTCGCCCCCATCCCGCTGGCGGAGTTGAACGATGAACTCGATCCCGCTCATCACGGGCATGTTCCAGTCAAGCAGCACCACATCGGGCATCGCCTCTTCACAGCGCTGGAGACCTTCCTGACCGTTCTCCGCCTCGTCGACCGAGAAGCCGAGAGATTCGAGAATGTGGCGCGACACCTTACGGATGACCCGCGAGTCGTCGACGACGAGGCAGTGTTTCATGGGCAAGCGATCCGTTTTTCTTGTCGACCCGTTGGAGGTTCTGCGTAGGTTAGGGGGGTAAGCATCCCGTTAAGCCGCGAGGGCCGCGGGCCCGGCGATGAGCGCTTCGAGGGAAAGAAGAAGCGCCGGCCCACGGGTCGTTTCGACCAGACCTTCGCTCGCGCGGTGCCAGCCCTCTCCGACTTCTCCCGGCACCGGCGCAGGCGCGGCGAGCAGTTCGGCCACGTCTTCAACCTCGTCGACAACCAGAGCATAGCGATGGCCTGCATGATCCACGACCGCCACGCGGGCACCAGGTTCGGGGCAGACGGGAGACCTCAAGCCGAGCGCCGCGGCGGTATCGATCACCGTCAGCGTGATCGATCGCAGGGCGCTGAGACCGAGCACGAATGGCGGCGCCTGAGGCACCGAGGCTACAACGTCCAGTTCGACTACGGAATGAACCGCAGCAGTGCGAAGAGCGGAGCGCTGGCCTGCGACGATCAAAACCAGGACAAGATCGTTCATGCCGCCCTCCCGGTGCGCAGCGCAGCTAGCCGTGCGAGGAGGCCCGCACGGTCGTATCGATAGAGTTTCTCGCTGCCGTCGAGTGTGCCTCCGGGGTCGGCACTCAATGTGATAACAGTGGCCCCCGCGAGGACCTGCGGCTCGGAATCGTCGGTGGCGATCGCCACATCGGCATTGCCTGCGAACGTCTCGTCGACGACAGTGTATCCGGCATTCTCGATGAGCGGCGCGAGTATGGTTTGAGCCCACGGGTCTCCCGCCGGTAGGCGGCAAGTCGGCCTCCCGGCCGCACGGACTGGGGATGCGAAGGCGGCGAAGAGCCAATGTGCGTCAAGCAGATCGGCGGGTTCACCTCCGATCAGCACGGTCCCCTCGACCGGCCCGCTACGCCCGGCCGGCACGACTTCGTCGGGAAGCTCCACGGTGTCGACGATGCGGTCGATCACGAAGGCAATCTCGTTCGTTCCATCACCCAGCCTCAGCACACTTGCCTGGTCGCGCGGGAGCTGACCCGCTTCGGCGCCCGCGAGCGCAAAGATGGCGTCTCCAATGACCACTTGAGGGCGCTCGCCGCCGAGGTCGAAGCACGAAGCTGCAACCCGCTCGATGCGGCGGACGAGGGACAGCCGGACGGCCTTGCGCCTGCCGTCCAGACCCACGAACAGCATCGCGGCCACGCCGGGGCGCTCCAGAACGGCGCTCTCGTCGTCGATGTCAGCGCGGGCGCGTTCCTGCACTTCACCAACGATGTTGGCCCTTCGTGCAATGCCGGCCACGTCGAGCATTAGAACGGGGTTGCCGTCGTCGAGGAGGGTGCTGCCCGTGTAGATACCCGTGCCCATGATGGCAGGCGCCAGCGGCTTGATGACGAGTTCCTCGTGATCCAGCACGCGGTCGCACGCGAGCGCGAACAGGTCGCCACCGGCGAGGCGGACCAACACCAGCGTGCAACGCTCGGGCGCAATCTCACCCGGCAGTCCCAGCACGGCGGCAAGCGGCAGGCAGGCGATCCGGCGGCCACGCACGGTGACCAGCGTCGCATCTCCCGCTTGGGCGAACTCGATGTGACCGGCGCGCCCGTGGACGATCTCCTCGACGTACGAGCGGGGCATGGCGAATAGCTGGCTGCCGGATTGCACCGTAAGCGAGGGGATGATGCTGAGGGTGAGCGGCAAGCGCAGCAGGATGCGCGTTCCCTCGCCGGGCGAGCTCTTGACTTGGATCGACCCGCCGATGCGCTCGATGTTCGCGCGGACGACGTCCATGCCTACGCCGCGGCCGGAGACGGCCGTCACGGCGGATGCGGTGGATAGTCCTGGCTCGAAGATGAGAGCCAGTTTGTCGGCGTCACCCATAGCCGCGCTGTCCGTGTTGGAGAGCGCGCCGGCGGCAACCGCTTTGGCCAGCAGGGCATCGCCGTCGATCCCGCGACCGTCGTCGGATACCGTGAGGATGATACGGTTGCCGCTCTGCCGTGCGGAAATGTGAAGAGTACCGATCTCGCGCTTGCCGGCTGCCAGACGCTGGGGCGGCGTTTCGATGCCGTGGTCGATTGCGTTGCGAATGATGTGAGTGAGCGGATCTCGGACCATCTCGATCATTTCACGGTCGAGCTCGACCTCACCCCCTTCGAGATCGATCATGACCTGCTTGCCGAGTTCAGACGCCAGGTCGCGAACGAGGCGAGGCAGTGCCGAGTAAAGGTGCTCGATGCGTTGCATCCGCATCCGCGTCACCGCATCGCGAACTCCGTCCAGGATGCCGTTCAAGCGCTCGAACGGGCCATGGACCGCGGGATCGGCACCTGCATCGCGGATGCGGCGGGCGAGATCGTTGCGCGCGAGCACGAGGTCGGAGACGCTCGCCATGACGTCGTCGAGCAGGCTGACCGGCAGCCGGATGGTGCGCTGCGGGCCGGCCGGCGCTGTTCTGACCGGGCTCGCATCGACGTTGCCGACGACTTCGATATCGTCGCCTTCGGCGTTCAGCGCAGCAATCAGGATATCATCGCCGCCTTGGGGAAAGTCTTTCCCACTCTCGATGGCATCGGCCATGGCCGAGATACGGTCGATTATGGCCAAAACAGCGGTCACCAGTTGCGGACCGGCCGCGCGACGGCCTGCCCGAACATCTGCCAGGGCGTCTTCCGCCGCGTGGCTCAGCGCCTCGAGCCGCGGAAAGTCGAAGAACCCGCAGTTGCCCTTGACCGTGTGGACGAAGCGAAAAATCGTGTCGAGCCGCGCGCGATCCGAAGGCTCGGCCTCCCAGGCGACCAGTTCGCCGCCCATGGCTTCTAGCATTTCGCGTGTTTCGGCCAGGAATTCGGCCAACAGATCGTCCATCAAAGCCCCCGAGTGCCCCAGAGACCGCTATGCAGCCGCGATGGTTAACGATGGGTATGCGATCAGGCCCCTGCAGCGTGGCTGGCGCGATGGCGAAGGCTGCGATAGGTAGCGCCGAGCAACGTTTACAGGAGACTCGTGATGGCCACCCAGCTCAAGCCGCGGATCGAATGCACCGAGGCGGAATGGGAAGCTCGCCTGGAACTGGCGGCATGCTACCGCATCTTCGATCACCTCGGCTGGTCGGAATCGATCTACAACCACATCAGCCTGAAAGTGCCCGGCGAGGATCATTCGTTCCTGATCAACCCCTTCGGCCTGATGTACGACGAAGTCACGGCCTCGAACCTCGTCAAGATCGACATCGATGGAAACGTCCTGTCCGGCAACTACCCGGTGAACAAGGCCGGTTTCACCCAGCACGCCTACTTCCACCGCCACCTCGAGTGGGCGCATGCAATCTGCCACACCCACACGACGGAAGGCATGGCCGTCTCAAGCCACAAGGGCGGGTTGCTGCCGATCAGCTTCTACGCCTGCAATTTCCAGGGTCAGATCGGCTATCACGACTTCGAGGGCGTCACCGTGCGGCCCGAAGAGGGCGAGCGCCTGCTACAGAACCTCGGCGGGAAGCGCATTCTGATGCTCAAGAACCACGGGCCGGTCGTGATGGGCCGCACGATCCCCGAAATGTTCGTGACCGCATGGTCGCTCCAACGTGCCTGCGAAATTCAGATTGCCACGCTCAGTCAGGGCGAGCCGATAGACGTCCCGCAGGAGGTTATTGACGTACACCAGCGCGACCTCGGCCAGGTTGCGCTCCCAGGCGGGCCGGGCAAGGCCGATTTCGAGGCGTGGAAGCGCAAGATCGACCGCATAGACCGCTCGTGGCGCGACTGAGGGCCTGACCCCCCCGCATGACCGCGCTTACCGTCAACGGACGGCCCGTCCGCTTCGATCTCGATCCGGCGACCCCGCTCCTCCACGCCCTGCGCGAGGCCGCGAACCTCACCGGAACGAAGTTCGGCTGTGGCGACGGCGACTGCCACGCGTGCACCGTTCTCGTCGACGGGGAGGCGCTCCGTAGCTGCCTGGTGACCGTGGCCGAGGCGGAAGGCCGCTACGTTACGACGATCGAGGGCCTGAGCCGCGACCGAAGCCATCCCGTGCAACAGGCGCTCGTGGCGGAACAAGCGATCCAGTGTGGTTTCTGCACCCCTGGCATCGCCATGGCCGCCGCGGCTCTGATTGCCCGCAATCCAGCGCCCTCCGAAGCTGACATCAAGGCGGCGGTGCCCAATCTCTGCAGGTGCGGGGTCTATCCGCGGCTGGTGCGGGCGATCCAGCGGGCGGGCCGCGCGGCGCGCCGGGTGGAAATCATCACCGCCGCCCCCGCGCCCGGGATCAGCCCGGAGGATGCCGCTCGGGCCGTCCCAGCCATGAACCGCGACGACTAAGCTGCTCCCAGAGGGCGGCCAGGCAGATTTCCTCTAGAACTTCACCCGAATGCCAAGCCGGGCGTTGAATGGCTCGCCAGGGGTGATGTTGTTGTCAGTGTGGGCGCTCGGGAAATAGCGCTCGTCGAACAGGTTCTCGATATTGACCTGCAGCGACCAACGTTCACCGATCCTCCAGAAGGCTGCTGCATCGACCCGGGTGAAAGCAGGCAGCGTCACCGCATTGCTGATGGTGGCGAAGCTCTTTGCTTGATGAACCACGCCGAGGCCCAGACCCAGTTCAGGAGTGACGTCATACCGCGTCCAGAGCGCTACTTGGTCGCGTGGCAATTGCGCCAGTTTACGACCCGCCGGAGCGGCCGAGGTGGTCGAGCGAATTTCACCTGTCTGATGCGAATAGCCGAGGCTCGCTTGCCACGTCGGGGTCAACTGGCCGGCGAGCTGGGCCTCGAAGCCTTGAGTCCGGGTCTTGCCGGTCTGGAGCACGCGGGTCGGGCTGGTGGGGTCCGGCGCGCGCGTGTTGTCGCGGTCTAACTGGAACACCGCGGCACTGACGGTGAGGCCTTCTTTGGGCACCCACTTCACGCCCGCCTCGAGATTCTGGAAGATCTCGGGCGCGAGCGTGGCGGTCGTCGCATCGAGCGAGAGGAACTGGTCGCCGGCTTGCGGCAGGAAGCTCTTGGCGTAGCTGACGTAGATCGAGGCATTGGCTACCGGCTTGACGATCAGGCCGAGGCGCGGCGACCACTTGCCGTCGCTGCGCGCGGCGGCGAAACCGTTGACGAGGTTCACCGTCTCGATCTCGAAGTCGTCGTAGCGGATGCCGCCGATCACCTCGAAATGGCTGCCGATCGCAATCTGGTCCTGGAGGTAGGCGGAACGCACCGTGAGCCGCGAAGCGCGGTTGTTGACTAGCGGGGTCAGCGACACCGCGGGCGCGGCAATCCGCTCGGCGAGCGGAACGACGACGCGCAATCCGCCATTGACCCCGCCCGCGAACAGCACGTTGTTGCGGCGGTTGTCGCTATCCTGGTCGGCAAACTCCGCCCCTGCGAGGAGGGTGTGGGCCAGGCCTCCCGTCGCTCCCGTCCAGACGAGGTTGGCCTGACCGATGAAGTTCCGGCGTTCGGTTCCGTCGGCATAGCCTTCGAGCGTGGCCGAGGTCGCCGCGGCGCCCACCGCATAGACGTTGGCGTAGAACTTGCCGCTATCGGTAAACACCGCCGTGGCGTTGCCAGACAGGCCTTCGGCCAGCTCGGCATCGATCCGTGCGCGGCCGTGGTGAGCTTTCACCCGGCTGCGGTTGAAGCCCTCCTTGCCGAAGAAAGTATCGTCGAACCCGCGCAGGGGACTGCCGGCGAACGACGGAACTCCGCGGTCAGTCACTCGCGCGTCGTCATCGTAGGAATAGCCGAGGGTGAGTCGGACTGTCTCTCCAAGGGAAGCGGCTACGGTCGGGCTTACCCCGATGAAGCGCCCCTCGAAAACCTGGCGATGGTTGTCCAGCTCCTCGTAAACAGCATTCAGGCGGCCGGCGACAGCGGCCCCGAGCGGGCCGTTGAGATCGGCCGCCACGTCAAATGCGCCAAAGCTGTCTCCGGAAATCGATGCCCTTGCAAAGGTGGTCGTGGGATCTGCGGCCTTGCCGACGCGATTTATGACGCCGCCGCCACCCCCACGGCCGAAGATCATCGCATTGGCGCCCTTGAGCACCTCGACCCGCTCGATGTTGTAGAGCGGCCGGTGGTACTGCGTATCGTCGCGCAAGCCGTCGAGGAAGAAGTCGGCCGTGGTGTTTTGCCCGCGCAACGTGACTTGGTCGCGATGGCCCTCGCCCTGGCCGAGAACGACTCCGGGGACATAACGGAGGGCGTCGCCCAACTGCTGCACCGCCTGATCGTCGAGTTGGTCCCGGCCGATCGCGGTGATCGATTGCGGGGTTTCGATCCACGGGGTGGGCGTCTTCGTCGCCGCCGAACTGTCTGCCACCGCGTAGCCGTCGTGGTGACCGGTGACCACGATCTGGCTGGCGCCGGGCGCTTCGCCTTCGGCAGCCGATGTCTCCGCCGCTAGTGAACTGGTGCCGAAGGCCAACGCGGCGATGCTGCATAGGGCACCAACGGACGAGTGAGGAATGGACATGAGACCCCTTTTTGCGATCGATTCGCAAGTCCACTATTGCGATTCATTCGCGTTTGCAAATGCCGATCCGGAAAGCTTCGCGATTTGCGAGGTTCGGCCTCTACTGCTAAACGGCGACCGATGAAGGCAACCATCTGGCACAATCCCGAATGCGGGAAGTCGCGCGCGACGCTCGAGATCCTCAAGCAGCGTCCCGGCTTGGAGCTGACCGTCATCGAATATCTTCGGGACCCACCAAAACGCTCAAAGCTGATCCAGCTCTATAGCGTAGCCGGCATCGCTCCGCGCGAAGGTGTGCGGACCTTCAAGACGGATGCCGAGGAGCGAGGCCTCACCGCGGCCGACGATGACACTGTGCTCGATGCGATGATGGCGGAGCCCCGTTTGATCGAGCGGCCGCTGGTGGAAACAGAAAGGGGCGTGCGGCTCTGCCGTCCGCCCGAGCGGGTCGAAGAAATCCTCTAGCTCAACCGGGGCGCCTCGAGCGCCTTGTCGGTATCGAGCGCCAGCCAGCCGTGAACGAACACCGCGGCGCACAGAGCGCAGATCGTCACGAACCCGATCGTCTCGTGATGGCCGTACAGCCAGACCCCGAGCGCGGGAGCGACGACATAGGCCGCTCCGTTCACCGATGCGACGATGCCGCCGATCTGGCCCTGTTCGGCACGGGTCACGGCCAGCGAAGCCCCGGCGGTAAAGCCGGGCCGGTAAAGCCCGAAGCCGAGCGAGGCCATCGCCATGCCCACCGACATGGCATGCAGTGTCGCCGAGGCGGCGAACACGCCGATGCCGAGCACCGCCAGCGCCATTCCCCACAGCGTCGACGAACGGGGGCCGAGCTTGAGCATGGGGATGAGGCCCCATTGCGCGAGCAGTGTGGCGACCGCGCCGCTCATCAGCACCAGCCCGATGGGGCCCGCGCCGATCTCGGGGTCGCCGCGAAGACCGAGCCGGTCGAGAATGAAGAACCCCACGATGCCGAGAAACGCCGCCTGCGCGTGCCCGCCGACGAGGCCGGCCACGAGCCAGGGCCGCAGGCGGCGGTCGCGCCAGGACAAGCGGGGAATGTCTCCGCCCACGCCGTCGTCCTCCTCGTTCCGCTCGCTCGGGCGAGGGTTCGAGTTGGCGCTGAATGGCGCAGCGACCACTTCGCTGCGGGTAGCGAACATCGGATCGTCGTCGGGCAGGCTCGCCCGGAGCGCGAACAGCACGATGAGCCCGGCGACGGCGAAGGCGAAGAACGGGCCGACCAGCCCGGTGGCGGGGAAGACCAACAGCGGCGCGAGGGCCGGGCCGATCACCGTGCCCAGCCCGAAGCTGGAGGCGATCAGCGCCATCGCCTTTGTGCGCTCATCGCGCGGCGTCCGGCTGGCGACGTAGGCTTGCACGGCGGGCGGCGCCGCCGAGCCGAATCCGCCGTAAAGACTGCGGGCCGCAGCGAAGAACAATAGGGTCCATAGCGCCGGAAGAGTGCCTGCAAGTCCGAACAGGAGGACCACGCCGCATAGCGCGAAACTCGCGCTGAAACCGATGAGGCCGAGCGCCATCATTGCCTTGCGCCCCCGCCGGTCCGAGCGGCGCGCCCATAGCGGCGCGCAGATGACCCACAACAACGCCGACCAGGTGTAGGCGAGGCTGATCCACACGTCGGCCACCCCGAGCTCGGTGCCGATCGAAGGCATGACCGATTGCATCGCCGTGTTGCCCGCTGCCGTCGTCAGCATGACCATGAACAGCAGCGCCATGCGTTCGCGCGAGATCGGCTTGCGCGGCGCAGCGGTGACAATCGGGCTAGGGTCTGTCTCAGCCATGGACGGCGGGCTAGCGCCAGCGCTCATCGCTTGCAATCGCCACGCCAAGCTGTCAGGTCCGCCAGCCGGATTTCGCCCTGCCGCAGGGTGCCAGATAGAGCGCTGTTCTTGACCAATACTAATGAAATGACGATCGACCGCGGCGAGACTTTCGGTCAGCGCGCGGGCCGATTCTTCGGCCAATGGGGCGTGTTCTTCCGCGGTTTCCTCGAGCATCCCAAGATGGTCGGCTCGATTATCCCGTCATCGCGGTTCACGATCGAGAAGATGCTCGGTCCGGTGAGATGGGACGAGTGTCAGCTGTTCGTGGAATACGGCCCCGGTGTTGGCACCTTCTGCCGCCCGGTACTCGAGCGTCTGCGCCGCGACGGCACGTTGATCGTGATCGACACGAACCCGCTTTATATCGACTACCTCAAGAAGACGATCCCCGACGGCCGCTTTCACGCGGTCTTGGGTAGCGCGGCGGATGTCGAAGAAATCGTGCGCGCCCATGGCTTCGATCACGCGGACTACGTCCTGTCGGGCCTCCCGTTCTCGACCCTCCCGGAGGGTGTCGGCCCTGGCATTGCCGCAGCCACGCACCGTGTGCTGCGACCGGGCGGTGCTTTCCTGGTGTATCAGTTCAGCGCCGCCGCGCGCGATTACATGGCAAAGCACTTCGCTCGCATCGATAGCGGGTTCGAAGCGCTCAACGTGCTCCCTTGCCGCTTGTTCTGGGGTTGGAAGGACTAGCTTCAGCTGAAGGTCTCGCTAACCGTCGCCGGAGCGGGACCTGCGAGCTGGCGGTAGGCCGCGGCGACCGCGGCGACGAAAATCGCGGTGAAGAGCGCGTTCACTAGGCCCGAGATGATCGCGTCGCCGACGAGCGCGGCATCAGACCCCGCAAGCGCGAACGCCAGGCCGGCGATCATGCTCGCCACTCCACCGACTACGATAAAAGCGACGGCCAGCAGGAACACGAACAGGAACAGGCGTAGCGAATTACCCTTGGTTAGCCGCCAGGATCGGCCAATCGCCACCATCGGATTGACGATCCCCTCTGTCGCCACGGCGGGCGCGACCAGCAGGAACTTGGTATAGAGATAGATCAACGCCACGAGCGCCAGGAAGCCGACCAGCACCCCCGCGCCAGTGCCTGCGCTCGCGGCGATGGCGAAGGGCAGCAGTAGCAGTATGCCGAAGACGCAGCTCATCAAGATCTGCGCCCCCAAATAGGGCAGCAAGAGCCGCAGGCCGGACCCGAGCGCCTGGCCGACAGTCGGCCGGCTGCGGTCGGTGAGCAGAACGAGCATGGCGAGGGTGCCGAACCATTGCACGATGGTGGTAAGCAGCAGGATCCACCAGTATTGCCCGAAGACACGCGCGAAGCCCTGGGTCATGGCCTCGAGATCCGGCTCGCCGGCTTGGGCCGCTTCGAGGCCGGCCAGCTCGCTGTTGAAGACCAGTCCGTAGATTACCGACGGCAGGAAGAAGAACACCCCTGCCACGATCAGCAGGACCTGCCGGTTGGCCGACAGCAACCGCGTCACTTCGCTCCACGCAGCACTCATGTCGAACTTCATCGGTGATCCCTCTCGCTCGCGACCAGTTGGCTCTTGATAAGCGCCCCGCGCCGCCCCACGCAACGCCCGTGTCCACAAAGCTTCCATTCGACATCGAACTGCGCATCGCGCAAGGCAGGGTGCCTTACCGCCAGGCTCTGGACGAGATGGAGGCGCGCAACCGCCAAATCGCCATGGGCGAGGCGCGCGAACTGATCTGGCTCCTCGAACATCCGCCGGTCTACACCGCCGGAACCAGCGCCGGAGATGGCGAACTGCTCGACCCGCGCTTCGAGGTGGTCGAGGCCGGGCGCGGCGGTCGCTACACCTATCACGGGCCCGGCCAGCGGATCGGTTACGTCCTCCTCGATCTCGGTGAGCGGGGCAGGGACGTCCGCAACTTCGTCCATTCGCTCGAAGGCTGGGTCATCGCCACGCTGGCCGCCGTGGGAGTGGACAGTTGGCGCGCGCCGGGGCGGATCGGCATCTGGACCCACGATGCGGACGGCTCGGAGGCCAAGATCGGGGCGATCGGTGTCCGCGTTCGCCGATGGGTAACGATGCACGGGTTCTCTGTGAACCTGGCGCCCGACTTGGCTCACTTCGGTGGTATCGTGCCGTGTGGGATAGCGGAATACGGGGTCACCAGCCTCGAGAAATTGGGCGTCGACCTTGCGCCCGAGGCCTTCGATGCGGCATTGCTCGCTCGCGCCGGCGACTTCCTCGCCGCGCTGGGAACTTGCCCGAAAAAGTGATGGGGATCGCCATGAAGACCGCCGCCTTGCTTTGCCTTCCGCTGCTCGCCCTCACGGGATGCGGGGACAATGCCGGTGCCGAAGGCGAACGCAAGACCGCTGCCGGTGAAGTGCTGGGTGGAACGATCAGCGACGAAATGCTGCCGCTCGACACCGTTACCTCGCAGAGCCCGCCGCTGCGCGAAGAGGCTGGCAGCGGCACCGATGCGATCGACGGCTCGACGGCTCCGCCGCGCGACACCGAAGGGGGCCCGGGCGAGCCACCGCGAGATTCTGCTCCGGCGCCGGCGACGCCCGCCACCGACTCGGAAGCAGCGGAGAGCGAAGAGCCAACCGAATAAGCCTCACTCCGCGGCGGCGCGTTCCTCGTCCATCGCTGGATAGTCGATGTAGCCCGCCGGGCCGGGGAGGTACCAGCTCGCCGGGACATTGACGTTTTCCGCCCACTCCGCGCCGACCGCGATGCGCTCGGCGAGGTCGGGATTGGAGATGTACGGCCGACCGAAGGCAATCGCCTCGCACCGCCCGCTCACGATGTCCGCTTCCGCGCTTTCGGCGGTGTAGTCGCTGTTGAGCACCATGGGGCCGGTGTAGAACTTGCGGATTACGCCGTCCTGCTGCGGCACGTCGGTGCGTCCGAAGGTTCCGGCGGGCCCCGGCTGCCGCAGTTCGACGAAGCCCAAGCTGAGTTCTTCGCAGACTTTCGCAGCGGCCCCGAACGTGGTCGCCGGATCGCTGTCGTCGCAGCCCTGGGTCTCGCCGTTGGGGCTGAGGCGCACCGAGACGCGGCCCGCGCCCCAAACGTCGATCAGGGCAGTCAGCACCTCGCGCAGGAAGCGGGTGCGGTTCAACGCGCTGCCGCCATATTCGTCGGAGCGCAGGTTGGTCGCATCGCGCAGGAATTGGTCGACGAGGTAGCCGTTCGCGCCGTGGAGCTGCACGCCGTCGAAGCCGGCGGCTTTCGCGTTCTCAGCCGCCGTGCGGTAGTCACCGACCACGCGAGCAATCTCGTCCTTCGCCAGCTCGCGGGCCTGCTGATAATCCTGCCGGCCGGTCGGGGTGTGCGCATGGCCGGGAGCGCACGTCGCGCTCGCCGAGACCGGCGGATTGCCGCCGAGGAAGTCGGGGTGGACAAGCCGGCCCATGTGCCACAGCTGCAGCACGATCAGGCCGCCGGCATCGTGGACCGCCTTGGTAACCGGCTTCCAGCCTTCGACTTGCTCCTGGCTCCAGATGCCCGGCGCGGCTGGCCAGCCGAGACCCTCCACGCTGATCCCCGTCGCCTCGCTGATAATCAGCCCGGCGCCCGCGCGCTGACGGTAGTATTCGACCATCATCTCGTTAGGCACGGACCCCGGCTGGGTCGAGCGGCCGCGGGTGAGGGGCGCCATCAGGATGCGGTTCTTCGCGCGAATCTCGCCGAGATCGACAGGCGTGAACAAGGCTTCGTGCATCGGCGGCTGGTCCTTTTCGCTGGTTTCGTTTCGCAACCGAGCTAGTTGGCCCGAATGTCGAGTGCAACCGACCCGGCGGACAAGAATGGCTATCAGGCGGGCGGCTGGCACTTGGCCGCGCTGATCGGCGGCAACGCCGCGCTCGCGCTCGGGCCGTGGTTGGTGCGGCTGACCGATACCGGGCCGGTCGCGGCTGGATTTTGGCGCATGCTCTTGCCCCTGCCCCTGTTCGCCTGGCTGGCATGGCGCGAGCGGGTCACCTGGACGGCGAGCGCGCGGACCGTCTGGCTGCTGCTGGCGGCGGGCGCGTTCTTCGCTGCCGATCTCGCCAGCTGGCACGTCGGGATCGAACAGACCCGGCTCGGCAACGCGACGCTGTTCGGCAACGCGGGGAGCCTGCTGCTGGTGATATGGGGCGTGATCGCGTTGCGCCGCTTGCCGAGCCGCCCCGAAGTGCTGGCGCTCGTGGCGGCGTTCGGCGGGGCGGGCATTCTGCTGGGGCGCAGCCTCGAGATTTCGACCACTTCAGTCATCGGCGACCTACTTTGCCTGCTGGCGGGCGTCTTCTACGTCTTCTACCTCGTCCCCGCCCAACGCGCGCGCGAGACGCTGGGGCAGTGGAGCGTGCTGGCGCTGGTGTGCGCCTCGGCCGCTCCGCCGCTGCTGGCGATCGCGTTGGTGCTGGGCGAACCGGTCCTGCCGGGCCCGGCCGGGTGGACCCCGGTCGTAGCGCTAGCGGTCAGTAGCCAGGTGGTAGGCCAAGGGCTGCTGGTCTACGCACTCAAGCATTTCTCGCCGTTGATTGTCGGCATGGCGCTGCTGACCCAGCCGGCGATCGCCGCTGCGGTGGGGTGGCTGGCGTTCGGCGAGACGCTCGGCCCGCTCGACTTCCTCGGCATGGCGCTGGTCAGCGTGGCACTGGTGCTCGCCCGCGCCAAAGCGCCCGGCGGTGCTCCCCGGGCGCGGGCCTAGTCGCCGCTCGGCGGCCCGAGGTCGCCCTTGCCGATCGTGCCGCCTGCCATTTCGAGCATGCGGTCGAGGCTCTTCTTCGCGGCGAGCCGCAGGCCTTCCTCGATCTCGATACGCGGTTCGAGGTCGCGCAACGCGACGTAGAGCTTCTCCAGCGTATTGAGCGCCATATAGGGGCACACGTTGCAGCTGCAGTTGCCGTCCGCCCCCGGCGCGCCGATGAAGTTCTTCTCCGGCAGCGCCAGCTCCATCTGGTGAATGATGTGCGGCTCGGTGGCGACGATCAGCGTGTCGCCTTCGAACGTCTTGGCGAACTGGAGGATGCCGCTGGTCGAGCCGACGTAGTCCGCGTGCTCGACGATCGTCGGCGGGCATTCGGGATGCGCGGCGACGGGGGCGCCGGGATGCTGGGCCTTGAGCTTGAGGAGCTCGGTCTCGCTGAAGGCCTCGTGGACGATGCATACGCCCGGCCACAGCAGCATCTCACGCCCGAACTTGCGGGCGAGATAGCCGCCCAGGTGACGGTCGGGCCCGAAGATGATCTTCTGTTCGGGCGGTATCTGACTGATAATGGTCTCCGCCGAGGAACTGGTGACAATCACGTCGGACAGCGCCTTCACCTCGATCGACGAGTTGATGTAGGTGAGCGCGATATGATCGGGGTGCGCCTCGCGGAAGGCCCTGAACTTTTCCGGCGGGCACGAATCCTCGAGGCTGCAGCCGGCGTCCATGTCGGGCAGCACGACGATCTTCTGGGGGGAGAGGATCTTGGCGGTATCGGCCATGAACTTGACCCCGCAGAATGCGATCACGTCCGCATCGGTTTCCGCCGCCTTGCGCGACAGCTCGAGGGAATCGCCCACGAAGTCGGCGATGTCCTGGATCTGCGGCACCTGGTAATAATGCGCCAGGATCACCGCATTGCGCTCCTTGCGCAGGCGGTCGATCTCGGCGAGCAGGTCGGCGCCGGCGAGCGGCACGCGGGTCTGGTCAGTCATCGTCTTCCTCGAAGAACCGGCGCTTCATCGTCGCGCCGCACGGTCGAGATAGGAGCCCGGCGGCGTGGCGGCAATGGCGACCCTTGGCACACACAAGCGTCGGCGAAACTGTGAGACCATTCGCTCGCGTCGAAGTCGTTCCTGTCCGCGCGGTCGAGCTGCGCGAGGTAGCGCAGAAGCGCGGAATTGTCCGGCTTCTGACCGATGTGCGTGAGTTCGCCGCGATAGATCCGGGGCTGGAGGAGCCCCGCGAGCGCGCGTCGCCGGAGCTCGGCGGTTGTGACCTTGCGTTTGCCGGCGCCGCGGCCGAGCACCGCGTCCCATGCGGCGGCGAAACTTTCCGCCCCGGGCTTGCTGCGCAGGCGATAGGCAGTCTCCCGCGCCATGCCGACCTGGCGCGCGGCGGCCGACACCGATCGGGTAACGGCGAGCGCGGCAAGGAACCGCGCCTGCCGTTCGGCGGTCCAGCCGTCGGCCCGGGCGCGCAAGGGAACGGGGAGGAAACCGGGAACCCGGGGGTGACGCGCCTTGCGGCGCTGGCGGCGGGGATAGCTCTTCATCCGCCAGCTTAAGCCACAGACCGCCGGCTGTAGGAAAGTGCTTCCTGCCGTGGCGGCCGGGGGACTAGCGGCCGGTCATCAAGGCGCCTGCCGGCGGCGGCGCAAAGGCCATGCCGTCCACGCTTGCCCCCGGATACCCCGCCACAGTGGTCGCATACAGCCATTCGCCGAACGCGCTCGGGGCGAGAACCTTCGGTACGACGATCAACGCCGCCATGGCGGCAACGCCGATCCACCAGGCCGGGTGAACGCGACCGAACTTGCGGCGGTCGCGGAACATACCGGCGAAGATGAACGTCAGCGCGACCACGCCCGTGATCTCGAACGCATATGGGATCAGGAGCGGCATCGGCAGCAGCCGGCCGAAGCCCGGGCCCATGATCATCGTCATGCCGCAGATATGCAGCCGCGCGTGCCAGTCGGTCCGCTTGCGCATCACGATCGCGGCCACGGTGAAGCCGGCGAAGAGCGAAACCGACAGCGGGTTTCCGATCAGAAATTCCTGAGGGCGGAAGAAGAATGGGGAGGTGCCGCCTCGCAGCATCACGACGATGACCATGATCGCGGCCGGCACCATCAGCACCATCCAGATGGCCGCGATCCAGCCGACCTTGCGGTGCAGGGCGAGCGGTCCCCGAGTCGCGAGCCAGCTTTGCAGAACGAACAGCCCAACCCAGCCCATGAACAGGACCGCGTGCACATGCACGCGCAGCGGCGAGGCGAAGGTGGAGCGTCCCATCAGATACTGGGTCGAGAAACCGGCGACGATGACCACCGCCATGGCGATGGCGAGCGTACTGAAGAAGCGTTCCTCGCGCGCGGGTTCTTCGTGCGTTACGTCTGCTGCAAGCGTGGCCATCGGCTCCCCCTCCTTCGACCCCGGGGGAGGTAATACTTTATCCGTCCGTAATCTTCAATCGGCGGCGGGCTGCTCACCCTCGAACCGCACGGCGACTTTCGCCTCGCGGTACCCGGCCACCTGCAGCGGGATGGCGAGGTTCTGGCGGATCGCCTGCTTCGCCGCGTTACGCGCCAATGCCAGCACCTCCGGGTTCTTGGCGAACACCGCAGCCTTGCGTTCGGCCTGGAGCGAGTTGTTGCGGCTGAGATCGCGCTGCGCATTGGCGGTGACCCAGTTGCCTTCGGTGAACACGCGCGCCTGTGCCTCGTCGAGATTGGGCCGCGAAATGCGTAACGGGGGCAGCACGACGCTGAGCGTTTCGCTGGCCGGATCCCAGCCGAACGCGTCGCGGTCCATGCTCGCGAGGTCGAGGCGGTAGGTGACATCGGCGGGGATGATCGTCGCCTGACGGCTCTTCAACAGGTCGATGCCGAGCAGGCCGCGATTGTCGGTGCTTTCGGCGACAACTTCGAACCGGCTGGAGAAGACGTTGAGCGAGTTCTGCTTCTCGAACGCCAGCATGGCGCTTCCCACTGGATCGCCTTCCTCGTTGTAGATGAACGCCCGCCAGCCGAGCCAGGCCGCCGCGGCGAGCAGGAAGATCACCAGCAGCCACGGCGTCGCCCGCACGCGGGTGAGTGGGCGCTCGTCGACCACCGGCTCGCGGAGGTCCGTTTGGGCCGAAGCCGTTTCTACTGGGCGGTCCATTCATCCCCCGAACGGCCGGCGATGCCGCGGCGTTCCAGATCGATGAGGTGCGCGGTGACGCTCATCTCGGCCGCCCCGCTGAGCCGCGGGTCGAGACCCTTGTACATCTTCGGTACGAAGCCGGCGGCGCTGAGAGGGCCTTCCGACAGGATGCGCACGATCTGGTTCTCGCGCTGGCGGCGATGGCCGATCATCCCGCGCACGAGCTGCCGCGGGTTGTCGATCTGCGGTCCGTGCGCCGGGTAGTAAACCCGGTCGCCCCGCGCGTAGAGCTTGTCGAGGCTGGCCATGTAGGCGGCCATGTCCCCGTCCGGCGGGACCACGACGCTGGTCGACCAGCCCATCACGTGGTCGCCGGTGAACAGCGCGCCGCTTTCCTCGAGCGCGAAGCACAGGTGGTTCGAGGTATGCCCCGGCGTATGGACTGCAGTGAGCGTCCAGCCGGGCCCGGTCATCGACTCGCCGTCCTCCATCACCCTGTCGGGCACGTAGCCGCGGTCGAACGCGGCATCGGCACGGGGGCCGCTGTCGTCGAGCACGAGGGGCGCGCAACCGACTATCGGCGCCCCGGTGCGGTCGGCCAGCGGCCGGGCGGCGGGTGAGTGGTCCCGGTGGGTGTGGGTGCACATGATCGCGGCGACCCGGGCATCGCCGATCGCCGCTTCGAGTGCCGCGAGATGGGGCGGCTCGGCAGGGCCCGGGTCGATCACTGCGATTCGATCTTCGTTCCCCACAAGGTACGTCTGCGTACCGGTGTAGGTGTAGGGCGAGGGGTTCGGGGCCAGCACGCGGCGCACCAGCGGCTCGAGCTGTTCGGTCTTGCCGGTGGGCCAGGGTTTGGGCGGCGGGCCTGCCATGCCCTTGCATATGGGGCCACGCCTGCCGCATGTCACGGGGCAAGGGAGGAAGCGCTTGGCGGACCACATTCTAGTTCTCGATTCCGGGACCACCTCGACCCGTGCGATCGCTTTCGACCTGGCGGGCAAAGTGGGGGGAGTGGCGCAGCGCGCGATCACGCAGCACTATCCCCGGCCGGGCTGGGTCGAGCACGACGCGGGCGAGATCTGGCAGAGCACGCTCGATTGCGCGCGCGAGGTCGCCGAGGCCGTGGGGGCCGGGCGGATCGCCGCGATCGGCATCACCAACCAGCGCGAGACGGTGGTGGCTTGGGACCGGGAAAGCGGCGATCCGCTGGCCCGCGCGATCGTGTGGCAGGACCGGCGGACGGCTGATTTTTGCGCGGAGCTGAAGACGGCGGGGCACGAGGCTGAAGTCCAGCGGCGCACCGGGCTTTTGCTCGATCCCTACTTCTCCGGCACCAAGATGCGCTGGCTGATGGACAACGACGGCCAAGTGCGGGCCGCCGCCGAGGCGGGGAGGCTCGCGGTCGGCACGGTCGAGAGCTGGCTGGTGTGGAAGCTGTCGGGCGGAGCGCACCTCACCGACGCGTCGAACGCGAGCCGCACGCAGCTGCTATCCCTCGACGGGGCCCAGTTCGACGAGGGGCTGTGCGACCTGTTCGGCGTGCCGCGCGGGTCGCTGCCGGAGGTAGTGGACACCCAGGGGCCGCTTGCGACAACCGATCTGCTGGGGCGGCGTTTGCCGATCGCGGGGCTCGCCGGCGACCAGCAGGCCGCGACAATCGGCCAGTGTTGTTTCACCGCGGGCGAAACCAAGTCGACCTACGGAACGGGCGCCTTCGTGCTGACCAACATGGGCCGGGCCTTGCCCGAATCCGGCAACCGGCTGCTCGGCACCGTGTTGATGCAGGAGGGCGGCGAGCGGACTTATGCGCTGGAAGGCTCCGTGTTCGTAGCCGGCAGCCTCGTGCAATGGCTGCGGGATTCGCTCGGGCTGATCACGAGCGCTGCGGAAACCGAGGCCCTCGCGCGTTCGGTCTCGGACAGCGGCGGAGTGACGATCGTCCCCGCGCTGTCGGGGCTGGGCGCCCCGCACTGGCGATCTGAGGCGCGGGGAGTGATCGCCGGCCTCAGTTTCGCCAGCGGCCGGGCGCAGATCGCCCGCTCGGCGCTGGAGGCGATGGCGCACCAGACACACGATCTCGCGGCCGCCTTCGCCGCCGACGGGGCCCCCTGGGCGAGTCTCAAGATCGACGGCGGGATGAGCGCCAACGACTGGATGGCGCAAGACCTGGCCGACATGCTCGCGATCCCGGTCGAGCGGCCCGACATGGTCGAGACCACCGCGCTCGGCGCTGGGATGCTCGCGGCGGTCGGCGTCGGGCTGTTCGCCAGCCTACCCGACGCGGCGCGGGCGATGCGCGGCGCCGTCCGCCGGTTCGAACCGGCGATGGACGGCGATGTGCGGCAGGAACGGCTCGCGCGCTGGGCGCGAGCCTTGCAAGCGGTCTAGCCGGTCCCGAATTCGCGCCCGAGCCGCTCGCGCAAGCGGTGCACGGCGTCGGAGCGCACGACGAAGCGGTCGCGCCATGCTGCATCGAGCCGCGCGATGCGGCTGTGGAACGCCTCGGTCTCGGCGATGAGCACGCAGGTCTCGGCTTCCAGCAGCGCGAGCTGTTCCGGGTCCGCCGGCCGGTCGGGCGGCAGCACGCCGTGCCGGCGCAGCTGGAATTCGCTCAGCTCACCGCTGAAGTAGGCGCGGTGATTGAGCAGCCAGGCGAGCACGTGCATCATCCGGGTCGTGGTCCGCAGTCCCTCCACCGAAAGGGCAATCCGCACCAGATCCTCGCCCCCGGCGCGCGTCGGCGCAAGATCGAACGCCGAGCGCACCTCGTCCGCGAGGACAAGCGCCTCGCAATACAGCGTCTCGATGATCGGCTGGTTGATGTCGCTGGGACTGGTCATGTCTCGACACCGCTAACCGGCCCTGAGTCAGGCCGCCATGTCGGTAACGAAAGAATCCAACGGTAACTTCGCGGCGTCCCGCAGTGGAACGGTTTTAGGCGATGATGTCGGGTAACAGCTGGTCCTCGACCACGGCGATCTGGTCTTTCAGCCTCAGCTTGCGCTTTTTGAGCCGGGCGATCTGCAACTGGTCGGTCGAGCCCGCCGCGCTCAGCGCGTCGATAGCGGCGTCGAGGTCGCGGTGCTCGGTGCGCAGCATCGCCAAGAGCTTCTTCAGTTCTTGCTCGGTCACCCGTTACCGACCCCCCAAAGGTCCCGCCCAGAATCGCCTCGTCGCAAACACGGGCGCGGCCCGTCGCTTAGGCAATCGCGGGGGGTTCGCAAGGTATCATTCTTGTGGTTCACTGGCATTTCGCGGCTCGTGCCTGCGAGGGTACGAGTCGCTCGACCGGGGGTCGTCAATGGGCGGGGCCGCAACGCGGAACTTACCACCCGAAAGGAGACACAGATGCTATCATCGTCCCATGCCAATTCTCTGGAAACCAAGCATGCCGGGCTCGATGCGCGCCTGCGCGAGGAGATGAGTCGGCCGGTGCCCGACGCCGGGACGATCCAGCAACTGAAGAAGGCCAAGCTCCGTATCAAGGAAGAGCTGAGCGCGATCTGATCTGGCCGGCGGACGATCCTGAGTCGCCGCCGGTTCGCACGCTTCGGCGACGGGAGGGATGGCGCGCGGCGGCTGCTCTGTAGCGGCCGCGCGCGCCATTTGCTTTTTCGTATGCACGCGGCCCGCCGCCCTTCCCTATGGCGCGGACTATGGGCTACGCGTTGCCAGACATGACAGCCGCCGCCGCCGCCCGCACGATCCTCACCCGTTTGCACGAGGTGATGGCGTCGCGGTTGCATCCGCAAGGCAAGCTCGACCGGGTCGTCGAGATCATCGGCGAGAGCCTCGATAGCGAAGTCTGCTCGATCTACCTCCTGCGCGAGGGGATGCTCGAGCTGTTCGCCACCCGCGGTCTCGAGCAGAGCGCGGTGCACGTCACCCGGCTGGCGGTCGGAGAAGGCCTCAACGGGATCATCGCCGAGCGCGTCGAGACCCTGAACCTCGCCGAAGCGGCAAGCCATCCCGACTTCGCCTACCGCCCGGAAACCGGCGAGGAAAAGTTCCATTCCTTCGCCGGCGTGCCGATCGTCCATCGCGAGCGCGCCGTGGGCACCCTGTGCGTGCAACACGCCGAGCCGCGTCGCTACGAGGACGTGGAAATCGAGGCTCTGCAGACGGTCGCGATGGTATTGTCCGAACTCATCGCCAACGCCGACCTTGTCGACGAGGACGACACCGCGCTCGGCGAAGCGCTCTCGGGGCCGCATGTCGCGCAGGGGCTCACCCTCGTTAAGGGTCTCGCCGGCGGTTCGGCCGTGTTCCACCAGCCGCGGGTCCACATCGATCAGGTGGTCGCCGAGGATACCGAAGCCGAGCGCCAGCGGGTCTATCGCGCGTTCGACAAGATGCGCGACCAGATCGACGCGATGGCCAACCAGGCCGAATTCGGCGTCGGCGGCGAGCACGACGAGGTGCTCGAGACCTACAAGATGTTCGCCTACGACGAAGGTTGGGGACGCCGGATCAACGAGGCGATCGATTCAGGCCTGACCGCCGAAGCGGCGATCGAGCGGGTCCAGCAACGCACCCGGATGCGGATGCGCGAGATCGACGACCCGTTGCTCGCCGACCGGATGCACGACCTCGAGGATCTGTCGAACCGGCTGCTGCGGATCGTCTCCGGCCAGCTCGGTACAGCGGCGACGCAGGGCCTGAAGCGCGACACGATCCTCATCGCCAAGAACCTCGGGCCCGCCGAACTGCTCGAGTACGACCGGCGGCGGCTGAAAGGCGTGCTGCTCGAAGAAGGCTCGCTCACTGCGCACGTCGTCATCGTGGCGCGGGCGATGGGGGTTCCGGTGCTCGGCCGTGTGCGGGGCTTGCGGGGCCTCGTGCGCGAGGGCGACGAGATCCTCATCGACGCCGACAAGGCGATCGCCCACATCCGCCCGACCCAGCAGACGCAGGACTTGTTCGCGGAGCGGCTCACGCAGACCAAGCAGCGCCAGGCGGCTTACGCCGAAATGCGCGATGTCGAGCCGTTCACGCGCTGCGGCACCCGGATCCAGGTGATGATCAATGCGGGCCTGCGCGACGACATCGCTTCGCTGAGCCTCGTCGGCGCCGACGGGATCGGGCTGTTCCGCACCGAGTTCCAGTTTCTCGTGTCGGCTACCCTACCGGCGCGCGAGCGACAGACCCGTCTCTATCGCGACGTTCTCGAGGCAGCCGGCGAGAAGCCGGTCATTTTCCGCACGGTCGACATCGGCGGCGACAAGGCCGTGCCCTATCTCGACAGCGATAGCACCGACCAGGAAGAAAACCCCGCGATGGGCTGGCGGGCGCTGCGGCTCTCGCTCGAGCGGAGCGGGCTGCTCAAGGTGCAGGCGCGCGCGCTGCTCGAGGCCGCGGCGGGCAAGCCGCTCTATGTGATGTTCCCGATGGTATCCGAACCGTGGGAATTCGACGCGGCCAAGGCGGTGTTCGACCAGCAGCTCGCCTATCTCAAGGGTCAGAAAAAGCTGCTGCCCGATGCCATCCGCTACGGCGCGATGCTCGAAGTCCCGGCGCTTGCCGAGACGCTCGACATCCTGCTGCCCAAAGTGAGCTTCATCTCGGTCGGCACCAACGATCTTACCCAGTTTCTGTTCGCTGCCGATCGTGCGAACCCGAAACTCGCCGAGCGGTACGATTGGCTGAGCCCGGCGATCCTGCGCTTCCTGCGCCGCGTGGTGCTGGGTACGGCGGGCTCCGGGGTCGATCTCGGCATTTGCGGCGAGATGGGTGGCCGCCGGCTCGAGGCGCTGGCGCTGCTCGGCATCGGCTTCCGGCGCCTCTCGATCACGCCGGTCGCGGTGGGCCCGATCAAGGAATTGGTGCGCAAGGTTGATCTGGCGGAGATCAGCGCGGCCATGAACGGCTGGCTTTCTTCTCCGCCCGTGTCGCTGCGCGGCGAGCTTCAGGCCTGGGCTGAAGCACGGGGAATCGATACGGACTGATTTTCATCGCTGGTGCGGCGCGCTTCGTCGCTAGCCGCCGGACGGTTCTTCGGAACGCTTGACACCGCCGCGCCGCCTCGGTTGAGTCGATTGCGGGGGCGTTGTTCGAAATTTTCGGGACGCTAGATGGATAAAAACACGGGTTCGCTCGATGATCAGCTGCCGCTGCACAGCGTCGGCGAGAGGCTGCGTGTCGCCCGCGAGCAGGCGGGGATGACGCTCGAGCAGCTCGCGGCAGAAACGCGCATTCCGCAGCGACACCTGGTGATCATGGAAGCGAGCAACTGGAACGCGCTTCCCGCGCGGACCTACGCCACCGGGTTTGCCCGCACTTACGCCAAGGCAGTGGGGCTGGAGCCCAAGGGGATCGTTGAAGACGTGAGCGAAGAGCTCGCGGCTTCCGATCCGGCCGAGCGCTATCGCGGCGCGCGGTTCGAACCGGGCGATCCGGCGCGCGTTCCCTCGCGGGGGCTCGCACTGATGAGCCTGCTCGCCGTGGCCCTGCTACTCGTCGGCGGGATCATGTTCTACAATCGGATGCTTTCCCCCGGATCCGGGCCGGGCTCCCTGCTGGATCAGGAGCGACTTGCCAGACAAGCGGTGTCCTCGCCCAAGGCGGCAGTATCCAAGGCCGGGCCGACGGCACCGACCGGGGGACCTGTGGTGTTCACCTCGCTAGAGGATGGTGTGTGGGTGAAATTCTACGACGGCACCGGCGCGCAGTTGATGCAGAAGCAGATGGCCAAAGGCGAAACCTACACGGTCCCCACCGATGCGAGCGGACCGCAGGTGTGGACCGGGCGGCCGGACGCGCTGGCGATAACCGTGGGCGGCCGCACGGTGCCCAAGCTTGCCGAAAGCGAGAGCGTGATGAAGGACGTGCCCGTCACGGCGGAAGCGCTTCTTCGCCGCGCTGTCTCAGGAGCCACGCGGGCAACCCCCGCGATGGCCGAGGGCACCTGATCGGCTGTCCCCCGCTTTGCCGGGCGCGTCGCTCGACAAGGGCCGGAGCGGGGCATTAACCAGAGGAAGCGTCGTTCATCAGCGGTTCGCCAGCCGCGCGCGAAACGACGGACGGGAAGACTTACGGGAACTGATGATGGGGATCATGAACATTCGCTGGGCTGCCGCTCCGCTGGCGCTCGTCGCCATTGCCGGGGCCGCCGTGCCCGCACAGGCGCAGGATGCCGCGACCGACGCGCGGCTGAAGAAGGCCGAGGCCGAAATCCGCGCGCTCCAACGCAAGGTGTTCCCGGGCGGCGACGGCAAGTTCTTTGAACCGCAGATCACCTCGGCGCAGCCGACGGCCAGCACCGCGACGCCCTCGACCACTGCGGTCACCGACATCCTCGCCCGGCTCGATGCGCTCGAGGGACAGATCGCGCGGCTGACCTCGCAGACCGAAGAAAACACCAACGCGATCGCGCAACTCGGCACGCGCCTGGGCGCCCTGGAGGTAACGAGCGGGGCCGCGGCGTCCGCGGCCGTGGCCAAGCCGGCGGCGGCCGATGTCAATCTGTCGGCGATGACCGGCGGCGCCTCGGCGCGTCCGGTGGCGGTTACGCCGACGCCGGCGGCGGTTACTACGACACCTGCAGCCGCGAAGCCGGCGGGCCCGACGGCCCAGCGGCTGGCAGCCGTACAGGCGATCGCCAAGCCGCAGACCGACGATGCCGGCGACGACGAATACAGCTACGGCTTCCGCCTGTGGGACGCCAAGTTCTATCCCGAGGCGCAGCAGCAACTCTCGCTGTTCGTCGAGAAGTATCCCAACCACAAGCAGATCAGCTACGGCCGCAACCTGCTCGGCCGGGCGTTCCTCGACGATGGCAAGGCCAAGGAAGCGGCGCCGTGGTTCCTCAAGAACTACCAGAGCGACAAGCAGGGCGCGCGGGCGCCCGACAGCCTCCTGTTCCTCGCGGAAACGATGATCTCCATGAAGGACACCAAGCGCGCGTGCATCGCGCTGGCTGAATTCGGCGAGACATATCCGGCGGCGGCTACCGGACGTCTGAAGGCGCAGTACGACGCGAACCGCGCGAAGGTTAAATGCAATTGATACGGGGATCGATCCTGACCTGATCGAGCGCTTCCGCGCGGGCCTGCGGAAAGTCTGGCCCGAGGTCGCCGAAGGCGGCCGGTTGGGCGTAGCGGTTTCCGGCGGCCCCGATAGCCTCGCCCTGCTGTTGCTCGCGAACGCCGCGCTGCCGGGGCGGGTGATCGCTGCCACGGTCGATCACCGGCTGCGCGAAGAAAACGCTGCCGAGGCTCGGACGGTCGCCGAGGTCTGCCGCGAGCGCGGCATTCCGCACGAGACGCTGACGGTGGCGGTCGAGGCAGGCAACCTGCAGGATCGTGCTCGCGATGCGCGCTACACCGCGCTCTGCTCCTCGTTCGCGCAGCGTGGCGCTCGGGTCTTCGCGACCGCCCATCATGCCGACGACCAGGCCGAAACCGTGCTCATGCGTCTCGGCCGCGGCAGCGGGCTGTCGGGTCTCGCGGGGATCAGGGCGCGACGGATCGTGACCGCGCCCGAGCCGCTCGGAGGATTCCTCGTCGCGCGCCCTCTGCTGGACTGGCGGCGCGCGGAGCTCGCCGCGGTCGTCGAGCACGTCGGGCTGGTGGCAGCGGACGATCCTTCCAACGACGACGCACGGTTCGACCGGGTGCAGATGCGCCGCCGACTGGCGGACATGCCATGGCTCGATCCGTTCGCCATCGCGCGAAGTGCCGCTTTGTTGCAGGAGGCGGAGGATGCCATCGCCGACGCCGCCGCCGTGGTCATGGCGCGCGCGGTTCATCGCGACGGCAGCGCGATCTGGTTCGAATGGGGCCACTCACGGTTGATCGAAATAGAGGTCGTCGGCGCGATCCTGCGAGAGCTTGGCGCGGAAGCGCCGCGTTCGGCAATCGCCCAGATGGTCGGTCAACTGACGGCCGAGCATCATTCGACATTGGCCGGCGTGATGGCGCGGCGGGCCTTCCATCGGAAGGAGCCCGGCACGCAAGTCGACGCCTGGAAGTTCGAGCGCGAAAACCCCCGCCGCTCGGGTTGATCAGACGATCGGCTGTCCCATCGCCAACTGGACCCCGCGGGTGATCACCACTTTGTCGCCGGGCTCGGTCTCAGCGAAGACCTTGGCGACGAAACTGTCGGGGCCGGCGATGCAGCCGTGGCTGGCGTAGCCGTTCTCGATCAGGCTGCCGCCGTGGATGGCGACGCCGTCGCGGGTCAGGAACATGCTCCACGGCATCGGCGCGTCGTCGTACTTCTCGGACTTGTTGTGCCGCTGCTTGGCGAGGATCGGGAACGTGCCCAGCGGTGTGGGGTATTCGTCGGTCCCGAGCAGCACGGCGGCCGCGCCGATCTCGTAACCGCCGCGAAACACCGACATGACCCGCGCCTCGAGATCGACGGTGATCACGACGGGCCCGGGCGGCACCCCGTCATCGTCCCAGTGCCATTCGCCGTACTTGATCGGGCCGGTGATCGGGAGAACGCGCTTGACGGTGAATTGGCTGGCGGCAGGCTTAGGCGCGGCGGTCGTTTTGGGGAGCGCGAACCGCTGCCCGTCGACCGGAATCGCCTGGGCCGCTTGCGGCGTGGGCTGAGCGGTGGGGGCGAGCGCGCCGCTGGCTACCGCAGCGCCGGTGAAGCCCAGCAGTATCGAGGCCGTCGCCCCTCCGATCCATTTGATCATCGCTTCCATGGCGTCACTATGCGCGGGCAAGGCTTTGCGTTCCACCTCGCGCGGGGCCGCGTCCCCCCGCGGGACGACGCCCGCGAAAAGGTTACCGCCGGGTTACCGCCACGGTCTTGTCGCCGAACTGGGCCGGGCCGAAGCTGGTAAGGAAGCTGACGTCGGCGGCGTCGCGCCCGATGCCGATCTTCACCGTGTCTGCCGGATTCGCCATGCCGGTGGCGTCGACGATGTACCACGCTCCGCCGCCCGGAGTCGTGGGGTCGGTGAGGAACACCTCGGCGAGCGCGTGGAAGTCGGGCGGATCGACCCCGGGAGCGAAGCAGGAAACGTAACGCGCCGGGATCGTCGATGCGCGGGCGAGGGTGATGAGGACGTGCGCGTAGTCGCGGCACACGCCCCGTCGTTCGACGAAGCTGTCGAGCGCCGTGGTCGTGCTGGTGCTGGCCTGGGTGTAGGTGAAATGGCTCGCGATCCAGTCGCGGATCGCCAGCACCCGGTCGCCGCCGCCGAGGGCGCCGAACTCGTCCTGCGCAAACGATTGCAGGCGGTCGGCCGGGCAGTAGGTCGAATCGAGCAGGTAATCGAGCGTTTCCCCCGGCAGCTCGTGCGGGTGAAGCTGCGCGAGGCCGGCCAGCTCGGGCGACAGCCGCTTGACCTCGACCAGCGCCTCGTAGCCGACTTCGAAGCGCCCCTCGGCGTGGACCAGCACGCGCTCGCCGACTCCGTCGTGTGCCGGTACCCGCGCATAGTCGGCGCCGCAGGTGAGGTCGGTGTGGGCCGACAGGACGGTCTGCTCAGGGATCGTCGCCGCCTCGAATTGGAGGATGAGGTCGGTCGGCTGGTCGAGCATGAAGTCGAACCGGGTGGAGATGGCGATGGGCATGGTGGGGGCGCAACGGTTGGAAGGGGGCTGGGTTTCGCGCACCCCCTGTCATTCATCGCGGCCCCGCGCTAGTCGCTTCGTCGAAGGAGACGCGTATGCCGGGCCTGTGGTTCGATGAACTCGCCGTGGGGCAGACTTTCGATCATCCGATCCGCCGGACGGTGACCGAAACCGACAACCTGCTGTTCACCACCCTGAGCCATAACCCCGCCGCGCTGCATCTCGACGCCGAGTACATGAAGGAAAGCGAGTATGGCCGGATCCTCGTCAATTCCTGCTTCACGCTGTCGCTGATGGTCGGGGTTTCCGTAGGCGACACCACGCTCGGCACCGCGGTCGCCAACCTGGGGTGGGACGAAGTGCGCTTTCCCGCGCCGGTGTTCGTCGGCGATACCTTGCGGATCGAGACCGAGGTGGTCGAGCTGCGCGACAGCAAGTCGCGCCCCGAAGCCGGCATCGTCACCTTCGCTCACCGCGCCTTCAACCAGGACGGCAAGCTCGTCGCCACCTGCAAGCGCAGCGGGCTCCAGCGGAGGAAACCGGCATGAGCCGCGCGCTGCGCAGCCTGCTGTTCATCCCCGGCGACAGCGACAAGAAGCTCGCCAAAGTCGCAGGCTGCGGCGCCGACGCGGTAATCCTCGACCTCGAGGATGCGGTGGCGCCGGCCAACAAGGCCGACGCCCGCGACAAGGTGGCCGAGTTCCTGCGCACGTTCGAGCGAATCGAGAACGCCCCCGAGCTGTGGGTTCGCATCAACCCGCTCGACAGCCGTCTCGCTGAAAGCGACCTCGCCGCAATCGTCCCGGCACGTCCGGATGGCATCATCCAGCCGAAGCCCGACGGCCCGGAGGACGTCGCCAAGGTGTCCAGCCTGCTCGATCACATGGAGCTGGCGCACGGCCTCAAGCTGGGATCGATCGGCGTAATCCCGGTTGCGACCGAGACCGCGATCGCGCCATTCCGGCTCGGAGATTACGCGACCGCCGGGCTCACCCGGCTACGCGGAATCACCTGGGGCGCAGAAGACCTCTCCGCCGCGCTGGGCGCGACCGGCAATCGCGGGCCCGACGGCGAATGGCTGTTCACGTATCGCCTGGTGCGGTCGCTCACGCTGATGGCCGCTCATGCCGCCGGGGTGCCGGCGATCGAGACGCTGCACGCCGACTTCAAGGACGAGGCGGGCCTGCTCGCCAGCAGCCGCCAGGCGCGGGCCGAGGGCTTTTCGGGCCGCCTCGCAATCCACCCCGCGCAAGTCGGGCCCATCAACGAAGGCTTCACTCCCAGCGCTGAGGAAGTCGCGTTCGCCCGCCGCGTGGTTGCTGCGTTCGAGGCGGAGCCGGACGCGGGCACCGTGGGCATCGACGGCAAGATGTTCGACATCCCGCACCTCAAGTCCGCGCGGCGCACGCTGGGGCTCGCCGGCGAAGCATGAGAGTGGAGCAGGGCATCCTGCGGATCGACACCGCCGGGCGCGAGCTGCTGGACATCACGGGGAAAGTCACCGTCTGGCTCGCACAGGCGCGGCTCGCCAAGGGCACGCTCAGCCTGTTCTGCCGCCACACCAGCGCGGGCTTGCTGATAAGCGAGAACGCCGATCTGGCGGTCCGCCGCGACCTGGTGCGCTGGCTCGAGCGTATCGCGCCCGAAGGTGGCGGTTACGAACACGACGACGAGGGCCCCGACGACATGCCGGCGCACATCAAGACCTTGCTGACAGGCTCCGCGCTAAGCGTGCCGTTCGCGGGCAACCGGCTCCTCCTTGGCACCTGGCAAGCCATCTACCTCGCAGAGCATCGCGCGCGCAGCCACACGCGCGAGGTTGTTCTTACCGCCATCGGCGAATGAATGAATAAGTATGCTGGCGCTTTGCCCGGGGGCCGGGGATTGCTAGGCCGCACCCGCATCGCCTGATTGGGAGCGCCATGGCCGACAGCCGACAAGTCGCGAAGTTCACCGCCGACCGGCTGCTGCTGTTCGGCGCCACGGGCGACCTGTCGCAGCGCATGCTGCTACCCTCACTGTGTGCGCTGGCGCACGATGGGTTGCTCTCATCCAGGCTCAAGATCGTCGGCACCGCTCGCTCGGCGATGAGCGACGCGGAGTTTCGCAACTTCGCCCGCGCCGCGCTGGAGAAGTACCTGCCCGCCAACCGCCGCGGGGGGATGGCCGATTTCCTCAATCGTCTTTCCTACCAGGCGCTCGACGCCTCCCAAGGCGACGGTTTCGAGGCGCTGGCGAAGAAGGTCGGCAAGCCCCAAGAAGGGCTCGCCATATTCCTGTCGACCGCGCCGAGCCTGTTCGAACCGACTATTGCGGGGCTGCGGGCGGCGGGCCTTGCCGGTAGCAACGTCCGCATCGGTCTTGAGAAGCCGCTGGGCACGGACCTCGCCTCGAGCCGCGAGATCAACGACGCCGTGGCGGCTGCGTTCAGCGAAGACCGCATCTTTCGCATCGATCACTACCTCGGCAAGGAGACGGTGCAGAACCTCCTCGCCCTGCGGTTCGCCAATCTGCTGTTCGAGCCGATCTGGAACGCCAATTATATCGACCACGTCCAGATCAACGTGGCCGAGACGGTGGGGCTGGAAAGCCGCGTCGCCTACTACGACGACAGTGGGGCCCTGCGCGATATGGTGCAGAACCACATTCTCCAGTTGCTCGCGCTGGTGTGCATGGAGCCGCCGACCAGCTTCGACGCCACCGCCGTGCGCGACGAGAAGGTCAAGGTGCTGCGGAGCTTGCGCCCCGTGACCGAGGCCGAGACCGTCACCGGCCAGTACCGGGCCGGCGCGGTCGAGGGCAAGGCGGTGCCCGGCTACGACGAGGAACTGGGCAAGGATAGCGCCACTGAAACTTTCGTCGCGATCAAGGCGCACGTCGACAACTGGCGCTGGAAAGGCGTGCCGTTCTACCTGCGCACCGGCAAGCGGCTGCCCCAGCGGGTGACCGAGATCGTCGTCCAGTTTCGCTGCGTCCCCTATTCGATCTTCGAGAACCGCGGCGCGAAGACCAAGCCCAACCGTCTCGTCATCGGCATCCAGCCGGAAGAGAATGTCACCCTTTCGCTGATGACCAAGGTCCCGGGCCTCGACCGCGAAGGCATTCGGTTGCGGCCCGTCCCGCTCGACATATCGATGCCCGACGCGTTCGCGGGCGCCGTCCGACGCATCGCCTACGAACGGTTGTTGCTCGATCTCGTCGAGGGCGACCAAACGCTGTTCGTCCGGCGCGACGAGGTGGAGGCCCAGTGGGAGTGGATCGATGCGATCCGCGAGCTGTGGGCCAAGACCGGCCTGGAGCCGAAGACCTACACCGCCGGATCGTGGGGCCCGAGCGCGGCCATCGCGCTCGCCGAGCGCGACGGGGTGAGCTGGCATGAGTAATCTTCACGACACCGTTCACCGCGTCACCCAGCGGATCGTCGAGCGCTCGCGGAGCGGCCGCTCGCGTTATCTCGAGCTCATGGAGCGCGAAGGCGACAAGCACGCCGACCGCAATACCGCGCTCCCGTGCTCGAACCTAGCGCACGGCTTTGCCGCGACCGGCGAGGACAAGGCTTCGATCGCCACCCGCGCGGGCCCCAACATCGGTATCGTCACCGCCTACAACGACACGATCTCGGCCCACCAGCCGTTCGGATCCTACCCGCCGCAGATGAAGATCTGGGCGCGCGAGGTGGGCGCGACGTGCCAGGTGGCGGGGGCGACCCCGGCCATGTGCGACGGAGTCACCCAGGGCACCGACGGCATGGAGCTGTCGCTGTTCAGCCGTGACGTCATCGCCCTGTCGACGGCGGTCAGCCTCAGCCACTCGATGTACGACGGCGTCGCGATGCTCGGCATGTGCGACAAGATCGTCCCCGGCCTGCTGATGGGCGGGCTGCGCTTCGGTTACCTACCGACGATCTTCTTTTCGGCCGGTGCTATGCCCACCGGCATCTCCAACAAGGAAAAGCAGCGTGTTCGGCAGCTCTATGCCGAAGGGAAGGCGACCCGCGCCGAGCTGCTCGAGAGCGAGGCGTCGAGCTATCACTCGCCGGGGGTGTGCACGTTCTACGGGACGGCCAACTCCAACCAGATGATGCTCGACCTGATGGGCCTCTCGCTCCCGGGCGCGGCGTTCATCAATCCCGGTACCGCCTTGCGGCAGGCGCTTACGCGGGCCTCGGTCCACCGGCTGGCGGCCATCGCTCGCGACGGTAACGACTACCGTCCGCTGGCACGGTGTGTCGACGAGAAGGCGATCGTGAATGCCACCGTTGGGCTGCTGGCGACGGGCGGCTCGACCAATCACGCGATCCACATACCCGCGTTTGCCCGCGCCGCCGGCGTCGAGATCGACTGGAACGACATGGCCGAACTCAGTGCGGTCGTGCCGCTGCTCGCCCGCGTTTATCCCAACGGCGCGGACGACGTGAACCAGTTCCAGGCGGCGGGCGGCCTCGGCTTCCTGGTGCGCGAGCTGCTCGAGGCCGGGTTGGTCCACCGCGACATCACGACCGTGTTCGGCGACGATCTCGGCGCCTACGCGCTCGAGCCGTGGCTTGATGGCGAGGAACTCGCCTGGCGCGATCCAGGCCCCAGCGGCTCGGACAGCATCCTGCGCCCCGCCGCCGACCCTTTCCAGCCCGAAGGGGGCATGCGGTTGGTGGAAGGCAATCTCGGCCGGGCCTGCTTCAAGACCAGCGCGGTCGATCCCGAGCGATGGACGATCGAAGCGCGGTGCCGGGTGTTCGACGACCAGCACGCGGTGGTCGAGGCTTTCGCCGCGGGCGAGCTCGACCGCGACGTTGTGGTGGTCGTGCGTTTCCAGGGCCCGCGCGCCAACGGCATGCCAGAACTGCACAAGCTCACCCCGCCGCTCGGCGTGCTGCAGGACCGCGGCTACCGCGTGGCGCTCGTCACCGACGGCCGGATGAGCGGAGCGAGCGGCAAAGTGCCCGCGGCGATCCATTGCTCGCCCGAGGCCCTCGGCGGCGGCCCGCTCGCCCGGGTGCGCGACGGCGACATGATCAAGCTCTGCGGCGAAACGGGCACGCTTTCGACCGACGCCGACCTCGGGTCGCGCGATCCAGTAGCGATGGGCGACGACCAGCAAGGCGTAGGGCGCGAACTGTTCGCGATGTTCCGCATGGGCGCCGATTCCGCCGAGCGGGGGGCGAGCGCGATGCTGGCCGCCGGCGGCCTGTGATGGAGCTCGTCGCGGTCGACATCGGCGGCACGCATGCCCGTTTCGCGATCGCCACGGTGGCGGCCGACGGCGCGATCACGCTCGGCGAGGCCGAGACCCTCCACACCGAAGATCATGCCAGCTTCCAGACCGCGTGGGAGGATTTCCGCGAACGCAACGGGGGCACGTTGCCCCGCGCGGTCAGCATGGCGATCGCCGGGCCGGTGGGCGGCGAGGTCATTCGTTTCACCAACAACCCGTGGCTCATCCGGCCCGCGCTGGTGAAGGAGAAGCTGGGGGTCGATCACTACTGCATCGTCAACGACTTCGAGGCGGTGGCGCACGCGGTGGCGCGCGCGCCCGACGACCAGTTCCTCCACCTGACGGGCCCGGACGAGCCGCTCCGCGCCAAGGGCACGATCAGCGTGCTCGGCCCGGGCACAGGGCTCGGCGTGGCGCACCTCTGGCGCGACGGGAAGGGCGGCTATCACGTCCAAGCCACCGAGGGCGGGCACATCGACTTCGCGCCGCTCGACCAGATCGAGGACGCCATCCTGGCGCGGCTCCGCAAGCGGCACAACCGCGTGTCGGTCGAACGCGTAGTGGCGGGGCCGGCGGTCTCGGACATCTACCAGGCGCTCGCCGCGATGGAGGGCCGGGCGCTGATCGAGGAAGACGATGTCGCGATCTGGACGCGCGGCACGTCAGGCGAAGACAGCCTGGCCGCGGCGGCGGTCGATCGCTTCTGTCTGTCGCTTGGAAGCGTGGCGGGCGACGTCGCCCTCGTCCAGGGCGGGTTCGCGGGGGTGGTGATCGCCGGCGGCCTCGGGCTGCGCATTCGGGAGACGCTGCTCAAGTCAGGCTTCGCCGGCCGCTTCCGCGCCAAGGGGCGGTTCGCGGAGTTGATGGCCTCCATCCCGGTCAAGCTCATCGTTCATCCGCAACCCGGACTGTTCGGGGCTGCCGCTGCGTATTCATTGGAACACTTATGAGCCAAATCGAGCGCTTCATGCGCATGGCACCGGTCATCCCGGTGATCGTGATCGAGGATCTCGCGCATGCCGTCCCGCTCGCCGAGGCGCTGGTGGCGGGCGGCCTGCCGGTGCTCGAAGTGACCCTGCGCACCCCCGCCGCGCTTGACGCGATCCGCGCGATGAAGTCGGTGCCCGGCGCCATTGTCGGCGCGGGAACGGTGGTCAACGAGGCCCAGCTCGACGAGGCGATCGCGGCAGGGAGCGAGTTCGTCGTCTCCCCCGGCTTGACCGATAAACTGGGCCGGGCGGCGGTCGACCGCGGCGTACCCTTCCTGCCGGGCATCGCCAATGCCGGCGACATCATGCGCGGCCTCGATCTCGGGCTGACCCACTTCAAGTTCTTCCCGGCTATGGCTGCGGGCGGTCTGCCGGCGCTCAAGGCGCTGGCCGCGCCGTTCGCGCAGTGCCGCTTTTGCCCCACCGGCGGGATCACGCTTGCCAACGCGCCCGAGTGGCTCGCTTTCGAGCCAGTGCTGTGCGTCGGCGGCAGCTGGGTTTCGCCCAAGGGTGTGCCCGACAAGGTGGAGGTCGAACGCCTTGCCCGCGAGGCGGCCGCGCTGGGTCGATGAAGACCGTCGCCGAGCTTGTCGAGCGCCTGCAGGCGCACCACCGGCAGACTGCCGAGACCCCTCTCTTCAATCCTGTCTTCCAGCTCTCGCTGGACCTGTCGCGGGCACTCGAAGGCGGCGAACTGTCGCTCGGGGCCCTGGACGGAATCGTCGCCGAACTCGAATGCAATGCCTTGCAGAGCCGCGCCGTGCGCTTGCAGCACCTTGTCTCCCCGGGCAACGCGACCGGCGACCTCGCCGCGCTCGTGCGCGAGGAGACGGACTTCGACAGGTTTGCAGAGCGCTGGTCACGTCCGCAACTCCATGCGGTGTTCACCGGACACCCCACTTTCCTCCTTTCGCCGTCTCAGTCGGAGGCGGTGGCAACCGCCGCCGGAGGGCCCGACGCGCCGGACGCGGCGGTTTGCGCGGTGCCCGGCGAACGGCCCGCCATCACGCTCGATTACGAGCACGGGCAGGCGATGCACGCCATCGCCCGGGCGCAGGACGCGCGCGATCGCATGGTGCGGGAGCTGCTCTCTCGCGCTCGCGACCAGTGGCCCGAACGCTGGTGCGAGCTGGCGCCGCTGCCGTTCCGCTTCGCTACCTGGGTCGGTTACGACATGGACGGTCGCACCGACATCAAGTGGCATACTTCGATCGCTTACCGCCTGGCGGAGAAGGCGATGCGGCTCGATCGTTACGCCGACAGCCTCGCCGCCTTCGCGCCGGATCATGCGCTGATCGCCGAACTGCGCGGGTCCGCGGCGTGGTCAGCAGAATGTGCGAACGAATTCGCCGGCGATCTTACAGACCCGACAGCGCTGTCACTTGCTGCCAACAAGTTGACGGCCGATCATCCGGCCAAGCTCTTGTCGCTTGCTCCAGTGATCGACCGGCTCGAGAATGAGGCGGCGGAAAGCGAACATGCCGTCGACCTGCGCACGCTGGCGGCGGCAATGCGCGCCGACGGCCTGGGCATGGGGTGGATCCATTTCCGGGTGAACGCCAGCCAGCTGCACAATGCCATCCGACGCCGCTTGCCCGACGAACACGAGATCGACGTCGCCAGCCGGGGTGCGCTCGCGACGCTGCGTTCTATGCTGTCCGAAGTCCGCCCGCTGCGGGCCAATTTCGCCGCGCTGGCGGTGGAGAGTTCCACGGCGATCCGGCAGTTCCTGGCGATGGCCCAGATCCTCCACCACGTCGATGCGGACGCGCCGATCCGGATGCTCATTGCCGAATGCGAGCAACCCGCGACGGTGCTGGCAGCGCTCTATTTCACGCGTCTGTTCGGCATCGAGGACAAAGTCGACGTCTCGCCGCTGTTCGAGACGGAAAGCGCTCTCGAGCACGGCGGGCGGCTGCTCGACGCCTTGCTCGCGGAGCCGGCGTACCAAGCCTATGCCCGCTTGCGCGGCAGGGTGGCGGTCCAGACGGGCTTTTCCGATGCCGGTCGATTTGTCGGCCAAGTCCCTGCAAGCCTGGCTATCGAACGGCTACAGGGCCGGCTCGGCGATGCGATGGCCGCCAACCATCTGACCGATGTCTCGGCACTGATGTTCGACACGCATGGCGAGAGCATGGGCCGCGGGGCGCATCCATCGAGCTTTGCCGACCGGCTCGAATGGCCGCTCAGCTCTTGGGCGCGGCGGCGCTTCGCCCGGGCCGGCGTCGCGCTCGAGCCCGAAGTCAGCTTCCAGGGCGGCGACGGGTATTTGTTCTTCGCCACACCCGAACTCGCACTGGCCACGCTGACCCGCGTCGCCGAACTGCACCCGGCCTCGGCCGACACCGACGCCCCCGCCGACCCGTTCTATCGCCGGACCGATTTGAGCCTCGATTTCTACCGTGCGATCAAGGAACACCAGCGAGCCCATCTTGAGAGCCGCACTTACGCGCGCGCGGTGACGGCGTTCGGGCTGGGCATGCTGGTCGAGACCGGCAGCCGGAAGAGCCGCCGGCAGTCCGACCTCGGCGCCGAGCGCGAGATGAGCCTGCGGCAAATTCGGGCCATCCCGCATAACGCCATCCTCCAGCAACTCGGCTATCCGGTGAACGTTATTGCCGGGGTCGGTAGCGCGGCGGACGGCAGGCTCGACGACATGGCGGCGCTGCTGCGCGAATCGCCGCGCGGGCGACAGATCGTCCGCCTGCTGCGGGCTGCGAACGGTCTGGCGAGCATCAAGACCGTTGCCGCCTTCGGCGAGCTGTTCAACTCGGCCTACTGGGCGAGCCGGACCTACCGCGGTACGGAAGATCACCTCGCGCCGGCCTGTGCCGCGCTTGCCGAGTATCTCACCAAGGACGACCGCAACGGCGTGTTCCGCCGGCTCGCCTCCCGGCTGCGGGTCGATGCCCTGAAGCTGCACCGGCTGCTTGCGCTGGTGCCCGACGACGGCCCGCGAGGCGAACGCGAGCAGGTGCGCAGGGAGATCGGGGTCCTGCAGGCACTCCGGCTGGCGCTGCTTCAGCACATGTTCCTCAAGGCCGTCAGCATCCCCGCATTCGCCCGCGCCAACGACGTTAGCCGGGACGACGTGCTCGAGATGGTCTTCACCTTGAGGATCGACGATGCGTTGGTCGAATTACGTCGGGCTTATCCGGTCCAGATGGCGCGGACCGAAGACTTCGCGGTCGATGAACGGGGCGATTATCCGGACGGCGGCAGCGAGGGATATGCCGCGATCCACCGCGACTATATCGAGCCGATCGCCGACGCGCATGTGCTCAACCTGCGCATCGGAGTCGCGGTCGCGAACCTTTTCGGCGCCCACGGCTAGGACGCGTCGTCAGAGCCCGTCGAGCTCGTGTTCGACGTGAAGAGGCCCTGCGCCATAGAGATATGCGGGATCGAATTCGCCATGCTCTTCGAGCCGGGCTCGCTCGCGTACGATGACCAAGCCGCGCCGGAACTCGGCGATGCCCTCGCGGCGCAGTTCGGATATAGCCCGATTCATGTGGATCGGGGTGGTGCCGCACATCTCGGCCAGGTCGGTCTGTGTCAGGGGAGAGCGGAAGCCATTGGGCCGGTCCAGCCCGACCATCTCCAGCCGCTTCCAGATTTCCGCGAACCGGTGCGCCACGCGTCGGCTCGCCTTCAATTGCCCGAGCTTGAGCGTCCACTGGCGGTGGATGGCTGCATCGAGCAAGGTCGAGAACCAGAACAGCCGTGACAGATGGGGCTCGTCGGCATGGATTTGCGCGACCCGCGAGTGGGGCACATAACCGACCTTTGTCGGCCCGAGCGTGATGACATCGTGATCCAGCCGCGTGAGGGCGTAGGCGTGCAGATCGACGAAATCCCCCGGCACCTGGATACCAACGACGTAGCGGCGATCTCTCTCTGTGATCGTGCGCAAGATGTAACCGTCTATCAGTATGGTGCTGCGTTCGGCGGGCTCGCCGCGCGCAAGGATCGTGTGGGGCCGGTCGTATTCCGCGACCTCGCTAATGGAAGCTTCGAGCAGCTCTTTTTCACGCTCGCCCAGGGCGTGGCGCGACCGCCCCATGAGGAAGCGTCCCGTTAACGGATAGCGAGTGACATCGTCCACCATGTCTTGAACGCTCAGTGATCGTAGTGTGCATTCGTTCCGGCATGGGGTTGAAAAATACATCCGTCAGGTGAACGCTGCTGCCGGATGGGGTTTTTCGGGTTTTTGATCCTGGCCGTTTTCACTGCCTTGCTATGGCGGCGGACGGACGGCTTGCAGCGCGAGCTGGCCGAGCTTCGCAAGCAATTGGCGTCGCGTCCCTCGATGCCTTTGTCGGCCGAGCCGGTCGCGATCGCGTCTCCCAGGGCGGCACAACAACAACAGGTTCTGCCCACAGCGGTCGTCGAGCCCGAGGCTGTCGTGGAGGCGGCGACGGAGATTAGCGAGCCGGCCACGGAAGTAGCTGCCGCTCCCGCCGGCGCGAGGTTCGATTTCGAGGATTTGTTCGGGCGCTTGCTGCCAATCTGGGCCGGCGGGGTTACTCTCGCGGTCGCCGGCTTCTTCCTGGTGCGATGGTCGATTGACGCCGGCCTGCTTACTCCCGCGGTGCGCGTGGCGCTCGCCGGGCTCTTCGGGGTGGCTCTGCTGGTCGGAGCCGAGCTTGCGTACCGCTGGCGGGACCGCGTCGCCGACCCGCGTGTTGCACAGGCCCTCGCCGGAGCAGGGCTCGCGACACTTTATGCCGCCTTCTATCTCGCCGGCACGGGGTACGGCCTGATCGGCTCGACACTTGCGTTTCTCGGGCTGGCCGGCGTGACCGCCGCCGCGATTGCCCTGTCATTCCGTTTTGGCCTGCCGAGTGCGGTGCTGGGCTTGGTCGGCGGCTTTGCCGCCCCCGCTCTCGTGGGGAGCGAGCAGGCGAACCTTCCGCTTCTCACGCTCTACCTGGCACTGGTGACCGTCGGGCTGGCCTATACCGGGCGGAGGCAGGATCGCGCGTGGCTGGGTGTCGCCGCGATTGCTGGCGGGCTCGGCTGGGGAGCCTTGCTGCTGGTTGGTGCCGCGTCCCGCACTCCGGATGCAGTGGTCCTTGGCGTCTATCTCGTCCTGCTTGGTGCAGTTGTGCCAGCTTTCGCCGGCGGGGTGGGCCGAATGCACTGGAGTGTTCGGGTTGGGGCGGCCGCCGTCGCCGCACTCCAGGTCGCCGTGCTTGTCCAGCAGGGCGGCTTCGGCGCGCTCCAATGGGGGCTGTATCTCATGCTCGCAGCAGCCCTCGGCTGGTTCGGCTGGCGGGAGCCGGCCATGCGCGAAGCGAACGCGGCGGGTGCGGCGATCGGCATCGCCTTGCTTCCTTTCTGGCCCGACCCCGCTCCGCTCGGCTTCGCGGCCGTGGCGGCGGGTTTGGCGGCAATCTTTGCCGGTGTGCCGCTGGCGCAACTCGCGCGCGGGCACGGCCGGACGCTCGACATTGCGCAGGCGATCGGCGTGGCGCTCGGCCTGGCCCTCGCGACTCTCGGACATTTCGGTTCGCCGCTATCCAACGAGCCAGCGCCATGGCTGGCGTTTGCACTGGCGGCGCTCGCCTGCCTCCCCGGCGCGGTAGTGGCTCTGTCGCGTGCTCAGCCCCACGGGCCCTGGCAGATTGGAGCGCAGGCCACCGCCGCGCTGATCGCTTTCGGCGCGGTCGCCCAATTGCTGCCGGAGGACGCGCTGGCATGGATCGCGGCAGTATCGGCAGCCGCGATCGCCTGGCGAGCGCGAGACCTCATCGGCGCCCTCGCCATGCTGGCGTCGCTAGCTGCCCTTTGGTCGCTGGTGCCGGTGTCCGCCTGGCTCGACGCGGGTGTGCTGGCGCTCGCTGGCATGCCGATGACCTTGGGCGACCTTCCTCCCTTGCGGGAGGTCGCCCTGCGATTGCTGCCGTCCGTCGTGGCAGTCGCTGCATTGTGGACGGTCTCGGCGAAAAGCGGCGTCCAAAGAGCACTTGAGGTAATAGGGATCGGCTTGGCGGTTATCGCCGCGCACACCCTGTTCCGCCATGCTTTCGGCGCGGCCGCGGGCAGCGATTTCACGAACACGGGGGTGATCCAGCGGGCCACGTGGGAAGCGCTACTCCTCGGCACGGCCTGGCTAGCCTGGACGCGCGAGCGGCGCCATCTCGCGATAGCGCTGGCGGCGGCCGGCCTTGCTCACTTCGTGTGGTTCGCACTCGTGCTGCACAACCCCTTGTGGAGCGAACAAGCGGTGGGCGAGGTGCCCATCGCCAACGCGCTCCTGCCAATGTACGGGCTTGGCCTTGCCGCTCTGCTCCTCTTGCGCGGCTGGAGCCCCCCGAGCCCGCCCTACTTGCGCTGGGCTTTGGATGCCGGCGCGATGGTGCTCGCTGCGCTGTTCGCGCTGTCCGGATTGCGGCACGCGTACTCCGGATCGCTGCTGACTTCCGTCACGATGAGCCCCGGCGAGAATCTGCTGCGATCGTTTCTCGGCATAGTCCTTGCCATGGGTTTCCTGTGGTGGGGCGCCCGGTCCGATGAGCGGAGCTGGCGGATCGGCAGCCTCGTCGTCATGCTGGTCGCGGTACTCAAGGTGTTTCTGGTCGACGCGGCCGGGCTCGCTGGGCTTGCCCGGATCGCCTCCTTCATGGCGCTCGGCTTCAGCCTGATTGGCATCGGCTGGTTCTATACGCGCCAGCTGCGGCGCCCGGCGGCGGCCGCTCCGGGCCAGCCTTCCTAGGCATTTCGCAGCGCGCAGCCGATGTTCTGCCGATGAATTGCCGATCTCGGTTCAGGAATCTGTCACGCAATCGTCTCTTAGTGTAGGCACGGGGTTCCCGTACGGAGGGATTGTGATGATTCTCGGCCGAGTGGGCGTACCTGCTGCATTGGCGCTGACTTGCGCCGCGGTACCCGCCCACGCCGACGTGATGGAGATAGGCCCGCAGGGTCCGCGCTGGGTTTCCGGCGCGCTGGCGGCTGGGCCTGCCGCTGAGACCCCACTCACCTCCGAAAGCATCGAGCTGGGGGCCGACTTCGCGGTGCCGCCCCATGCCATCGCGGACGCAGCCCGTCAGGCCGGGATCGTGCCTGTGGTCTATGCCGCCAAGGTGACCGAGCTGGCCGATCGCTTCGACCTGTCGCCCGCCCTGATCGAGGCGCTGGTGTGGCAGGAGAGCCGCTGGAACGCGGCCGCCCGCTCGCCCGTCGGGGCGCGGGGCCTGGCGCAATTGATGCCGGGCACAGCGCGTTATCTCGGCGTCGACCCGGACGATCCGTTCGCCAATCTCGAGGGCGGGGCGCGGTATCTGCGCGAGCAGATGGACCGCTTCGAAGGCGATATCGAGAAGGCGTTGGCCGCTTATAACGCGGGCCCCGGCCGAGTTATCAAGGCCGGCGGCATTCCGCGCATTCGCGAAACGCAAGGGTATGTCGCCGCCATCATGGGCCGGCTTTCCGATCATTCCAGGGACAAGAACTAGTCAATGAAGCGCTTCATTCGCCTGATTCCATCTGTAGTTCTCGCTTCTTCTAGCGCTGCGTTCGCGCAAGCCGATCCGGCAGGATCGGGCCCGATCGTCGCCGCGCTCGGCTGGCTGCAGGGCACGCTGCTCGGCAACGTCGCCACCGCCGTGGCGGTGATGGCGGTCGCCGCGGTGGGCTTCATGATGCTCACCGGGCGGCTCAACTGGCGCTTCGGCGCGACAGTGATCATCGGCGTGTTCATCCTGTTCGGCGCGGCGAGCATCGTCGCGGGGATTCAGGGCGCGGCGGCGGGCGTCTGAGCGATGGAACTCGCCCGCCATCCCGTCCACCGTGCGCTGACCCGCCCGCAGATGTTCGCGGGCGTGACCTACAACTACTTCATCATCAACTTCGCGCTGACCACCGAGCTGTTCCTGATCACCGGCAGCTGGTGGGCGCTTCCCGCCGCGGGCGTATTCCACGCAGTCGGCTACTTTGCCTGCCTGCGCGAGCCGCGGGTGTTCGACTTGTGGCTGACCAAGGTCAGCAAGTGCCCGCGCGTTTCCAACTGGAAGCGCTGGGGCTGCAACAGCTACGCCGCATGACCGAGAGGACGACCCCTTGAGCAAGTGGATCGGCGCCGCCGCCTGGAGCGCGAAGGAAGCCCGCGCGGGCGACCGGCTGCCCTATGCGCGCCTCATCGACGGCAACACCGTGCTTTTGCGCGACGGCAGCGTGATGACG
>NZ_JBSOQY010000005.1:0-64342 GCF_053819205.1 Tsuneonella sp. HG249
CGACTGGTTCCCCGCGCTCACCGGCCACGGCTGGCCGGGCGGCACCACGATCGACGAACCGGCGAACGATCCGGCGCCCTTCAAGCTGGCTGCCGAATGAGCGTCGCCTGCGATCAGGCCGCCGCGAGCGTAGGCAACGGCGTCGCCGCCGCGCTGCAGGCGGTCGACTGCGTCGCCGGCGAGACCACCGCCGCGGCGTTCGGACGGCTGTTCGCGCAGGGCGGCGCCTTGCTGACCGTCCTCACCATCCTGTTGACGCTCTACGTCGCGTTCTTCGCGATAAATCTGCTGCTTGGCAGGGCCAGCCTCGGCGTGCGCTCGCTCACTCCGCGGATGATGACCGTCGGGCTGGTGCTGACTTTCGTCACCAGTTGGGTGGCCTACAGCTCGGTAGTGTGGAATCTCGCGGTCGGCGGACCCGACCAGATTGCCACTGTCATCACCGGTAGCGAAGGTTCGGCGACGCAAGTCTTCGCGCAGAAGATCGACGTCGTGTTCCAGGCGCTCCAGCAGGCGAGCCCCGGACAGGCCGAAGGCAAGGACATCTCCGCCTTCTCGCCCGAAGGCATGATGTGGCTCGGTGCGATGCTGTTCCTGCTCGGGACGGTGGGCGTGCTGGTGACGGCGCGGATCGCGCTCGCGGTGTTGGTCGCGGTGGGTCCGGTGTTCGTCGTCATGGCGCTGTTCCAGGGCACGCGCGGGTTGTTCACCGGCTGGCTCAAGGGCCTCGTCATGCTCGCCCTGGTGCCGCTGTTTGCGGTGCTCGGAGGCAGCGTGATGCTGGAGCTCGCGGTTCCGATCCTCGCCGAACTGGTGAAGACGCCCGGCCAGATCGACCCGCAGGCGGCGATGGCCTTCCTGATGGTCGGCGCGGTGCATGTCGCGCTAATGATCATGGTGCTCAAGGTCGCTGGCACGATGGTTTCCGGCTGGCGCGTGTTCGGTATGGTGCCTGAGAAGGGCGAGCGCGGCGAGGGTGGCTTTTCCACTGCCGGTACCACGGTGGTTCCCGCGACCGGCCCGGCCCCGACCGCCCAAGTCGCCGCTTCGAGCGATCGCCGCATACCCGTCACCGCGTTCGCCACCGCACCCGCAGCAAATGACGGGGGCGCAATAGGCGTGGGCGGGCAGCGCGATACGCGCGTCGTGACCAATACCATTGCTTCAGCACCGGGACAGGCGACCGCTGCCATCGCCGGTGCATCGCGCGCGCGCGGGATCGGCAGCCGCTTCCGCTCCCCGCCGCCGCGCCTATCGGAGAAAGTGAAATGATCCGCGCCGCCGCCCTCACGCTCGCGCTGTTCGCCGCCGTCCCTGCGATTGCGCAGGACGGGCGCATCGTCGAGAAGTTCTACGATGCTGGCAAGATCGTCCGCATCGAAGGCAAGACCAAGGTCCAGGCGACGATTCAGTTTGCCGAAGACGAGCATATCGAGAACGTCGCCATCGGCGACAGCGAGGCGTGGCAAGTCACGCCCAACAAGCGGGCCAACTTGCTGTTCGTGAAGCCATTGGCGCCGACGGCCTCGACCAACATGACGGTGGTGACGGATCGGCGGACCTACTTGTTCGACTTGGTGGCTTCGTCGAGCGCTCGGCCGCTCTACGTGCTCAAGTTCACTTATCCAGAGGAGCCCAAGGCGGAAGTGCCGCAGCTGGCTGCGGGCGCGCCCAGCACAGACGAGCTCACCGCCGCGACCGACCCACAGGCTGTCACGGACCCCGCAGCGCTGAACTTCGCGTGGAACGCCACCGGCGATCGCAAGCTCCTCCCGGCGCGGACTTATGACGACGGGACCGCAACGTTCCTCGCCTGGCCGGCGGGCAGCCCGGTCCCGGCGATCCTGATCAAGGACGCGGCGGGCACCGAGGGACCGGTCAACTTCACCGTGCGCGGCGACGTTATCGTGGTCGAAGGGGTTCCGCGCGAAATCGTGTTGCGTTCCGGCAAGCAGGCCGCGACGCTGGTCAACGGGGGGCCGGTCCGGGCTACTCCGGCGGTGCCGCAGGCCGCCCTCGCCCGCTCCGACATGCAGCTTACCGAAGGGAACCGCTGATGCGCCTCGCCATGCGCCTGCCAGCCAAGAAGGCCGGCAACACGGTCGCCAACGACCTCGACCCGAGAGAGGGGGAGAGCGCCGAGATCATTGATCTCGCCAGCCGCAACGCTTTTCCCGCGGTCACCCAGCGCAAGGGCAAGTCCGATGGGCTCGGCCTTGCCGCGGGCGTGGCGATCATCGGCCTGCTAGGCGCGGTGACGCTGTGGAGCATGAACGCCGCGCGGACCAAGCAACCCGAAGGCGTCGGCAACCCGCAGGTCGCCCAGCAGGCACCCGTCGTTCCAGCGCAGGCGGTGACAACGGTCGGCCAGCCGGCGATACCGCCGCAGCCGGTCGGGGCACCGCGCCTCGACCCGGCTCCCCAGCCGGTCCTGTCGCAGATGCCTGGCATGGCGCCGATGGCGCGCGCCAACCCCTACGCTAACCCGACGGTGGTGTTCGACGCCAGCAATCTGGCCGTTCCAGCAGGCGGGGCCGGGGGTCAGCCTGGCGAGGCGGTGGTCGGTGCCGGCAACGCGAGCGATTTCGCCAGCAAGATCGGCGGGGTGGGCGGCGCGCCGGCGCAAGCCCGTGCAATGGTCAACCCGCAGACCACTGTGACGCAAGGGACGCTAATCCCCGCGGTACTCGAAACCGCGATCAACACCGACGTGCCGGGCTTCGTGCGCGCGGTGGTGAGCCAGGACGTGCGCAGCTTCGACGGCACCCGCGTGCTCGTGCCGCGCTCGAGCCGCCTCATCGGCCAATACCAGTCGGGTCTGCAGGGCGGCCAGAAGCGTGCCTACGTTATCTGGACGCGGCTGATCCGGCCGGACGGCGCCTCGGTCAACCTCGCCTCGCCGGCGATCGGTTTCGACGGCACGACCGGCCTTGCCGGACAGGTCAACAGCCACTTCTTCAAGCGCTTCGGCTCTTCGATCCTGCTGTCGGTGATCGGCGGGCTCGCCACGGGCGGTGCCTCGGTGGTCCTCGGCGGCGGGGCCAACGCAGCCTCAACCGCGCTCCAGCAGGACGGCCAGATCGCGCCGACGGTGCGGGTGCGGGCCGGGGAGCCGATCCGCGTGTTCACCGCGCGCGATCTCGATTTTTCCGCGGTCAAGTAGCGCCGGTGGCCGCGGACGTTCACTCTCTGCCGACCGCCAGCGACCGGAGCGTCTATCTCGACGCCTACCTCGCGCCGTTCCAGCACTGGCTGGAGCGGGACACCATCACCGAGATTCTCGTCAACCGCCCGGGCGAGGTGTGGATCGAGGACGCCGGCCAGCCCGGCATGCAGCGGATCGCCGCGCCCGAGATCGACGACCGCCTGGTCCAGCGGCTGGCCGAGCAGGTCGCGCGGGTGAGCCACCAGGGCATCAACCGCGAGCACCCGCTTCTCGGCGCCACTTTGCCCGACGGCGCCCGCGTGCAGTTCTGCGGGCCGCCGGCTGCGCGCCGCCACTGGGCGATGGCGATCCGCCGCCACCGCCGGCTCGACCTCCCGCTCGACGCCTACGACGCCGGGCCGCTGCGCGGGTCGGCGCACCCCCCGCTGCCCGACCCGCAGGCCGAGCCGATAGCCTATCTCCGGGCGGCGATCGGCCAGCGCAAGACGATCCTCATCTCGGGCGGCACCAGCACGGGCAAGACCACTTTCCTCAATGCGATGCTGGGCGAAATACCCACCGGCGAGCGGGTGATCCTGGTCGAAGACACGCCCGAGCTGCGCTTACCGGGCGACAACGGCGTCGGCCTGGTGGCGGTGAAGGGCGAACTGGGCGAGGCGAAAGTCACCGCCAACGAACTGCTTCAGGCCGCGCTGCGGTTGCGGCCCGACCGCATCGTGCTCGGCGAGCTGCGCGGCGCGGAGAGCGTTAGTTTCCTGCGGGCGATCAACACCGGGCATCCGGGCAGCTTTTCGACCATTCACGCCAACTCCCTGCGCGGGGCGCTGGAGCAGCTCGCGCTGATGGTCATGCAAACCGGCATCGGCCTCTCCCGCTCCGATACCATTGCCTATGCGGCAGGCGTGATCGACGTCATCGTCCAGCTTGGGCGAGACGGCGAAGGGCGGCGCGGCATCACCGCGATCGCCGAAAGCGCCGCGCTCCTTTAAAAAAAATGTACCCCGCCCGCTCGGCGATGTTGCACATGGGCAACAGGCAGCAATCGCGGCTTTCCGTAGCGTAATCAGCGCGAGCGGAGCCTGCTGGATGCTGCGCAACAATCTAACTCATTGTGCAACCCGCGCTTGTGTGGACGCGCGCTATTGCCAGCATACCGGAAATTGCATTAGCTTCCTTTCTGAACGAGGCCGCGCCTAGACGGCCCATTCACAAGGAGAGGACCTATGAGGGTAAAGGCCGCCCTGCTTTCGAGCATTTGCGCATCCGTGATCGCGTTCCCCGCGTACGCACAGGACACCTCCCCCGATGACAACGACGGCGCCGTCGAAACCGGTAACGTCATCGTCGTCACCGCCCAGCGCCGCGCGGAGTCGCTGCAAAGCGTGCCGATTGCGGTCAGCGCCTTCACCGAAGAGGCGCTCGAAGCGCAGCAGATCGAAAATGCCAGCGACCTTCAACTGACGCTGCCCAACGTAACTTTCTCAAAGGGCAACTTTACTGGGTCGAGCTTCACCATCCGCGGCATCGGCGACTTGTGTGTCGGCGTCAGCTGCGACAGCGCGACCGCCATTCACACCAACGGTTCGCCGCTGTTCGGCACCCGGCTGTTCGAAACCGAATACTTCGATCTCGAGCGGATCGAGGTGCTTCGCGGGCCCCAGGGCACTCTGTTCGGCCGCAACGCTACCTCCGGCGTGGTCAACATCATCACCGCCAAGCCCGACCTGTCGGGCTTCCATGTCAAGGCTGAGGGTGAATACGGCAACTTTAACAGCATCAAGGGCAAGGCGATGGTCAACCTGCCCATCGGCGAGACCATGGGCGTTCGGGTTGCCGGATTCTATCTCAACCGCGACGGCTACACGAACAATCTATACGACGGTTCGCAGATCGATGGCCGTGACATGTATGCGGTGCGCGGCTCCTTCCGCTGGGAACCGAGCGCCGACACCACCATCGACCTGATGGGCTATTATTTCCGCGAGAACGACAACCGCCTGCGCATCCAGAAGCAGCTCTGCCAGCGCGACCCGACAGGTGTACTCGGGTGCCTCAATGCAACCCGCGGGTTCGAAAAGACCAACACCAACTCGACCTTCACCGGCACTTTGGGCTCACGTGAGTTTCTCACGATCGCCTTGGCAAACCCCGTTTTGGGCACTGCATTTGGTCTCAACAGTCTCTACGGCCCGGATGGTTTTGCCGGGGTGGTGGAACCGAACGATGTTCGCACAGTGAACACTCCGTTCCAGCCCGAATACTTTGCAGACGAACTGCAGGTGCAAGGTAGCATCGATCACAGCTTCGGAGCGATCAACGTCGCACTTACGGGCATCTACCAGAAGACCCGCGTCGATTCGCGGCAGGATTATAATCTCGGCGTGGCAAGCAGAAGTGGCGTCGCCTTCCAGACCGCTCTAGGCACGCTCGCGGCAGCTGCCGCCGGCGGTGTACCGGGGCTGCCTGCGTCGTATTTTCAGCCGATCGCATCCGCCATCATTCCCAACGGCCCGGGGGGCCAGCTATGTACTTCCGACACCCGCCTCGATAACCAAGGGGCGTTCGAAGGTTTCTCAATCTGCTCCGACGTGCCTTTGGCATTTGACCGGTCGAATTCGGACAACGATGGGTGGTCGGCCGAAGCGATAGTCAGCTCGGATTTCGATGGACCGTTCAACTTCCTATTGGGCGGCATCTACGCCAATGCACACCTGACTGAGAACAGCTATTTCGTGAATGCGTTCGCGATCGATTACGTTACGGGCGTCCTCGGCACCTTCACCGCACTTGGCCGGGGGGCTCCACCATCTTACCTGGGCACCTCCTTCTTCCGCAACAACACGGACGACTTCAGGCTCAAGAGCTACGGGTTGTTCGGCGAGGTTTATTTCGACATCAGCGACCGGCTCAAGTTCACCGGCGGCCTGCGCTACAACAACGACAAGAAGTCCGTGCGCGCCCGTTCCACGCTGGCCAGCTTCGGCAACCCGTTCTCCAATAATGACCCGTTCGCATCGCAATTCGCCGCCGGCTTCGATGCTGATCCGGCCACTCCATGCGTGAACAACACCCCGGCGGGCGCGGCCAACACCTTTGCGCCTGGCGGCATTGGCACCGCGGCGGGTTGCGAGGCCTTCCAGGAACGCGACATCGGGTTTAGCGAAGTCACAGGGCGCGCGGTGATCGATTACCAGATCACCCCGCAGAACCTCGTCTATGCTTCATATTCGCGCGGCTATAAGTCGGGCGGCATTAACCCGCCGCTCCAGCCGATCTTCGCAGTTTCCGATAGCTTCGATTCGGAATCGATCGACGCGTTCGAGGTTGGCACCAAGAACACCTTCCTCAACGGCGCGCTGCAGATGAACCTGACCGGGTTCTACTACAAGTACTCGAGCCTCCAACTCAGCCGCATCATCGCCCGGACATCGGTCAATGACACGATCGACGCGAATATCTGGGGTATCGAGTTCGAGACCGTTGTCCGCCCGAGCGACAATTGGCTCGTGAACATGGGGCTCAGCTACCTCAACGCGAAGGTGGCGGGCGACCAGTTCTTCTCGAACCCGCGCGATCCGGGCGGCGGTAACCCCAATGCGGTGATCATCAAGGACATCACCAACGGTGCCCACTGCGCCGTGGTGGCATCGAGCGCGGCAGTGGCAAACGGCTTCGTCACGGCGGTCAACACCAACCTCGGCTTGAGAGCACCCACCGCATTCCCTGCTAACAGCGGCATTGCCTCCACCGGCGCGTTCAGCATTTGCAGCGCCCTGCAAGGGGCTGCTCCGGCCGGCGTTTCGGTCCTGAGTCCCGGCGTGGAGGTGAACCTCAAGGGCAATCGTCTGCCGCAGGCGCCCGAGTTCAAAGCTTCGATGGGTGTGCAATACATCTACGAATTCCCGAGCGGGATGACGCTGGTGCCGCGCGGCGATGTTTCAATGACCGGCACGCAGTACGGCAACATCTTCAATGGGTCAGTGAATCGGATCGAGCCGTTCGTGCAGGCGAACGCCTCGCTCCAGCTCAACGGGCCGGAGGAGCGGTGGTTCGTGCGCGGGTTCGTGCAGAACATCTTCAACAGCGATTCGGTGACTGGCCTTTACGTCACCGACGCCTCGTCGGGTCTGTATTCGAACATCTTTACCCTTGATCCGCGGCGCTACGGCATCGCGGCAGGAATCAGCTTCTAGGCTTTACGGCCTAAAGGGGGAGGAAGGGCCGGGCGGCGACGCCCGGCCCTTTTCCTATGAGGTCGCTTGACCCCGACGCGATCGGCCGAAGGGGGAGAAGTCGGTCCCTCGATCGAAAACTTCGACCCCTTCGCGCCGCTTGAGGCCGCCGACTACCGCATACGTCACCGGCGTCAGCAGGGCCTCCCACGCCGTCTTGATCAGCCACTGCGACACCACGACCTGCATCAGCTGCTCGGGCGGCCAGCCGGCGAGACCGTAGAATGCCAACGGGTAGAATATCAGGCTGTCGAGCCCCTGCCCGACGAAGGTCGAACCGATCGTGCGCACCCACAGGTGCCGCCCTTCGGTCCATACCTTGAGCTTGGCGAGCACGAAGCTGTTTGCGAATTCGCCCACCCAGAACGCCGTCATCGAAGCGAGCACGATGCGCCACGAGTTGCCGAACACGAATTCGTAGGCCTCTTGCCCCGGCCAGCCCTTGGCCGGCGGGAGCTGCACGACGACCCAGGCCATGAAGGCCATGAATGCCAGCGCCGCGAACCCGGTCCAGATCACCCGCCGGGCTCGGGCGTAGCCGTAAACCTCGGTCAGCACGTCGCCGATGACGTAGCTGATGGGGAAGAACAGCACGCCGGCGCCGAACGACCATTCGGTGCCGCCCGGCAACGTGACATAACTCGGCTTCGCGGCACCGATGATGTTCGACAGCAGCAGGATGGCGACGAACGCCGCCATGATGAGGTCGTAATAGCGGAAGTGCCGCGGCGCGGCCGCGTCCCCCTCGATGCGCGCGACTGGCTCGTTCATGCGCAGGGACTATCGCGATTTGTGCGCGGCGCAAAGCGCGCTATGCGCGTGCCCGAGCGCGCCCGTAGTTCAACTGGATAGAGCACGAGCCTTCTAAGCTTGGAGTTGCAGGTTCGAGTCCTGCCGGGCGCGCCAAGTCTTCACGCGCGGTGTGCCGAGGAGAGCGGCTCGCCATGTGTCGGGTAGCCGGCGTCATGGGGTATCATGAGCCAGCGCTCCCCCTCGCGCTCCTCGATCCACGGCGTGATCACCTGCACAGGAATGGCTTCAGCCTGCGCGCGTGCCTCATCGAACGACGCGAACTCCGCGAGCCGCTCGAGGTTGCGGCGGGTGGGGAAAATCAACGACAGGTCCCCCCGCTCGGCCGCACCGAGCGCCTCAGCGGCGCCGGTCCAGAACAGGTGCGTGTTCTCGGTCGCGTCGATCTCGAGATCGACCGCGCCGGTGCCGAGATCGGCGAGATAGAAGCGGGTGTCGAAAATGCGTGGCAGGCGCTCGTTCTTGGGATGCCAGCGGGCGAAAGGCACGATTGCGTCCAAGTCGAGCGTCCAGCCCATCGCCTCGAGCACGGGAGCGAGCTCGCCGCGCTCGGCCAGCAGAGTGCGCGCTTCCTGGGCATCCGCGCCGGTCACCGGCTCGCGCACGCCGATCGCGAGGCCAGTTTCTTCGAGTGTCTCGCGCATGGCCGCGATGCGGTGCGCGGCCTCGTCGGCATCGATGTCGCCGGCGAGCTCGGCCCCCAGCGCGTAGTCCGCCGGATCCACCCGGCCGCCCGGAAATACCGCCATGCCCCCCGCGAACGACATCGCCCGGTGACGGGTGATCATCAGGATCTCGGGCGGTCCGCCGTTCGCCGAGTTGCGGAACACGACGACCGTCGCGGCGGGGATCGATGGCGGCGGTGTGTCGTCGGTCATCCCGGGACAGTGGCGCTGGACAGGTTGCTTGCCAAGGCCGAATTCGGCGCCCCGGCTGTCGGTAAAGCTTACACTCGGACGTTTCGACACCGGCCCGTTAACCATCGTCAGACGCGGAACTGGGCGACCTTGGTAACTTGGCACGGCTCATGCAGATAAACCGATACCCAACGGTCTTCCCAGAGACGGGCCCCTGGTCTCCCGGCCCTGTCTCCCCGACCACCCAGAACCCCAAAAGAAAAACCCGTCCGGCCTACCCAGCCGGACGGGATTTCTTTCCGCCCGAAGGGTCGGATCAGCTTTCGGCGCCGACGCCCTTGTCGGTGAGCATCGCCTGCAGTTCGCCCGCTTCGTACATCTCCATCATGATGTCGCTGCCGCCGACAAACTCGCCCTTCACGTAAAGCTGGGGAATCGTCGGCCAGTCGCTGAAGGACTTGATGCCCTGGCGGATTTCCATGTCCTGCAGCACGTCTACACTTTCGTACTGCGCGCCGCAGTGCTCGAGTATGGTCACGGCTCGGCTGGAAAAGCCGCACTGCGGAAACAGGGGAGTGCCCTTCATGAACAGGACGACGTCATTACTTTGGACGATGTCGGAGAGGCGCTGGTTGACGTCGGACATGGCCGAGCCTTTCGATTGGGAATTGATATGCCGATTCAGTTGGGAAGGGCGGTGGTGAGTTGCAAGGCGTGGAGTTCGCCCCCCATCCGCCCGCCCAGTGCATCGTAGACCAGCTTGTGCTGCTGGACCCGGCTCCTTCCCGCAAAGGCACCGCTTACGACATGCGCTGCGTAGTGATCGCCGTCTCCGGCGAGATCGCGGATTTCGACCGTGGCATCGGGTAGCGCAGCGCGGATCAGCGATTCAATGTCGGCCGCAAGCATGGCCATGGGATCAGCTCTCGCTCATCAGCTGGCGGCGCGCCTCGATCGACTTATCCTCGAGCGCTGCACGGACTTCTGCCTCGTCAACCTCGCAGCCGGCGCCGGTGAGATCGCCGAGTACCTTGCGGATCACGTCTTCATCGCCAGCTTCCTCGAAATCGGCCTGGACCACCGCCTTCGCATAGGAGTCCGTCTCCTCGGGCGTGAGGCCCATCTTTTCCGCGGCCCAGTGGCCGAGCAGGCGGTTGCGGCGGGCGGCGACGCGGAAGGTCGTCTCTTCGTCCATCGCGAACTTGCGTTCCTCGCCGCGCTCGCGATCCCTGAAGTCGGTCATATCGGTCCTCTCAAAGTGTCGGTCGGCCGGGAAATAGGCGCGCGATGCGTCCTAGTCCATGGTCACCACGAGCTTGCCGACCGCCTCGCGGCTTTCGAGCTTGGCGATCGCTTCACCGCCGCGCTCGAGCGGATAAGTCTCGGAGATTAGCGGATCGATCTTGCCCGCCTTAAGCAGGTCGAACAGCTCCTGCGCCTGGGCGCGAAACTTCTCCGGCTCACGCGCCGTAAACGCGCCCCAGAACACGCCCGCGATGTCGCAGCTCTTGAGCAGCGTGAGATTGAGCGGCATCCTGGCGATGCCGGCGGGGAAGCCGACGACGAGGAATTTGCCTTCCCACGCGATCGCTCGCAGCGCCGGCTCGGAATATTGCCCGCCGACGATATCATATACGATGTTCGCGCCCTCCGGCCCGCAGGCCGCTTTGAACTTGCCCGCGAGTTCCTTGCTGGCGTCTTTGTCCATTGCCTCGCGGGGATAGATCACCACGTCGTCCGCTCCGGCGCGGCGGGCGACCTCGCCCTTTTCCGCGCTCGAAACCGCAGCGATAACCTTCGCACCGAACGCCTTGCCGAGTTCGACCGCCGAGAGCCCGACGCCTCCGGCCGCGCCCAGCACAAGCATCACGTCGCCTGCCTTGATATGCCCGCGGTCCTTCAGGCCGTGAATGGTAGTGCCGTAAGTCATCATCAGAGAGGCGGCCTTCTCGAGGCTCACGCCTTCGGGCACCGCGAACAGCCGCTTGGCGTCGACCGCGATCTTCTCGACGAGGCCACCGTTGCCGATGCCGCCGAACACCCGGTCGCCGGGCTTGAACGCGGTCACGCCTTCGCCGACCGCTTCGACCACGCCCGCGATCTCCCCGCCCGGCGCGAAGGGGCGTTCGGGCTTGAACTGGTACATATCGCGGATGATCAGCGCGTCAGGATAGTTGATGGCGCAGGCCTTTACCGCCACGACAACCTGACCAGGTCCCGCGACCGGATCGTCGACTTCATCGAGAGTCAGCGTCTCGGGTCCGCCGGTCGCGTGGGTCCGCAAGGCTCTCATGCAGCTTTCTCCGTGCCGTGGGCCAGCCAGGGCATGTCGCGCGCCTGCCGTGCCTCGTAATCTGAAATTTCCGCATCGCGCGCGAGTGTGAGACCCACCTCGTCGAGCCCGTCCATCAGGCAGGACTTCCGAAACGGGTCGATCTCGAACGCAAAGCGATCCTGGAAGGGGGTGGTGACGACCTGATGCTCGAGATCGATCGCTACCGGGTCAGTCTTGGCGACTTCGAGCAACCGGTCGACCTGCTCCTGCGGCAAGACAACGGCCAGAACGCCGTTCTTGAACGCATTGCCGGCGAAGATGTCGGAAAAGCTCGGCGCGATGACCGCCTTGATGCCGAGGTCCAGCAGCGCCCATGCGGCGTGCTCGCGGCTGGAACCGCAGCCGAAGTTGTCGCCCGCGATCAGGATGGGGGCACCGGCATAGGCCGGGTCGTCGAACACGTTGCCCGGCTGGGCGCGCAAGGTCTCGAATGCCCCCTTGCCCAAGCCTTCGCGGCCGATGGTCTTGAGCCAGTGCGCGGGGATGATGACATCCGTATCGATGTTCTTGAGGCCTAGCGGAATTGCCCGGCCCTCGACCTCGCGCAGCGGCGCCATCAATCCGTTTCCGGCGGCTCGCCGGAGGGAGCCTGCGGTGGCGGCTTGGCCTTCTTATCTTCCTTGCGCTTGTTCGCGTAGAGCAGCGCGGCGGCGATGGCGGCCGAGCCGATCGCGGCGCCCGCGGCGATGGCTTTGCCGGAGATTTTGCTGGTCATGCCTTTTCCATGCGGAAGGCGCGGAGCCCGCGCAAGAGGGTGTTAGAGGAAATCGGCTAGCCGCGCCCAAAGCCGCTCTTTGTCGGCCAGCGGCAACGCGGCGTAGGCGGGCGAAGAGGAAGGCAGGTCGATCAACTCCAGCTTCATGCCTTCTAGTTGCGAGCGACCGATGGCGCTTGCCTTGCGGCCGTTGAACGCCACCGCCCGCAAGGCGGGCAGGGTATCGACCATTCGCCGAAGTCCTGCTGGCTCGGCCACGCGGATGGCGGTGTCGAGGCTGCCCGTGCGCTCAGCGGAAGCGACCGTATCCCACAACGCGATACCGCGCGCCTGCAGCGAGGTGAGCCGTTCCTCGTATTCCAGCGCTACGAGGTCCTCGCCAATGGACCTGCCCACGAGGTGCCAGAACAGGTTTCGCGGGTTGGCGTAATACCTGCCTGCCGCCAGCGACGCCTCGCCGGGCAGGCTGCCCAGGATCAGGACGCGCGCATCGGGGGCGGCCACCGGCGCAAAGGCGGACTTGCGCGCGGTCAGCCGACCAACTCGCGCACGTCGGTAAGCCTCCCGGTCAAGGCAGCAGCCGCGGCCATGGCGGGGCTGACAAGATGCGTCCGCGCGCCGGGTCCCTGCCGGCCGACGAAGTTGCGGTTGCTGGTCGATGCGCAGCGCTCGCCGGCGGGGACCTTGTCGGGGTTCATCGCCAGGCACGCCGAGCATCCCGGCTCGCGCCACTCGAGACCGGCGTCGATGAACACCTTGTCGAGGCCCTCCGCCTCGGCCTGCGCCTTTACGAGGCCCGAACCGGGGACGACGATCGCCCACTTCACGCCAGGCGCCTTGCGCTTGCCGCGAAGTACCTCGGCGGCGGCGCGCAAATCCTCGATACGGCTGTTGGTGCAGCTGCCGATGAAAACGTTCTCGACCGCGACTTCGCTGAGCTTCTGGCCGGCCTCGAGGCCCATGTAGGCCAAGCTCTTGCGCACGGCATCCTGCTTGGCGGGATCCGCGAAACTTTCGGGAGCGGGCACTGTCCCGCCGATCGGCGCCACGTCCTCCGGGCTGGTGCCCCAGGTCACGGTGGGCTCGATCGCAGCGGCGTCGACGACCACGGACTTGTCGAAGCGGGCGCCGGGGTCGGTCCTGAGGGTCCGCCACCAGGAGACCGCGCGGTCCCAGTCCTCGCCGCCAGGTGCGTAGGGGCGGCCTTTCAGATATTCGAAGACCGTGTCGTCGGGCGCGATGAGGCCTGCGCGGGCGCCCGCCTCGATGCTCATGTTGCAAACTGTCAGCCGCCCTTCGACGCTCATGTTTTCGAATACGGCGCCGCGGTACTCGATGACGTGGCCTGTTCCGCCTGCCGTACCGACCACGCCGATAATGTGGAGCACGAGGTCCTTGGCGGTGACGCCGGATCCGAGTTCTCCTTCCACCCGCACTTCCATCGCCTTGGAGCGGCGCAGGAGAAGCGTTTGCGTCGCGAGCACATGTTCGACCTCGCTGGTGCCGATGCCGAATGCCAGCGCGCCCACGCCGCCGTGCGAGGAGGTGTGGCTGTCTCCGCAAACGATCGTCGCACCGGGAAGCGAGAAGCCCTGTTCCGGCCCGATGACGTGGACAATGCCCTGGGCGGCATCGGTCGCGCCGATATACTCAATGCCGAACTCTGGGGCGTTGCGCTCGAGCGCCGCAAGCTGCGCGGCGCTTTCCACGTCTGCGATAGGGAGGCGGTTTCCGGCAGCGTCCCGCCGCGGGGTAGTCGGCAGGTTGTGATCGGGCACGGCGAGTGTGAGATCGGGGCGACGGACCCTTCTGCCGTTCATCCGCAGCGCTTCGAACGCCTGCGGGCTCGTTACCTCGTGGACGAGGTGCCGATCGATGTAGATGAGCGCTGTCCCGTCGTCGCGCGTTTCGACAACGTGCGCATCCCAGATCTTTTCGTACAAGGTGCGGGGGCGGCTGGCCATGCGCTGGGCTTGGCCCGCCGCCCCCGGAGCGACAAGATGGGAAATCTTGGCCCTTCTTAGCGCCGGCGTTTAGCGCCGGTAGCCGCGGTCATAGCGATCGTAGCGGCCTTCGTCGGCGCGGCGATCGAGATCGCGGCGTTCGGCGCGGAGCTGGCTCTTCACCCGGTCGATCCCGTTGTTGAGGCTCGCCAACTCGTAGCGAGTGAAACCGCCGCGGGCATAGCTGCGGAAGGCGTCCTCGAGCCGGTCGACCTGGTTGTCCAGGTGGCGCGCTTCGCGCTGCGAGATTGTCCGGCGCGCCTCGGCGCGGTCGATACGGTGATCGAGCTGGGCGATTTCCTGACGCAGCTGGCCGGGGTTCCACACCGCGGCGGCGGCCGGAGCGGCGATGCCCAACGCCAGCGAAGCGGCGAGGGCCGAGGCGACGATCTTCTTGGGATTGGTCATCTTCGGTTCCTTTTGTTCTGCGGACTTGTTCCGCACGTTCAGAAATAGAGCCCGAAAAATGAACAGCGGGAATACGATCAGTCGCGAATGGCCGCGTCGGTGTAACGAAATGTCGCAATTAAACCGCAGGCTGGTCATGGAAATGCAACCGCTGCATCGCTAACTTACAGATATGTCAGCAGTGCCCTTCGCCTTCCCGATTCGCATCATTCCAAGCGACATCGATTTCATGGGGCACGTGAACAATGCCCGCTACCTCGGCTGGGTGCAGGATGCGGTCTTGGCGCACTGGAACAAGCTTGCTCCGCCCGACGCGGTTGCCGATCGCCTGTGGGTCGCGCTGAAGCACGAGATCACCTACCGCCGACCCGCCTTCCTCGATGACGACGTGATCGCCAACACCGTGCTGGAAAAAATTCATGGCGCTCGGGCGTTTTATCACACGGTTATCGAACGCGGCGGTGAAGTACTGGCGGAAGTTCGCTCGAGCTGGTGCTGCGTCGACGCAGGGACCTTGCGCCCGGCGCGCATCGGCGAAGAAATCTCGCGGTTCTTTTTCCCGGAAGACTGACAAGACGAAGGCGCCCCGTGCTTCCACGGGACGCCTCCGGATGGCCTAGGCCGTCGAGTTACCAGCGGCGGCCGTCGTTATCCCGGCGCTCGTAGCTCAGACGCTGGCGAAGCTGCTGAATGCGGCTCTGCAGGACCTGGGCTTCGCGCTGGGTCAGGCCGTTGTTGCGGAAGGCCCGGTATTGCTGGCGCAAGTTGTAAACCGCGCGGCGAAGCTGGGCTGCCTCCCGCTCCGAAATCCGGTCGCGCCCGTCGTTTCGCTGAATGCGCTGTTCGAGCTGTTCGATCTGTCGACGGATGGCGTGCGCCTGACCCCGGTCGTCATAGCGATGGCGATCCTCCCAGCGCTCCTCGTGCCGATCGTCGCGATCGTCATAACGTTCGTCACGATCTTCGTAGCGATCGTCGCGGTCTTCATAACGATCCCGCGATTGGGGGTAGCTTTGGGCTTGCGCGGGGATCGCAATTGCAAGCGACGCGCCACCGGCCATGGCTGCGATGAAAAGCTTGGTGCTGATTCGCATGGTTCAAATCCTTGGTTCGACCGGAAGTTCGGTCTGCCGTTCAGATTTGGGCCCCTGAATATGAACGGCGTGAGAACCAGAGTTAGGGCTTGGTGAAAGAATGGGTCGCGCAACCGGAGGCGTGGGCCTATATTTCAGATCGATGCAATGGCTTATCCCACCCGCGATTGTTCTTGCCACGGTCCTGTCGATGGAACTCGTTGCCTGGAGCAGCCACAAATACGTGATGCACGGATTCGGCTGGGGCTGGCACCGCGATCATCACGAGCCGCACCACAAAAAGGTCGAGAAGAACGACCTTTACGCTTTGGTCGGCGCTGGGCTCAGTATTGCAATGTTCGCTGTGGGCAGCCCACTGGTCATGGGGGCGGACGCCTGGTGGCCCGGGACCTGGATCGGGCTCGGCGTGCTGGTCTACGGGGTGATCTACACCCTGGTGCACGATGGTCTCGTCCACCAGCGTTGGTTCCGCTGGGTGCCCAAACGTGGATACGCCAAGCGGCTGGTCCAGGCGCACAAACTTCATCACGCGACCATCGGTAAAGAAGGTGGCGTCAGTTTCGGCTTCGTATTCGCGCGCGACCCTGTGAAGCTGAAGGCCGAGCTTCAGCGCCAGCGCGAGGCGGGCGTCGCGGTGGTGCGCGAGAGCCGCCCGGCCTGACGGAACGCCGCGTTGGCGGCGTCCCGTCGCGACTGGTCGTTTACGGGTGGGTGTGGCTGTAGACCCGCATGCTGTTGGCGATGAGCTTGCCGTTTTCCTCGTCGAGGGCGTCGGCTGCAGCTTCGGATCCCAGTTGTGCGACGAGCGCCTTGCGGACCGCTGCGCGCTCGGGCGATACATGAGCATCGATCGTCGCCATGCCGCGGGGCAGCCGAGTGACGAGCATGATGTCCCAAGGCCCGTCCATCATCCAGTGGACCTGGGTCTCTGGCAGGCCGGCGGTCTTGCGGGCGGGCGCATAGTTCTTCTCGGAGATTTCCGTCCAGCGATCATCCGCGCCCGGCGCAAACTTGAGGAAGGTGACCTGATAGGTAGTCCGCGCCTCTTCGGGCTCCGCTTGCGAAAGCGCAGGCCCCGAAAGACCGACCAATAAAACGGCGGCGATGGTGGATTTGAAGGTGCGAGTCATCTGGAGCCCCCTGCTCAAGCAGCGACCCGCGATGGGGGGGTACAGTGCCGGCGGTCCCGGCGATACCCCTTCATCCCCGATTGCGAATTATTGGTCGGGGCACCCGCCCTCGCACTCGCCCGCTGCCTCCGGCACTTCCTGTAGCGGCAGCGGGCGCCGGAGCCCTCCGCTCACCCGGATCGAGGCGCCGTTGGCCAGCTCGTAAGAGGGCGCATCGGTCCGATCGAGCGGATCGACGTCGCCAGGCAAGGCAATCGCGAAGTTGCCTGCCTTCCCCGAACCTCTCGCCCTCGGGCGATAGGTCGGGGCCTGCGATCGCGCGCGATTGGTGGCGGCTACTGCGTTGGCCGCATTCCCCATGCTGGCTGAGATCGACTGCCCGAGCGACCGCTGCGCGCGTCCTTGCGCCTGACCCGTTCCGCTCAGGATGACCGCGGTTTCGGCCGCGTCCTGCGCGGCGACCGCTACCGGCGTCGACCCGGCGATGGCTGCCAGTGTTATCACGAGATGGCTTCGCATGGCGCTGTCTCCCCTCGGGGTCAGTCTACGCCTCGCGCCCCGCAGGTCAATCGGGCGGGCGAGCTGCGATCCGGGCGGCATGCTGCTGCACCAGGGCGATCATGTTCGGGACGCCCTGCGTGCGTTGCGACGTAAACTGGTTCTTGAGGTCGAACGGCGCGAGGGCCTGACGGATATCCATGTTCGCTACTTTTGCCGCAGGCTCGTCTTGAACCGCGGCGATCACAAGAGCGACGATCCCCTTTGTGAAAGCCGAATTGCTGTCCGCAAGAAAATGCAGCCCCCGCTCTTCGGTTGCTGGAAGGGGGTAGACCCAGACGTCGGAAGCGCACCCGGCGACCTTGGTCTGAGCGCTTTTCAAAGCTTCGGGCATGGGCTCAAGGGATTCCCCAAGCTCGATCAGCATCCGCCAGCGATCGTCCCGGTCGAGGAACTCGTACTCTTCCGCGATGTCGGCAACGCTGCGCATGGCGCGCGCCTCTAGCGGCTGCGGAGTTAACCCGCTAGCCCGCCGGGGCGGGTGAACGCGTAGTAGATGACGTAGAACCAGCCGAAGAAGCCTTGGATCGCCGCCCACAGGATCGACTTGTGCAGGCTCCAGCTGATGGCCACCGCGATCGCGCTGCCAAGGCCGATGCCGGCCTGAGCGGCTCCGCTGCGAACAGCGCTCACAGGTCGACGCCGTTCGCGATGGCTTCCAGCTTGCGGATGCGTTCCTTGAGGTCGCTGAGCTCGATCCGCGCCGCACCGATAGCGCTGCCGGTCTCCGGTTCGCGTGCGGGCGATGGGCCCCGCTCGAGCTCGTGCTCCTTCAGCGTCAGCCAGCCCTGCCAGCCGCGCAGCATGGCAAAGGCAACGATCGCAATCGCGGCGAGCGAAGTGGCGCCGAGGATGATGTGGTCGGTCATTACGTAGGTGCTCCTCTCGCTCGGCCGGCTATCAGCGGTCGCGCAGCGCCTCGATCTCGTCGGAAACCCGGCGGGTCTCGAGGGCATGGCTGGTGTTGGCGTCGGTGGTGATCCGCTCGAGCACCTTGATCCGCTCGCGCAGTTCCTGGACCTCGTGGCGCAGCAGGGCCTTCTCGCCATCGTCGGTCGGCTGCGCGAGGTCAGGGCCAATGCCGTTACGCCGGTTTAACGCGGCGATCCTGATCGAGGTGAAGGCAATAATCGCCACGATGACGACGGCGGCGGTCCAAAAGCTCACTGCACTTTCTCCTTGCCGCTGCGCAGCTGTTCGATCTCGTGGGTCAGGCGATAACCGCCGTCGGTGACGATCCGCTCGACCGTCTCCAGCCGCTCTCGTATGGCGCCGACTTCCGCCTTGAGCTGGGCGTTCTCCTGCGTGAGGAGCTGCACTCGCGCGACGGCGTCCTTGTCGGTGTTGGGTTTCAGCGACTGGCCCCACATCCCCTCGAGTGGATAACCGTTCTTGATCTTGAGCCGCGTGGTGTGGACCGAGGCGATGATGCCGCCCGCGCCGAGCACGAATGCCCCGGCAATTATAAAGCCGACATAGGGGATGATTTCGCTGAAAGGCATCACGCACGCTCCTTCCGCAGCGTTGCGATCGACTTCCCGCTATCGGCGTCGTCGACCCGCCGCTGATCGCGCAGCGCCTCGATCTGGGTGGCCACGTCGTAGCCCTTGTCGGTTACAATCCGTTCCAGCACGCGGACCCTGTCTTCGAGTTCGGTCACATGACTGGCGTATTGCGCGGCGCGTTCCGCTGTGTCGCTCGCGGTCGAACGAACCTGCATCTCGGCGATCTTCTGCTGGCTCTTGGTCCAGACGATGAAGCCGACCATCAGGAATGGGGCCAGGGGCACTAGGATCCAGATAATGTCTTCCATCTTATTCGGTCTCCCCCTCGGAAGGCTCAGCGCAGCCGTTCAATCTCCGCGGACAGTCGCGGATTGCTGGTTACGTAGTAGGTTTCGACGTCGGCGAGGCGGCGGTCGATATCCTTCATCTTGCCGCGGATCTCGCGCGCTGTCCGTTTTGGGCTTTGCCGCACTCGCTGCCAGTACTTCGTCTCATCCTGGTCGACATAAAGATGCTGCGGCTTCTTGTTCAGCAGCATGCCCGCGATGAAGTAGCCGGGGAGGAGAATGGGGGTCACCGTGAACAGCAACACGATGAAGGCGAGTCGAACCCACAAAACATTGACCCCGGTATAATCCGCGATGCCAGAGCAGACACCCAGAAGCTTGGAGTTCTGCTTGTCACGATAAAGGGTTGTGCGGGGGGTATTCACGAGCGGGCTCCCTTCTTCTCGGCAATCAAGCGGTCGAGTTCGCGCAGAGGCGCGTTGTCGATCTCGCGGTCATGCATCAGGCGCGCGGGTTTGAACTCGGGGTTGTCGCTGGCGACTAGGCGCTCAACTGTGTCCATCCGTTCGTCGAGCCGCTTGGCGAGACTGTAGAGCTCCTCGAGCAGCGCCTCGTCGTCGGTGGTGATGGTCGCGGCGGTTTTCCACCGGGTGATGTAGTGCAGGATGATCCACGGGAGTCCGATGAACAGGATTCCCATGACGATGACGACGTCCACGTCCATTGTGCGTTACTCCCCTTCGCCGTCGGTCATACCGAGCGCGCGCTTCATTTGTTCGAGTTCGTCGTCGATCTGATCCTTGCCGGCGAGCGCGGCGATCTCGTCCGCCAAGCTCGGCTTTCCGGTGCCGTCGGCGATGGACAGCGCATCGGCGCGGCCTTCTGCATAGTCCACGCGGCGTTCCAGTTGGTCGAAGCGAGCGAGCGCCTCGTCTGTCCGCTCGTTGGTCATCAGCGTGCGCAGCTTGACCCGGTTTTCGGCACTTTCGAGCCGCGCGGCGATTGCGGTCTGGCGGCTACGTGCCTCGCGCAGGCGAACCTGCAGCTTCTCGATGTCCTGCTCGTATGCACGCAAGGCATCGTCGAGCACGGCAATCTCGCTCCTTAGCTGCTCGGCCATGTCGCCCGCCTTCTTCCTTTCGACCAGTGCGGCGCGGGCGAGGTCCTCGCGATCCTTGCTCAGCGCGAGTTGCGCCTTTTCCGCCCAATCTGCCTGTAGGCGTTCCAGCTTCACGGTATGGCGGTGCATCTCCTTCTGGTCGGCGATTGTGCGAGCCGCACTTGCACGGACTTCGACGAGCGTCTCCTCCATTTCGAGGATGATCATGCGGATCATCTTGGTCGGGTCGTCGGCCTTGTCGAGCATGTCGTTGAAGTTGGCCGCGATGATGTCCCGAGTGCGGCTGAAGATACCCATGAAGGCGACTCCGTAGTTGGCTATGTCACGCTGGGCAGCGGACTGGGTGGGGGTAGGGCTCTGACGCAGGCGCTCGACTTCTTCGTCGAGCCGCGACTGATAGGGTCGGGCCGAAGCGTTCGGCGCACGGGGGGACTGTCCGCGCGGGGGGATTTCGTCACGCTCCGGCCCTAGGGGGTCTTGAGAGGTAGGCTTGTTCACGCGATCTCCGTGGTGGTCAGGAGGCCATCGGCGGCATAGGCCGGGCTCGCCTGGATCTGCGCGCTCAACGCCACGAACACGGCCATCGCCGCGACGCTCGCGAGTGCGGCGTGACCGAGGCGGGTTTGGAGAAAGCTGCGGTCGAACATGGTACCTCCCGAGGATTATGTTCATCCTTCAGCAAGCACCATGCCAATTCGAGCTTACGGATGGGCCTGGGATTTCGACGAACGACGTGATGGCGCCTGTTGCTGACAAATGGGAAAATGCGCTATTGATTGGGTGTGGAGCGGGAAAGCCAGTTCATCGGGCAATCGGGGGAGTTCCTCGACGCCGTCGAGCGCGCAAGTCGGGCGGCTTCGATGAACCGGCCGGTTCTGGTCGTTGGCGAGCGAGGAACCGGCAAGGAACTGATCGCCGAGCGCCTTCACCGCTTGTCGTCGCGGTGGGACGAACCGCTCGTCACCATGAACTGTGCTGCACTACCCGAGACGCTCATAGAAGCGGAGCTGTTCGGTCATGAGCAAGGGGCCTTCACCGGCGCCACTCGTGCCCGGGCGGGTCGGTTCGAGGAAGCGGACAAGGGAACGTTGTTCCTCGATGAACTGGCGACCCTTTCGATGCAGGCGCAAGAGCGACTCCTGCGGGCAGTGGAATATGGCGAGGTCTCGCGGATCGGGTCGAACCGCCCGATCCGGGTGGATGTGCGGATTGTCGCGGCGACCAACGAGCACCTGCCTCACCTCGCGGAGGAAGGCCGCTTCCGCGCCGACCTGTTGGATCGGCTCAGCTTCGAAGTCATAACCTTGCCGCCGTTGCGCGTGCGTGAAGGAGATGTGATCGTCCTGGCCGAGTTCTTCGGCCGACGGATGGCAAGCGAGTTGCGCTGGCAAAGCTGGCCCGGGTTCTCCGATCACGTCCGTGCCCAGCTGGAGAATCACCTCTGGCCGGGCAATGTCCGGGAGCTCCGCAACGTGGTCGAGCGCGCGGTCTACCGTTGGGACGACGCGCGCCAACCGATCGGCCATGTGGTGTTCGACCCGTTCGAGAGCCCCTGGCGGCCCGCGGCGACGGCTGCGAAAGCGTCCGGACAAGCAGCCACTTCAACGCTTGCCGACAGCGCGCCTTCGGCCATGGATTACGACTCGGTGGAAGATCTGCGGGCAGCGGTCGACGCCCACGAGCGCAGTATCGTGGAGCACGCCCTCGGCCGTCACCGCTGGAATCAGCGCCAGACTGCCAAGGCGCTGGGCTTGTCCTACGATCAGCTGCGGCATTGCATCAGGAAGCATGGGCTGGCCGAGACGGACTAGCTACTTGCCTTTGACCGGACTCGCGTCTATCTGCGCCATCAATCCCGACATCGCGAGACTGAAGGGGCTGGCGCCGCAAGGGGCCGGCACCCAAGGCTCGTGGCACGCACAGTAGGTTCACCCTGGCAAATATCGCCCGCCTTACGCAATTGATCGAACCCGAAGCGGCTGCGCTAGGGCTGGAGCTCGTGCGTGTGAAGATGATGCAATCGGAGGCCGGCGAGGGTGGCGAGGCGCTGCAGGTCATGGCCGAGGATCCGGCGACCGGACAGCTCATCATCGATCAGTGCGCGGCCCTGTCCCGCCGGATCAGCGATGCGATCGATGCCCGAGAGGAAGCGGGCGAAGTGCTGATCGAAGGTGCCTACCACCTGGAAGTGAGCAGCCCGGGGATCGACCGCCCGCTCACTCGCGCGAACGATTTTGCTAAATGGGCCGGACATGAAGCGCGCATCGTAATGGACAAGGACTGGGTCGACGTCAGCGGGCACCAGCGCGTGATGAAAGGCGTGATCCAGGGGATCGCCGGCGACGCGGTCACCATCTCCGACCGCAAGTCCGGCACCGTCACCGTCCCGCGCGACAAGATACACACGGCACAGCTCGTCCTTACCGACGCGTTGATCGCCGCGACAAAGCCGATCGACACTACCGGTGCCGAAGAAATACTCGAAGCAGAGGAAGAGTAAGACCACCATGGCCACCTCGATTTCCGCCAACAAGGCCGAATTGCTCGCGATCGCGAACTCGGTCGCCACCGAGAAGATGATCGATAAGGCAATCGTCATCGAGGCGATGGAAGAAGCGATCCAGAAAGCCGCCCGGGCGCGCTACGGCAACGAGAACGACATTCGCGCCAAGCTCGACCCAATGACGGGCGACCTGCGCTTGTGGCGCGTTGTCGAGGTCGTCGAGGAAGTCGATGACTACTTCAAGCAGGTGAACCTGGAACAAGCTGCCAAGCTGCAGGCCGATGCCAAAGTGGGCGATTATATCGTCGATCCGCTGCCCCCGGTCGATCTCGGCCGGATCGACGCCCAGAGCGCCAAGCAGGTGATCTTCCAGAAGGTGCGCGACGCGGAGCGCGAGCGCCAGTTTGAAGAGTTCCAGGACCGCGCAGGCGAAATCATCACCGGCGTGATCAAGTCGGTCGAGTTCGGCCACGTAATCGTCAACCTCGGCCGGGCCGAGGGCGTCATCCGTCGCGACCAGCAAATTCCTCGCGAAGCCGCCCGCCCGGGCGACCGCGTGCGCGCGCTGATCACCAAGGTCGAGCGCAACAACCGCGGCCCGCAGATCTTTCTCAGCCGCGCGCACCCTGAGTTCATGAAGAAGCTGTTCGCGCAGGAAGTGCCCGAGATTTACGACGGCATCATCACCATCCAGGCTGCTGCTCGTGATCCGGGTTCGCGCGCAAAAATCGGCGTGATCAGCCGCGACAGCAGCATCGACCCTGTCGGCGCCTGCGTTGGCATGAAGGGCAGCCGGGTGCAGGCGGTCGTGCAAGAGCTGCAGGGCGAGAAGATCGACATCATCCCGTGGAGCGAGGACACCGCGACCTTCGTGGTCAATGCGCTCCAGCCCGCCACCGTCAGCCGCGTGGTGCTCGACGAGGACGACGGGCGGATCGAGGTGGTGGTGCCTGACGATCAGCTGAGCCTCGCGATCGGCCGCCGCGGCCAGAACGTGCGGTTGGCGAGCCAGCTAACCGGCCACCAGATCGACATCATGACCGAGGAAGAAGCGTCGGAGAAGCGCTCGAAAGAGTTCGCTGAGCGTTCCAAGATGTTCGAAGAAGAGCTCGACGTCGACGAAACGCTCAGCCAGCTGCTCGTTGCCGAAGGCTTCGTCGAGCTCGAGGAAGTGGCTTACGTCGAGCTCAGCGAGTTGGCTGGCATCGAGGGCTTCGACGACGACCTCGCGCAGGAACTGCAGAGCCGCGCGCTTGAAGCGCTTGAGCGTCAGGAAGCGGGTCATCGTGCCGAGCGTCAGGCGCTGGGTGTCGAGGATGCGCTGGCGGAAATCCCGCACCTTACCGAGAAAATGCTGGTCACACTTGGCAAGGGGGGCATCAAGACCCTCGATGACCTCGCGGACCTCGCTACAGATGAGTTGATCGCCAAGCGCCGCGAGGCGCCCCGTCGCCGCCAGGTAGCCCCGGCCGAAGGTCCGCGCATGCGCAGCGACCGTCCGGCCAAGGCGGAAGACAAGGGCGGCGTTCTCGGCGAGTTCGGCCTCACCGAAGAACAGGGCAACGAGATCATCATGGCTGCTCGCGCCCATTGGTTCGAGGACGAAGAGGCCCCGGCCTCGACCGAGGAGGCCGTGAATGCGGACTCCGAACAATGAGCGCGTAAGTTCCGACATCGCCGGGGCACCGCGCGCTGCGAAAGTGGCGCCGGAGCGCAAGTGCATCCTCTCCGGGGAGCACGGCGAGCGGGCATCGCTGGTGCGGTTGGCGGTTTCTCCCGAGGGCGACGTTTTGCCCGACATCCACGCAAAAGCGCCGGGGCGCGGTGCCTGGCTGGCCGTCGGCCGTGCAGAGCTGGAAGCCGCTATCGCCAAAGGCAAGCTCAAGGGCGCGCTGGCGAGAGCGTTCAAGGGAGCGGCGCTTCGCGTGCCCGTAGACCTGCCGCAGCGGATCGAGGATGCGCTCACGCGCGCCTTCCTCGATCGGCTCGGCCTCGAATTGCGCGCGGGACACCTTATTTTGGGGTCCGACCGGATTGCCGAGCATTCACGCGGCGGGGTGGTCGAACTGCTGCTCCACGCGGCCGATGCTAGCGCTGACGGCAGCCGCAAGCTCGACCAGGCATGGCGGGTCGGGCGCGAGGCCGAAGGTACCGGCGAAACCGGCACGACCTTGCCACTGGACCGAGCCACGCTGTCTGTGGCAATGGGCCGCGACAACGTCGTCCACATGGCGCTGGCCGATCCGGCCGCTGCCGCGCGGGTGTCTCTCGCGCTCGAGCGCCTGATGCATTTCCTCGGCGGCCAGCAAGCCGCTCCATCGGCCGGCGGGCATGAACCCGCCGCGCCGGACGACTGATCGAAGGACGAAGACGAGTTTTATGAGCGACAACAACGACACCCCGCGCGAACGCAAGCCGCTTGGCCTCAAGCGGTCGGTCGACGCAGGCGAGGTCAAGCAGACCTTCAGCCACGGCCGCACCAATAAAGTGGTGGTCGAAGTCAAGCGTCGCCGCCTCGTGGGCAAGCCTGGCGAGGTTACTCCTCCACCGCCGCCTCCGCCGCCTCCCCCGCCGCCGCCACCCGCCGCGGCTCCGGTCGCCAAGGCCAAGCCTTCTCCTTCGGCCGAGACGCCCCAGGAACGCGTCGCCCGCCTCCAGCGCGAAGCTGAGGAAGCGCGCCTGGCGACGCTGGCTCAACAGACGGAGCGCGAAGCCGAGGAACGGACCCGTGCGCTCGAGGAAGAGCGGCGCCGTGCGGAAGCGAACCGCGAGGCAGAGGCCGATACAGGCCGCGCTCCTTCTTCGGAGCCTGCGGTCGAGTCCGAGGTTTCCACCGAGCCGGCCGAAGCGGCGGAAGCCGAAACGGAAAGCACCGAGGAAAGCGGCGCAACGCCGACTCCTTCGGCGCGCCGATTCACCCCCGTGGCGCGGCCCGAGATCAAGCGTCCCGAAAAGAAGAAGGAAGAAAAGCGCCCCACTGCCGACGCCGATCGCGGCGGGGGCGGCGGCGACCGCCGTTCGGGCAAGCTCACCGTTACCCGTGCGCTGAACGAGGACGAGGGCCGCCGTGCCCGCTCGCTCGCCGCGCTGAAGCGGGCCCGTGAGAAGGAACGCCGCACCCACGGCGGCCCGTCCGCCCCGCGCGAGAAGCAGGTGCGCGACGTTGTCGTGCCGGAAGCGATCACCGTGCAGGAACTTGCCAACCGGATGGCCGAGAAGGGCGCCGACCTGGTGAAGTCACTGTTCAACATGGGGATGATGGTCACGGTCAATCAGACGATCGACCAGGACACCGCCGAACTGCTGGTCGAGGAGTTCGGCCACAACATCACCCGCGTTTCCGAAAGCGATGTCGATATCGCGACCGCGCAGGATGCCGACCCCGAAGATACGCTCAAGCCGCGCCCCCCGGTGGTAACCATCATGGGCCACGTTGATCACGGCAAGACCTCGCTGCTCGACGCGCTGCGCGGGACCGACGTGGTGAAGGGCGAAGCCGGCGGCATCACCCAGCACATCGGCGCCTACCAGATCACCACTAAGGGCGGCGACAAGGTCACCTTCCTCGACACCCCGGGCCACGCCGCGTTCACCGAGATGCGCGCGCGCGGTGCCAACGTCACCGACATCGTGATCCTGGTGGTCGCGGGCGACGACGCGATCATGCCGCAGACGATCGAGGCCATCAATCACACCAAGGCGGCAGGTGTGCCGATGATCGTGGCGATCACCAAGTCCGACCGCGAGGAGTATAATCCGCAGAAGATCCGCGAGCGCCTGTTGGAGCACGAGGTCATTGTAGAGGCGATGAGCGGCGAGGTGCAGGACGTCGAGGTGTCGGCCAAGACCGGCGCCGGGCTTGACGATCTGGTGGAGAAGATCCTGCTCCAGGCCGAGCTGCTCGAGCTGAAGTCCAACCCCGATCGTGACGCCGAGGGCGTGGTGATCGAAGCGCAGCTCGACAAGGGCCGCGGCCCGGTCGCGACGGTGCTGGTCACACGGGGCACCTTGAAGCGCGGCGACATCTTCGTCGTCGGCACCGAGAGCGGCCGCGTGCGTGCGCTGGTCGACGACAAGGGACAGCAGGTCAAGGAAGCCGGACCGGCGTTCCCGGTCGAGATTCTCGGCAGCGGCGGGGTCCCTGATGCGGGCGACCAGTTGCTGGTGGTTGAGAACGAGGCTCGCGCCCGCGAGGTCGCCGCGTTCCGCCATGCGCGCGCGACCGAGAAGCGCACCACGCTGGCCCCGACCAACTTCGATACGATGTTCTCGAATTTGAAGACCAACGTGGTCGAGTGGCCGGTGGTGGTGAAGGCCGACGTGAAGGGCTCGGTGGAGGCGATCGTCACCGCGCTGCACAACATCTCGAACGAGGACATCAAGGTGCGCGTGCTCAACGCGGGCGTAGGTGCGATCACCGAGAGCGATGTGCTGCTCGCCGCCGCAAGCGGCGCGCCGATCATCGGCTTCGGCGTCCGCCCCAATCCCAAGGCGCGCCTGCTGGTCGCCCGCGACCGGGTGCGGATGATGTACTACGACGTCATCTATCACCTCACCGAGGACGTCTCGAAGGAGATGGCTGGCGTGCTCGGTCCGCTCAAGATCGAGAACGTGCTCGGCCGCGCCGAGGTCAAGCAAGTGTTCCCGGCCGGCAAGAAGGACAAGGCGGCGGGTTTGCTGGTGGTCGAAGGAGCGATCCGCAAGGGCCTGTTCGCGCGTCTCACCCGCGAGGACGTCATCGTTTCGGCGACTACCATCCAGTCGCTCCGTCGGTTCAAGGACGACGTCGAGGAGGTCCGCGCGGGCCTCGAGTGCGGCGTCGTGCTGGCCGACACCAACGACATCAAGCCGGGCGACCAGCTCGAGGTGTTCGAGGTCGAGGAGCGGGAGCGCATCCTCTAAGCAATGCCGCGCTATGTCGCTCTCCTCGGCTCGGTCAACGTCGGGGGCAACCGGCTGAAGATGACGGATCTCGTGGCGGCTCTGGAGGGCGAAGGCTTCTCCGATGTCGCCACGGTGGTCGCCAGCGGTAACGTGCTGTTCGAGCATGCACGCGCCAGCGACGCGAAGCTCAGCGAGGAAATCGCCTGCATCGTCAAGGCCAGGTTCGGGTTCGACAGTCTCGTTGCAGTTCGAACGAAGGAAGAGGTGCTATCCGCTGTCGAGGACAACCCGTTTTACGGCGATGGCGAGAACAAGTTCGTGCACACCATCTTCCTTGATGGACAGCCAACCCAAGAGCGCTTCGAGGCGCTGCTCTCGGAGCACCAGGCCAAGGGCGGCGAGCGGCTGGCGCCGGGTCCGCGCGCGCTCTATCTCGACTATGTTCACGGCGTGGGGGTATCGAGCCTCACCGGCGCTTTTCTTCAGCGTCGGCTGGGCGTGAGGGGGACGGCGCGCAACATGACCTCGCTCAAGCGAATTCACGCGAAGATGGGCTGACCAAAATGGTGAAGGCGACTGCGACCCCCGAAAGCCGGTCGGTCCGAGTGCTCAAGGTGGGCGAGCGGGTGCGGCATATCCTGTCGGAGCTGCTCGCGCGCGGCGAGGTGCATGACGACGTGTTGACCGCGCACTCGGTCTCTGTGACCGAGGTGCGGATGACGCCCGACTTGCGCAACGCCAACGCCTACGTGAAGCCGCTGCTCGGCGAGGACGAGGGGCAAGTGCTCAAGGCGCTGCGCACCAACACCGCCTTCTTCCAGCGCGAGGTCGCCAAGCGCCTCGGGCTCAAGTTCGCGCCCAAGCTGCAGTTCAAGCCTGACGAGAGCTTCGACGAGGCGGAGCGGATCGAGCGGCTGCTCAATGACCCCAAGGTCGCGCGCGATCTGGGCGAGGACTGAGTGGCCAAGCTCTATTTCTACTACGCCAGCATGAACGCAGGGAAATCGTCGACCCTGCTGCAGGCTGACTTCAACTACCGCGAGCGCGGGATGCGCACGATGCTGTGGACCGCCGACCTCGACAGCCGCAGCGAAGGCATGGTGCGCAGCCGCATCGGGCTTGAAGCCGACGCCCACCGCTACACGCCCGAGACAGACCTCTGGGCCGCGGTGATGGCCGCGCATCGGGCTGAGCCGCTCGACGCGGTGCTGATCGACGAGGCGCAGTTCCTTACCAGCGAGCAGGTTTGGCAGTGCGCCCGGCTGGCGGACGAGGCGGGCATCCCGCTGGTCTGCTACGGCCTCAGGACCGACTTCCAGGGCGAGCTGTTCCCTGGCTCAGCGGCGCTATTGGGGATCGCCGACAAGCTCGTCGAATTGAAGGGCGTGTGCCACTGCGGGCGCAAGGCGACGATGAACCTGCGGGTCGACGCCAGCGGCGCGGCGGTGCGCGAGGGCGCGCAGACCGAAGTCGGCGGCAACGAGCGCTACGTCGCGCTCTGTCGCAAGCACTTCAGCGCGGCGTTCGGAACCCCCACATGAGCGGGATGTCCGAAACGCTGCAGCTCGCGCTCCTGCTCATCCCCTGCCTGATCGTCGCCATAGTGTTCCACGAGGTCGCGCATGGGTGGACCGCGCTCGCGCTGGGCGATCCCACCGCCAAGGAGCAGCGGCGCCTCAGCCTCAATCCCATTCGCCACGTCGATCCGATCGGCACGCTGCTGGTGCCCGGGGCGATGGCGCTCTTCGGCGGGCCGATCTTCGGCTGGGCCAAGCCGGTGCCGGTCAACTTCGCGCGGCTGAACAATCCACGGCTCGGCATGATGCTGGTGGCCGCCGCCGGGCCCGGAACCAATATCCTGCTTGGCGCGCTCGGCGCAGTGGCGATGGGGCTCTACGCGGGTTCGCTTACCGCGCCGCCCGAGGGAGCGAGCGAGTATGTCCTCGGCGGACTGCTGCTGTTCATTACGATCAACGTGTTCCTTGCGCTGTTCAACCTGCTGCCGATCCCGCCGTTCGACGGTTCGCATATTCTGGAAGGGATTCTGCCGCGCCGCCTCGCGCACCACTACGCCAAGCTACGCAATGTCGGCATGCTGCTGTTCATCGCGCTGATCGCGGCGACGTGGGCCTTTCCGGACGCGGGGATCATCGAGAACACCGTCGGCCCGCCCGTCGAGTGGGTGCGCGGCCAGTTCCTCAGCCTGGCGGCTTGGGTTGCCGGTGCCTGACAAGCCGAATGGCTGGCTGATCCTCGACAAGCCGCGCGGCCTGGGTTCGACTCAGGCGGTCGCGGCGGCCAAGCGCAACTTGCGCGACGCGGGCTTCGGCAAGGTCAAGATCGGTCACGGCGGCACCCTCGATCCGCTCGCCGAAGGCGTGCTGCCGATTGCGCTCGGCGAGGCGACCAAGCTCGCCGGGCGCATGCTCGACGCGAGCAAGATCTACGAGTTCACGATCCAGCTCGGCGAAGAGACCGATACGCTCGACACCGAAGGTTCCGTCGTCGCGCAAAGCGACCGGCGTCCGCCGATAGCAGCGGTCGCCGCCGTCCTCGATCACTTCACCGGGCCGATCGAGCAGATTCCGCCGGCGTATTCGGCGATCAAGCTCGACGGGCGGCGCGCGTATGATCGGGCACGCGGGGGCGAGGATGTGGAGATGCCGGCCCGCCTGGTGACGATCCACGAGCTGGAGCTCGCGCATCCCCGCGCGGACGAAGCGATCGGTTCCTCGTTTGCCACGACCGCCGGCCGACCCGACCCTTATGATCCGGGCACGCCACTGGAGCTGGCCGACAGCATTACCCTGCGCGCCCAGGTCTCCAAGGGCACTTACATCCGCTCGCTGGCACGGGACGTCGCACGCGCCCTGGGCACGGTCGGTCATGTCACCTATTTGCGCCGCACCAAGGCCGGTCCGTTCGGCCAGGAAGCGGCGATTTCGCTGGACATGCTCAATGAAATCGGCAAGGGCGCGCGGCTTCAAGACCACCTCCTGCCGCTGGAGGCGGGGCTGGACGGTATCCCGGCTCTCGACCTCGATTGGACAAGCGCGCAGGCGGCCCGACAGGGCCGGGTTCTGTCCGATCAAGCCTTGCCCGACGGGCTCTTTCTCGCGCGATACGCCGGCGTGCCGGTGGCGTTGATGGAGGCCGAAGGGGGGACGGCAAGCGTCGTCCGCGGCTTCAACCTACCCCTCGATACCGTGAAAGACGAAGTGACATGACCATTACTGCCGAAAAGAAGGCCGAAGTCATCAAGGACAACGCCCGCGAAAAGGGCGACACCGGCTCCCCCGAAGTGCAGGTCGCGATCCTCACCGAGCGCATCCGCAACCTCACCGAGCACTTCAAGGGTCACCACAAGGACAACCATTCGCGCCGCGGCTTGCTGATGATGGTCAACAAGCGCCGCACGCTGCTCGCCTATCTCAAGAAGATCGACGTCGAGCGGTACAACGCGCTGATCGCGAAGCTCGGGCTTCGCAAGTAAGAGTTTCTCGAAAGGGCGGCGAAGGCCGCCCTTTCGTTTATCCGGCCATTCGCATTCGGCGGATTGGCCTCTGGGGCGCGAAAAGCCCCGCACCGGACCGGGACGGCTTCCCCGGATTTGAGGCCCCGCACCGCAATATGGCCGTGCGGGTCACGAAGGAAAAATGATGTTCGACACCAAGACTGTATCGATGGAGTGGGGCGGCAAGACCCTCACCCTGGAAACCGGGCGCATCGCGCGCCAGGCCGATGGCGCCGTGCTGGCGACCTATGGCGAGACCGTGGTGCTTTGCGCCGTGACCGCCGCCAAGAGCGTGAAGGAAGGGCAGGATTTCTTCCCCCTTACCGTCCACTATCAGGAAAAGTTCTTCGCCGCCGGGCGCATCCCGGGCGGCTTCTTCAAGCGTGAACGCGGCGCGACCGAAAAGGAAACGCTGGTCTCCCGCCTGATCGACCGGCCCTGCCGTCCGTTGTTCCCCGAAGGGTTCTACAACGAGATCAACGTCATCGCCCAGGTGCTTAGCTTCGACGGCGAGGTCGAGCCCGACATCGTCGCGATGATCGCCGCTTCGGCTGCGCTGACCATCTCGGGCGTGCCCTTCATGGGCCCGATCGGCGCTGCGCGTGTCGGCTATGTCGACGGCGAGTACACGCTCAACCCCCGCCAGCCCGAAGCCGCTGAAGGCGCGCTCGACCTCGTCGTCGCCGCCACCGGCAACGCGGTGATGATGGTCGAATCCGAAGCCAAGGAGCTTTCGGAAGAGATCATGCTCGGCGCGGTGCTGTTCGCGCACGACGAGATCAAAAAGGTCGTCGGCCTGATCTGCGATCTGGCCGAGCAGGCCGCCAAGGATCCGTGGGACGTCGCCACCAGCGACAACACCGCGATGAAGGCGGACATCAAGAAGCTGATCGGCGCCGACGTTGCCAAGGCCTACGGCACCAACGACAAGTCGGCCCGGCGCGAGGCGCTCGAGCTGACTCGCCAGAAGGTCAAGGACCACTACGCGGACCAGGACGGTCAGACCGTGATGACCGCGATTAAGCTGACCAAGAAGGTCGAGGCGGACGTGGTCCGCGGCGCGATCCTCAAGGATGGCAAGCGCATCGACGGCCGCAAGACCGACCAGGTTCGCCCGATCGAGAGCCAGGTGCACATCCTGCCCCGCGCGCATGGTTCGGCGCTGTTCACTCGCGGCGAGACGCAGGCGATCTGCACCACCACGCTGGGGACCAAGGACAGCGAGCAGATGATCGACGGGCTGGAGGGCCTCTCCTACTCGAACTTCATGCTGCACTATAACTTCCCGCCGTACTCGGTCGGTGAAGTCGGCCGCTTCGGGGCGCCTAGCCGCCGCGACACCGGCCACGGCAAGCTGGCATGGCGCGCGCTGCGTGCGGTGCTGCCGACGAAGGAAGAGTTCCCTTACACCATCCGCGTGGTGTCTGACATTACCGAGTCCAACGGCTCGAGCTCGATGGCCACGGTGTGCGGCGGCAGCCTCGCGCTGATGGACGCCGGCGTGCCGATCAAGCGCCCGGTTTCCGGCATCGCCATGGGCCTCATCCTCGAAGGCGATGAGTTCACCGTCCTCAGTGACATCCTCGGCGACGAGGATCACCTGGGCGATATGGACTTCAAGGTCGCCGGCACGTCCGAAGGCATCACCACGATGCAGATGGACATCAAGGTCGCCGGAATCACCCGCGAGATCTTCGAAGCGGCGCTCAATCAGGCGAAGGCCGGTCGCGCGCACATCCTCGGCGAAATGCAGAAGGCGCTGGGCGAAGCCCGCACCGAACTGTCGGCGCACGCGCCGCGCATCGAGACGATGCAGATCGACAAGTCGAAGATCCGCGACATCATCGGCACTGGCGGCAAGGTGATCCGCGAGATCGTCGCCGAGACCGGCGCCAAGGTGGACATTGACGACGAGGGCCTGATCAAGATCAGCTCGAGCGACCTCAGCCAGATCGAGGCCGCGCGCAAGTGGATCTCCGGCATCGTGGAAGAGGCTGAAGTCGGCAAGATCTACGACGGTAAGGTCGTCAACATCGTCGACTTTGGTGCGTTCGTGAACTTCATGGGTGGCAAGGACGGTCTCGTCCACGTCAGCGAGATGAAGAACGAGCGGGTCGAGAAGCCGACTGACGTTGTCAGCGAAGGCCAGGAAGTGAAGGTCAAGGTTCTCGAGATCGATCCGCGCGGCAAGGTCCGTCTGTCGATGCGGGTGGTCGACCAGGAAACCGGCGCCGAGTTGGAGGACACCCGTCCCCCGCGCGAACCCCGCGAGCCGCGCAGCGGCGGCGGTGACCGTGGCGGCGACCGTCGCGGGCCCCGCTCCGGCGGGGGCGACCGGGGCGGACGTGGCGGCGGCGATCGTGATCGCGGCCCGCGCCGAGACGGCGGCGGTGATCGTGGCCCGCGGCGTGACCGCGAGGATCGTCCCTCGGGTGGCGGCGAAAGCCACATCCCGGACTTCCTCAAGGACTGATCCGGTCTGAAATCGGGCAAGGGCCGTCGGAGCGATCCGGCGGCCCTTTCCTTTTGCGCGCCTGCCTGCGAGGGCATCGAAAATGCTCCCTCGCGAAACCATTGCCACAGCTCAAATCCCGGGCGGCGACACGCTGACGCTGGTTCGCCATGGAAGCGACCACATCGTCATGCTCGGCCGCGAAGAGTTGATGGGCACGCGGATGCGCTTCTCAGAAGAGCAGCTCGCGGTGCTGACGCTCGAGCAGCTCGGCAATTCTGCGCCCCGATTGCTGATCGGCGGCTACGGTATGGGCTTCACCCTCCGCGCGGCGCTCGCCGCTATGGGGCCCGAGGGGCGCGTAGTGGTCGCCGAGATCGTGCCCGAGATCATCGAGTGGGCGCGCGGGCCGCTGGCCGGCCTCACTGGGGACAGCCTCGAAGACCCGCGGCTCGATATCCAACCGTGGGATGTGCGGGCGATCATCGACGATGCCGTCGATGGCACCACCCTGCGCTACGACGCGATCCTGCTCGATGTCGACAATGGGCCCGACGGTATCGTCCGCGAAGGAAACGAGCGGCTCTACACCCGCACCGGCCTCGCCCGCGCCCGCGACGCGCTGGAACCCGGCGGCTTGCTGGCGGTGTGGTCTGCTGCGCCCGATCCGAAATTCACGCGCCGCCTTGGCGATGCGGGCTTCGCCGTCGAAGAGCGCACGGTCCGCGCGCGCCCCAACAACAAGGGCCCGCGTCACACGATCTGGTTTGCAAAAGCGCCCTAATCAGCCGCGTTTGATGCGCAGGCGCCCCATGAAGTCCCGCTTGCCGATCGGCATGCCCTTCATCCGCAGGATGTCGTAGGCCGTGGCGGCATGGAAATAGAGGTTGGGGGTGGAGAAGCTGAGCAGAAAGTCCTGGACGGTGAACTCTATCCGGGTGTCACCCATCACGAATGCCATGTCGCGATCCGCCATCGCCTCCAGCTCGGCAGGATCGATCGACTCGACCTCCGCGATTGCGTTCGCGAGCTTGGCGTCGAGCTCAGCGTAACTAAGTGGGGGTGGGTCCATCGCGGGCGAGAACACGCCCTCGCGGCACTTCGCGAGAGATCCCGATGTATGCTCACGGCAACTTTTGATCTGATAGGCTAGAGGCAGCATGTCCTCAGCCAGGCGGGCTGTCAGCAGCTCGCGCTCTCCGATGCTCTGGCTCTCTGCCCACTCCTGCGCCTTTGACAGCAGTCGCTGCGTGGCCTGGAGCTGTTGCAGCCAGTTGGGAATGATCGCGTCGTGAAGGGAAAGCGGCATCGATGAGTTCCTCGGTCAAGAAAAAGGCCCGGCAGTCTCGCGACGGCCGGGCCTTGTTGTCTCTGTTCTAGCGCACCCGCGGCCCGCCGAATGGGAGCGGCGGAGGGGGCCGGCGCGCACCTCGCGGCAGCTGCGCCTGGTACGCGCGGCCACAGTGCTCGACGCAATACGGGAACCCTGGGTTCACGTTGACGCCGCAGAAATGGAAGTCCGCCTCGCCCGGGTGCCCCATCGGCCAGCGGCAGACCTTGTCGTTGAGGTCGAGCAGGCTGGTCTTATCGGCAATTTCGGGGCTAGGCTTGGCCGGCACCAGGCGGCGTGGCGGCGCGGGCGGAATCGGCGCCTGCTGGTCGCCAGGGCCTTGGCGCAGGAACCCGCCCGGCCCGACCGATACGACCCGCGGCATCTGTGAAGACGGATTGGGCATCGGCTGGCTCTGCGCATCGCTGGCCGGGGCCGGGGTCGGCTGCGCCGCTGGCTGGAGCCGGGTCGGCGGCGGCAAGGGCTGCTTCTTCACCGGCGGGCGGATCGCCTCCGCCGCCGGGGCGGCAGCCTGTTTCTTTGGTTCGGGCTTCTCTTCGTTGGGTTTCACGGGCGAAGGACGCGCCTTGAGACCCAGGCGGTGCGCCTTACCGATCACGGCGTTACGGCTGACACCGCCCAGCTCGTCTGCGATCTGGCTGGCGGTTGCGCCGCCCTCCCACATCTTCTTCAGCGTTGCGATGCGTTCGTCGGTCCAGCTCATCGGAAGGTATGTTGTCCTGTCAATTCGTGCGCGGCGCCGTGACGACCCGCTTGTCTGCGAGGGCGCTTGGCCCTAGTCGCCGCGCCATGGCCGATCAAGCCCAGCCCGTCGAGATCGCCGCGCCCGCCGTCGCGGTATTCCGTCCGCGGGGTGAGCCGGTGATCCAGGGCGTCAACCGGACCGGTTTGTGGAGCCTCTATATTAAGGAGGTTCGGCGATTTCTCAAGGTGCAGACCCAGACGATCTGGGCGCCGGCCGTCACGACGCTGCTGTTCCTCGTGATCTTCAGCGTTGCAATGGGCCGCAGCGGGCGCGAGGTGCTTGGCGTACCTTTCGCGACGTTCGTCGCCCCGGGCCTCATCGTCATGGCCATGATGCAGAACGCCTTCGCCAACTCGAGCTTCAGCTTCCTGTCGGGCAAGATCCAGGGGACGATCATCGATCTGCTGATGCCGCCGCTCTCCACCGGCGAGCTCATGACCGGGATCGTCGGCGCGGCGGTTACCCGCGCAGTCGCGGTCGGGCTGGCCGTGGGGCTGGCGATGCTGCTCTATCCGGGGGTGAGCCTGGCGATGGCGCATCCCTGGGCGGTGGCGTGGTTCGGCCTCATGGGCGCGGCGATGCTCGCGCTGCTCGGCCTGATGACCTCGATCTGGGCGGAGAAGTTCGATCATGCCGCGGCGGTGACCAACTTCGTGGTCGCGCCGCTGAGCCTGCTGTCGGGTACGTTCTACGTGATCGATAACCTGAGCCCGCTGTTTCAGACGATCAGCCGCGCCAATCCGTTCTTCTACGTGATCAGCGGCTTCCGCTTCGGATTCCTGGGCGAAAGCGACATCGGCAGCACCAATCAGGCAGTAGTGTGGAGCGCCCTCGGGCTGGGTCTGTTTAACCTGGTACTGGGCGGGGCCACCTACGCGCTGCTGCGCTCGGGCTGGAAGCTCAAGAGCTAGCCTTTAAGCCTAACTGCGCGTGGAGCACGCGATCGGCCGCCATCACGTCCGCCACGGTACCGATCGAGAACGAGGCCTTGCGCACGTCGCCCTCGCTATCGCGTGTGCTGCCGAGGTCGAGCCGCAGATCGCCCTCCGCATTTCGGCCTTCGCTGCGGCTGAATTCGCGGATTTCCTTGAGTTCGACCGACTTGGTCCAAAGCCGGCTCCCGAACAACGCGATCCGCAGCACCCGCCGGTCGGTGATCGCGAACAGCGTGCGGCTCGCGCCGAACAGCGGGAGGAAGGGGGCAGCCATCATGCCGAGCCCGACGAGCACGAACGGCAGTCCGAACAGCGGGAACGCCCACGAGAGCACGCCGATGGTTCCCGATGCTGCCTGTGCACCCATGCTCGCGCCGGCCATCCAGGACAGCGAAAATGCGGTCCACGGCACGGCGAACAGCCAGATACCCAGGCCGCCCCAGCTGACTCGCGCCAGCCGCCGGCCGCTCCATAGGACGCGTTCGCCGGGTTGCAACTCGCGCTCTAGCGCCAGCGCCATGGGGTCGGTAGCAGATGGTGTGGTCAGGTCCATCCGCGCGCTTTGTAACGGTGTGCGGTTGGCAAATCGTGAAAGCTAGTGGGTCAGCCCGCGGCGCAGGCGGTAGCGCCCTTCGGCGAAGTCGTCGAACAGTTCGGGCACCTGCGGGTGATCGACCGGGCCGTTGTCGGCGTCGGGCAGCAGGTTCTGCTGGCTGACGTAAGCCACATAGGACGAATCGCCGTTCTCGGCCAGCAGGTGGTAGAAGGGCTGGTCCTTGTGCGGGCGCACCGCCGCGGGAATCGCTTCGTACCATTCGTCGCTGTTGGCGAAGACTGGGTCGATATCGAACACCACCCCCCGGAAATCAAACACTCGGTGGCGCACTACGGCGCCGATTCCGAAGCGCGCGCTCGTGTTGAGTGGCGCCTCGATTGTGCGTCCGGCCTGGGGAGAGAAGAACTGTGCGCGGTCCATAGTGCCCGAGAATATAGGTTTTCGTAAGTCTCTAACAAGCCAGCGGCCGAGAGTGTTCCACCGCCATGAACGCGAACGGGTCTTGGCAAGGCGGGATGCCTCGGCTAGGCGGCGCCTCGCTTCGGCCGGGACCGCCGCGTCCCTTGGCATACGACCTCGCGGAGAGGTGGCAGAGTGGTCGAATGCGCCGCACTCGAAATGCGGTGTGCGGGCAACCGTACCGTGGGTTCGAATCCCACCCTCTCCGCCAACTACCAATTCCCTATACTTCCCGGATTGTCTCCAAAAGCGGCAGATTTCCGCCATTTTCTGGCTTGCTGTCTTCTCAGTCGTTCTCTATATGTTTCCCTGCATCTCGCGCATGGTGTGGGGAAGAATGTGGGGAAAGGAGTTCGGCGGACACATGGGCAGCTTAACCGCGGTCAAGCTTAGAAACCTCAAGGATGCCGGGCGCTATTCCGACGGCAACGGGTTGATCCTCGTCCTCAATCAGTCCGGCAAGGCAAGCTGGATCGTGCGCGTGCAGAATGCTGGACGCCGAAGGGATATAGGAATCGGCTCCTATCCTGAAATTTCATTGGGCGAGGCGCGCGAGACCGCTGCGGACGTCCGCCGACAGGCCAAGGCCGGGATCGACGTTATCGCCGAGCGCAAGAAGGAGAAGAAGGTCATCCCCACCTTCCGCAGCGCCGCAGTTAAAGTCCACGAAGAGCACAAGGCTAGTTGGAAGAACGGCAAACATCAGGCCCAATGGCTTGCGACGTTAGAGACGTATGCCTTTCCTCACATTGGCGAGCGGCTCGTCTCTGAGATCGAAGGCCCCGCAATTCGTGATGCTCTAGCACCAATCTGGCTCGCTAAGCCGGAAACCGCCCGCCGGGTTCGGCAGCGAATAGGCACGATCCTCGACTGGTCCTATGCGAAGGGTTATCGGACCACCGAAGCACCAATGCGCTCAATCGCGAAGGGATTGCCAAGGCAGCCCAGGAAGTCGGGCCATTTTGCGGCGATGCCTTTTGAAGAGGTCCCTGCGTTTCTCGCGAAGTTGCGTAGCCGCACCTCAATCGGCCGCTTGGCCTTGGAGTACCTGATCCTCAACGCTTCGCGCTCGGGCGAGGTGCGGGGGGCATGTTGGTCGGAGATCGATCTCAAGGCAGCGGTTTGGACGATTCCTGCCGAGCGCATGAAAATTAACCGCGAGCATCATGTTCCACTTACGCCCCAAGCCCTGGATGTCCTTGAAAGAGCCCAGGTATTCCGCTGTGAGGCGAGCGACCTTGTCTTCCCTGGGCAACGACCGAAGCTTCCGATGTCCGACATGACATTGCTGAAGATCGTGCGTGACATGGATCTCGATTGCACCGTCCACGGCTTTCGCTCCTCGTTTCGCGATTGGGTCGCCGAGGAAACTGATTATCAGGGAGAAGTGGCAGAGGCGGCTCTCGCCCACACAATTTCGAACAAGGTTGAAGCCGCGTATCGGCGAACCGATTTCTTCGCGAAGCGCAAGAACCTGATGCGGGATTGGGCGGATTTCTGTTTAAGCAGGGAGCAAAGGTCAATGGGCCGGAGAACCGATCCAGGCGGCCCGCAGCCGATCGAGTCCTGAAACTACGCCTTCGGCAATGATGTCGTTACCCACAAGAGCGCTATCGGGTGCGCAATCTTCGAGGATCCAACGTTCACCTGCATCGGTAATGACCGCGAATCCGCGGGGAGTGTGTTCAAGGCGTCCGGTGATGCGTTTGCGATTCATGTCGATTAATTTGTGTATGCCATCCAACGACCGAGAACGTTGCGCACATAACCCGGCGTCTCGCGATTCCTTGGAATCCCGCCTGCCTTCCTCACGGCGCCGGGTCCAGCGTTGTATGCGGCAAGGGCGAGATGTACCGATCCGAACCGATCTAGCATCTGCCTGAGGTAGCGCGCACCACCCTCGATATTCTCCCTCGGATCATGCCGGTTTGCGACGCCGAGTTCGCGGGCGGTGGCCGGCATCAGTTGGGCCAGACCTGCCGCCCCTACGGGACTGACCGCAAGCGGGTTGAACCGGGACTCCGCCCAGATCAGAGCCTGAAGAAGCCGCGGCGGTAGCCGATACCTTAACTCGGCGTCGCGGATGAGCGGCAGGTAGATCGCTTCCCGATAGCCGGAAACGACTGCGCGAAACGCAAGTGTACTTTCCGTCGAGCGCGGACTGCTTTCGCTGCCCAAGCTTTCCGCACTGGGCCCAACCGACGCTCCATAGTCGTGATCGAAAATTCGAAATTCCTGAGCGATTGCTCCTTCGGCAGCCGTCAGGCTCGCTGCACAGATCAAGCCTGCAATGAACCGGCTTACCATTTCGCGTTCTCCTCGATTACTCCGAATCACAAGAGAACATAAAAAGAACATCAACCTGTAGGAAAGCGATTAAACACCGCAAAGAGGAGAGGCAGCGCTGGGGACGCGAGCAGACGATACGGAGTCTTCCGATGCAGGTCCGAAGTGAAGGTCAGAACACACAATCCCTCGAAGCAACTGCTCGCCAGCTCTGCAAAAGCCGCGGCGGGCGCTGGTCCGGTTCCAAGGGCATGGCCCGGTGCCCGGCTCACGATGATCGCACTCCCTCGCTCGGCGTCACGCTGGGCCGACGTGCTATCCTGTTCCATTGCTTTGCCGGGTGCGACCAAGCGAGCGTGATTGACGCTTTCAGAAGGGAGGGGCTTTCGCCCGCGCAGCTGTTCGGCGGCCTTCCGCCGAATGCCGGAGAATCGACGGTTGAGCGGTTGCCCTCGCGGGGTGCGCTCCGGACATGGCATGGCGCCTCGCCCCTGAACGACAGCCCGGCCAAAGCTTATCTCGAAGCGCGGGGTATCACGGCTGTCTCGCCCGCGCTGCGCTTCAACTCCCGAACGCCTCTAGGGCCCAAAGGCCGCGCGCAATTCATTCCAGCAATGATTGCAGCCGTCAGCCTCGACGAAGGGCCAATCGCTATTCACCGAACATTTCTCGATGCGGAGGCGCCCAGCCTCGCTGCATTCGACGGCCCGAAGCGTGCACTCGGTGCGCTCCGATCAGCCGCCGTGCGACTGTTCCCTGCGATCGATGGAGTGCTGGGCATCGCCGAAGGTGTTGAAAGCGCGCTCTCAGCTCGCGCACTCACCGGCGTCCCGTGCTGGGCAACGCTTGGTAATGAGCGCTTTGCGCTCGTCTCGATCCCCGAGAGTGTCACCGAGCTCCATCTCTTTGTCGATTACGATGCAGGCGGCCAAGTGGCGGTGGAACGCGCGCTCCAGAGCCATGCGCTCGAAGGCCGGACCATCCATGTCCGGCGTCCTTCAAGGCGCGACACCGACTGGAACGACGAACTGGTGAACTGGCTCGCCCGCAAGCGGGCTTCGTAGAGAAGAGAAAGCTTTGGCCTCGTGATCGGCAGAAGGCTTCGTGCCCGATGCCTCCATCAGGAGGACCAACAATGCTTCAGTTCGAACTTTTAGAACCCGATGCTGAACCTCGTGCCCAGCCCTTGGCGGTGACGATCGGCGAACGGATAGCCTCTCGTCTGGCCGACGGCTGCCATCTTACGCGTAGCTCCATTTCTGCGCTCTTTGCCGAAGAGACCGGGATCCAGACCTGGGGGACGGGTTGGTCCATCGACGACTACAACGATGCGATCGAGATCGGCGCGCTCGTGTGGCTGAAGTCTCACGGCTGGATTACGCTCGGTACCGCGATTCATGAAGCGGACGCGCGCTTTGAATGGCTCGAAACCGCCTTGCCTCCCCGCCATGTGCGTAGCGAAGGTCAGATCGAGCTGCAGCAGTTCTCGACCTCGCCCATGCTGTCCTGGCTCATGGCGCGAGCGGCTCAGCTTCGCTCATCCGATCATGCCCTCGAGCCTTCGGCCGGCAACGGCGCACTTGCCCTATGGCCGGCCATTCAAGGCTCCGACCTCACGCTCAACGAGATCGATCCTGCTCGCCGACAGTCACTTGCCCATCTGTTTTCCGACGCAGCAGTGACCGCTCACGACGGTGAGGTCATCGAACATCTCCTGACCCACAGGCCGCCAACCGTCGTCCTCATGAATCCGCCGTTTGCGCGCAGTCGCGAACGCGGGGCCAGTGCGGCAACGGCGTTGCGCCATCTTCGCAGCGCGCTCCGACTCTCGAAGAGAGGCGCACGGCTCGTCGCGATCATGCCGGAAGGATTCGATGCTTCTCGCTTCGCCAGCTCGTTGAGCGATGCCAGCCTGCGGCTCGATGTGCGCATCACCGGCGCGTTTCGCAGGAACGGCACAGGCATTCCCGTGCGCATGGTGGTGTTCGACAAAACCGTCGTCGACCAGCCGGTGGTCACTGCGGAAGCGGACGATTTGTCCGATCTGGCAACGCTGATCGGCCAACTCCCGCCGCGCACTCGCGATACTCCGGAAATTCCCGTGCTGACCGCGCGGCCCGCGACCGGCACTTTGAGAAAGCCAGCGAACGCCCGGCCCGCGGCTCCGTTTGGAACTCGCCCTGCACCTGGCGAGCCGTTCGAAGAGCTCGGCTATGTGACGCTCGATGAGCCCGCGCCCGTCCCGGAGCAGACAGGGATCTATCTTCCCTATCGCCCGAGCCGGGTTCAGATCGGAGGCGCGCCCGTCCATCCGACGCCGCTTGTGGAATCCATCGCGATGGGGTCGGTCGCGGCTCCGAAACCCACCGTGCGCCCAAAGATGCCCGCCGACTGGCGAACACGCGAACTGCTTTCCGAAGCCCAACTCGAAACGCTCGTCTATGCCTGCGAGGCGTTTTCGCACGATCTGCCAGGGCGCTTCCGAGCCACTCAGGAAGGAACCACGCTCGAGCAGGCGGATGATGGAGCCCGTTATCGCCAGGGCTTTTTTCTCGGCGACGGCACCGGAGCGGGAAAAGGGCGGCAGATTGCGTCGGTGATCATGGATCGCTGGCTTGACGGCGAACGCCGACACATCTGGATTACCAAGAATGAGGCGCTGCTCGAGGATGCCCGCCGCGACTGGGAAGCACTCGGCGGCATGCGCCTCGACATTCAGCCACTCTCCAGTTGGAAGCTGGGAGTACCGGTTTGTTGGTCCCAGGGCATCCTCTTCACTACCTATCCGACGCTTCGCTCGGGTCGCGCAGACGATACGCGGCTTGACCAGATCCTCGCTTGGACTGGCGATGATTTCGACGGCGTGATCGCGTTCGATGAGGCCCACGCGATGGCCAACGCCATAGGCAGCCGTAATGCGCGCGGCGCTTCCAAAGGCTCCGAACAGGGCATGGCTGGACTAAGACTGCAGAACCGGCTTCCTCGCGCCCGGATCCTCTACGCCTCGGCTACCGGCGCTTCGGACATTTCCAACCTCGGATATGCGACCCGCCTCGGCTTGTGGGGGGCCGAAACCGCTTTCCCGACACATGAGGCGTTCACGACCGAAATCCGGGCAGGCGGTGTCGCGGCGATGGAGCTCGTCGCCAGGGATCTAAAGGCTCAGGGCCTCTACCTTTCCCGCGCTTTGTCATTCGCGGGAGTCGAGTACGAAATCCTCGAGCACCGTCTGACCGATGCGCAGATCGCCATCTACGATGCTTATGCCGAAGCCTGGGCAATCATTCATCGCAATCTCGACGAGGCGCTTCAGGCGACGCGGATAGTCGATGAGGACAGCGGCGACACACTTAACCGCAACGCTAAGGCTGCTGCGCTGTCCATTTTCGAAGGCACCAAGCAGCGGTTCTTTGCGCAGCTCCTGCTCTCAATGAAACTCCCGAGCCTAGTTCCCGCGATGGAGGAGTCGCTCGCGACCGGCCACTCGGTCGTCGTGCAGCTGGTCTCGACCGCCGAGGCGATGCTCGACCGCCGCTTGGCCGATCTCACTCCCGAGGAACGCGAAGCGCTCGATATCGACCTCTCGCCGCGCGAGTATGTCATCGACTATCTCGCAAAGAGCTTCCCCACTCGCCTGATGCAGATCTTCACCGACGAAGACGGCAATCTGCGCTCCGAACCGATGAGCAACGACGATGGCAATCCGGTCATGTGTCCACGCGCCGTCGCCGCGCGCGATGCGCTGATCGAACAGCTCTGCGCCCTGCCGCCGATCGCAACCGCGCTCGATGCGATCATCGAACACTTCGGAACCAGCATCGTCGCCGAAGTTACGGGCAGGACGAGACGGCTGGTCCTGGGGCGGGACGGACAGCAGCGGCTCGAACGCCGCGGCGGGTCTGCCAATGTTGCCGAGGCTCAGGCCTTCATGGATGGCGCCAAGCGCATCCTTGTCTTTTCCGACGCCGGCGGGACGGGCCGGTCCTATCACGCCGACCTCAATTGCCAGAACCGGCAGCGGCGCGTGCATTTCCTGCTTGAGCCGGGGTGGCGCGCCGACAATGCGATCCAGGGCCTGGGGCGGACCAACCGCACCAACCAGGCTTCGGCGCCGCTGTTTCGTCCCGTGACCACCGATGTGAAGGGTGAGCGGAGGTTCATCTCGACGATCGCGCGGCGGCTCGACAGCCTCGGCGCGCTCACCCGCGGACAGCGGCAAACGGGTGGACAGAACCTGTTCGATCCGGCCGATAATCTGGAAAGCGATTACGCCAGAGACGCGCTGACCCGCTGGTTCCACCTGCTATACGACGGCAAGCTCGAGGCGACGAGTTTCGCCCATTTCGTGCGCCAGACCGGCCTACGGCTCGAAGGTCCCGAGGGCGGTCTTACAGACGACCTGCCCTCGATCCAACGCTGGCTCAACCGCGTGCTCGCACTGCCGATTGGGATGCAGAATGCGATCTTCGACGAATATCTTGCTCTGATCGAAGCGCGCGTGGAGGCCGCCCGCGAAGCGGGAACACTCGATCTCGGGCTCGAAACGGTCAAGGTCGACAGCTGTCGAGTAATTTCGGATCAGATCCTTCGCAGCGACCCGCTCACCGGTGCTGAAACCCGCCTCCTCTCGCTGGAGATCGAGCGGCACTTGCGGCCGCTGCGCTTCGAGCGGCTCGCGCGACTGCATGACATTGGCTCGCCCAGTGGCATACCCCTGCACAATGCACGCTCCGGCCGCGTGGCGCTCAGCGTTCCTGCGCGCCGTTTGATTGCCGACGACGGCAGTGTGATCGAGCGGCGGCGTCTGCTGCGTCCGCTCAAATCCGCCAACTGGACCCGCGAAGCGCTCGCCGAAAGCGCTTGGGAGGCCATCGATCCGGCTTCGTTCGAACGGCTCTGGCGCGCCGAAGAGATCGAAGCCGCCAAGGAGCCGGTCCGCGAACGGGTGCACCTTGCAACCGGGCTGCTACTCCCGGTCTGGAAGCGCCTGCCCGGCGATCACGTGCGCGTGACCCGTATCGTCTCGGCCGACGGGACCTCCATCATCGGCCGCGAGGTGGTGGCCGCGGATATCGCCAAGGTGTCGCAGACCTTTGGCCTCGGCAACCCGGCCTTGCCCACTCCCGGTGAACTGGCCGCTCTCGTCCTGTCGAGCGGCACCGCACAAAACTTGCAGAGCCATGATCCGCTGATCGTCAAGCGCAGTCTTGTCGGTGGTGAGCAGCGCATCGAGCTGACTGGCTTCGCGCCCGATCGGCTCGACTGGTACAAGGCCAAAGGCTGCTTCACCGAGATCATCCGCTACCGGACGCGCCTGTTCGTGCCGGTGGCCGATGGGCGGGCCATCCTTGAAGCGCTCGCCCCCTGATCAGCGGCAGGACGTCTCACAGCAGAGAGAAGAGAGTGCCTTGGACTGGCGAACCTTGTGGGATGCACCCGCACCGGTTCGTTCAATCCATCAGGAGACGATCGATGATCCAGTCCATTCCCTTGAAGAAGCTCGCCCCGAGCCCGCGCAACGTCCGGAAGGTGAGCGATGCCACCGCCGATGCCCAGCTCAAGGCCGATATCGCGGCCCGCGGCCTTCTCCAGAACCTCGTCGTGCGCAAGGCCGCGCGCGGCAAATTCGAAGTCGAGGCCGGCGGCCGGCGGCTTGCCGCATTGCAGTCGCTCGCCGAGGACGGCGCAATCCCCACAACCCACGAAGTGACCTGCCTCGTCATCGAAGGTGACGAACGCGAAGTGCGCGAAGCGAGCCTGGCCGAGAACTTCCAGCGCCTGGCCATGAATCCCGCTGACGAAGCGCAGGCCTTCGCCGCGATCATCGAAGCGGGCGCCACGACCGAGGACGTCGCTCGGCGCTTCGGCCTGACCGTCCGCTTCGTCGAGGGCCGACTGCGGCTCGCTTCGCTTGCGCCGTGCGTCTTCGAAGCGCTGGCGGAAGGCGCGATCACGCTCGACATGGCCAAGGCCTATGGCGCGGTCTCGGACACCGAGCGGCAAGCGCATGTTTTCGCCGACCTGCAGGAAGCCTGGTACCAGATTACGCCCGATACGATTCGACGGATGGTGCTGGACGCGACCGTGCGCGGCAGCGATCCGCGCGCGATCTTGGTTGGCCGCGAGGCCTATCTCGAAGCGGGCGGGCGGATCGAGCGCGAGCTTTTCGACGACGATGCCAGCGAGAGCTGGGTCGATATCGCGCTTCTCGAAGATCTCGCTCACAAGAAGATGGAGGAGGCAGCAAGTATCAAAGCGGGCGAGCTCGGCCTTGCGTGGGTCCGTCCGACGCTCGGGGCTTATGTCTGCCACGATCTGATCGAGGGGCTCAGTCGCCTTCCCGCCGAGCCCGCCCCGCTGAATGAAGCGGAAGCCGAGGAACTTTCAGTACTCGAGGCAGACTACGACCGTGAAGCGGCAGTCCTCGAGGACGAGGACAGCAGCGAGGAGGAGGTCGCGAGAGCCGAAAAGCAACTGGCCCGCATCGACCGGGCCATGCGAGCGCTCAACGATCGCCCGCCGATGCTTGCCGACGATCTGAAGGAAGAAGCGGGAGCCTTCCTGGTCTTGTCGCGCGGTGGCGAGCCTACTCTTGTTCCGCAGTACTACACGGCAAGCGAGGTGACGCAGCCGGACGAGGGCATCATCGAGCCCGTCGACGAGCGGGAACAGGTGTCGAGCAAGAGTGCAGTTTATTCGCAACGACTGCTCGATGAACTGGCGATGCAGCGCCGCGATGTCCTCGCTGTCCATCTCGCCAACGACCCAGGCCTGGCGCTCGACCTTATGATCTTCACGCTCGCCGATGCCGATGGTCACGACTGGCGCGCAAAAAGAGCGGTCACGGTCTCCGGACCCACTGCGAGCGGCCCGGTCCCCGGGTTCGAAGCCAAGGATGCTCCGGCGAGTGCGGCGCTGGCGGAGTTCACTGGTTCGCTCGACGAAAGCTGGCGCGCCGGCGCTTCGGAGATCGAGCGATTTGCTGCCTTTCGGACACTCCCCGAGGAGGCTCGCAGCCTCTGGCTCGGCTTCGTGGTCGCCCGTACGCTCATTGCCAGCCTCAACAGCGACGGCGATCGCGGACTTCCTCTTCACGATGCGCTGGGCGCCTTGCTCGAGATCGAGATGGCGCACTGGTGGAGGCCGACGGCGGCGAACTTCTTCGATCGGGTGCCGAAAGCGCGCATCCTCGAAGCTTTCGATGCCGTGGGGGGGCCCGAGCTTGTCAGCCGCTATGCCGGTTCCAAGAAGGCCGATCTCGCATCGGCTGCCGAACGCATCTTCTCGGGTGAGTTCATCGGCGAGGCGGACGTCAAGGAGCAGGCGTTGGCCTGGGTTCCGGCCGTCATGCGTTTCGGTACTCCCAAGGAAGTACCCATCGGCAACGATAAAATGTCTGTTCGGTCGGAAGACGCCAACGACGAATTGACCGAGCAAGCTGCCTGAACCTCCTGACAGATCGGCTTGCGCGGTCGGCGGTCCGTCCATTCCGGACGGGCCGCCTTTAGTCGTTTTGGCCAAGTCTGAACCGTCAGTCGTTCTACCTAGTGGATGAGACGTCTTCGCTAGATATTCAGCAGGAACGCCGTTGCGAACGTCTGCCTGGAGCTCCATGATGAGCAGCGAGGGGATGCGAGATCGATCACGCTACAGCCAACCTGCCGTCGAGGGATTTTGAGGTCACCTCAAAATTTTTCGCCAAGTTGGGGTTCGGGCAGGACTGGCGGGATGACGGCTGGATGATCTTGAAGCGTGACAGCATGATACTGGAGTTCTTCCCACATCCAGACCTGAACCCAGCCGAAAGCTGGTTCAGTTGCTGTCTTCGGCTTGATGACGTGGCCGCGTTTTACTCGGTTTGTTTAGACGCTGGAGTGCCAGAGCAATGTTGGGGTCACCCCCGGGCTCAGCCCCCGCAGCAGGAAGATGGCGGTCTCCTGATCGGAGCCCTGATCGATCCGGACGGAACCCTCATTCGCCTTATCCAAAACTGATTGCCGCGCCGGCCTTCAAGGTCACCAGAAATCGACGAGCGCATTGATTGTCAGCGGGGTCACATCCCAGTGGACAGCCTTTGATCCTCTTGGGGAACCCGTACCAACTACAGCATCGTTCTCCTATTGAGGAGCGCGCAAATGCACTACGATTTGATCATCATCGGCACGGGCACGGCGGCAATGGTCGCAGCGATGCGGGTGCGCGATGCAGGCTGGACGGTTGCTGTCGTCGACGAGAAGCCGTTTGGTGGCACCTGCGCCTTGCGCGGTTGCGATCCCAAGAAGATGCTCGTCTCCGGAGCGGAGGTCATCGATGCGGAGCGCCGGATGAGCGGACACGGCATCGACGGTGATTTGCGGATCGACTGGCCGGAATTGATCGGTTTCAAGCGCACCTTTACCGATCCCGTGCCGGAGAAGCACGAGCACCGCTACCGCAATAAGGGCATCGACACTTTGCACGGTGCGGCCCAGTTCACCGGCCCGAACACCCTCAAGGTCGATGCAGCAGAGCTAAGCGGCCGTCATGTACTGATCGCCTCCGGCGCCGCTCCCGTGCCGCTCGGGATCGCAGGTGAGGATCATCTGGTCGACAACGAGTTCTTCCTGGCCATGGAGCAACTGCCACGGCGGATCGTCCTGGTCGGCGGCGGCTACATTGCAGCGGAGTTTTCCAACATTGCGGCACGCGCTGGCGCTAAGGTGACGGTGATCCAGCGCGGTTCGCGCATGCTGACGCATTTCGAGCCGGAGCTCGTCGGCTGGTTGACGGAGTCGTTCGACAGTATCGGGGTGCAAGTCATGACCGATACGACTGTGGTTGCGATCGAGCGCAACGACAGCGGATTTGTCGTGCATGGCGAAAGACGCGACGACAGGATCACGGTGGAGGCCGACCTGGTCGTCCACGCCGCTGGCCGCGCCCCTGCTCTCGACCGACTGAACCTCGAAGCAGCCGATGTTGCTGTCGCTCAAGGTCGGCTCAAACTCAACGAGTACCTGCAGAGCGTCACCAATCCGACAGTTTATGCGGCCGGCGATGCTGCCCAGCAAGGACCGCCGCTGACGCCTGTTTCGAGCCATGATGCGAAGGTGGTCGCGGACAACTTGCTCGGAGGCAACCAGCGAACGCCCGACTATCGTGGCGTGCCGAGTGTCGCCTTTACACTGCCGCCCATTGCCGCTGTGGGAATGGGCGAGGAGGAGGCGCGCAGATCGGGAGCGCAATTCCGGTTGAAATGCGAGCGTGCTTCGCGCTGGTACACTGCGAGGCGGCTTGCCGAGCCGGTTTACGGATACAAGACGCTGGTCGAGGAAGGCACGGGTCGAATTCTGGGTGCGCACCTCGTCGGTCCTCACGCGGACGAGGTCATCAACATCTTCGCCCTGGCTATCCGGCACAATCTCACCGCCGATGATCTGAAGAGCACCATGTTTGCTTATCCTACCGGGGCATCGGACGTAGGCTACATGCTCTAGGGGGCAACGCCGTCCAGCATGTCGATGACCGGACAGTCGGGCACGTGCCCACCCGAACAGCGCTCGACCGTCGAGGCGAGCAGCCGCTCCAGTCGCTCGAGGTCCGCCATTTTGCGCCTGACCTGGTCCAGATGATGAACCGCGATTTCGCGAACTTCATCGCAGCACGCCTCTTCGGGGCCGCCCAGTTCAAGGATGGCGCGCACTTCGCCAGGCGTGAAGCCAAGCTCCCTCGCCCGCTTTATAAAGCTCAGGGCCCTGACATGCTGGTCGGTAAAGACCCTGTGGCCGCCTTCTGTTCGATCGGGCTCGGCGAGCAGGCCAACTTTTTCGAAGTAGCGAATTGTCTCGATATGCACGCCTGTGCGGCGGGCGAGTTCGCCTATCGAAAGACCGCCCACGCATAAACTCCTTGATCCTGTAGCTACTACAGGTGGCACATAGCGCCGAATCGCGCTGGAGACGAGACCTGACTGATCGAAGTGCCCCTCCCGTTATCCGATTGCAGGGACCCGAGCGAGGTGTCGCTGCCGTGGGAACGGCGGCCAGCTTGACCGCCCTGTTCTCTGCTGCTGCGTGCTGCGTGCTGCCTCTCGCGCTCGCCGGACTAGGGCTCGGAGCAGGCGGTCTCGCTGTATTCGTCCCCTACCGATGGCCGATGACAATCATCGCCTCGGTTCTGATCATTGCGGGTTGGATGCTCTACCTGCGCAAGCATCGCGCTTGCTCTGCTGACGCGGACTGCGCGGTGCCGGCGCCAGGTCGAGCCACGCTGGCGATGCTCGTGGGTGCGACGGTGATCGTCGTTATCAGCGCGTTGTGGGGTTTTATCGAGCAGCCGCTGATGCGCGTGCTGGGCGGCGCGTGATGCAGACCACCTCTACCATCACATGTCCCAAGTGCGGCGGCACCTCAGTCGAAACGATGCCGACCGATGCCTGCTGGTTTTTTTACGACTGTCACCATTGCGGCGTGAAGCTTAGACCGCTCTCCGGCGATTGTTGCGTCTTCTGCTCCTTCGCAGATGTTCCGTGCCCGCCGATTCAGGAAGCCCAACAATCCGGTTCGCCGTCCGGATGCTGCGGGGCTGGATAGCAGATATTCCCCGCGCCGCACCGCTCGAGGCGGAAGACGCCGGCCGCACCTATGCGACTCATGGGCGAGATCTACAGGCTCTCCGCAGCAGTCGTCGCAGAGCGCAAAGCTGACACGACGTCCAGATGAGAGGAAAGAAGGCTTCTTCTGATTGCCACGGGACAATCTCGTTCCGGCAATCGGGAGACACCTCATGTCCAAGTTCAAACGCCGCAGCGGCGGGCAATCCCCTGCTGCACAAATCACCTCCGTGATTATCGAGAAACTCGAGCAAGGAACCAGACCATGGGTAAAGCCATGGCGCGGGGTTCCGGTATCACGACCCCTGCGCAGTTGCGGCACGCCCTACCGGGGCATGAACACCTTTTGGCTGTGGATGATCGCCGAGGCTGCAGGTTTTCTGTCGCCCTACTGGATGACGTACCGGCAGTGCCAGAAGCTCGGCGGGCAGGTCCGCAAGAGCGAAAGATCGACGATCGCGATCTTCTACAAGAGCTACGACAAGCAGATCGAAGGCGATGATGGTGAAGAAGGCACCGAGAAGCGACGCGTTCTCAAGGCCTACGCGGTTTTCAACGCCGACCAGTGCGATGGTTTGCCCGAGATGTACCGTGCGAAGCGCGCGCTCGAACCGGTCGAGCCTGCGGGGCGGGAAGAGCGGCTTGATACCTTCTTTTCAGATGTGGGCGCCGACCTTCGGCATCAGGGGGCCGAAGCCTACTACGAGCCTGTCCTGGATCGGATTACGATGCCAACGGCGGCGCTGTTCGACGGCTATGACCACTACTATGCAACGCTGGCGCACGAACTCTCGCACTGGACCGGGCATGGTTCACGTCTGGGTCGGGATCTCAAGAACCGCTTCGGAAGCGAATCCTACGCGGCCGAAGAACTGGTGGCGGAGCTGTCCGCCGCGATCCTTGGCGCAGAGCTCGGTCTTCCCGTCACGCATCTCGACCACCATGCGAGCTACATCGCGCAATGGCTTGAGCTTCTGAAATCCGATGATCGAGCCATGCTCACGGCAGCCGCGAAGGCAGAAGAGGCTGCGAGCCTCATCCTGAGGCTCGGAGGGCGTTCGGGTGCCGGTAGCGAGGCTGCGGCAGCCGATCTCGCCGAAGCGGCTTGAGGGAGGTGCATGATGGGACGTTCCGTTAGCTATCCGTCCGGCGCAATCGTCGCCTTCCGCACTCTGGAGATCGACGACGAGGACGATTGGGAGTGGGAATATGAGTGTCTGGTAGAGGAGGTGACCGAAACTGCACGCATCACCTTTCCCTCACTTGAAGCCTGCAACGGGTGGCGCGGCCGCGAAGATCGAATCCTGCTACGCAACGCCTTTGCCGATTGCGGGATCTCCACCTACTGCGACCTTGTCGCCATCTGGCTCGCCGAGCGCGACGACGGTGGTTACTGGGATGCCGATGCCTATCACCCGCGATCCGGGCGGGCGCAGCGCTGGCTTTCGCAGGTGGCGAGCCGGTTCGAAGCGAAATTCGGCGAGCTCCGCATGATTGGGCGGTTTTCGAATGGCGAGGCCATCTTTGAACGCAGACCTGTTCAAGTGAGTAGCTAGGTGCTATATTGTGCATATGAAAGGATGCGCCGATGGCAACGAGAGCCGCTGAAGTCGAGGAGGGAGATGGCAAGGTTCTGACCAACGCAATCTCCCGAATTGCGGAATTCTGGGGTCTGACCAATGCCAAGCTTGGATCGATTCTTGGGCTGTCTCAGGCCACCGTCTCGCGTTTGCGCGCGGGCAAATCCGAGCTCGATCCGGCCAGCAAGTCGTTCGAAGCCGGCCAGTTTCTGTTGCGCCTGTTCCGCTCGCTCGACGCGCTGCTCGGGAGCGACGATCTGGCTGCGCGAGCCTGGCTCGCCACTCCCAATCTTGACCTCGAGGCGCGGCCGCTTGATCTGATCGACAGCTTCAAGGGTCTCATGACGGTTTGCGACTATGTGGACGCCCACCGCGCTCGCGTCTGAGCTGCGCCGTTACCGCAGGACCGTCTGGCGTGTCGTCGAGGCGCAGCATCGCATCTCGACCAATCGCCTTGCCGCAACTCTCGCCGACCAGAAGCGGCTCGAGGAACTCGCCGATGCGGCCAAACCCGATCTGCCCCAGGCAGCGCGCGGCCTGCACTACCTTCTCGCCTCGCCCTTTCGCTACGGCCACAGCGTGGCCAGCCGCTTTCGGCGCGCGAACGAACGACCCGGCATCTTCTACGCCAGCGAGGCCGAGCAGACCGCGATCACCGAAACCGCCTACTGGCGGCTCCGCTTCATCAGCCGCTCGCCGGGTTTTGTCCCGGGCAACCGCACCAGCGAGCATCTGAGCTTCTCCGTTCCTGTCTCCATCACCCGTCTGCTCGACACCACGCGGCCGCCTCTGTCGCGCGACCGCAAACGCTGGGTCGATCAGGTCGACTACTCCGCGTGCCAGGCTCTCGCCGAGGCTGCTCGTGCCGCCGGCGGGCAGGCGATCCGCTCGCCGTCGGCACGCGATCCGCAGGGGATCAATCTCGCGCTGTTCGATCCCGCGTGCTTTGCCAAGGCCGAGCCCGATCACGGACGCGGCTGGCACCTGCGCCTGGAGGGCCGGCGCCTCACTGCACTGGCTGCGTTTCCTTCGGGCGAGGTGCTGGATTTCACGGCCGAGCAGTTCGGACTGCCTTCGCTCGGCTGAAGCTCGAATCGCGTGGTCCCTCTTTGCGCGGCCTGCCGGAGTCTGATTTCCTGCCTGTCCTGTTCGCTCGTGCGGGCCCTGGACCGGTCCGGGTCCGCCGCAACCCGCGCAAGGCTGCGGCCCGTGTGGCCCGCGCCAGCCTTGCCTTGCGGGGTTTCCCGCTACGCGGTGCGGCGGCCCCGTTGGCCCGGTCCCTTCGGGGCCCGGCGAACAGGCCGCAGGAAACTTCTCTCTTCCCCTGCGGCAGTCGCCTTCGCTCAGGAGGAAATGACCCATGTACGACAGCTTCACCGCCCAGCTTGCCGGTCTCGATCTGGCCGGCCTTTCGATTCAGCCGGCACCCTTCAACGAAACCGATTTCCCCGCCGAGGAAGCGAGCGAGCAGACGCTCGCCGCCGTCTGGTCGGATCTGTTCGCGCTGTTCGCCGATACCGCGCTCGAAGCCGATGCCGAGGACGTCGCCTGGGGCTTCGTCAATCTCTTTCACCGCGCAGCAAGTCGGAAGTCCGCGCAAGTCGATCGCGCGAGCGACGAGATCCGTGCGCTGCTGGCCTCTGCCGATGGCTCGGAAGTTCACTCGAGCAACCTCGAGGAGCAGGTCGAGCGTGCGCAGGCGGCCGAAGCCAGCATGCTCGCTTTCGAGCACATGCGCGAGGTCGCGGCGATGCTCTACCGCGAAGAGACCGGGGCATCCTGGAAGCCGATGACGGGGTCGCGCGTAGCGCACGGAAAGAACCTCACCTCTGCGGTCATCGATGCGCGCGATTTCCTAAAGGTCCGCTCAGAACGTCGGCGCGCCGCGCTCACGCCCGAAGGCACCGCCGTGGTCTTCGCCGGAGGCCGCGCCAGCTTCGCCACGACCGACGAAGCGACGAGCTATGCGAACAACATCTGGGCCACGCTCGACCGAGTGCGCGAGCAGGTGCCTGATATGCTCCTCGTCCATGGCGGCGACGGCAAGGGCGCCGATCGGCTTGCAGCCGCCTGGGCCGAACGCCACGAGGTACAGCAACTGACCTTCGGTCTCGATCGCAGGTTGGGTGCCCGGGCCGGGTTCAAGCGCAACGAGCAGATGCTGGCGATGGCCCCGCGCTACGTGATCGCCTTTCCCGGCAATGGCGTCACCGAGCGTCTCGTCATCGAAGCCAAGGCACGCCGCGTCACGGTGGTCGATCGCCGCGGCCCGCTGGGGACCAAGCCTGGCGCTGGCTGAGGCCACGCCCTTCGAATGCGCTGCGGCGGCTAGGAGACCGCTGCCTGAGTGTCCCGCATCTTTGGAGTAGCCTCGGCGTGCAAGAGTCCCTTGTGCGCACCGGAAGACTGGAGGCGAGGCAATTCACCCGCTGTTGCGCCATTTCGGAAACCCGATCGCAATCCGCCGTCCTCATTTCCTCTTTCGCAGCGCCAACCACAGGAGCGCCGGAAACAGGAGCAAACTGAATGAATATGCATGCAACAATCGCCGTGGTTCGCGGCCCGACCGCCACCCGCCTTTGGGACGACGCGATTTCGGCCTACCAATCGGCACGATCCGATTTCGAGCGCTTCGATACAGCCGTCTGGCAGCCGGTTGCGGATGAACTCGACCGAATCTCTCCTCGGCCTGACCTTTGGTTCGAGATCGTGGCGCAGAGCGGACAGACGGCGCGTTATCAGGTTCCTGCGAATGACCTTCATGCCTGGGACGATCACGTATCCGCTGTGTTCCGCACCAAAGCCGCCGAAGTCCGGAAGGCCTGGCTCGATCACAGGGCCGCACAGGAACGACTGGGGTATGACGCAGCGAGCGACGAGGTCGAGCGGCTTTGCAACGTGATGTGCGATCGGGAGCGCGACCTGCTTCTCATGCCCGCGCCGGATCGCTCCGCGCTCCTGTGGAAGCTGGAGCGCCTGTTCGGGTCCGAGGTTCGCAGAGAGGACGAGTTCTGCGACAGCTGGTGCCCGGACTGGATCAACGCTGTGATGCACGATGCCGGGCGACTGCTGTCCGGTTATGAGGCCTGGCATATAGTCCCGGAGCAGGGTCTCGCCGCTTAGTGACTGGTTAGCCTTGGCGAGGCCGCGCATCCAGCGACCACGGCCTCGCCGGCCATCCCCCAACCTTATCGTGCACTTCACATGGCTGTCCCGAATGCCCCGGCTTCAGACTCCGCGAAATGACGCTATGTCTTCGTCATGGACCTCGACGACCTGCTGCGACGATACTTCTCATCCACCGATCGATCGGCGGTAAGTCCCGACGTGCTGGCCTCGGGTTTGGAGCGCTGTCAGGTCGATCTCGGCCTCGAAAAGAACCGCGGCAAGCGCTTTGCCCTGTGGGCGCTGCTTTACATGCTTGGCTCCGCGCCTGCCCTTGAGGCGGCGTTCAAAAATGCTGACGATCGGGAGGCGGCCCACAATTTCATGGACCTGCTGGCGGCCAGCGAGGGCGAGGGACCGGGCGGATAGGAGAGCGGGGTCCAGGGCGCCTTCGCCAGGCCACCCGAACCCAATCCGGCTTCTTCGCGAACAGTCCTGAATCAGGTCAGCTGAGGCCGGCAACGCCTTTGCCTTCGGGCCGTGTTGGCAGCTGCGCTGCCTGCCCGCACCACCCCTTGAAAAGGCGTTTCCCTTGGGCGCTATGCGCCCTGCGGTGCAGCCCTCCCATGCCCTGCTTCTTCTGGATGTTCGCAAGCCGGAAATGGTTTCCGGTTTGGCACACCGAAGGACCAGTCACATGACCAATCTCGTAATCCTGACCGGCCGTCTCGCCCGCGATCCCGAATCCCGCGAGACCAAGGGCGGAACCTCCGTCACCGGCATCACCGTCGTCACCGACCGCCCCGCGCGCGACAAGGGCGGCAAGACCTACAAGGATGAAAACGGCTACACCGCCAAGGACAGCGAATTCCACCGCGTGACCTGCTTCAACGGCCTCTCCAAGACCGTCGGGCAGTTCTGCACCAAGGGCCAGCTGGTCTCGGTCCAGGGCCGGCTTCACTACACCCAGTGGGAAGACCAGGAAGGCGTCAAGCGCTACGGCTGCGAGATCCTTGCCGACAAGGTCGACTTCCTCTCGCGCGGCAACGCCAGGGATGGCGACGGCGACAACCGCGACGCGCCCGAGATCGACTGACATCATCGATTGACCAGCGACCGAGAAGGGGCTCTGCCGCATGCGCGGCAGGGCTCCTTCTCGTGTTGCTCAGGAGCCAGCGGGCGTACCGCTGTGACGGGATGCAGCCGGTTCGCTTCCCAGCCGCCGGAGCGCTTCGGCTTCACCGAGCTTGCCGAGCATCTCGCTGGCCTGTCTGAGGCCTTTCCTCGAGAACGCCTCGACACCTGATCCAAGGATCAGCTGCCCCAGCTCTAGGGTGGCCTTCTCTTCCAGTTCGCGCTGGCGTTCGTCGAGAGCCTGCCGGTCGGCTTCGAGCTTCCGGAGCGCATCAATGGCGCTTCGTTTCGTGGGCATACGTGGGGTCCTTTCCTCGTCCCTCGTCGATGCCTCCGTGGTCCAGTCTGCCGGGGTCACCCGGGTGTAGGAAAGAGCCTTTTTGCGCTGCTCGATGGGCCATAGGTTCATCCGAGAGGTTGGGAATGGTCCTGGCTCATGGATCGTCCATGGTGATGGACTTGCGGCTCCCGCGTCAAGGACGGCGGGGCCCCACCATTTTGCCTCCCCTTCGCTTCGCTGCGGTCCGACAAAATCGTTGCCCCCACCGCCGCTGACGCGGTCGCCCGGAGGGCGATCCTGGACCCGGGATCCGCAAGACCATCGGTCGAACTCCTGTCGTCTCAAGGACAGACATCAGGAGGATATCATGGCTTCACTTGCTCCAATCGCAATGAACGCGGAACGCTACTTCGAAGCACTGGCGGTTGCCGAACGGCGCGCGCTGCACAGCTACTTCGATCAGCATATCGTCGAGGACGATGATCTGGGATACTTCGCGCTCGACGAGGGCGACTACAACGCCCTGCCGGCGCACCTGACGAACCGGGTGGTCCACACCGTGCGCGGGGGAATGCTCGACGAGTTCTGAGGATGAAGAGAGGGCGGGAACCGGCGACGGTTCTTCGCCCTTTTTCATGCTCGCCGGACGATGGTTCGGGGATGCGGAGCGGGGCTGTGGACGCGCTCTGTCCCGCGCATCTGGCGATGCGCTCCTGAGGGCGCGACCTTCTTGTTCTGGGCCCCGCGCGCACTTGCGAACCGGCGGCGGGTCGGACCAGCGCGCGCGGGCCGAAACGACAAGCCCCGTTCCAGCCGCTTCGCACATGGTCCTTTGCCGCCGCCTCTTTCGCAGGTGCGATCTCTTGTCGGGGAGAGACCGAACATCAATCCCTTCTGCCTGACATTCGCCGGCGAGGGATTGCTCTCGCTCCGGAGGCGAGTCGGGAAATGCCCCCTAAGAACACAACGTCTTCGGCCACTGGTACTAGCGGCGCAATGGGGAACAATGGGCACACCGTACGCAGCCTAAGCTGCGTGAATGAAAGAAAAACACGATAAAACAATAGGTTCAGTTTCGGCAACACGTGAGCGATCGCATTGTAGCCAAGGCTCAGTCATAGCCCCTCGCAGGCCATCGTTCAGACTGAAACTGACTGGCCATATCGCTCGTCGCAAGTCGCTTCCCATCGGTATTACTTGGGACACGGAGCTTCCCGGCTTTGGACTTCGCAAACGGAAGTCGGGTCACCTTACATGGATAGTCAAACATAGCCCGCGAGGCGTGCAGCGCATGGTCACGCTTGGTTGCGCGGGAATGGCGGCAGGTGCGCTGAGCGCGCCCGCCGCGCGCGCTGCCGCGCGCAGTTTGCTCATCAAGGCTACGCTTGCCGACCTCCCGACCGCGCCCGAGAAGAGGCGAGTGCCACTGTTCGCTGATTATGCTGAAGAGTTTTGGCAGGATTACTCACCGCATTGGAAGCCAGCGACGCAGCGATCGTCGCGATCGCGCATCGATAAATTGCTCGTGCCCAAGTTCGGTGACCTGCCTGTCGATATGATCGAACGCGGAGACATCAACCGCTGGCGAGACAGCATGGCGGAGCGCGGAGGGACCTTCAACCGTGCCATCCCGATCATGTCGGTGATGATGCAGTACGCCGAAAAGTTGGGCTACCGGGCAAAGAACACTAACCCGTGCCGCGGCGTCTCACGTTTCAAACGCGACCTGCCCGAGCGCTACCTCTCCCCAGATGAATACCGCAGGCTGGGCCGCGTTCTGGCCGACCACGATGGGCTCAATCCGTTCGTCGTTCCAGCGCTGCTCATGCTTATCTACACCGGAGCGCGTGTCTCGGAGATCGCGAACATGCGGTGGCGATATGTCCAGCCACCACGTCTGCAATTGCCTGACAGCAAAACCGGCCCTAAGACGATCTATCTCAACCCGCAGGCTATCGCAGTGCTTGATGGACTGGAACGTCGCGCCGACGAGTTGCTGGTCTTTCCTGCCATACGTCGCGAGGCTCCGATCAATCTCGGTCAGTACTGGGATCGCATCAGGCGCAAGGCTGCGCTGCCTGATGTGCGGCTCCACGATCTGCGCCATAGCTTTGCCTCGGTCGCCATCGCTCAGCACATTCCACTGGCCACAATCGGCAAGCTTCTCGGCCACGCGCTTCCGGAAACAACTGCGCGATATGCGCACCTGGCCGACGAAGTGATCGCGGAAAGCGCCGATCGCATCTGCTCCAGTCTCGCCAGTGCAATAGGGATCGCTGCATGACCCAGTACGACCTCAGGCAGATCATTGCAGAAGAGCTTGCGCGGGTCATACCGGGTGAGGCTGGCAAGCGCCGCTCGAGATTTGACTATGTGCTTCCCGGCTTTGGTGAGCGTATCCACCCATCGGGCCGCAAGAGCTATGTCCTGCAGCGCACCATGGGCGGCAAGCAACGGCTGATCACCATTGGCGACGCCGCCATCCTGCCAGAGCGCATTGCCAAGGATGTCGCACGACGCCTTATCCTGCGTATCGAACTAGGCGAGAACCCTGCCGATAAGAAGCAGCTCGGGCGCAAGACGCCGACCTATGCTGCGTTTCTGCAATCCTACTGGGAAGTCGCGGCGCCGACATGGAAGCCATCCACCCGCGAAATCCAGAACATCTACCGGCGGACCCATCTCGATCATGCCTTTCCGGGCAAGTTCATCGACGAAATCAGCCATGCCGATGCGGTCCGGTGGCATACCGAGCTCACGCGATCAGCAGGACCAGGCGCGGCTAACCGGGCCATGGAAATCCTGAAAGCCATGTTCGGCAAGGCCGAGGCCTGGGGCTACTTGCCTGAGCATTCAAATCCATTTCGTGGTGTGAAACGCAACCGGGGACGCAAGATCGAGCGCTTTTTGAGTCATGACGAGATGGCCCGGCTTGGAGGCGCATTGGCGGACAACCGTGCTGAAAACCCCGTCGAGGTCGCGGTGATCTCGCTTCTCGCGCTGACAGGCTGTCGTCGCGGCGAGATCCTCAATCTCACTTGGGGCGAGGTACAGGGCCGGAAGTTGAAACTCAATGACTCAAAGACCGGCCCGCGCATTGTCTGGCTTGGTCAGGAGGCGAGGGCGGTGCTCGACGCATTCACGCGCGGAACGAAGGGCCAGCGCGTTTTCACGTTCGAAGTTCTGCCGAGATCGGCTTTGGATTGGTTTTGGCGGAAATTGCGGATCGAAGCCGGACTGGACGATGTCCGGTTGCACGACCTTAGGCACAACTATGCCAGTCTGGCGGCGCGTTCTTCCGAAACGTTGCCCATGATCGGCAAACTCTTGGGGCACCGGCACGTCACTACTACTGCTCGTTACGCTCACTTGGAAGACGGAGTTTTGCTCGAGGCTACTACTTTGGTCGGCGAGAGCATTGCGCGGCAATTGACGACAGCGGACGAGGCAATTTTGAGCGGTCCGACATGGCTAGTTCGGCGTGCTCTTGCATGATCGGGCCATCGAGGCGTTTCGGCGGCTATGCGCCTCAGTTTCGGACATTCCAAGGCCAATTGGCTCCGCCTGAAAGCAGCCACCAAACAAATTTGCGCGATGAGCATTCGAGCTGCCTACCAGCTATAGGATCTACTGCGACAAACTGTGCGAAGTGGGCAACGCCAGGATTGGGATCGCGTCAGTTCTGCACTGCGTTTTCAAGCTTCTCGGTTCGACGGACGGTTACGCCAGGGCGTGGCTTTCTTTGTTGGCCCGTTAGGCCGTCAAACTCGATCAGCCCCTCATTCTTCATATCCACCAGCAGGTCTTTCAACTCCGGAAGGGTAACAGAGAAGCGCTGTTGGATGCGCCTTGCCAGCACCTCAAAAAGAACCACAGCTTCCCCGCCAATAAATTGCTCGCTCCACATGCGCGCCTTTCGCACTTCCTCGTGCCAATGAACCTTTGCAGTCTCTTCTGCATTGTGCGGCAAATCTTCGAAGAGTCCTTGTTGCCCAGTCGCGGAGATTGCGCGGTCCTTCGCTTCAATTCGGAAGAACTCCTCTGCGCTAAGGGCTGTGCGTTCAACTTGCCTGAATACTTCCAAGCCCTTCTGGTGCCGCGTGCCGTAGACGAGATAAAAATGCGACTTGTCCAGTTTGCGATGACGAATGCGGGCGCTAGCGACGTAGTCGAAACCGCATACCTCTTTCACTGCGGTTTTGAAGACCTCCAGAATGGCCTCTTCCTTAGAAAGGCCGTTGGACATCTCTTCGTCAATCATCTTGCGCCAAGGCAAGCCGCCGAAGGGCTTGTCATACGAAGCGCGTATTTCGGGACGTTCGTCCTCCACAAACCTTTTGAAATGCTCGTACATGAAGTTGATGAGCACCTCCCCCCGTTGTCTTAGGAGTGGAGCGATGCGGCTGAGGTCGATGCTCCACCCGGTTGGGTCTACAAACGTCAGTGCAAATGAGGAGCCAACGTAACGACGGACTTCCGGGATATTGTCCTCAAACGTGCCGTGGATGGCGCGGGCGTGAAGGTCCGCTGCGCCTCCAGCGGCGCCATTGAGGCGTTCGAAGGGCTCCGCCTCCTTCTCCACGAATACACAGCGCAAACACTTCGTTTTTCCGCGAAGGCGGAAGGACTCCCGAACCTCTCGGAGCTCCCTGATCGCTATGCCGAATGATGTGTCAGCAAACTCTTCTGACCTCGCCTCCCAAGGACCTGAAAAACCGTCAACGAATGTGAAGTCGTCCCACGCCGAGAGGATATTATAAGCGACTTTTTGCAAATAGCCTCGCAAGATAATGTGCTTGACGAACGTTTGCTCGCGATCGTGGTACTCTCGCGGCAGCACCGGAGGCTGAGCCATTAGTCAGCATTCTCCACCGCAGCCTTGAATTTTTGGGGGAAGTCGTTCCATTCTCGCCCGTCGAGTTTCCTTCCACCGTCCTTGGGCCTGAACCCACCCCATTGCTTGAAGAAGAAGGCGACGTCTTGCTCTATGCATTGGTCTCGCACCTCTCGAACCCAACGGGGATCGATTGGCCTTGCCCGCGGACCGCTTTCTCCGCCCACAATCACCCAGTCAATATTAAAGAGGTCCAATTCTCCCACCGGGCCGATCAATGGCTCAATCGACAGGAAACGCGCGCCCGCTTGCGAGCCTTGGAGGTGCAAAATTCGACTTTTAGCTTGGGCATCCTCGACTGAAACCCCGCACCAAATATGTTGAGGGCAGGGCCGATCTCGATACCGCTTTCGGAGGTACTTCGACATGAGAGAGCTGCGCTTCGACAGGAGCTGATAAACGTGCCAATCGGCCTTCTCCATCGTATCGAAAACTCTATCGACGTATTCGAACGGAACTGACTTGTGCCATAGGTCTGACATCGAGTTGACGAAGATCATTCGGGGACGTCGCCAGCCAAGTGGCTGTTCTAACCGAGCAGGTCTAAGTGTAAGGTCGAAACCGCTTTCGAACGGATGGCCCGGAACTCCACGGAACCGCTCAGAAAATCTTTCAGCGTAGCAGTTGTCACAGCCTCGACTAATCTTCGTGCAGCCCGTCACCGGGTTCCAAGTGGCGTCGGTCCATTCGATTGCGCTGTTGTCAGACATGATCTGCCTCCGAGAACATTCGTGGAACACTAGTGGCTAAGTAGTTCAAAGGCAAGGTGAGGCTTTGAGTCGCAGTGGCGTCTTCTGCTTATGGAGACGATCTAAACTTCCCTTTCGATTTCAATCTTTTCGACTAGCGGTCCTAGAGATATGGATTTGATCTCGCGGAGACCGCTTGGCGCCTGGATTTTTCAAAAGCGGTCCTTCTGTTAGCGGCCCACTTTCCGACATTTCACATAATGGCGGTTATCCGTCATTTTTCGCATGGGACCGCACCCGAAGTTGACTGACTGGCCGCACCAAACTGACAATTATTGAAGCAATTCGTCAAAGACTCTCATGGTAGTTTGGGTAGAGTGATAAGTGCAGAGATTTCAATATTTGGCCATTTTTCAATATTCTTAGGTGTAGGCAACAAAGCCCGAAACCCCAGCAGTCGAATGCCAATCAGGTTTTCACAATTTGTAATGCGCGAGGATGACGAAAGAATGAAACCGCAAAAAGGACACTTAACAAACGTTGGGTGCTTTGACACGCGAGCCAAAATCAAGGAATATTGAGTTGCGCCTTAGAGACTGTCATAATTTTGAAGATTTCCGCCGATTAGCGAAAAAACGTCTCCCTAGTCCCATCTTCCATTACATTGATGGCGCTGCTGATGATGAAGTGACATACCGCAGAAATAGCGCAGCATTTGAAGACGTGGACTTGGTTCCGAATGTACTAAGAGGCGTCGAACAAATTGATATGGGCGTCGAGGTGATGGGGCAAAAACTAGCCATGCCCTTCTATTGTGCTCCAACCGCGCTGCAGCGCTTGTTCCATCATGAGGGAGAGCGTGCTGTTGCAAGAGCCGCGACAAGATATGGCACTATGTTTGGGATCTCATCGTTAGCAACGGTTTCAGCGGAAGAAATCGCCCCGATCGCATCGGGCCCCAAAATGTTTCAGTTTTATTTCCACAAGGATCGCGACCTTAACGATACACTTTTGGAGCGTGCACGGGATGCAAATTTTGAGGTCATGGCTTTAACCGTGGATACAATAACGGGAGGAAATCGTGAACGAGACTTGCGCACCGGCTTCAAGTCTCCTCCAAAGCTGACTCTATCTTCCTTGGCTAGTTTTGCCTCCCACCCGATGTGGGCTTGGAATTTCTTGACGAAAGAGAAATTCGACATGCCCCATTTATCTGGTCACGTGGGACAGGGCACAAATTTGGCAGTATCCGTTGGAGACTATTTCTCCACTATGCTGGACCAATCGATGGGTTGGGACGACGCTGAAAAACTCTGCTCCCAATGGGGAGGGCAATTCGCTTTGAAGGGCATCATGAGTGTTGAGGATGCGCTACGAGCTGTCGAAATTGGTTGCACAGGAATTATGGTTTCCAATCATGGTGGACGTCAACTTGACGGCGCTCGTGCGCCTTTTGATCAGCTGGCAGAAATTTGTGATGCGGTTGGAGACAAGATTGATGTGATCTGTGAAGGAGGAGTGCAGCGCGGCACTCATGTCCTAAAAGCGCTTTCCGTGGGGGCAAAAGCGGTATCAGGAGGACGATTCTATCTGTATGCATTGGCTGCCTCAGGCCAAGCTGGAGTTGAACGCGCCCTTGGAAACATGAGGACAGAAATAGAACGAGATATGAAACTGATGGGAATAAGAAGTCTTGATGAGCTCGGTCCTCATAATTTGCGAACAAGAAGCTCGATAAATGCCGGTCATTAGCAAGCTATCGAGTGATTAAAGGGGCTTTGACCGGGACTCATAAGTACATTGTGGGTGGCATCTCAACAACGCCTGACCAAACCGCCCACGCGCAACCTAGATGGAATATCCGGAAAATAATACCTTTGAGACAGCAATAACTTTAGACGAATGCAGAGCTGCTCGCGAGGATATCGCCAACTATGCTGAAGACATTGCAAGCTTTCTCTTGGCCGATTTCTAGCTGTTTGCAGGGCTTTACGGCGGCACCAATATCTCAATTTAAGCCGATTGAAGGTGTGAATCTGTTGAAGTACGCGCAATGGGGCGAAGCCACGAAGGCATTGTGTTAGGTTTTCCAACTGGAATGTGTGGCAGATCGAATTTGTCGAAAATTGATCATTATGATCATACCTCCGTGAACGTGCTCTGA
>NZ_JBSOQY010000006.1:0-11635 GCF_053819205.1 Tsuneonella sp. HG249
GCATTGCGCTTGGCAAAGGCATAGGCGCCGACCGCGATCGCCAGGGCGCCGGCGTGGGTGGCCATGTGGAAGCCGTCCGCCAGCAGCGCCATCGATCCGTAGATGGTGCCGGCGATGATCTCCCCGACCATCATCACCGCCGTCAGCGCCACCACGAGCAATGTCCGGCGGGCGTTTTCGTCGTGCGCGGTGCCAAGAAAGACGTGATCGTGCACCAGCGGATCGGCGCGGGAATCCTGCATCATCAAAACCTATTTCGCGTAGCGGCTAATGATTGCGATGAGCTCTTCGGCGGCTTCGGCGCGAACGTCTGGAGCGACATCGGCCCGAGCGACATGTTCGCGAACATGGTCTGCGACGAGTTCCTCCATAAGCCCGGACATGGCCCCGCGGGTCGCCGCGACGAGCTGCAGGGTACGACTGCAATCCGCCTCCTCGGCAATGGAGCGCTCGAGTGCAGCGACCTGGCCGGCAATGCGGCGGACGCGGTTGACCAGCGCAGTACGGTTCTTCGACAAATGTGCCATACCATACCCCCCTATGGTATCTCGCGTCTCGTCGCAACTGACCGTGCTGATTTCGCCAGCACTGGCTATGCGGAAAGCGGAGTTTGCCAAGTGTGTTTTCCCGGGGAGAGAACGTCGTTGAACGGCTTCGACTGATCTCTACAGCGAGGGCTAGGTGGAAAAGGTGGCGCTTGCCTGCTTGATGGGCAGATGCGGAAGCTTGATATGGATTGGGTAATGCCGATTCATCGGGCGGGCGCGTGGCAAGTCTGCTTCAGCGCCTTCGATGCGAAAAACTGACAGTCCGCTACCGGCCCACCAGCAGTCATTGAGAGGGAAGGGGGGCTTGCTTCTGTTTGAGCCGAACGAGCATCGAAGGTCGATGCCTGGGCTCGCAATCAGGAGTATGTCCCATGATCAAGTCGATCTCCCTGTCCAAGTTGGTCCAGTCCCCTCGCAATGTGCGCCGCCACGGTGACCCAGCCGCAGATGCCGAACTGAAAGCGAGCATTGCAGCCCATGGGTTGTTGCAGAACCTCATCGTTCGGCCTGCGGCTCGTGGCAAATTCGAGGTCGAAGCCGGAGAGCGCCGCCGCTGCGCCTTGCTGGCGCTTGCCGAAGAGAGAGTCCTGCCGAAGGGCTACGAGGTTACCTGCCTCGTGCTTGAGGACGATGCGGAAATCGCAGTCGAAACGAGCCTGGCCGAGAACTTCCATCGCCTCGCGATGAACCCCGCCGACGAAGCGCAGGCGTTCGCTGCCCTGATCGAGGCAGGCGCCTCGACGGAAGATGTCGCGCGCAGGTTCGGACTGACGGTCCGCTTCGTCGAAGGCCGGCTGCGTCTCGCGACCCTTGCGCCTGTCGTCTTCGATGCTCTGGCATCCGGTGAAATCACTCTCGATCTCGCCAAAGCTTTCGGCGCGACCTCCGACCAGGAGATTCAGGCTCGCGTCTATGAACAGGCGTCCTCGGGCTATTATGCGCCCAGCGCCGACAGCATCCGGCGCATGGTGCTCTCCGGCACGGTTCGCGGTAGCGATGCTCGGGCCCGTCTTGTCGGTCGCGACGCATATACCGCTGCAGGTGGCCGGATCGAACGCGAACTATTCGACGACGATGACAGCGAGTCCTGGGTTGATGTCGCGCTTCTCGAAACCCTCGCCTCGGAGGAGATGGAGAAACGCGCCAAGGCGCTCGCAGCAGAGCAGGGCCTTGCCTGGGTTAAGCCGACGCTTGACGCCTATGCCAGTCACGATCTTGTGGAAGGCCTCATTCGCCTTCCGGCCGAGCCGGCTCCGTTGACTGACGCCGAACTGGCCCGCCTTGACGAACTCGATGCTTCCTACGACGATCATGCGGCCATTCTCGAGGATGAAGACAGCGCAGAAGAAGCAATTGCTGCGGCCGAGGCGACGATCGAAGCGATCGAGCGCGAATGCCAGGACATTCGGGCAAAGCCCCCGGAGCTGGCGCCCGAACTGAAGGCCAATGCCGGAATGATCCTCGTTCTCTCGCGCGACGGGACACCGGTCCTCCAGCCGGTGTTCTACGGCGAGCGCGATATCGAAGTCGTTGGTGACGATGATGTCGTCGAAGTCGTGGCCAGTGTCGACAGTGATGGCAAACGCCGTGCAGCGCTTTCCAAGCGTCTGATCGACGAACTTGCGATGCAACGTCGTGACGTGCTCGCGCTCCACGTGGCATCGGATCCCGGCCTTTCGCTCGACATCATGGTCTTCACCCTCGCGGATGCCGACACCCACGACTGGCGGTCACGCGCGGCCACGACCCTGCGTGGCGGCGTCCCTGCGGGTCCGATTGTCGGGTTCGAAGCGAAGGATGCGCCGGCAAGCGCATCCCTTGCGGACCTGCGCTCTGGTCTCGATGAGAGCTGGCGATCTGGCGAAGACGCTTCGTCGCGCTTCAAGATGTTTCGGGCACTCGCTGATGAAAGCCGCGCAGCATGGCTCGGCTTTGTCGTCGCTCGCACGCTCGAGGCGAGCCTCAACATGGCAGGCGAACGCCAAATCGCGTTCCAGGATCATCTGGGCAGCGCGATCGGCATCGATATGGCGCAATGGTGGCGTCCGACCGCGGCAAACTACTTCGACCGCGTCTCGAAGCAGGTCATCCTCGATGCGCTCACCGATGTCGGCGGCCTGGAACTGTCCTCGCGCTTCGCATCGGTGAAAAAGGGCGATCTCGCGATGAGCGCCGAGCGCGTCTTCGCGGGGACCTACATCACCGAGGTCGAAGTTCGGGAAAGGGCCCTCGCCTGGGTGCCCGAGGTCATGCGCTTTGCCGACCTGCCGGAAATTCCTGCCGATAACGAAGCGCAAAGTCCCAACGCGGATTTCGTCGCCAACGACGACAATCAACCCCCGAGCGAGTTGGCCGCCTGACCTCCTCCTGACAGGAACGGCTACTCGCCACCGTGAAGCGGTCCTCCGGCACATGCCGGGGGGCCGCTTCCTTCATGGAAAGAGAGCGGAGGGGGCTCCGGGATCTCCGGCACTGACCGACGGAACTGTCGTCAGGCCATTTCAGGAGATCCAACATGGCCTATCGCAAGGGACAAAGCGGCGGAGTGTCGCCTGCGACCCGTATCACCCAAGAAATCATCGCCCGCCTCGAGTCCGGCACGAAGCCGTGGATCAAGCCATGGCGCGGTGTGCCAGTCTCGCGTCCATTGCGGGCGTGCGGCGTCCCTTATCGCGGCATGAATGTATTCTGGCTCTGGATGGTTGCCGATATGTGCGGTTACGCCTCGCCGTTCTGGATGACCTACAATCAGGCCAAAGAACTGGGCGCACAGGTGCGCAAGGGCGAAAAATCCACCATCGCCATATTCTACAAGAGCTACACCAAGGAAGTCGAAGCCCCCGACACCGGCGAAAAAACTGACGAAAGTCGTCGCGTGTTGAAGGCCTATCCGGTTTTCAATGCCGATCAGGTCGAAGGTCTTCCGGAACGTTTCCATCCCGCCGCGACGCTTGAGGTGGTGGAACCCGAGGGCCGTCAGGCTGAACTCGACTCATTCTTTGCCAATATTCCGGCCGTCCTGCGTCATCAGGGCGACGAAGCCTATTATGAGCCGGTAGCTGACCGGGTGACAATGCCGCCCGCGCATCTCTTCTCGGGCTTCGACCACTATTACGCGACGCTCGCGCACGAGCTGTCGCATTGGACCGGCCATGCCAGCCGCCTCGACCGTAATCTCAAGAATCGCTTTGGTTCTGCAGCTTACGCTGCCGAGGAACTCATTGCCGAACTTTCGAGCGCTATGCTTGGCGCTGAACTCGGTCTGCCAGTCACACACTTGGATAGCCATGCGAGCTATATCGAGCACTGGCTCAAGCTCCTGAAGCAGGATGACCGTGCCATTCTCACCGCTGCCGCAAAGGCGGAGGAAGCATCAAGGCTTCTGCTCAAACTCGGAGGACGTGCCTCTGCCGATGATGCCGACGAAGCGTCTGCCGACGCTGCATTGGCCGCCTGAAGGAGGGTGTCATGGGCCGATCAGTCAGTTGCCCCAGCGGGGCCGTTGTGGCCTTCACCGTGCTCGAAGTTGAAGACGACGACGACTGGGACTTCGAATATGAGTGGCTCCGCGAAGATCTGCGCGAGCGCGCAGGGCAGGTATTCCCTTCCCTGATCGCCCACGACGGTTGGCGGGGCCGCGAAGACCGCATCCTCATGCGCAATGCCTATGCAGATTTCGGCGTGTCGGTTTACGCCGGCCTGGTTGCGGTGTGGATTGTCGAGCGTGACGATGGCGCTTATTGGGATGCCGATTGGCGCACGGCCAGATCGCCCAGAGCACAGCGCTGGCTGTCCCAGATCGCCTCGCGCTTTGAAGCGTTGTTCGGCGACTTCGTCTGCCTCGGTCACATGTCGAACGGTGAGGGCGTCTACGCAAAACGGGTGGCCTGAATGCGCCAGTCACTTTGATCGTGGCGAGGTGCCTGTCCTCCCTAACGAAACTTGCTTTTGCACTCATGGCCTGAAGCCATGCGAGAAAGGCCCTGGGCCAGCCGCCAGTCTGCCGCAACCCGGCTTGCGCAGGCCCGAGTTGGCCCGGCCCTGTGGGCCGTTGGCCTGCCCGCGCCAGCCTGCCCAAGCGGGTTTCCCCTGTCGGGTGCGGAGACTGCCTCAAGCTGGCCCTGACGGGCTCTCGCTGGCGCAGCCATGAGCGGGAGCGTCAGCCTCACGCCAGTCAGGAGGACAATACCCATGCACTCATCATTTTCTGACCAACTTGCCGGCCTCGATCTTTCCGGTTTTTCGATTGGTCCTGCCCCTGTTTCCACCAATGACTTTCCGGTCCACGAGGCGGTCGTCCAGACTCTCGAAGCGGTTTGGTCCGATCTCTTTGCAATGGTCACGGGGACTGCGTTGGAGGCCGATGCCGAGGACCTCGGCTGGGCGTTCGTCAACATCTTCCACCGTTCCGCGACCCGCAAATCGACCGCCGTCGACCGCGCAACCGACGAAGTCCGAGCGCTCGTCGCCACTGCAGATGGATCCGAAATTCACACCCATGAACTCGAGACCCAGGTTGAGCGTGCGCAGTGTGCCGAAGGGGCTATGCTCGCTCTCGAAGAGATGCGCGAAGTGGCCGCTGGCCTCTATCTCAACGAGTTTGGCTCCTCGTGGAAGCCCGTGTCGAGTTCGCGCTTCAATCACAGCGCCATGCTGACTTCCGCGCTTGTGGAGGGCCGCGAGTTCGTCCGAGCCCGGTCCGAAGCCAAGCGCCGCGCCGCCATGCCAGAAGGTACGCCGGTGATCTTTGCCGGTGGCCGCACACGCCATCCAAACGAGCAGGACGCTCTCACTTTCGCCAACAACGTCTGGGCTACTCTGGACAAGGTTCACGACCGGGTTCCTGACATGGTTCTTGTCCACGGCGGTGATACCAAGGGCGTTGACCGTCTGGCATCTTCTTGGGCGGAACGACGCAACATCCCGCAAATCAGCTTCTCCCTCGACATGCGCCTGGGCGCGCGCGCAGGCTTCAAGCGCAACGAGCGTATGCTCTCGCTCGACCCCCGTTATGTCGTCGCCTTTCCCGGAAACGGGGTCCTGGAGCGCCTCGTCATCGAAGCCAAATCCCGTCGGATTACCGTCGTCGATCGCCGCGGTCCGCTTGGAACTTCTCCCAAGCGCGCGGCTCAGGATACCGACTGATGCGTCCGGCATCGCGCCAGCGCCATCGGCGCTGGCGCAGCCCTTTAGAGGAAAGAATTCGCCTGTTCTCGTGGGCAAGACGATCTGTCCTTGCCCCCACATTGCAGGAGAAATCTGATGACTGATTTTCAGGCGATCATGGCGGATTTTGCTGTCCGCCAGGCCGAGCGCGCGGCGCAGGCACAAAGTGAAATCCAACGGCTCAAGGCAGCTATCATTGCCCCGCTGCGCAATGCCGAAATTGCCCGCGTAGAAATCCGTTTCGATGGGTGCGGCGACAGCGGTGCAGTCGAAGAATGCGTCTTCTCTGACGCCGTCGGGGCGAGTGTTCCGTGTCCCGAAGTGACGATCGACTGTGCTGGAGAAGGCGGCGACCAGAGCCTCAATTCCACCCTCGAGCAACTGACTTACCTTGCTCTCGAACGCCATCATCCCGGATGGGAAATCAATGATGGTGCCTGCGGCGAACTGGTCATCGACGTGGCTACGCCGAGTTTCGTTCTGGACTGCCAGCTGCGTTACACGGCGACCGACGACCATTCGACTGATCTCTAGGAGAGGTGCGATGGCTCATTGCTACTATCACGCCCTATCGTCGGTCCGGAAATGGGGAGGGGTGGTGGAAGATTACCTGCCGCTCCACCAATGGTTTGACCAGTCGAAGACGATCTTTGCTGATCCGCGGCACCGGGCCCTTCGGCATCATGCCGAAGGCATCTTCATGCTCGAAACGCTGTTCGGTTCTACCATCGTCAACGCCGACAGCCGTGTCGTGCCCGTTCGCCTTGTAGGCGAGCAGCACGTCCGCGAGGACTTGGGTACGATTCCTTCCTTTGCGGATTGGGGGCGCCTAATCACCCCCCAAGACTGGATGCTGCGCGGACATCGTCTGGACGAGCCTATGCCGCTAGGCACTGTGGAGACTGGTGCTGGCGGCGCGTTTTCAGGACGTCATTCGTCGGCTTCGGGAGGAGCTTTCGTAGTCGAGATATGAGGTCGCCTTCGAGGCAGGCGAAGTCAGGGGGCACGTCGCATCCCGATAGTACGAAAAGTCATGGCTTGGCCTGTGCAATGCACTCGGGACCAACCCGGCCTGTAAGCAAACCTTTCCTGAAGCATCCCCGTCGAGACGCGCAACCCCGATCAGGTCCGGCCGAGTTGCCGGGCTGCGCCCGGCTGCCCGCACCACCCGAACCAGATCGAGGTTTCCCTTCGGTGCGCTTCGCCGTGGCCGCTTCCTAGTCGGGTTTGCAGCCGGGATGGACCCGGAATGCTCGATCAGGAGAAAGACCATGACCAATCTCGTTATCCTCGTTGGCCGCATCGCTCGCGACCCCGAAACCCGCACTACCCAGGGCGGCACCAGCATCACCTCGATCTCGGTCGTCACCGACCGTCCCGCCCGCAAGGACGGCAAGACCTACAAGGACGAAAACGGCTACACCGCCAAGGACAGCGAATTCCACCGCGTGACCTGCTTCAACGGTCTCGGCCAGAACGTCGCCAAGTACTGCACCAGGGGCCAGCTCGTGACGGTCGAGGGGCGCATCCACTATACGCAGTGGGAAGACCAGGACGGCACCAAGCGCTACGGCTGCGAGATCATCGCCGACAAGGTGGACTTCCTCACCAAAGGCCGGGCGTCGAACAATGAGGGTGCGCCCGACATCGACGAGGACTGAGTTCCTCCCGCATATGACAAGGCTCCGATGGTTCGCGCCATCGGGGCCTTTTTTGTGCTCGCTGCTTGGACGGCGGGGCGGGGCATCGAGCCCACACCCCGCCGCAGTTGAAGTGTCAGGCGGGGGAGAGCCGCTTGAGAGCATCGTCGATCCCGATGGTGAGAGATGCGCGGATGAGCTGCTTCAATTGCGCAGGTTCGATAGTCTCGGCACCGCATTCGAGAAGAACCTTGCCCAGTTCGCCTGCCGCTTCCTCGCGGAGCCTGGCCTCCTGTGCGTCGAGTTCTTCGCGCTGCTCGCGCAGCTTCTTGAGCGCATTACGCGCGCTCGGTTTGGACCTGGCCATCAGATTGTCCTTTCGCTGGCCGTTGGTCCCCTCCACGCGCGACAGTGCCAGCATGGGGCCATGTAGGAAAACGGTTTTTGCCGCGATGCCAGTGCTTTTCACGCTGACGTTGGAGGGGTCTCTCTCGCAGAAAGACCAAGTGTGATGCGGGCTTTGGGGCCGCGTCAAGGACGACGGGGCCCCACCATTTTTACCGGGCAAGCCCGGCAAAAATCGTTTCCCCCATCGCCGCTTCGCGGCCGCGCTATGCGCGGTCCCTGACCCGGCCCGTCACCCACATCCTCGCAGCTCCTGATGCGACGCATCGAACATCAGGAGGAAAGATCATGTACGCTTCACTGAATATCGCGCAGGGTTCATTCCAGGCAGATCAGGCAGCTTTCGTTGCCGCACTCGACAAGGCTCATGCCCGGTCCCTTCACAGCTACTTCACCCAATATGTCCTGACCGATGGTGAGGCAGGTTACATCGCGGTCGATGAGGGCGATTACGGCGCACTGCCCAAGGCCATGCTGGACCGGGTCATCGACACAGTGCCCGGGAAACTGAGCGATGAATTCTGATGCCACACACAAGGAGGAAGTCCGTCAGGGCTTCCTCCTTTCTTTTTGCTCGGGTCCTGGATTGTCGCTCCCGGAGGTATCGCGCGAGCATTCCCTGCAGCATCAGTCCTCGGCGTTAGACGCATCGAATTCCTCCAGCCGATCGGGCATGTCGAGTACCTTCATGGCCGCTGCTGAAATGGCTTCGGCCTTCGTCGGAAAGGCTTCCGCCGAACTGATCGACACGCCGCTCGAATAGGTCACGGTCGCCTGGAAACCATTGCCTTTGGGTGTCGCGCTCAGTGTTACGTCCGCCATAGCCATGCTCCCGGTGGGATGCCCGCGACACCATTCTTCCTGCCGGCGGACTCGATCGATCTTTAACACAATCGGCAATCGAGCGGCATCGTCTTCATCCCCTGGTCTTGGGATTTCAAAACCGTCGATCCCGTGCAGGTCATAACACTGGAACCTACCATCTAAGCTGGGGACGGAAGAGCACACCGAACGCAGTAGCTGCTGCTGGTGAAGCTGAGTTAGATTAGCGAGTAACGGCCGATTTTGGCGAGTGGCAGTTTCTTGCTGCCTAATCTCAGCGCGACCTTGCCATGGCTCTGTCAATCGGAGACGAGCTGTAGCAAGTCTGACAGCACCCAATTGGGTCCAATTTTCAATCAGGTACAGTTAGTCTGACAGCTCCGCAACGAGTTTTCCGGCGAACCCCCAATCTTCAAATTCAACTTCTTGAATCACGACATGGACGTGCTCGGGCCTCTTACCGAGGTGCTCCACCATTAAATCTGTGACACCTTTTACGATCTCTCGCTTGGCTTCCTTGGTAGCGCCCTTGGTAAACTGGACATTGATATAAGGCATCGCGGCAAATCCTGTTCAAAAATATGATGTGAAATCATGGGCTTCTGTCCGAATGCCGATGAATCATCAATGTCGCCGTGACCGGCAACTTTGCCTGCTTCACAATCCCGAACTCGTCGGTGGGGCGATTCTCGGGCAATTCATTGCAGGCATTGCAAGCCCGACCGATCAATCTGACTTTTTCTCCGAGCCGGAGAACATCGATTTCCATTCCTTGGAACCGGGCTTAGCTTGCCATTTCATCTTGTCGGACAGAACACTCAGGCCCTCAGAGACAGACGGGCGAACCTTGATCTGGTCATACCAACGTTTCACATTTGGATAATCTTCAAGGTCCTGGCCCTGCATTTTTCGGGGCCTGACCCATGTGAACGTAGCTATATCGGCTATCGAAAATTCGTCCGCCAGATATTCATGATCCGCCAGCCGGTTATCGAGCACTTTGTAAAGGCGAGCGGCCTCTTGTGTGTAGCGGTCTACCGCATATTCGATCTTCTCGGGCGCGTATGTTCTAAAATGGTGTGCCTGCCCGAGCATCGGCCCCATGCTACTCACCTGGAAGAAAAGCCATTGCAGGGCTTCCAGCCTTTTCACTTCAGACTTGGGAAGAAGCTTTCCGGTCTTTTCAGCCAGGTAGAGCAATATGGCGCCAGATTCGAATATCGCAACCGGCTCGCCATTTGGACCATCGTGATCGATGATGGCGGGAACCTTGTTGTTTGGACTGATCTTAAGAAATGCCGGATCGAACTGTTCACCGGCCAGAATATTGATTGGCGTAACTTTGCCAAGCAATCCCAATTCCGCCAAAGCAATCGTCGCCTTGTATCCGTTGGGAGTAGGCCAGAAAAACAGTTCGATCATAGCGTGCGACCTGCTCCCCTTATCCGACGATCTTGAGATGATTCGAACGGTCGAGAAGCATTCCCGGGTTCATAATCCAATCTGGATCAACAGCATTCTTTGCGCCAGCCAACATATCCCGGAAAAGCGGGTCCACTTCCTTGTCGTACCACGGACGGAAGCTGCGTCCGACCGCATGGTGGTGCGTGATTGTCGCGCCAAGCTCCGATATCGCATCAGAAGCCACGTCGGAAAGCGCCTGGTAATGTTCAAGGCTCGTCTCGTGCGTGGAAGGCGCAACGACGGAATAATAGGGCGCCGGCCCATCGGGATAGAGGAAGGAGAATCTGCGGCAAACAATGCCACCGCCGGTCAGCGCTTTTTGCGCCTCGCTGACCCGGCGAATAATTTCCGTGTCCACGGCTTCGAATTTGTCCCAGGTATAGGCCGTTTCAAAGGTAAAGCTGACCACGCCCATCGCAGCGCGCGTATGCATCAATCGCGGCAGGTAACGGAATTGCTCGCGCCAATTCCCCTGCGCGCCGCTGCGGCTTGACTTCAAGGCATCGCCGCCCGATCCGGTCTTGGTCACGACTTCACCGCCGTGGTCCTGGCAAATTTCAACGCCGCGCTCCAGCCAGACATCCACGGGATGATCCGCAGATTCAAAGCCAAGCAGCAGCACAGATTTTGTGCCATCACCAGCGCCATAAAACTGGGCATCTTGCGCGTCCAGATAACGACAATTCGCAGGAAACAGGCCTGCCTGTGTGATCTGCCGAATGGCTGCGGCACCTTGATAGAACGTGTCAAAGGTGATGGTCGCATTCGCCCGGAAGACCACTCGCCCCTGAAGCTTCATCCATGCCTGTGTGATAATCCCGAGCGAGCCTTCAGAACCGATAAAGAGGCGGTCGGGATCCGGGCCGGCACCTGATCCCGGCAATCTGCGATTTTCTATCGTTCCGCGCGGCGTTACGACCCTGAGGCTCTGCACCATATCGTCAATATGGGTAAGGTGGGTAGCATAGTGGCCCGAAGAACGCGTCGCAATCCAGCCGCCAAGCGATGAAAACTCCCAGGATTGCGGAATATGTCTCAATGTGAGGCCGTGCGGCTTTAGCTGATCTTCAAGCGAAGGCCCAAGCGTACCTGCCTGGATAAGTGCGCAGCGGGAGACCGGGTCAACCTCCAGCACCTGGTTCATGTTCCCCAAATCGATAATTACCGAACCGTCGCAATCCTCCGGGGCAGTAAAGCCGTCCGTGACACTTGATCCGCCGCCATATGGAATTGCCGCATAGCCATTATCACCGCACCAATCCAAAACTGCGGCAACCTCGGCCTCGTTGCGAGGATAGGCAATCACATCAGGCGGATTGGTAAAATCTCGCCGAAAAATGCGCGTCAGGTCCTTGAAGCTCTTGCCGTAGGAATGAGAAACGCGATCCCATTTGTCTGAATTACAAAAAGACGACAAGGAAGCAGGGATGGAGATCCGCGATTCCCTCAACTCGATTTCCTCGAGCGTTGGATCAGACAAGACCACCGGCTCATCAATGCCCAGGCGTTTGCCAACGCGAACGGCCATTTCCTTGACCTCAGCCTGGGAAATGACCTCGTCTTCGTATCCCCAGCTATGCCATTTGCGCC
>NZ_JBSOQY010000007.1:0-7949 GCF_053819205.1 Tsuneonella sp. HG249
CCTTTTTCGCCGATCATGATGGTAGGCGCATTTGTGTTTCCCGATACAATAGAAGGCATGATCGAGGCATCGATAACGCGTAGGTTCCTGATGCCCCTCACCCTAAGTGATGAATCGACAACCGCCATCGGATCACTGTCCGGACCCATCTTGCAGGTGCCAACCGGATGATAGATCGTATCGGCACGGTTTCGAATGTCCTCGATCAATTCATCATCATTATTGCTGGCGGTCGCATATACCGGCTTGCCTCTAATCTCATCGAATGCAGGAGCCTGTAAGATTTGTTGCGCGCGTTTGACTCCGGCAAGCAACGTTGCGACGTCACGCTCATCCTTTAGAAATGCTGGATCGATGAGCGGCGGCGTTGCCGGGTTTGCGTCGGCTAAAGTCAAATTACCATGACTCTTGGGTCTGAGGACACAAACGTGGCAGCTAAATCCGCCGCGGCCGTGCCGTTTTAGTCCGTGTTGATCGACCAATGTGAAGGCAAAATGCAGCTGAATATCCGGCGAACGCTCATCCGGATTGGTGAAATAGAAGGCACCAGATTCATTGAAGTTCGTCGTCAAAATACCGCGCCTTCCGGCAAAATATTTGAATTGGTTCCACGCAACACGAAACACCGAGCGCGCATTTTTGCCCAGAACATGCTCGCTGTCAGATTGGTACATTAAGCAGAAATCTACATGGTCGTAGAGGTTCTCTCCGACACCAGGAAGTTCATGAACCACCTTGATTTTATGCGGATCCAACTTGTCCTTGGCGCCAATGCCCGAAAGCAACAGCAACTGTGGGCTTTGGAACGCGCCGCAAGAAAGAATGACCTCCCGCCTGGCTTTGATTAGCTGCAAGTTGCCGTTTAACTTGACCATCACGCCGGTCGCCTGACCGTTTTCAACCAGAACCTTCTCGACAAATGCTTGTTTGAAGATGGTTAGATTCTTGCGCTTTTCAGCTGGCGTAACATAGGCGAGCGCGGCTGAGCAGCGCTTGCCGCGATCCTGCGTCAACTCATAATAGCCAATGCCTTCCTGAGTTTCGCCGTTGAAATCCTCATTGTAAGGCAGCTGGCAATCCATGCCAGCCTTAATGAACATGTCGTTGAGCGGGTTGGGGCTGCGCGGAGGGGACACGGTTAGGGGGCCGCCCTGCGCGTGATATTCGTTCGCACCCTTAACCCTGTTTTGCGCCTTCTTAAAGAATGGCAGCACCTCTTCGTATGACCAACCCTCATTCCCCAATGCCGCCCAGTGCTCATAATCTTCCTTGGCGCCGCGTATGTATACCATCGCATTTATTGAAGAAGAACCACCCAACACCTTGCCGCGCGGTTGATATCCGCGCCGACCATTCAGCCCCTCCTGTGGCACGGTTTCGAAGCTCCAGTTATGCGGGCCTTTGGGGACCGTGAAGGCGAAGTTGAATGGAATCGAAATCAGCGGATTATTATGAGATCCTCCAGCTTCGAGGAGAGCAACTTGATACTTTCCATTCTCTGACAATCTACTGGCAACTGTGCATCCCGCAGATCCAGCTCCCACCACGACAAAGTCGAATTTGTGCATCCCTCGGTTCCTTACCCATATTGGTGTGCAGCGATACAAAGTCACTAGGCACACTTGCGCAGCAGTCCAAAATCCCAATGTTGGGGCTAATCTGGCACTTCATTTTGACAACTCAAAATAGTCGCAGGTGAGCTAGATGGTCACTGACATTCTTTTTCGAATTATGTGCAATTTCGCTCAAGCGCGATGAAATGATTGAGAAGTGCACGGATCAGTGTTGCCACTTTCCCGGCACCTCGACAGCCGGTAGGTAAACGGATCCACCACGGTTACACACTTGCTATTGCGGACGTTGGGCGGCAGTTCACAAGGACTGTAACTGATATAAATCCAGCCCTCGTCTCGTATCACGCTTCGCAACGCCTGGGCTTGAGAAACGACCCGTCGAACCTGCCAATCAAGTTGCGGCCAGTTCGCTAGTCTTGGCAGAACCGTGTGGTCATAACTTGGCCGCTCAAGCGCCAGTCACTTTCCTGCGGCTGCACCCTTGCCATCACTGCCAGCATCTGGATGAGCGTCGTACTTCGGCGATTCAGGGCTACTTGCAGCGGCTCTCATTTTCAGTTCTCGCAAATTTTCCTCGTGGGATTCCCTACTGATATTGTAGTTCATCAGCACAGCAAGCATGACGAGATAAATACCCGTCACTATGGGCACATAATACGCACCCAAACTCCAGATGGCTTCGTCGGGGACTGCGCTCGCGTCGACCTGTCTTGGAAAGCTCGCCAGATAGAGCACAAAAGACGCGATCAAGATCCCAAGCCCCTGAACGCTCTTTTTCGCAAAAGTTATGGCCGCGGCCAATATCCCTTCAGAGCGCCGCCCGGTTTCCAGTTCTGATTGCTCTGCCAAATCGGCAAGCATCGAGGCGACCAAAATATTGAAACAAATTATTAGGCCAAGATCAACGATCCCAAAAATCAGGTTAAACCAGAATATGATCGGATCGCCGTTAGCCGGGAGCATATCAAACAGGCGCATACAAATAGGAATTGGCGCCGCCACAAACGCCACAAGCCCCACAATGATCGCGCCGTTCTTTTTGCCCATACGCTCAGAAACGAATGGCGCAATCTTAAAGCCGATAAAGGCCGACAGGAAAATCCCGATAGAAAGATAGCCGGTTTCCGCGGGCGTGAATTCCCAGAAATAGGAAACAAAATACAGATGCAAAGAGGCTTTGAGACCCAAACCCATAGCGCCGAGCATCGAAGCGGCAAAAATCGATACGAACGAGCGATTGGCAAGCGTTTCAAAAATCTCTTTGAAGATTTTGGGCACTGTAAGTTTGCGTTGTTGGGGCGGGCTATAAAGCGTTGGAATTCTTGAATGCGTGCCCGCCGATGACACCATAATAGAGATAAAAATCAACACCGAAGCGATAACGCCATAGGCAGTGTAAGGCGCCCGCGAGCTTACTGCCTCGGACATGGAGCCGGTTACGAAAAGTGGAAAGACAATGAAGAACATGGCGATGTTCATGAAATTGCCGCCCGACCAGGCAAAGAAATGAGCGTAGCTGATGAGCCTGCTTCTATCGTTGTAATCCTGAGTCAATTCAGGCGCCAAAGCTATATTGGGCGTTTCAAAAAATGTGATGCCGGTCCGTATCAAGACGGATAAACACAACAGATACCAAAAAGTCTCTGTGTCAGAGAAGCTTTCGGGGGGCATCCAAACTAAGAAAAAACACAGCGCAACCGGAATCGCAGCTCCATACATGAAAGGATGCCGGCGCCCCCATCTGGAGCGCAGATTATCCGACCAATAACCCACCAATGGATCGCTTACCGCATCAAAAAGCAGCGATATAAACAGAGCCAGCCCAACCAATCGGGGATCCAGGCCCACAACCTGGCTGTAAAACGCCAAGAGGTAATAATCGAAGCCGTTGGATTTGATACCAAAGGCCATAGCGCCCATCCCGTAAAAGACGCGCGTGTGCCAAGGAAGCGGTGGCGTAGGAATTGGCGATTGCGAGATTGGTTCTAACGGTGGATTAACGGTCGCCATGCCAATCTAATTCCTGATTTCTGAGCCGAGGACAGATTTGTATTCCAGAAATTCATCAAATCCAATCTCGCCCCATTCACGGCCATTGCCTGACTGCTTATAGCCGCCAAATGGTGCGTTGAAATCCGCATGGGCCGCGTTCACGAAAACTTGGCCCGTGCGCATCTTTCGAGCCACTTCGACAGCTTCTTGATGTTCGCCCTGAACATAGCCGGACAAGCCATAGGGCGAATCATTGGCGATCTCGATCGCGTTATCAACCGTGTCGTATGCAATGATGCTCAGCACAGGTCCGAATATCTCTTCTCGTGCAATTGTCATATCATTGCTGACATTTGAAAAGATCGTTGGCGCAATAAAATAGCCGCTCCTAACACCATCGGGCCTGTCTGCGCCGCCGGTTTCCAGCTTGGCGCCTTCTTTGACACCTTCTGAAATCAGCCGCACAATTTCTGCATGCTGACGTTTCGTCGCAATCGGGCCGATAGCCGGCGCCGGCGCATCCCAACTTGTCGCCAGCGGGATGGATTCGGCGACCTCAACTGCAATTCTAGTGGCCTCTGCCACTTTGTCTGACGGAACCAGGAGGCGCGTGCCCGCTGTACAAGTCTGGCCCACATTACTCATAATCCCTTGAACAGCCCTGCCAACAGCATCCTTCAAATCGGCACTTGGCAAAACAATATTGGCTGACTTGCCGCCAAGCTCGAGCGATACTCTTTTGATCGTATCCGCCGCTGCCTTTGAGACGTTGGCTCCGGCCATCGTAGACCCAGTAAAGCTGACCATATCAACATCTGGATGCTCAGCTATGGACGCACCCACTACTCTACCAGGTCCATTGACAAGATTGAACACACCAGGAGGCACACCAGCTTCGTGGATAACCTCAGCCAGCAACAGTGAATCCAGGGATGTTTGTTCAGCCGGCTTCAGAACGATCGTACAGCCTGTTGCCAATGCCGGCGCAACTTTGCACGCAACCTGGTTCAACGGCCAATTCCACGGAGTGATCAACCCGCAAACGCCAATGGGTTCGCGTCGTATGGCTGTAGTGCCTTGAATCTTCTGAAACTCAAAACTCTCCAGAACTTTGGCCGCGGTTGAATAATGGGCAATGCCGGCCGGGACTTGCGCCCTGCTTGACCACCAAGTTGGTGCTCCCATTTCCATGCTAATTGCTTCTGAAAACTCGTCAGCTCGAGCTTTGATTCCAGCCGCAATCCGTTCCAACATGGCCCTGCGATCTTCAACGCTAGATTGGGAAAACTCCTTGAACGCCTCCCTGGCTGCTGCCACCGCACGAGCGACATCATCTTCTCCACCGCCAGCAACGGTTGCACAAACTGTTTCGGTGAGGGGATTCACAACCTCAAATATTGACGGATTCAATGGATCAACCCATTCGCCGCCGATATACAGTTTGCTGTGTATTTTCATTTGATATGCCTCTTCTATGTGCTGCTTGCTCAGTCAAAAAAGTTGCGATCAGACTTTCGCCTGATCGCTAGTCTTTGCTCACCAAATTCCCAGCATCTGGTAGAGCGGAGAGTTCTACTAAAACTTGCCGCGCAGGGTCAGTCCATAGGTCCGTGGCTCTTGGACAAATGCACCACGTGCTCGCTGGCCAGAGAATCCTCTCTGCGGAATATGGAATGTCAAAAACCTTGTCCGCACATCAAAAAAGTTGCGAGCCCAAGCCTCAATGGTGAACTTCTCATTTGCAGTTCTAAAACCAAGGCGAAGATCCAACTTCGCGTTCGATTTCTGGATATCAAATGGTGCCGCAATGGCGGCTGCCACCGCGTCCCGTACTTGAGCTTCGGTCGTCAGACCAAAGGTCGCAGGTATTTCAGTAGGCAAAGTACTGGTGCGCCTTTTTGATTCATAACGAACCGAGAAACCTGCGAACATCGAGGCGCCGCTTGTGTTAATCTCGGTATCAACATTGGCACCACCAATCACAACCAATTTTGGCGCATTCGTGAATTGCTGACCGCACAATGCAGTGACAGAGCCGTTGAAATTCGCATCTGTCGGATCAAATGTGGTGCAATCATCGGGATATTTGGCGTCTGTATAAGTGGCAGCCAGGTTTAGGGATAATGCGTCAGACAACGCATAGGCTGATTCAAATTCCACACCCTTGGAGCGCGCTTTATCGACATTGAATGTGCTAAACCTTGTGCCATCAAATTCCAGCACCTGAAAATCCGAAAGATCAGAATAGAACAAGGCAATATTTGCCCAGGCCCGGTTGTTCAGGAATACGGATTTGAAACCCAATTCAAAGGCATCAATTTTCTCTGAGCGGAATCGCGGATCTGCACCGCCAACCGCAGCGGAAACATCAAGGTTAAATCCACCGGACTTAAATCCATGCGTAAATCCACCATAGACGAAGGTTTGATCTGCAACTTCGTAGCTTAAATTTGCAGTATAGGTGAGCTGGTCATCCTTGAAATCTCTGTCAAATGGTTGTGGGATTAGATTCAAGTATGAAGTCACAAATGTATTTGCCGCGTTCGTATTTGCAAATTGGGTGAAGAAATTATTTGGGTCGCTAGGATCATATAGACCGGAATTGAATATCCAACAGTTCGATTGAACAACTGATGCCAGTCGTGCGGGTCCCCCTGCGCCAAAGAAACCATTCGTCCCATTGTACAGACCAAAATTAGGTGAAGTTAAGCTTGTCAAATTGTTGAATGTTGCCTCGCAGGCGTTGTGCTGTCCGGGAACTTGGTGGCCGACTTGGGCATCTTTCTTTTCAGTGATGTATCGAGCACCAAGCGTCAGATTTAGCCCGTCAGTAAGCTCCAGCACATTGTGAGTGAAGACCGAAAAAGAACTGCCATCTTGCTGTGCCCTTGGCGCGGCATAGTCGCCAGCTGCATCTACGCCGTTAGAAGCAAAATTTAGCTCATTGAAATCTGCAAAACCAAACGCACCGACGCTAACGCCCGCCTGCATATCCCGCAAAAATACCAAAGCATAACGTTGATCGATCTTCTCATGCGAATAGTATGCCCCAATTAACCAATCCAAACTGTCTTCAAAGGCATTCCCTTGAAGCCTGAGCTCATGCGATGTCGACTTAATCGTGGTGCCGTTTAGCGCATCCAAGTCCACATTTGGTAAGATAGCTTCAGCTTCGGGGCAGGGACCAACAGCGTATATTTCAAGCGAAGTGTAATCGCCGCGACAAGAATCAGCATTCGATTCGCCATAATAACCTAGATAAGAGAGGTTTGCGAAAGGCAATTCCACATCATACGTGGCGCCAACATTCCAACCGTTATAAGGGTTGGTATAGTTGCTGTCGTTCGCCAACCCTTCTTTTAGGGCTCGGCGACCAACAAAGTCAGCCCCTGCTGTTCCGCCAAATGCAGAAAATGGTGCCGAGTTAGCCTGAATAAAGGGTGAGTGATTCAACCACACCGCCGAACAACATTGATCATCCCCTCGAGAATAACCAGCAAATAGACGCAAAACGCCTGCATCTTCTAAGTCAAATAGCAACTGTCCGCGAACGGAAGATCGGTCTATCGAGCTAGAATCATATCCGTCCGGGCCAATAACATATCCATCACGCACAGCATGCGAGCCAGAGACCCGAAGAGCTACTTTTCCTTCAGAAACCGGAACATTAAACCCGCCGCGAACCTTGAACAGATCGTAATTGCCGGCGGAAACATCGAAGAATGCTTCTGTATCATCAAGGTTTGGCTTGTTGGTCTTTATGACCAAAGCGCCTGCCGAAGTGTTGCGACCAAAAAGCGTACCCTGCGGGCCCCTTAGGACCTCAACTTGCTGAACATCATTCAATTCACCAAGGACCGCACCTGGGCGCGGGATGTAAAACCCATCCACAAATGCGCCGACCGAACTTTCAATACCAATATTGTTACCGGTGGTTCCAATCCCGCGCAAACGAAGCGTCAGCCCGCCAGTCGTACTATCCGAGGAGTTCATCTGGTAGCTAGCGGCGGCCCGCTCCAAATTTGTAATGTCTGAAACGCCGGTACGCACCAACATTTCGGCATCTACGACTGTAACGGCAATCGGCGTCTCAACAATGGACTGTTCGCGCTTTGTAGCGGTGACGATTATTAGATTTCGGTCGCTCTCTGGTTCGCTCTGCGCTTGCGCAGAAGGGGCCTCCTGCTGAATATCATCATTTGCCGATGCAATCCCAGGCGCGCCCATATAGCCAAGGGCGGATGCAATCAAAGCAAATCTTGAGGTTTTGCCCCAAAAATCAGATTGATCGCCCAAGTTTAGTTTGTTGCGATCGTTGTTGCTCAAGATACCCTCCTCAGGTGCCGCAAAATAATTTTGCTTATTTCTATAGCTATCAGAGCA
>NZ_JBSOQY010000008.1:0-7730 GCF_053819205.1 Tsuneonella sp. HG249
GGACTGGTTCCCCGCGCTCACCGGTCATGGCTGGCCCGGCGGCGCGTCGATCGACGAGCATGCCGCCGATGAGTGCGGCTATGAATGTGCCGCCACCAAGGCGTCGGTGCGGGAAGACTGGATTCCCGCGAGGACGCTGTTGTTGGAAAACGAGGAACTCACGCCGCCTGGGTTTTGGCCGTCGTGAACTGCTAGGAGGTCATGCATTGGGCGGCTCCGCCGCGCACGCGGCGCCCTACAAGCAAAAGGCGGCCCGGGTAAACCCGGACCGCCCATGCCGCGGTGTTCGAGGACCGCCAGTCGTGTCAGCCGTAGGCTATCCGCATCCTCGGCTGCGCGTTCTGTGCCTTACGGCGTCGCATGCCGAAGCCGATCGCGCCAAAGCCGAACAGCAGGAGAGCCCAAGTCGCCGGCTCCGGAACTGCCGAGATCGTTCCGATGTTGTCGAACTCGAACGAATTCTGCTGCGATCCGAAGGTGAATCCGGTGATGCCTCCAAGGTCGTTTGCGAAGATCGTGACCCGGCCGTTGGTCTGTGCGATCTCCTGGTTGCCGGTGGCCGGTCCTGGGGGGTTGAGCTGCGCGCCGGTGAATGTCTGGCTGAGCCCGCCGCCAAAGAACACGGTCAGGAAGTTGTAGTCATCCGCCGAGCCAAGGTCGAACCCGAACTGGGACAGCGAATTGATGAAGCTGAACGTCGCGGTGCTGCTGGCGAGCACGGCGAAATAGTTGTCGCCCTGATCGCCGAAAGCGGGTTCTGCGGCGGTCCCGGGCTGCGTACCGTTGTATACGCCGGCTGTTCCGGTGGTGCTCACGGGCGGCACGGTGGTGTCGAAATTGGCGTAGTCCGTCTCGCCAGCTTTCAAACCGCCCTGTCCTCCTTCGAAGGTAAGGGTCGCAGCGGCATTGGCGGCACTGCTCATAACGACGAGGCCGCTGGCCAGCAGCGCACTCTTGGCAATTTTCACGACCACACTCATCATCGTCGCTCCCTTTTCGAAACACAGGTTACCCGATCACGAAACCCATTGCTGTCGTTAGCGAATCGGGGATTGGGCTAACCGATTGGTTAACGCCCTGTTTACGATTCGGCGAGTCGAAAGTTCCGGTAAAATCGCGGGAAAGGAACGATTTTTTGTGCCAAAGCTGGACTCGAAGCCCCAATGGCGTGCGTACGGCCGATAGACGATAGGGGGCTAATAGCCTTACACTTGGGCTAACTCGAAAGGTAGGTCGACCGGATTATGGAAACGCTGTGGGACTGGGCGACCATTTTCGCATTCGCGGGACTGGTCACGCTGCTGCTGCAGCGCTCTTCGGAAGAAATCCCGAAAGACAAGCTCTGGCAGTACGCGCCGCCCGCGATCGGCTGTGCGGTCGCCAATCAGATCGGAAACGCCGGCGAGGACATTTGGGCGCTGCTGATGATGGGCGGCGTACTCGCGTACGTAATCCTGGTGCTGAAAGTGCGCATCCCGACGGGATAACGCGAACCTGGCAGGTGCTTCCGCGGTGCTGCGTTTTAGGCGAGCTCTAGATCACTGATGAATATTCAGACGCACGCCAACATCGATCCTGGTCGCCACGACGGGGGAGCGGCTGCGCGCAGCCTGCCGGCGCGCAAGAAGCGCGTGGTCATATATGGCGTTTCCCTTGTCATGGACTGCGCCTCGCTGTTGCTTGGCTATGCCCTCGCGCTACAACTGCGTGAGCAAGCTTGGCTCGGTACCGGTGGCCTGCCGATCATAGCGGTTGCTCTGCCGGTTTTCCTGATGTGCGAGATCGCCCAGGAGACGCAATCGGTCGAATCGCTCGCCAGCCGCTCCCTTGCCATGAAGCGTGCGCTGAGCGCTCTCCTTGTCACCGCCCTCGTCGTGCTGGCGCTGTCCTTCTTCCTCAAGGAACAGACGCTGTCGCGGGTGGGGTATGTGGTTACGTTCGTTGGAGCTGCCGGATTCATCGTGGCCGCCAAAGTCATCGAAAACCTGATCTTCTCGCGCTGGATGGAGGGATCCGCCACCGCCACCCTCGTGCTTGGCGACGGACTGCCGGTCGAGCCGTCCGAGGGTTTCGATTTCGTCGATGTAGAGGCCATGGGGCTATGGCCCGATCTTCGCAAGCCCGCGACGATCGATGCGCTGGCGCAAATTATCGCTCCGTACGATCGAGTCATTGTCGCCTGCCGCTTCGAACGCCGCGCGAACTGGGCGACCTTCCTCAAGAGCCAGGACGTCGGCGGCGAGATACTTCTCGACAGGGATCTCCTGCACGGTGCGGTCGCCGTTGGCAGCTATGGAGCCGAGGATACCCTCGTGCTCTCGAGAGGCCCGCTCAGCCTTGCCAATCGGCTGCAAAAACGGGCGTTCGACCTGGTCGTCGCGATAACGGCCGTCCTCCTTCTCTCGCCGGTGCTCATCGCCGCGGCGATCCTCATCAGGATCGAGGATGGCGGTCCCGTGTTTTTTCGGCAGGTCCGGGTGGGTCGCGCCAACCGTCAGTTCAGGATCTTGAAGTTTCGCACGATGTCGGTTGCCGGGAGCGATGCCGACGGGGCGGTTTCCGCCTCGCGTGGGGACCACCGGGTAACTCGTATCGGCCGCATCCTGCGCCGGACAAGCATCGACGAGCTACCCCAGCTGTTCAACGTCATACGGGGGCATATGAGCATCGTCGGGCCACGACCGCACGCGCTCGGCTCGCTGGCGGGCGACGAGCTTTTCTGGGAAGCGGACGGCAACTACTGGATCAGGCATGCTCTCAAGCCCGGGATAACCGGGCTGGCGCAGGTTCGAGGCTACCGGGGCGCGACGGACACGGCTGACTCGTTGCGCCAGCGTGTCCGCAGCGATCTCGAATACCTAACCAACTGGTCGCTGACTCAGGACGTCCTCATCATCCTTCGCACCTTGCGCGTGCTCGTCCACGACAATGCCTTCTGACCTGAGGCTGCGCACCGCAGCCAACCAGGAGACACGCGCTGCGCGGGTCGGCAGGTTTACGTAGCCGGGAAAGGCACGCGCGCCGCCGGATTGATCCATCCGTAGGATGGCTGCGCGGCGCCGATCAGCTGCTTGCCATTGCCAAGGTCGCCGCCCGAACAGGACAGACCCCGGTCGATGCAATTCGCCACCCACATCGCCTTCGCCCGCGTGTCCCAAGTCTCCACGTAGTCGGCGTGGAGCGTTTCGCCGGGCCGAGCTCCGGGCAGCATGTGATCGCTCGCGAGGCCGACGCGGCTGCGACCGTCGGCACCGATCATGTCCGCGGTCACGGTCCACATCGCCTTGTTTTCTTGCTGCGGTATGAGGAACGGAAAATTCGCCGGGCAATGCCGCAGGCCGTCGTCGCCATACCAGCCGGAATGGGCCATGTGCGAACGGTGATCGGGCGTATCGAGGTATTTGCCGTCCCAGCAGTCGGGCGCAAGGGTATTGGCAACGAGGGTGTCGCCGGGCTTGCAGCCGCTCGCGAATACATCGTCCAGGTTGGTGTAGTGCTTCCCGGTTCCCCCCGAGCAGTACCAGCTGGCGCCCTCGATCTTCGCCGTTGGCTTCGCTGAGTTCCAGCCGAAAATAAAGCGGATCTGGTTAGGCAGCGTGATGCACTTGCCGACGAAACGCGGACTGGCCGGGTCGCATTCCGCGGAGCCTTTGGCGCTGCGTTTGTAATAGACCGCCACAAGGTCTGGCTGGATCGCCGTGCTGCTGTTCGCGAGGATCAGCGCGGGCATCCAGTAGAGCGACCGGTTGAGGCTGAACGGGGTCGCGTTGCAGTCGGTCTCGGCGCTCGCGGCGAGCCGCGCAGGCGTAGTATAGGCATCGAAGGCGGCGTTGCCCCAGGGCTGGTGAAGGTGGCTTTTGCCGGGCTGACCGGGATAGACCACTGGATCGTCGTAGCGCAGCTTGCCCGCCCCCCCACAGGTGAAGCGAAACGCGCCTTCGCTGCGGTCGGGGGTATACAGATCGGGGATAGCGCCTGTTCCCCACGCCGGCTGCAGGCCGCTCTCGACATCGAACGGCGCCATGAAGCCTGGAGCGCCTTCCTCATCCTGCGTTGCGATATACCCGGTTTGTGAGGATGCCGCCGTGGCGCTGGGAGACGGCGTGGGAGAGGGGGTGGGAGTGGCCGCTACGGCGCCGCCGGTCTCGGTGCTTACGAGAGAACTCGCTTCACCGCCGCCGCAACCGGACAGCGAGGCCAGAAAAAGGGCCGAGGCGAGACAGGACGCCATTACCTTCACACTCAAACTTCCTTCAACGGCAAGGTTGAAGGCGCGTTAACCCGTCTTGCCTAACATCAGCTTGGCGGACATGGTTAATGAAATCTTCCGACCCGCTCCGGAGAGGCCGTCTACCCGGGTTCTAAAGCGAAGGCGCAGCCGCTGCGGCCAGGTGTTCAGAATTCTCGCCGACCCGCGGCGACAGGACGCGCACGTCTTTCGCTAACATTGAGTGGCTGGCTAGAGCGCCAGTTGCCCGCGTCTGTTCTTGATCTGCTCGATTTCGCGGTCAAGTGCACCCAGCGCGGCGTCTCGTCCCGGCGTGTCACCCGTCGCCAGCATCTGGCGCCGGAGCAGCAGTTCCTCGTAGCGATCCAGCAGCATCCGGTTCCTCTCGACCGCGCGGGCGACACCGGCCAGGGGACGGGTCGCTTCGCGGCGCGTGACTGCGAGCTTAGCCTCGAACGCGATGGTCTCGGCGATGGCCTCGCCCACCGTGGCAGGCGCGAGGCCAGCGACTTTCATCGGTTTGCCGCAGAAGGATTTCGAGCCCGGCCAGTGGACGAGGGCGTAAGTCAGGAAGGCAGTCTGCTCTCGGGCCGGAAGTTGGCGCCCGATCGCGGCCACGGCGCTTTGATCGGAAAGGTCGATATCGGCTAGCGCTCGCTCGCGCACGTCGAGGCCGCAGCCCGCGCATATCGCGGCCGCGATGCTAACCGCCCATCCTGTGAACCGATTGGCCATCTCCGGATAATTAGCCGATCTTGCTTAACAGGTACTCAACCGCAGGGTGGGGGACCTCCGGGCGCGCTCCACCCGCCCGGCAGGGGCGCCGCTAGCGACGACGTCCCTGTAGCGTTATCCAGGCGAGCAGGTACGCAAAGAAGGGCAGTACCCAGATGACGCGGAGGCTGTACCGCGCGTCAGGCTTGGAAAGGCCCCCGGCGATCGCCGCGTTGACGACGATGGCGAACACGACCAGGGCCAGTCCCAGGCCTATCCGCCGAATGCGCCCATTGTTGCCTTTGCGGCTCTCGAGCATGCACCAGACCGCTGCCGCGAGGGCGGCCAGCGCGGCCAGCGGACTGATCGACTGCCACGGCTCGACCGGCATCGCGCCGCGATAGCTCAGCGTATCCCCCATTCGCTTGGCAACGGGAGCGGGGAGATTGGCGAGATTGTAGTGCGGAGGTCCCCCGGAGTTGCCGCGCCAGATGCGAAGGTCGCTGGCGAAGAGCTGCTTCACGGACGCCCTTGCACTCGAATCGAGGGTCTGCAACGGAAATTGCCTGAAGGTCGCTAGGGCGAACTTCATGTCTTCGTGGGAAAGCCGGGTTTGCGACGCAAAGCTCGAGGTCGAGAACACGCCTTCATCGCCTTCGCTCCACAGGAACTGGTCGCTGTCGTGGGGCGTGCGCGCGATGTACCGGCAGACTTCGAAGGGCTCGCTGTCGCACCGTGTCCGCATGAACGCGAAGCCGGGCCCGTCGGCGATCAGGCGCGCGGTGAGAAAAGGCGGGCGGATCGGGGTCAAACCCGTCTTCGCCTCGACTGCCGAGACGAATAGAGCCTCGCCCGCGGATCCGAGCGCAACCGCGCACAGCGCCGCCAGGATGGCGGTGGCGCGGAGAAGGTTCATCCGGCGGACGAACAATCCGGCCGCAGCCAGGGCGAGCAGCAGCGGCAGGTTGGAGCTGTGCGACAGCGCTGCGAGCAAGATGACGCCGACTAGAATTGCTGTCTGCCAGCGATCGTATGCATCCCGGAACAACAGCAGCGATACAAAGGCGACGGTAGCCAGGCCCGTCAGGTAATCGGGCACCAGTAATGTGGCCGTGAACGGCAGCGAAGTGCCCAAAGCGAGAAAGGCGATCGTCCCGAAGTAGCCGGCGAGACGCCGCGGGCCGCTGGCCCCGAGGAAGGGGACAAGCGCGAGCCAGACCACGATCGCGCACAGCGCGCACTGTAGAACAATGCCAGCGAATTCGCCGAACAGCACCACTGGGCCGTAGATCAGCGCGCCATAGTAGATCGATCGGCCGATGAGTGGCGGATGCGCCGGTTGCGCCGCCGCAGGAAGCGCGGCCGACGCGGCGGGGACTTCCCCGCGAGCGCCGGGCGCGTAGGCGTCGCGCTTGTCCGACCAGATCGAGCGGTAGGACAGGGTGCTCGAGATTGCTGCGTCCGCGCTGCGCAAGTAACCGGTGGTGTCGGCGATCAGGAAGGGGCCGCGGTTCACTACGGCCGGCCAGGCGAGCAGCAGCGTCGCCAGCGCGATGCTGGCGACTGTCAAGAACCTCCCGAGATGGGTTTTGGCCCGGGCCGGGCTCCCATCCACGGGGCTGGGTCGGGTGGACATCGCGCGCTAGAGGTCCACCATACCGCGATGCCCGGTGCGAAAGACGTACCGATTGCGGATATGCCACACCGCCACGAAGCTGACGCCGATTGCGACGAGCTTGGCGAGACGCGGGTCGAGCCCGAGATAGGAGCCAGTCGCCACGATGCCGGTGGTCAGCGCCAGCCCGATCAGGGCCGACACGACGAACTGCAGCTGCTGGGCGGCGCGGGCCCTCCTTCCGCGCGCGACGCGTCCATGGAAAACGATCCGGCTCGAGAGAAGCCAGTGGACGAATATGCCCACCGAGTAACTGATGGCCGAGGCCGGCGCTGGGCTCATGTCCATGGCAATCAGCTGCAGGAACAGCGCGACGTCGGCCGCCAGCGCCACCACGCTGGCCACAAGGTACTTCGGGAATACGAGGGCCCGCACCGAGGGCAGGCGGTCAGCGAGTGCCATGGCGTCGGCCTTAGGCCCGTACCCGCTTCGGCACCTCGCGGACCGAGGCCAGCGCAGCGGCCTGATCGGGCGTGGGTTGAAGCGTGGTCTCGCGCGCGGGGATGGCTTTCTCGGCGCCTTCGTCGCCCGCCTCGTGATACTCGGCGTCCTCGTTGACGCACCAGGTGTCATAGACCCGCTCGCCGGCGAGAATGTTCTCGACTGTGAGCATCGCGGTCATCATCGCGTGGTCCTGGTTGTTGTAGCGGTGCATTCCGTTACGCCCCACGAGGTGCAGCGTCGGGTGCTTCTCCTCAAGCTCGAAGCGCATCGCCGCGACGTTGGCAGCGTAATCCTCGTCATAGACGGGATAGGCCTTTTCCTGGCGCACCACCGCGCCGCCGACCACATCCTTGGGATCGAGCAGGCCGAGGATCTTCATTTCCTTCGCCGCCAGTTCGATCAGGTCGTTGTCGGCCATGGACCACAGCCCGTCACCTTCGAAGCAGAAGTATTCGAGACCGACGCATGCCACACTCGGATCCGGCACCATCTCCGGGCTCCACGAGCGGAAGTTCTGCACACGGCCGACCTTGACCTTGCTGTCGTGGATGTAGATCCAGTTGTCGGGGAACAGGTCCTCCGACTTGATCTTGAGCGCCACGGTCAGGAAGTCGCGGTACTTGAGTTCGCTGGCGTTGAGCGTGGTGTCCGGCAGCGGATGCATGCGGG
>NZ_JBSOQY010000009.1:0-2418 GCF_053819205.1 Tsuneonella sp. HG249
AATCCAGTCCGAAGTTATTTTTGAACGTGCTTGCCAGCTCTTATTATCATCAACCATGACATTAGAGCAGATCGCTTACACGCTTGGATACTCTGAAGCAGGTAGTTTTTGTCGAGCTTTTAAACGGGTCGGTGGAATGGCACCCGGTCGTTGGCGCAAAGCGAATACATCCTAGCGATTCCACTGCTCAAGCTACAACCTACTCGGCAGGGCGCTTCGACCTCGACTTTTGGTTCTCATGTTCGTTCCTTCGTCACTACGACGAGAACCAAAACCCTCCTAAACTTCAACCGCTAATCTGTCTCATGAACGCTGACGGGGAACAGTCGCAGCTCTCATAAGCCTCTCTGTTGCGCCATCGCGTGATTTCATACTCGGCCGCGCCGTCAAAATAATCGAACACTGGAAATGGAATTCGACGCTGGGCGAGACGATGAAAATCAGTCACATTGTGACAGCCTGGAATATTCATCTGCGTCACTCCAAATCTAGGAGTTTTTGATGATCTTTTTGGATCGTCTTCTTATCAATCTTACCGGACGCGATACGAACCAATGGCTCGGTTGTGACCCGGATGTGCTTTGGGATTTTGAAACCGGCAATCTTGAGCTTCAGATTTGATCTTATGGCGTCGACGTCTACTTCCCGATCAACATATATTGTCGCCGCAACATCCTCGCCCAGCCTTTGGTCGGCTACGCCGTAAACGCTGACCTCAATAATTGCCGGATCGTTTAACATTGCCGATTCCACCTCGGCGCAACCGATATTTTCACCACCCCGAATGATGATCTGTTTCAACCGATCTACGATGTAGAGATATCCATCTTCGTCGAGATAAGCGATATCTCCCGTCCTGAACCAACCACCTTCCAGAAAATCGCCGCTCGAATCTGGTCGGTCCCAATATTTGTGAATCACCGAGGTTCCTCGAACAAGCAATTCTCCGCGCTCTCCGGCCTTTACAAAGTTATCGTCGCTGTCAACAATTCCGAGCTCAAGAACCGCGCTCACCCTGCCCGAACTGGATGGTCGCATTAGATATTCTTCGCCACCGATCGACGTGCCGATCGAGTTGGTTTCAGTCATCCCCCATCCGGTGTTCGGCTTTGCATTCTTGAATGTCTCGTCAATGCCCTTCACTTGAGATTCAGCGCGCGCCGATCCGCCGCCACCCACGGCGAGCAAGCTGCTCACATCTTTATCCTGCTTTTGCGCCGCCAGCATAATGTCTCCCGTCATTGCGGGCGTTCCAACAAAGCTGACAATTTTTTCTGCCTCAACCAACTCGACAGCGACATTCGGGTCCCATTTGTACATCGCAACAGTCTTCCGCTTTCTGCGGAAACTGGTCAGCAATACAGCAAGAAGTCCGTTGACGTGAAAAAGCGGCATGCCAAGCAAGGCTGCGTCCGGATAATGCGGCTTCGATTGCCCTTTGGGCGCGCCACCGTGGATTGTTGCCAAAACTGCCAGATCAAGCTCCATGGACAAGAGCGCCGCAATGATGTTGCGGTGCGTCGAGACGGACCCTTTGGGGTGGCCAGTCGATCCCGATGTAAACAAGATGACCGCATCATCATCGGGTTCGATTTGGATATCGGGAAGCTCGCCGTGCTGACGCAGAAGCTGATCGATGGGTGTGGCACGGTCACATGGCTCTGAACGGACCGAAATAAGAGTCAGAAAATCAAGACCACTTTGGAGTTTGACTCTGTCAAGCCGTTCCTGGTCGACTATGGCCACCTTTGCCCCGATATGCCTAATGCCATACTCAAGCTCGTCCGATTCCCACCATGCATTGAGCCCCGCGACGATCCCTCCGATAGAAGTTATCGCCGCAAATGCGAGCGCCCATTCAGGGTAGTTGCGAAGGCCAATTGCGACCCGGTCGCCAGGTTTGACTCCATAGTCATCGATCAGGCGTCTGCCCAGATTTGACGCACGCTGATAGAATTCCTCAAACGTGTAGCGCTCATCATTATAGACAAAAAATGTCTTCTCGCAGCGCGCTTCGCTAATCAGCTGTCTGAGCGAGGTGGGTGCGTTTACGAACCACTTTACCTCGTTTCCATTCACACAGACATTTTGCAGTTCATACTTTCTTCCGGGTGCCGTAAGTTTTGCAATAGCTCTTGCCCTATCCACGATCCCAACCTTTCTAATCCTTCGCTGCAACTTTTGCTCAAATCGGCACAAGACTAATACGCTAACCTGGTGTCTGTGATTGCGCCCACACGATCACGACCTTCCAGCGTTGAACTCCACACCCGGCGTCTGCACATTGTCCTCAAGCCTGATCTGCGGCGCGCATTGCACACCGGGGCGTTCCTTCAGCTTGCATCAATTCTGGATGGACGCCTGGTTGATCGATTGCGCTAGGTGTAAGATTCGGCTTCATCGAGTATCATTTGCGCC
>NZ_JBSOQY010000010.1:0-2210 GCF_053819205.1 Tsuneonella sp. HG249
GCGCTGCAGGTCCCCGGCCTGCTGTTCGAGACCGAGGATTCCGACGCGCTCAACCACCACGCGGCCACTCGCGAGGTCATGCTGCGCTCGACGCTCGACGCGCGCTTCGTGCTCTACCATCACGTCGTGCGCCGCCGGGTGCAGATCGAGCTCGAGGCCGAGTTCCCCGATCCGCTCGCCGCGCACATCGACCGGCGCTGGAAGGAACGGCTCGGCAGCGGGTCGCTGTTCGTCAACGACCAGTTCGTCACCCTCATCCGCCGGCCGGCGCGCGGCAAGGCGGGGCTGGCCGAAAAGGCGAGCAAGCTGTGGAGCCGCAAGGGTAGCCGCGAGATCGAGGCCGATCCCAAGGACGTTCGCGCGCTGAAGGCCGCCGCCACCGGTCTTGTCGCCTCCCTCCAGGCCTATGGCGCCGCAGTGCTGGGTGACTACGAGGGCCCGAGCGGGGCGACCAACAACGAAATCCTGGAACTGCTCTCTGCGCTTTACAACGGCGAGATGCGCCCGGTGCGCCGCCCGGCCGACGAGACCGACATCGGCCAGATGCTGCCTTATCGCCGCGCGAGCTTCGGGCTCGACGCGATGGAGCTGCGCGGCTCGGGCGAGCCCGATTTCGCCGCGATCCTATCCTTGAAGGACTACCCCGAGGCGACCAGCCCCGGCCTGCTGGACGCGCTGCTGCGCCAGCCGTTCGAGATGATCGTCTCCGAAAGCTACGCGCCGTCCGAGCGGACCACCGCCCGCGAGCGGATGGACCTTGCTATCCGCCGGCTGAAGTCGGCCGACGAAGAAGCGATGGTCGAGCGCGCGGACATGCTCGCCGCACGCGATGCTCTGGGGAACGGCGCCGTCGGCTTCGGCGACCATCACTTGACCGTGCTCGTGCGCGAGAAGACCCTGCCGCAGCTCGACGAGGCGACCGCCGCCTGCGCCGCCGCGCTGGCCGACACCGGCGCCATCGTCGTGCGCGAGGATACCAATCTAGAGCCCGCGTTCTGGGGCCAATTCCCCGGCAACGAGGCGTACATCGCCCGCCGCGCAATGATCTCGAGCGCCAACATGGCGAGCTTCGGGTCCTTGCACGGCATGGCCCTCGGCCAGGCCGACGGCAATCACTGGGGCGAGGCGGTCACGCTGCTGCAAACCACCAGCCAGACGCCATTCTTCTTCAACTTCCACAACGGCGACCTCGGCAACTTCACCGTCATCGGCCCTTCGGGCAGCGGCAAGACGGTGGTGATGAACTTCCTCGCCGCGCAGGCGCAGAAGTTCAGCCCCCGCACGATCCTGTTCGACAAGGACCGCGGGGCCGAGCTGTTCATCCGCGGCATCGGCGGGCGCTACGATCGTATCGCCAGCGGCGAACCGACCGGGTTCAACCCGCTCGCGCTGCCCGACAATCCCGCCAACCGGGCGTTCCTGCGCGACTGGCTGTCCGTGCTGCTGCAGGCTGACGGGCCGGAAGAGCTGGCGACCGTCGCCGGTGCCGTCGATGCGGCCTACGCCAACGACCCCAGCTTGCGGAGGCTGAAGCATTTCCGCGAGTTGCTGAGCGGCGCCAAGCGGCCGCAACCCGGCGACCTCGCTGATCGCCTGTCCGCGTGGATCGGCACCGGCGAGCACGCATGGCTGTTCGACAATGCCAGCGACCAGCTCGACCTCTCACAGCGCGTGCTGGGGTTCGACATGACCGCGCTGCTCGAGAACCCCCGACTGCGCACGCCGACGATGATGTACCTGTTCCACCGGATCGAGGAGCGGCTCGACGGCAAGCCGACGATGATCCTCATCGACGAAGGCTGGAAGGCCTTGGACGATGCGGTGTTCGCCGCGCGCATCCGCGACTGGCTCAAGACGCTGCGCAAGCGCAACGCGCTGGTCGGGTTCGCCACCCAGTCGGCGCGCGACGCGCTCGACAGCCGCATCGCCACTGCGCTGGTCGAGCAGACCGCGACGATGATCTTCATGCCCAACGCCCGCGCGCGCAGCGAGGACTATTGCGATGGCTTCGGGCTCACCAGCCACGAACTGGCGCTGATCCGCAGTCTTCCCGCGCACAGCCGCGCGTTCCTGATCCGCCAGCCCGATGCCAGTGTGGTGGTACGGCTCGACCTGTCGGGCGCGCCCGAAGTCCTCGCGGTGCTGTCCGGCCGCGAAAGCACCGTACGCCGGCTCGACCTGCTGCGTGAGGCGGTGGGCGACAATCCGGC
>NZ_JBSOQY010000011.1:0-1860 GCF_053819205.1 Tsuneonella sp. HG249
CCGAACTCATCCTGAAGTTTGCGGTGATTTTGATCATAAAGACGACTCATGCCCATCCTTCCCCAACATCCGTCGGGAACAATGCTAGTCGACTTCTTGCGCCCTGGCAGCAGGCGAATTGCACTATTTCAGCAGCACTAGTTCCTCGGCCATGCTCGGATGCAGGGCGACAGTGTCGTCAAAGGCCTGCTTGGTCAGCCCGGCCTTAACCGCCACGGCTGCAACCTGCAGGATCTCGGGCGCTTCGGGGCCGATCATGTGGATGCCGAGGATCTTCTCGGAGGTTTCGTCGACGATCATCTTATAAAGCCCGCGCTCGGGGTGTTCGGAGAAGATGTTCTTCATCGGACGGAAATCGGAGGAATAGACCTTCACGTCGCCATGGACGCGCCGCGCCTCTGCTTCGGTCAGGCCCACGCCTGCAAGCGGCGGCTGGCTGAAAACGGCGCTGGGAATGGCCGAATAATCGATCGTGCGCGGCTTTCCGCCAAAGACGGTATCGGCGAAGGCATGGCCTTCGCGGATTGCGACCGGCGTCAGCTGCACACGATCGGTAACGTCGCCCACGGCATAGATGCTGTCGCAGCTTGTGCGGTTGTATTCGTCGACCGGAATCTCTCCGCCCTTGCCCAGTTCGATAGCTGCATTCTCGAGCCCCAGCCCTTCGGTATTGGGTGAACGGCCCGTGGCGATCAGTATCTGGTCGACCGCGACCGGCCGGGCGCCGCCCAGATCGACCTGCAGGCAGCCATCCGCATCCTTCTCAACCGACTTGATCTGGCTGTGCATGCGAAAATCGATCCCGCGCCCCATGGCGATATGGAGCATTCTATCGACGATCTGTTCGTCATAGGACCGCAGGATCCGGTCGGTCCGGTTGACCACCGTTACCTCGCTCCCCAGCGCGTTGAAAATCCCGGCGAATTCCATCGCGATATATCCGCCGCCGACAACCATCAGGCATTGCGGCTGCCGGGCGAGATGGAAGACCTCGTTTGAGCTGATGCAGTGTTCGACACCGGGAAACTGCGGCATGGCAGGCCGCGCGCCCGTGGCAACAAGAATGTATTTCGCAGTGACTTCGCGGCCACTGGAGAGCCTGACCGAATGCGGGCCGGTGATGGTCGCGCGCTCTGCAAAGACCTCGACCTCGTGATTGGCGAGCGTCTGGCCGTAAAGCCCCTCCAGCCGGTCGACATCGGCGTTCACGAAATCGCGCAGTGTTGCCCAGCCGAAGCTCTTTCCTTCGATCGTCCAGCCGAGGTTCTGCGCATGGCCCAGCTCCTCAGCGAACATCGAACCATAGACGAGCATCTTCTTCGGCACGCAGCCGCGGATTACGCAGGTTCCGCCGACCCGGAATTCTTCCGCTGCCGCAACCCTTGCGCCATGCGACGCGGCGACACGGCTGGCGCGCACGCCGCCCGATCCGGCGCCGATGGTGAACAGGTCGTAGTCGTAGTCTTCAGCCATGGGCCGCTCCGCAGTTGGTCAGGGCGATATGGCGGCACGAAAGCCGCCTGCCAACCGTTACAGCTGGCAAGACATGCTTTCGTATCGAGTAGCGAATGCGTTACGCGCTGGCCGAGCGCGACTGGCCACCGGGCCTGCCGCGACGGTTGCCGCGCCGACGATTGCCGCCAGCCGGCCTGCCCTGAGCGCCGCCATGCGCAGGCTTGCCCTTGCGGTTCGGGTGCTTGCGCTTGGGGGCGTTGTCCCTTGGCGCTTCGCCTTGCGGACGCGCACCTTTCGGCTTCGGCTGCACGCGCTGGCGCGGCTGCTTCGGCGGCGGCTTGGTAGGGCCGACGCCTTCGACCACGGCCCGGAAATTCTCCGGCAGCGGCAGGCGCTCGAACTCGG
>NZ_JBSOQY010000012.1:0-1422 GCF_053819205.1 Tsuneonella sp. HG249
GTTAGCGTCCGCGCTCGTGGTGTAATTTCCGGTGTAGGCGATGGTGTATTCCGGGGTGGGGCATGCCCCACCCCGGAATGCGGCGTCGCTGGTGGCCACCGGGTTCATCGTTATGGTGGAGTTTGCACACTTCAACCGTGACGAAGAGGAGTTCCCGATGACCGAGGACAGATTACTGATCGAAGAGCTGGCTGCAAAGGGCGGCCAACCGGATTTTTTGCGCACCATCGCCGAGAACGTGCTGCAGCTGATCATGGAGGCCGACGTTGATGGCCTGATCGGCGCGGGTCGCCACGAACGCAGCAGCGAGCGCGCGACCTGGCGCAACGGCTATCGCGACCGTTCGCTGGATACCCGGGTAGGCACGCTGAACCTGAAAATCCCCAAGCTGCGTGCTGGGTCCTATTTTCCGGGCTTCCTTGAGCCCCGCAAGATGGTCGAGAAAGCGCTGGTTGCGGTGATCCAGGAAGCGTGGATCGGCGGGGTCAGCACCCGGCGGGTCGATGAACTCGTCCAGGCCATGGGCATGACCGGCATCTCCAAGTCCACCGTCTCCAAGCTTTGCAAGGACATTGACGAGCGCGTCCATGCCTTTCTGAAACGCCCGCTCACCGGCGAATGGCCGTATCTCTGGCTCGATGCCACCTATCTCAAGGTACGCGAAGGCGGGCGGATCATCAGCGTTGCCGCAATAATCGCCATGGCCGTCAACACCGAGGGCCGGCGCGAGATCGTCGGCCTGCATATCGGCCCCTCGGAAGCGGAGGTCTTCTGGTCCGACTTCCTGAAGGACCTTGTTCGGCGCGGTCTTACCGGCGTGAAGCTGGTCATCTCCGATGCTCACGAGGGCCTCAAGGGCGCGATCACCCGCGTCATGGGCGCCACCTGGCAGCGCTGCCGGGTGCACTTCATGCGCAATGCCCTGTCCTATGTGCCCAAGGGCCAGAACACTGTCGTCGCCGCCGCGATCCGCCAGGTCTTCCTGCAGCCCGATCAGAAAAGCGCAACGCAGGTCTGGCGACAGGTCGCCGACCAGTTGCGCACCCGTTGGCCCAAGCTCGGCGCCTGCATGGACGAGGCCGAAACCGACGTGCTCGCCTACACCGGCTTCCCCACCCAGCACCGCACGAAGTTACACTCAACCAATCCGCTCGAGCGGCTCAACAAGGAGGTCAAGCGCCGCGCCGACGTCGTCGGAATCTTCCCGAACGAAGACAGCATCATCCGCCTCGTCGGGGCTGTGCTGATGGAGCAGAACGACGAGTGGCAGCTCCAGCACCGATACATGCAGATCGAAGGCATGGCCGAACTCAACCAACCCATGATCGAGGAGGAAAATCAGCCCCTACACATCACCGCCAAAGCCGCCTGACGATGGCCCACGGCCACAGCCGAAATTACACCACCTTGACGGACGCGACC
>NZ_JBSOQY010000013.1:0-1280 GCF_053819205.1 Tsuneonella sp. HG249
TGACCTTCCCCCAAGAAAGTGGTCCATTTTGAGAGTTAGAGAACCGGCTATTTACGGCTTGAAAGGAGCTGCTGAATGGCACGGAAGAGATACACGCCAGAACAGATTATCGGGATGCTGCGTGAGGCCGAAGTTCGGCTCTCGCAAGGAGAGAAGGTCGGCGCGATCAGCCGGTCGCTGGGGATCTCGGAGCAGAGCTATTATCGCTGGCGACGTGAGTATGGCGGGCTGAAGGTCAGCCAGGCAAGACGACTGAAGGATCTGGAGAAGGAGAACCAGCGGCTGAGGAAGGCAGTCTCTGATCTCACGCTCGATGCGCTGATCCTGAAGGAGGTTGTCGAGGGAAAGTACTGAGCCCTTCGCGGCGTCGGCTGGCCATCAATCATGTACAGGAGGCATTGGGTGTATCCCAGCGTCGTACCTGCAAGGTCGTTGGCCAGCACCGCTCGACCCAGCGCAAGTTGCCCACACCGCCAGCCGATGAGAAGCCGCTGACTTCAGCGATAATCCGGCTGGCCCAGCAATATGGCCGGTATGGCTATCGTCGGATCACGGCGCTGCTGCGGAATGAAGGCTGGGTGGTGAACGTCAAGCGGGTCGAGCGGATCTGGCGTCGTGAAGGGCTCAAGGTGCCGCAGAGGCAGCCCAAGCGCGGTCGTCTGTGGTTCAACGACGGATCATGTGTGCGGCTGCGTCCGCAGTATAGCGGCCATGTGTGGAGCTATGACTTTGTCATGGATCGCACCCATGACGGGAAGGCGTTCCGCATGCTGACAGTAATCGACGAGCACTCGAGGCAGTGCCTGGCGATCCATGTCCAGCGCAAGCTCAAGAGCGATGATGTGCTGGCCGTGCTCACTGAGCTGTTCCAGCGCCATGGCCCACCCGATCATATCCGTAGCGACAACGGGGCTGAGTTTACCGCCAATGCCGTACGCGATTGGCTAGGTCGGATCGGCGTGAAGACGCTCTACATCGAGCCGGGATCGCCATGGGAGAATGGCTACAACGAAAGCTTCAACGGCAAGCTCAGGGACGAGCTATTGAATGGGGAGATCTTCTACACATTGAAGGAAGCGGTCATCATGATCGAGCGCTGGCGCATCCACTACAACACCGTCCGACCGCACTCATCGCTCGGATACCAGCCGCCAGCACCACAAACTATCTTGCCTCGCCCTGCTAGACTGCCTTACGCTACGCTTCAGGCCGCCCAGCAGGGCGACAACAACCGCCGGAACTCTAACTTAACCGGTGGACCACCCTAATGGGGCAGGTCA
>NZ_JBSOQY010000014.1:0-957 GCF_053819205.1 Tsuneonella sp. HG249
CCCGTCAGCGCCTATGGCCCAGTTCATCGATCCGAAGTCAGGTGAAGTCTTGTCATTGCCGCTCCAATCGGAGACAAGTGGTCTCAACTTTGGTGACGCGAAAATGACCCACATCTCATACAAAAAAGAATTTTCAGATATTCGACAAGTTACATCGTTGAGACTCCTTGTTGATTTCGCGCGCGAACACGACATTCCAGCCCTCGAAATCCTGAAAGGAACGGAATTAGATCTGGATGATATTGAAGACCCATATTGCGAAATTCAGGTCTGGCAAGAACTCCGAGCAATTCAAAACTTGCTGGAGATAGACGATGATCCTGCCAACGGCGTGATTTTGGGAATGCGCCAACACCTGACCTGTTATGGAACACTAGGTTTCGCCATGATGGCTAGCCGCACGCTGGAACAAGCGCTAACGATTGGCGCCAAATTCTACAAGATATCTTTGTGGATCAACGAAGTTTCCGTTGTCCGAGATCCTGACACCATCAAATTCGTGATTCTTGGGCACAAGCTGCCACCATTCAGTCAACACTTTCTAGCTACAAGAGGCATGGCTGCCCTGGTTACCTGGGTCCAAGAGTTAACCAATTCCGAAGTATATCCATGCCAAACTTCATTCAAGAACGATAGACCGGACAATATGGATGAGGTTGGAAAGGCGTTTGGAACAGAAACGCTATTTGGGCAGAAAAACTATTCAATTTCATTCAATCGCAGCTTGTTTCGTATGCAATTGAAATTCGATGACCGTTGGTCACGCATGAGATTAGAGGACAAGCTGAGCAACACCCTTGAAAGGCGCCACTCAAGTACAAAAAACAGAGTCAAGGAAATGCTTCTGCAGATGTCAAATGAAAAGCTGTCCACTGAGCCAGAAATTTGTCGAGCTTTAGGGTGCTCAATGAGTACTCTGAGGCGTCGTTTGCATACAGAAGAAACAAATTTTCGACA
>NZ_JBSOQY010000015.1:0-868 GCF_053819205.1 Tsuneonella sp. HG249
TGGGCATGGAGGAGCCAGGTTCATTCGCGGGAGATAAACTGTGAGCCCTGATGGAGTGGATCAGAACTACGTTCTTCGGCTTTCTGCGCCACACCGCTATCAGCAGTGCCTGGCAGACCAGATCAGCGGTCTGCCGACTTTGTATCTGCCAACCAACCACCGCCGTGAATAGAGATCGATCACCACTGAGAGGTAAGCGAAGCCCTCATGCGTTCTGATGAAGGTGGTGTCTGTTACCCATGCTGCGTCGGACGCTGACACTGCAAACTGGCGATCCAACGTATTGTCGATCACAACTGATGGCGTGCCACAATAGCTGTCTGGACGCCGCTTATAGCCAACTTGAGCTTTGATCCCGGCTTGCCATGCAAGGCGAGCCACACGGTTGGGACAGCTCTGCTCACCCTGATCAAGCAGAACATCATGCAGATGCGGTTGCCGTACACCCTGCCACTCTTCCCGTGCCTCGTGGATGAGCTTGGTCTGTCGGGCATCTTCCTGCGCCCTCTGAATCAACTTATGAGACCTGACCCTGGCTGGGAAGTGTCTCGGGATCGACGCTGGAGCCAGACATGCAACGGTTCCTAACAACGAATCACTTCGCAGGCAGCGACCGCGAGCAGTTGAATTGGCTGATGGGCTTCTCGCGCCTGAACATGAGGCCTGTAGCAGCCCGCAATAGCCGAGGTTCTTGTCTGAATTTTCCAATCCAAGGGAGATCCCGGCCGCGCACGAAGTTGAATGAATCTGTCAAAAAACTGACTTCAATGGCAATAGAATAGGTTCGTCGACCCGTTAACTTCTGGTGCTCAAACTGATTTCTGAGGGCATTGAATCATGACTGAGCAAGCTGGCTACTATGGTAAGA
>NZ_JBSOQY010000016.1:0-354 GCF_053819205.1 Tsuneonella sp. HG249
GACGGGTTCTGGTCGACCGGGACGGTGGCGTCGTCGGTGTCCGGATCGGTCTGCGTCGAGTCGGCGGTCGCCACGTTGTCGAGGTCGCCGTCGCCGCCGCCGTTGCTGTCGATCTCGGCCTGGGTCACCGTGTGCTGCGCGGTGTAGTTCCAGGTCTCGCCGACATCGAGCTCGCCATCGGTGTTGGCGTCGCCCGAGACGTAGAGGATGCTGCCGGCATCGGCGTTGGGATCGGTCACCACCACGTTGGTGAGCGTCTGGTTGCCGGTGTTCTGGACGCTGATCGTGTAGTTGATCTTCTCGCCCGCGGTATCGGCCACCTGGCCGGCCGCCGCCTCCTTGACGATGTTGAGC
>NZ_JBSOQY010000017.1:0-303 GCF_053819205.1 Tsuneonella sp. HG249
CACCGCGGTGGGTGGCTGGTTGGTGGCGGTGACGGTGATCGACAATGTATTGCTTGTCGCGTCGGGAGTGCCGCCGACCGTGGTGTCATCGACTGTCACCGCGACTTGAAGCGCATTACCCGCGGTCAGCGTCTGGCCTGCCTTGAGGAACAGCTGCGAGCCGACGATCTCGAACAACGCGGCGTTCGCGCCTGTCAGCCCCAGCGTATTGGTGCCGAGCCCATCGTCCGTCACCGCAATATCGGCCACCTTGAGCTGCGCCGCCTGGTTGTTGGGCACGGACGTGACCGTGTTCTGCAGCGA
>NZ_JBSOQY010000018.1:0-289 GCF_053819205.1 Tsuneonella sp. HG249
CAATCTCAAGCACTCAATGGGCAGGCGCGGGAACTGCCATGATAATGCGTTCGCTGAGAGCTTCCTTAACCTGCTCAAACGCGAACGGATCCGAAGGCGGACATAAAAAACCCGCGCAGAAGCTCGGCAGGATGAGTTCGACTACATCGAAATTCTATAACCCCGTGCGAAAGCACGCCACAAACCCCATGTTGTCACCTGTGAACTTCGAACGACAGCAAAAAACAAACAATGAAGGCGTCTAGATCACTAGGCGCTATTCACTTCAATGTCTTCAATCTCAATGTTC